>NZ_AUFE01000010.1 GCF_000426345.1 Cupriavidus phytohabitans | reverse complement strand
CTACCCCCAACTACTTCGACCTCTGCTGACTTCTCGCTCCGGCTCGACGCCGTTGCCCTTTCAGGCATGAGGCGAGATCTCCCCAGGTAAGAACGCACTCCTTCGCTGCGCAGCCGCCGGATTTACGCCGCCTCCCCTTGATCACGAGAACTTCGCGGCTTTTTGCCCGCTCGTCCTGGTCGGCACCGCCTTCTATCCGGTTCGTGTCCCTCGGCTCGCAGCTTCGCTCCACGCTTCCTCCCCACGATCGGTCGCCCTTTCGCAGTTGCGCTTCGCTTCGTTCGCTGTGATCAACTTACGGTGGGACTTGCACCCACAAGAGTGCGCCCATGCTGGGCGCACAAAACAAAAAGGACTGCCGCGGCAGTCCTTTCTCATGGGTAGCGTCGCCGTGAAGCTCAGCCGCCGTACATGGTGGCGCGTACGGCCTTGGGGTCGTAGCGCTTGAGCGTCTCGACCATGTCGCCGAGGCTTTCGCTGCGGCTATTGCCATCGTCCTCGATACGGCGCGCGCCGTTGTAGCGCGTGACCCAGTACGCGGCGCGCATGTCGTCGACACGGATCTTGCTGCCCGTGGACGGGGCATGCACGAACTTGTTGTCGCCGATATAGATGCCAACGTGCGAGAAGGTCTGGCGCATGGTGTTGAAGAACACCAGGTCGCCCGGACGCAGGTCGCTTGTCGCCACGTTGGTGCCGACACGGCTGATTTCGACAGAGCGGCGCGGCAGCATGAAGCCGAAGGTGTCATGGAACACGTAGCGAACGAAGCCGCTGCAGTCCAGGCCGGATTCGGGGCTGTTGCCGCCGAAGCGGTAACGCACGCCGATCAGGCCCAGCGCGTTCATGACCAGGTCGCCAGCCTTGCTGGCAACGTTGCTGGTGGAATTCACCACCGACGACAGCAAGCCACGCTTGCCTTCCGCATGCGAGTCCGCGGCCGGGGCCGTGGCATCGATACGGGCGTCGGTGTCCTTGAACACCGTGTCCGCCAGCACTCCATTCGACACAGTCGCACCGCAGGCAATGGCAATTCCGACGGCGGCGCGCGCCAGGGAATGAAGTACCGATCGCTGCATTGGTTCTCCCGTTGATCGTTTCCAAAGCAAGCCCCGGCACAAAGTCCGGGGCTGCTGGGTATCTGCGTACGGCGTGTGCACCACGCCGGCACTACGGGGAGGACATAACGCAACATCCGCGCCAGGCAGAAAGGACGCTATTGCGTCACGCTCCGCCCGGCAATGGCACCGTCAACGTGCAGTGCACGATTCAATGCGCCGGAGACACCACCCCCAAAAGTAGTACTCGCGGGATGGTAAAGGGTTGTCATTCACATGTCAAAGTTCGTTACAAATTCGCCGGATTTGACTTGTGAATCAACGATATAGGCCGAATTTTGCATCCTGTTTATCGGATTGCGCATATCAAAACGCCGCCAGTCCGGCGGCGTGAAAAGCGATGCTGCCAGGCGCGCCGGTCAGGCCGCGCCAACCTGCGCCGCGGCCATCAGCTTGCGGGTATATGGATGCTGCGGCGCACCGAGCACCGCCTCGGTTTCCCCGGTTTCGACCACCTCCCCTGCCTTCATCACGATCACCCGGTGGGCCATGGCGCGGATCACCGCCAGATCGTGGCTGATAAAGAGGTAACTGAGGTTGTACTTGTGCTGCAGCTGGGACAGCAGCGCCAGCACCTGCTGCTGGATCGAGACGTCCAGTGCCGAGGTCGGTTCGTCCAGCACCAGCACCTGGGGCTTGAGGATCAGTACCCGCGCAATCGCGATGCGCTGGCGCTGCCCGCCGGAGAACTCGTGCGGATAGCGCCCCAGCGCGGTGCGGTCGAGCCCGACTTCACGCAGGGCGTCGATCACGCGCTCGCGCGTGGCCTCGCGCGACAAGCCGGGCTGGTGCAGCGCCAACCCCTCGCCGACGATCTGCTCGATGGTCATGCGCGGCGACAGCGAACCGAACGGGTCCTGGAACACCACCTGCATGCGCGAGCGCAGCTGGCAGCGATCCTTGCGCGTGGCGTCGTCAAAGCTGCGCCCAAGGAAATGGATAGTGCCGGCGCCCTTGCGTTGCAGCGCCAGCACGGTATGCGCCAGCGTGGTCTTGCCCGAGCCGGATTCGCCGACGATGCCGATGGTCTCGCCCTCGCGCAGCTGGAAATCGACATCCTTGACCGCCGCGAACTGGTCCTTGCCGAACCAGCCGGCCAGGCCGCGGCGCTTGCGCGCGTAGTTGACGCTCAGGTTGCGCGCCTCCAGCAGCACCGGCGCCAGCGGCACCAGCGGCAGCACCTCGCGCTTCGGGCGGCTGTCGATCAGCTTGCGCGTATACGGGTGCTGGGGCGCGGCGAATACCTGGGCGGTCTCGCCGGTCTCGACCAGCACACCCTTCTCCATCACGCCCACGCGCTGGGCAAAGGAGCGCACCAGGTTCAGGTCGTGGGTGATCAGCATCACCGCCATGCCGAATTCGGCCTGCAGGTCGCGCAGCAGGTCCATGATCTGGGCGCGGATGGTCACGTCCAGCGCCGTGGTGGGCTCGTCGGCCAGCAACAGCTTGGGCCGGCACGCCAGCGCCATGGCGATCATGGCGCGCTGGCGCTGGCCGCCGGACAGCTGGTGCGGGAAGCTGTCGAAACGGTGGGCGGCGTCGCTGATGCCTGTGCGCTCCAGCAGCGCGATGGCACGCTCGCGCGCGGCGCGGCGGTCCAGGCCTTCGTGCAGCGCCAGCGTTTCGACGATCTGGTTGCCGATGGTGTACAGCGGGTTCAGCGCCGTCATCGGTTCCTGGAAGATCATTGCGATCTCGGCGCCGCGGATTGCCCGCATCTCGCGGTCGGAAACTTCAAGCAGGTTCTTGCCTTCAAAGCGGATCGCGCCGTCGTAGTAGGCATCTTCCACCAGGCGCAGCATGGCCAACGCGGTCACAGTCTTGCCCGAGCCGGATTCGCCGACCAGCGCGTAGCGCTCGCCGGCGCGCAGGTCGAAGCTGACCTCGCGCACCGCGCGGGTGGCATGTTCGCCATGGCCGAAGGTGACGGACAGCTTGTCGACGCACATCAGCGTGGAGCCCGGGGCCGGAACGACGGCGGGCGCGAGGCCGGTCGCGGCCTGCAGCAGCGGCGACACTGCGCTCATGACGTGACTCCCGGCGCCGGCGCCGCCGGCGCGCCGGCGGGAACCTTGGGTTCGACCCGACCGCGCAGCGCGGCCAGGCCCAGGCGGGTGTCGAAGGCATCGCGCAGCGCATCGCCCATAAAGGTCAGCAGCATCAGCGTCACCACCAGCACGGTAAAGGTCGACAGCGAAATCCACCAGGCATCGAGGTTGCCCTTGCCTTGCGCCAGCAATTCGCCCAGGCTGGGCGTGGTCGGCGGCACGCCCAGGCCAAGGAAGTCCAGGCTGGTCAGCGCCAGGATCGCCGCGCTCATGCGGAACGGCAGGAACGTGATCACCGGGGTCAGGCTGTTGGGCAGGATATGGCGCCACATGATCTGCCCATTGGACAAGCCCAGCGCCCGCGCCGCCTTGACGTAGTCCAGCGAGCGGTTGCGGTAGAACTCGGCGCGCACGTAGTCGGACAGCCCCATCCAGCCGAACAGCGACAGCAGGATGATCAGCAGCGCCAGGCTGGGCTCGAAGATCGAGGCGAAGATGATCAGCAGGTACAGCTCGGGCATCGAACTCCAGATCTCGATGGCACGCTGCGAGAACAGGTCGAAGCGGCCGCCGAAGAAGCCCATCAGCGCCCCGGTCAGCGTGCCGATCACCACGCCGATCACGGTCAGCGCCAGGCTGAACAGCACCGACACGCGGAAGCCGTACAGCAGCCGCGCCAGGATGTCGCGGCCGCGGTCGTCGGTGCCGAGCCAGTTCTCCGCCGAGGGCGGCGCCGGGTTGGGCTCCTTGGCGAAGTAGTTCAGCGAGTCATACGAATACCGGTTCAGCGGGAAGACCGCAAAGTTGTCGTCAGAGGTGATGCGGTCGCGGATAAACGGATCGAGATAATCGGCCGGCGTCGGGAAGTCGCCGCCGAAGGTCGTCTCCGGATAGGTCTTGACGATCGGGAAGTAGTAGTCGCCCTTGTAGCGCACCACCAGCGGGCGATTGCTCGACAGCATCTCCGCGCCAAGGCTCAGCACGAAGATGGCGACGAAGATCACCAGGCTCCAGTAGCCGCGGCGGTTGCGCCGGAAGCGCTGCCAGGCGCGCTGGCGCGGCGAGGGCGAGTGCGGCAGGCCGTTGGGTTTCATCGGTGCAGGCCCTCGAAATGGATGCGGGGATCGACCAGCACGTAGCAGACGTCGGAAATCAGGCGCGTGACCAGCCCGATCAGCGTGAACAGGTAGAGCGTGCCGAGCACCACCGGGTAGTCGCGCCGCAGCACGGCCTCATATGACAGCAGGCCAAGCCCGTCGAGCGAGAACAGCGTCTCGATCAGCAGCGAGCCGGTGAAGAAAGCGCCGATAAAGGCGGCCGGGAAGCCGGTCACCAGCGGGATCAGCGCGTTGCGGAACACATGCTTCCACAGCACGCGGCGCTCGCCCAGGCCCTTGGCGCGCGCGGTCAGCACGTACTGCTTGCGGATTTCCTCAAGGAAGGCGTTCTTGGTCAGCATGGTCACCACGGCGAAGCTGCCCACCACCGAGGCGGTGATCGGCAGGACCAGGTGCCACAGGTAGTCCATCACCTTGCCCATCAGCGACAGCTGTTCCCAGTTGTCCGAGGTAAGCCCGCGCAGCGGGAACCACTGCACGAAGGTGCCGCCGCCGAACAGCACCAGCAGCAGCACGCCGAGCACGAAGCCGGGAATCGCATAGCCGACCAGCACGACGATGCTGGTGACCACGTCAAAGCGGCTGCCCGCCCGGATCGCCTTGGAGATGCCGAGCGGCACCGATATCAGGTAGGTCAGGAAGAACGTCCACAAACCCAGGCTGATCGACACCGGCAGCTTGGACTTGACCAGCTCCCACACGCTGCGGTGCTGGAAATAGCTCTGGCCCAGGTCGAACTGGGCAAAGCGCTTGAGCATCAGGAAGTAACGCTCCAGCGGCGGCTTGTCGAAGCCGTACAGGGCCTGGATCTCCTTGATCTTCTCCGGGTCGACGCCGCGGCGCCCGCGGTATTCGGCGCCGCCGCCGCTGGCTTCGCCGGCGCCGCCCCGCCCTTTCAACTCCATCATCATCTGCTCGACCGGGCCGCCCGGGACGAACTGGATGACAACAAAGGTCAGCGTGATGACGCCGATCAGCGTCGGGATCATCAGCAGGATGCGCTTGAGCAGGTAGGCAAGCATCGGCCGGTCCTTGTTCCTTTAGCTAATCTGCACTGAACGCGTCAGCGCGCTTGCGGCTGGACGTCCTTGCGCCACCACTGGCTCAGGATCCAGCCTTCGGCCGTATAGAAATAGGGCAGCCGCTCCGGATACGCCAGCTCCTTGCGGTACGACACACGGTGTGACGCACTGTACCAGTTGGGCACGATGTAGTAGCCGTGCATCAGCACCCGGTCGAGCGCGCGCCCGGCGGTGATCAGTTCCTGGCGGGTATGGGCATGCAGCAGGTTGTCGACCAGCTTGTCGACGACCGGCGACTTCAGCCCGAACAGGTTGTCCGAGCCGGGCGTAGTCGCGGCTTCGCTGGCAAAACGGTCGCGCAGTTCGTTGCCCGGGCTCTGCGAATCGGGGAAGCGGATCGACACCATGTCGAAATCGAAGTCTTCCAGCCGCTTCTGGTACAGCGCAAAGTCGGTGGTGCGCTGGTGCACCTGGATGCCGAGCTTCTCCAGGTTGCGCACATAGGTGGTGATGACCCGGCTCATGGCACCGCCATCGTCCAGGAACTCGAATACCAACGGGTCGCCCTTGGCATTGCGCAACGCGCCGTCGGTGTAGGTCCAGCCGGCCTGTGCCAGCAGGCGCCGGGCCAGGCGCAGGTTGTCGCGCAGCGACCGGGGCGGAGCGGTGCTGGGCTGTACCACGTCGGGGCCGAAAACCTCGGGCGGCAGTTCGGCGCGCAGCGGCTCCAGCAGCGCCATCTCGCCGGGGCCGGGCCGGCCGTCGAAGGTGGCGCTGGCGGCCAGCTCGCTGTTGGAGAACCAGCTGTCCAGCCGCTTGTAGGCGCCGTAGAACAGTTGCCGGTTCAGCCATTCAAAATCCAACGCCAGGATCAGCGCCTGGCGCACGCGCACGTCCTGGAATACCGGCTTGCGCATGTTCATCACGAAGCCCTGCATGCCGGCGCCATTGCGGTGCGGGAATTCGGTCTTGATCAGCTCGCCGTTGCGGAAGCGCGTGCCCTGGTAGCTCTTGGCCCAGTTCTTGGCGCGGTACTCGACGATGGCATCGAACTCGCCGGCCTTGTAGGCCTCCAGCTTGGCGGTCTCGTCCTTGTACAGGCGGTAGACCACGCGCGCGAAATTGAAGGTGCCGCGGCGCACCGCCAGGTCCTTGCCCCAGTAGTTGGGATCGCGCTTGAAGATGATGCCGCGGCCGGCGTCGTAGCGCTCGATCAGGTAGGGGCCGCTGGTGATGGGCGGCTCGAAGGTCAGCTTCTCGAACGGCACCTTGGCGGTCCACTTCTTCGAAAACACCGGCAGCGCGCCGACGATCAGCGGCAGTTCGCGGTTGCGCTGCTTGAAGTCGTAGCGCAGCGTGCGCTCGCCGGTCACCACCACCGCCTTCACGTCGGTGCACATGCTGCGGTAGCCGGGGCTCGACGCCTTGCTCATCAGCATGTCATAAGAATGTTTGACATCCGATGCGAGCACCGGGTCGCCGTTGGCGAAGCGCGCCTGCGGGCGGATGCGGAACGTGACCGACAGCTCGTCCGGCGCGACCGTGACGTCCTCGGCCAGCAGGCCGTAGGCACTGGCGGTCTCGTCGGCGCTGCTGACCAGCAGCGACTCGAACATCAGCGCATTGAGCCCGGGCGCGGAGGTGCCCTTCAGCGTGAACGGGTTGAACTTGTCGAAGCTGGTGCGCCGGTCCGGATTGGCGAGCGTGAGCGTGCCGCCAGCCGGCGCGTTGGGGTTGACATAGTCGAAATGCGGGAAGCTCTCCGCATACTTCAGGTCCCCGTGCAACGCGAACCCATGCGCCGCCATGGCCGGGGTAGGGACCAGGGTAACCCCCGCCGCCAGCATGGCCGCCAGCCCGAACCGCAGTACCGCATCCCGCCGGAAGCACTGCCATGCCGCCTGAAGCGGCCAACGTGCTTGAATAGGCATCCCGTTGGATTCCTCCACTATGACCTCTGGGGTCCCGGCGTTCTGCGGCCGGGCCAAGTATGAGACAATTTTACATGCGTCCGGGGTGGCGCCAGCCATCCGGACATTCCCTCTGCGCGGCGCAATAAAACGGCCGCAGAACATCCAGGGCACGCGCACGGCCGCACGGCGGACGCAGGAAGCGTGCCTGATACACCACCTTGGAGAACTTATGGGATTTCTGGCAGGTAAGCGGATCCTTATCACGGGCTTGCTCTCGAACCGCTCGATCGCCTATGGCATTGCCTCCGCGTGCAAGCGCGAAGGCGCCGAACTCGCCTTCACCTATGTCGGCGAACGGTTCAAGGACCGGATCAGCGAGTTTGCCAAGGAATTCGGTACGGACATGGTGTTCGAGTGCGACGTCGGCAGCGACGAGCAGATCGCCGCGACCTTCGCCGCGCTGGGCCAGCGCTGGGAGAAGTTCGACGGGCTGGTGCACTCGATCGGCTTCGCACCGCGCGAAGCCATCGCCGGCGATTTCCTCGAGGGCCTGTCGCGCGAAGGCTTCCGCATCGCCCAAGACATTTCCGCCTACAGCTTCCCGGCGCTGGCCAAGGCCGCGCTGCCGCTGCTGTCGGACAAGGCCTCGCTGCTGACGCTGACCTACCTGGGCGCCGAGCGCGTGGTCCCCAACTACAACACCATGGGCCTGGCCAAGGCCGCGCTGGAAGCCAGCGTGCGCTACCTGGCGTCGTCGGTCGGCCCGCGCGGCATCCGCGCCAACGGCATCTCGGCCGGCCCGATCAAGACGCTGGCCGCCTCGGGCATCAAGGATTTCGGCAAGCTGCTGGGCCACTTCGAGCAGGCCGCCCCGCTGCGCCGCAACGTGACCATCGAAGAAGTCGGCAACGTGGCCGCCTTCCTGCTGTCCGACCTGGCCAGCGGCGTGACCGGTGAGATCACCTACGTCGACGGCGGTTTCAATATCGTCGGCGCGAGCGTCGCGGACGCCTGACGGCAGAACTGCCGGCCGCAGCGCCGGAATCGACAGGGGCGCCAGTGATGGCGCCTTTTTTTTGGCAGATTTTCCATTCTCGCGCGCGTCAGCCGGCCTTAGGCCAGCAGTTCGCGCACCAGGGCAACATGCTCTCGCCGCCGCAATCGCAGCGTGGCGGCATCGGCCTTGCCGAACACCAGCTGCCACAGCACCTGGTAGGCCACCGGCGCCAGCAGCAGCCACGGGTGGCGCGTGGCGACACCTGCGCGGCAGCTTCCCTCCGCCACGCCACGCGCCAGCACGCGCCCAAGCTGTGCCACCAGTGCCTCGACCGTATCGTGCTGCCATTGCGCGGTCAGGTGCGGAATGCGCGTACCTTCCGCCACCAGCAGGCGTTGCACCGCCAATGCCTCCGGCCGCATCAGGTCGTCGTAGATGCGGTTGACGAAAGCCTGGGCAAAGTGGCGCATGTCGGGCGATGCGGCCCACAGCGCGGCAAGGTCGAGGTCTGACGGGCTGAGCGCGCGACGCAACAACGCTTCGAAGATTTTGTCCTTGCTGCGGAAGTGGGCGTAAAGGCCACCTTTGGAGAGACCTGCGCAGGCGGCGATGTCGTCCATCCGTGCTGCCTCGAAGCCGCGCTCGGAAAACACCGCCAGCGCGGCGTCGAGGATCTGGCGGTTGCGCACGTCGGCGGGCAGGCGCTGACGCGCCGCTCGCGTAGCGGCGGCAGGATCTTGAGGGAGCGGGTTCGGCATGGCGGCAACCTTGATGCAATGGATTTGGCCTGGCCATGCCGGGGGCAACCGCTTCCAAGCAGTCCGGCCGCGGCCGGGTGCAGGAGAAGCGCCATGGCAGACATCGCTTTCGACTCTACACCGCCGGTTTGCGCCAAACCAGCGGGTAACTACCGACTGGCCGGTCGGTAGTTGATTTCGATTAAGCTCCCGGCGCGTCCTGGTCGATTACAGTGTTCCCTGTACGCAATTGCAGGGAAAAGACAATGACCACCATGGAACTTGTGCCGCTGCTGGGTGACCTGACGGCGTATGCGCTGGCGCCCGCCGCGCTCGGCAGCCTTACGCTGGTCGCTGTGATCCGTCGCCGCCGCGGCGCACGCCGGCCGGTGCCGGTCCGCAGCCAACGACTTGCGGAACGCCGCAGGACGGAGTAATGGGCACTCCCCTGCGTTCACCTCTCCACTCAGCGCCCTGGCGCCGCCGGCATCCGGCCTCTCCCCTCCTTGCTCTTGCCGCCGTCGCGCTGGCCGGATGCGTCTCGATGGCACCTCCGCTGGAGCGGCCCGCCGCACCCGTGCCGGCCACTTTTGCGCAGGCCGGCAGGATCGACACCCAGGCCACTGCCAGCGCCGCCACCGGCTGGCGCGAGTACTTCACCGATCCCACACTGCAAGCGCTGATCGAGCAGGCGCTGGATAACAGCCGCGACCTGCGCGCCGCCGTGCTGCGCGTGGAGGAAGCGCAGGCGCTCTACGGCATCCGCCGCGCCGACCAGTTTCCGACGATCGGCCTCGACGCCGCCGCCACGCGCTCGCGCACCCCGCGCGACTTCAGCCTGGCCGGCAAGCCGATAACGGCGAACGACTTCCAGGTCGGGCTCGGCATGACTGCATGGGAACTCGATTTCTGGGGCCGCGTGCGCAGCCTGAAGGACGCCGCGCTGCAGAACTACCTGGCCACCGACGCCGCGCGCCAGGCCGCCGCGACCAGCCTGGTGGGCCAGGTCGCCAACAGCTACCTGGTGCTGCGCGAGCTCGACGAGCGCATCGCGCTGACCGATGAAACCATCGCCACGCGCGCCGAATCGCTGCGCATCTTCAGCCGGCGCTACGAGCTGGGATCCACCTCCAAGTTCGACCTGACGCAGGTCGAGGCACTGTGGCGGCAAGCGCGCACGCTGGGCGCGCAGCTGGAGCAGGAACGCACCGCGCAGGCCAATGCGCTCGCATTGCTGGTCGGCGCGCCAGTGGATCTGCCGCCAGCGGGGCACCGGTTCGATGACGACCACGTTGTGCGCGACGTGCGGCCCGGCCTGCCTTCCGACCTGCTGGCCAACCGTCCCGACATCGTCGCCGCGGAGTACCAGCTCGCGGCGGCCAACGCCAATATCGGCGCGGCCCGCGCGGCATTCTTTCCGCGCATCGCACTGACCGGCTCGATCGGCACGGCCAGCCTCGAACTGGACAACCTCTTCACCGGCCCCAACCGCGCCTGGAGCTTCGGCCCGACGCTTTCACTGCCGATCTTCGACGGCGGCCGAAACCGCAGCAACCTGCAGCTCGCAGAAGTACGGCGCGACCAGGCCGTGGCGCAGTACGAGAAGGCGATCCAGTCGGCCTTCCGCGATGTCTCCGATGCGCTCAATGCGCGCGCCCAGCTGGCCCGGCAAGTCACTGACCTGCAAGCCACGCTGGACCTGCAGGCCGAGCGCGCGCGGCTGGCCAAGCTGCGCTACGACAATGGCGCCACGCCCTATCTCGAAGTCCTCGATGCGCAGCGCGACCTGCTCGCCGCGCAGCAACTGCTGGTGCAGACGCGCCGCGCGCTGCTGTCGAGCCGTGTCGCCCTCTACACCGCGCTCGGCGGCGGCGCAGCCGACTTCGCCGGGCCGGCGGCAGCCGGTGCTTCCGTTCCAACCTCTTCCGAGACGCCCTCCTCATGAAGGTCCAGGCCAAGAAACTCCTCCCCTTGCTCGCCGTCGCAGCGGCCATCGCCGCCGGCGTCTACGGCTGGCGCGCGATGCGCGACAACGGCCCCGGTCCCGGCTTTGCCAGCGGCAATGGCCGCATCGAAGCCACGCAGATCGACGTGGCCACCAAGCTGGCCGGCCGCGTCGACAGCATCCTCGTCAACGAAGGCGATTTCGTCTCCGCGGGGGCGCCGCTGGCGCGCATGCAGATCCAGACACTGGAAGCGCAGCGCGACGAAGCGCGGGCGCAACAGCAGCAGGCCATCAATACCGCGACCAGCGCCGAAGCGCAGGTCGCGGTGCGCCAGAGCGACAAGCTCGCGGCGCAGGCATTGGTGGCACAGCGCGAAAGCGAACTCGACGCGGCGCAGCGGCGCCTGGCGCGTTCTAGCACGCTGTCGCGCGAAGGCGCCTCGTCGATCCAGGAACTGGACGACGACCGTGCGCGCGTGCGCAGCGCGCAGGCCGCGCTGGCCGCGGCGAAGGCCCAGGTCGCCGCGGCACAGGCCGCCGTGGAAGCGGCCAAGGCCCAACTGATCGGCGCGCGCTCGGCAATCACGGCCGCCGAAGCTACCGTCGCGCGCATCCAGGCCGATATCGCCGACAGCCAGCTGACCTCGCCGCGCGACGCGCGCGTGCAGTACCGCATCGCCCAGCCCGGCGAAGTGCTGGGCGCCGGCGGCAAAGTGCTCAACCTGGTTGACCTGTCCGACGTCTACATGACCTTCTTCCTGCCGGCCACGGTCGCGGGGCGGGTGCCACTGGGCGCGGAAGCGCGCATCATTCTCGACGCCGCGCCCGGCTATGTGATCCCGGCCAGGGTGTCGTTCGTCGCCAGCACCGCGCAGTTCACGCCCAAGACCGTCGAGACCGCCAGCGAACGCGAAAAACTGATGTTCCGCATCAAGGCGCAGATCGACCGCGACCTGCTCCAGAAGCACCTGAAGCAGGTCAAGACCGGCGTGCCGGGCGTGGCGTGGGTCAAGCTCGATCCCAACACGCCGTGGCCTGACAACCTCAGCGTCAGGGTGCCGCAGTGACCATGCCTGCAACCGGCCTCCCTGCCCCCGCCGCGGTCGCGCACCTGGCTGGCGTCAGCCTTCGGTACGGCGATACCGTGGCGCTGGATGGCATTGACCTGGAAGTGCCGGCGGGCCGCATGATCGGCCTGATCGGGCCCGACGGCGTGGGCAAGTCCAGCCTGCTGTCGCTGGTGGCCGGCGCGCGCGCGGTGCAGGTGGGCGCGGTGCAGGCGTTCGGTGGCGACATGCGTTCGCCGCGCCACCGCGACGCGGTGTGCCCGCGCATCGCCTACATGCCGCAGGGGCTTGGCAAGAACCTCTATCCGACACTGTCGGTGGAAGAAAACCTGCAGTTCTTCGCCCGCCTGTTCGGCCACGGCGCCGGCGAGCGCCGCCGCCGCATCGACGACCTGACGCGCAGCACCGGCCTGCACCCGTTCCTGGCGCGCCCCGCGGGCAAGTTGTCCGGCGGCATGAAGCAGAAGCTGGGCCTGTGCTGCGCGCTGATCCATGACCCCGACCTGCTGATCCTCGATGAACCGACTACCGGCGTCGACCCGCTTGCGCGGGCGCAATTCTGGGACCTGATTGCGCGCATCCGCGGCACCCGTCCCGGCATGAGCGTGATCGTGGCCACGGCGTACATGGACGAGGCGCAGCGCTTCGACTGGCTGGTGGCCATGGATGCCGGCAAGATCCTGGCCACCGGCACGCCCGCCGGACTGCTGGCGCGCACCGGCACCGACTCGCTCGAGGCCGCCTTCATCGCCCTGCTGCCGGAAGCGCGGCGGCGTGGACACCGCCCGGTATCGATCACGCCGGTGGTCGCCGATGAGAACGCCGCGGTCGCCATCGAAGCGCAGGACCTCACCATGCGCTTCGGCGACTTCGTCGCGGTCGATCACGTCAGCTTCCGCATCCGCCGCGGCGAGATCTTCGGCTTCCTCGGTTCCAACGGCTGCGGCAAATCCACCACCATGAAGATGCTGACCGGCCTGTTGCCGGCCAGCGAAGGCAAGGCCTGGCTGTTCGGCCGCGAGATCGACCCGGACGACATCGATACGCGCAAGCGCGTGGGCTATATGTCGCAGGCATTCTCGCTGTACGACGAACTGACCGTACGGCAGAACCTGGAGCTGCACGCGCGGCTGTTCGCGGTGCCGGCCGGCGAGATTCCGCGGCGCGTGGACGAGATGGTGGCCCGCTTCGGCCTGGAAGATGTGCTCGACACCCTGCCCGCCAACCTGCCGCTGGGCATGCGCCAGCGGCTGTCGCTGGCGGTGGCGATGGTGCACAAGCCCGAGCTGCTGATCCTTGACGAGCCGACCTCCGGCGTCGACCCCGTGGCGCGCGACGGCTTCTGGCGGCTGCTGATCGAGCTGTCGCGGCGCGACCGCGTGACCATCTTTATCTCCACCCACTTCATGAATGAGGCCGAGCGCTGCGACCGCATCTCGCTGATGCATGCGGGACGGGTGCTGGTCAGCGATACGCCGGCGGCACTGGTGCGCGACAGCTGCGCGGCCTCGTTGGAGGCGGCCTTCATCGGCTACCTGGAGCAGGCCAGCGGCGACGGCCCGGCGGACGAGGCCGCGCCGGCCCAGGCACCGGCCCAGGCACCGGACCACCCGCCGGCCGCGCCCGAGCCAGCCCCGGCCCGCCGCCCCCGCTTCAGCCTGCGCCGCGCCCTGACCTACATGTGGCGCGAGGCGCTGGAACTGCGCCGCGACCCGGTGCGCGGCACGCTGGCGCTGGTGGGTTCGGTGATCCTGCTGTTCGCGATGGGCTATGGCGTCGGCATGGACGTGGAAGACCTGCGCTTCGCCGTGCTCGATCACGACCAGACCGTGACCAGCCAGGAATATGCGCTGAACCTGTCGGGCTCTCGCTATTTCATCGAGCAACCGCCGCTGTCGGGCTATGGCGACCTCGACCGCCGCATGCGCAGCGGCGAGCTGGCGCTGGCGGTGGAAATCCCCGCCGGCTTCGCGCGCGACGTGCAGCGTGGCGCTGGCGCGCAGGTCGGCATATGGATCGACGGCTCGATGCCCTCGCGCGCGGAAACCGTGCGGGGCTACGTGCAGGGCATGCACCAGGGCTGGCTGCTCGACCAGATGCGCCACCGTTACGGCCAGAACGCCGTCAGTGCCGCCACGCTGGAAACGCGCTTCCGCTACAACCCCGACGTGCGCAGCCTGCCGGCGATGGTGCCGGCCGTGATCCCGCTGCTGCTGATGATGCTGCCGGCAATGCTGACCGCGCTGGCGGTGGTGCGCGAAAAGGAAATGGGCTCGATCACCAACCTGTACGTGACGCCGGTCACGCGCACGGAATTCCTGCTCGGCAAGCAGCTGCCCTACGTCGGGCTGGCGATGTTCAATTTCCTGCTGATGTCGCTGCTGGCGGTGACGGTGTTCGGCGTGCCGGTCAAGGGCAGCTTCGCCACGCTGACGCTGGCGGCATTGCTGTACGCCCTCTGCGCCACCGGCATCGGCATGCTGGCGTCCACTTTCACACGCAGCCAGATCGCCGCGATGTTCTTCGCCATGATCGGCACGCTGATCCCGGCGGTGCAGTTCAGCGGGCTGCTGGTGCCGGTGTCGTCTCTGGAGGGCCCGGCGCGGCTGGCCGGCGAGATCTATCCGGCGACCCACATGCTGACGATCAGCCGCGGCGTGTTCAACAAGGCGCTGGGCCTGCATGACCTTGCCGGCGCGTTCTGGGCGCTGCTCGCGGCGGTGCCGGTGATTTTCGGCGCCACCGCCACGCTGCTGAAGAAGCAGGAGACCTGAGATGCGCCAGCGCGGATTCGTTACCCAGCTCGCGCATATCTACCGGCTCGGGATCAAGGAGCTGTGGAGCCTGCTGCGCGACCCCACCCTGCTGGTGCTGATCGTCTACGTGTTCACGGTGTCGGTCTACACCGGCGCCACCGCCACGCCCGAGACGCTGCACATGGCACCGATCGCGGTGGTCAACGAGGATTCATCGCCGCTGGCCGAGCGCATCGTGTCGGCCTTCTATCCGCCGCAGTTCGCCGCCCCGAAGATGATCTCGCCCGACCAGATGGACCGGGGCATGGACGCCGGCGACTTTACCTTTGCACTCAACATCCCGCCCGGCTTCCAGCGCGACGTGCTGGCCGGACGCGCGCCGCAGGTGCAGCTGAACGTCGACGCCACACGCATGACCCAGGCGTTCAGCGGCAGCGGCTATATCCAGCGCATGTTCACAGATGAAGTGACCGAGTTCGTGCAGCGCTACCGGGACACACCGTCGCTGCCGGTCGACCTGGCGCTGCGCGCGCGCTTCAACCCCAACCTGACGCAATCGTGGTTCGGCGGGCTCACGCAGATCATCAACAACGTGACCATGCTGTCCATCATCCTGACCGGCGCCGCGCTGATCCGCGAGCGTGAGCACGGCACGATCGAGCATTTGCTGGTAATGCCGGTCACGCCGACCGAAATCATGCTGGCCAAGGTGTGGTCGATGGGGCTGGTGGTGATGCTCGCCGCCATGCTGTCGCTGGTACTGGTGGTACGTGGCGCGCTGCACGTGCCGATCGAGGGCTCGGTCGCGCTGTTCATGTGCGGCGTGTTGCTGCACCTGTTCGCCACGACGTCGATGGGCATTTTCCTGGCCACGCTGGCGCGCAATATGCCGCAGTTCGGCATGCTGATGGTGCTGATCCTGCTGCCGCTGCAGATGCTTTCCGGCGGCACCACGCCGCGCGAAAGCATGCCGCAGCTGGTACAGGACATCATGCTGGCCGCGCCCACCACACATTTCGTCGCGCTGGGCCAGGCCATCCTGTTCCGCGGCGCAGGGCTCGACGTGGTGTGGAAGCCGTTCCTGGCGCTGCTGGGCATCGGCGCGGTGCTGTTCGGCCTGTCGCTGAACCGCTTCCGCAAGACCATCAGCCAGATGGCTTAGCGCCG
This sequence comes from Cupriavidus phytohabitans, assembly GCF_000426345.1. Classification (GTDB taxonomy): domain Bacteria; phylum Pseudomonadota; class Gammaproteobacteria; order Burkholderiales; family Burkholderiaceae; genus Cupriavidus. The sequence goes on along the minus strand of NZ_AUFE01000010.1, from coordinate 160,146 downwards.
AAAGCAGCGATCAAGCCGCAGCAGTGGCGCCGCGGCGGTCCATGTCGAGCACCGACCAGGCATAGATCGCCAGGCCGCCCAGCGCCAGCAGCAGGCCGACCCAGCCGGTCGAGGTCCAGCCATAGCCGGCGGCGATGGTCACGCCGCCCAGCCACGCGCCGAGCGCATTGGCGAGGTTGAACGCCGAGTGGTTGAGCGCGGCCGCCAGTGCCTGCGCATCGCCGGCCACGTCCATCAGCCGGATCTGCAGCGCCGGCCCCAGTGCCACCACGGTGCCGACCAGCAGCACATTGGCCGCGGCCAGCCACGCATGCGGCGCGGTGAAGGTGAAGGCGCCCAGCACCAGCGCGGTCCATGCCAGCACGCCGCCGATGGTCGGCATCAGCGCCTTGTCGGCCAGTCGCGCGCCGGCGAGATTGCCCGCCACCATGCCGACGCCGAACAGCGCCAGCACCACGGGGATGCCCGCGGCCGGCATATGCGCCAGTTCGAGCATGGTCGGCTTGATGTAGCTGAACACGGAGAACATGCCGCCAAACCCGATCGCGCCGATGCCCAGCGTCAGCCACACCTGCTTGCGCCTGAGCGCCGACAGCTCGCGCAGCGGACTGGCATGCCGGTCGGCCGGCACGAACGGCACGCAGCGCCACACCAGCAGCGCCGTCAGCGCGCCGAGCGCGCCCACGATCACGAAGGCCGATCGCCAGCCGAGCCAGGTGCCGACCGTGGCGGCGATCGGCACGCCGACCAGCGTCGCGATGGTCAGGCCCAGCATCACCAGCCCTACCGCCTGCGCGCGCCGCTCGCGCGGGACCAGACCGGCAGCGACCAGCGCCGCCACGCCAAAGTAGGTGCCGTGCGGAAAGCCGGTCAGCAGGCGCGCCACCAGCATCGACAGGTAGGCAGGCGCCATCGCGCTGGCGAGATTGCCCGCCGCGAACACCGCCATCAGCGCCACCAGCAGGTTGCGCCGCGGCCAGCGCGCGCCAAGCACCGCCAGCAGCGGCGCGCCGATGACCACGCCCAGCGCATAGGCGCTGATCAGGTGGCCGGCTTCGGGGATGGAGATGGCGAGATCGCGCGCGGCATCGGGCAGCAGGCCCATGATGACGAACTCGCCGGTGCCGATGGCAAAGCTGCCGACACCAAGCGCCAGCAGCGCAAGACGGCCGGAGCGTGCCGGCGGTTCAGCGGACGTGGGGAGGGGAGCGTCAGGCGCGCGGACAGCGTCCGCGGCGGCGTGTGCATGTGGGGCGGCCATGTACAGGATTGCAGAGGGTTCTACGAAATGCCGCCCGCTGCCGGGCGGGTCGATGACCCCGCCTCTGGTGATCCAGCGTGCTCCTGTGCGGCGCGCAAGGCCGTATTGTGCGGCAAAACGCCGAAACGTGCCGGACGCACCGGCACCTTCCCCTCTGAGCTCAGGCCCGCAGCGGTGCGGCCTCCCTTCGCCCTAGCATTCCTGCCGTTCGCGCCACGCCTCATAGAGGTCGGGGCCTTCGTCGCGCGCAGGCAGGTAGACCAGCTTCATCTCGCGCTGTTCGATCGGCCGCGCAAGCTCGACATAGCCGCGTTCCGCGGACAGGTCATAGGGCGCGCCGTCCTCGTTGGAATACGCGTAGTAGACCGCCCCGACGCCGGCAAGGTACATCGCAGTCAGGCACATCGGGCAGGGGTAGCCGCTGGCGTAGACCGTGCAGCCGCTCAGGTCGGGCTTGCCCAGTGCCCGGCTCGCGGCGCGCACTGCCTGCATTTCAGCGTGCGCGCTGGGGTCGCAGGTAGCTTCCACCTCATTGACCGCGCGCGCCAGCACCTTGCCATCTTTGACCACCACGGCGCCGAAAGGCCAGGTGTTGCGCTCCCGTACGTTATCCATGGCAAGGCGGATGGAATCGATCAGATAGGTTTCCGTGGTCGACACGCGTTATCTCCTATGAGGGCCCGGTCCCGGGCGGACCGATGCGGTGGCTGGCCGACAAACTATAGGCCAGCGTGCGTGCGCCGCGTGCGGCAAGTTGTTATACGGCGTATTTGAAGCCAGCCCTGCCATCGGCCCTGGCAGTGCCTGCGATATCGGCATCGAATCGCCTTCGACACTACGGTGCCCGTTTCAGGGGCACCGTTCCGGGCACCGCATATTCCGGCAACCCGGGGAAAGAAATAACCGCTTCCCCCAGGCCCTGGACGACTCCGAGGCAGAAGTGCGCACGCCATCCAGATGGTCGTAGGCACGCTTACCCTGCTGACCGATCCGGGGTCTTTGCGTTTTGACGAAGATCTGATCGAACCCAGGCTGACGGCGCTGATGCAGCGGTTCTTGCTCTTGCCCTGATTTTCGGGGTGCGCACGGGCCGGGGGAACTGGGAATGGTTCGGCAGATGTGCCGTGGACAGTGGCGCGTCCTAGAGGACTCGAACCTCTGACCGCTCGCTTAGAAGGCGAGTGCTCTATCCAACTGAGCTAAGGACGCGAAGGCGTGCATTCTACCGCAGCGCCGGCCCGCAGTGCGGATCCGCGGCGTTCAGGATGCCAGGCGCTCGCTCCCGCGGGTGACGTAGCGGCCCGCCGCCGGCGTATGGTTGTCGGCAACCGGGTGCATCGACACGCCGTTGCGGCCTTTGAGCTTGGCGTCATACAAGGCGCGGTCGGCGCGGCGCATCAGCGCGTCGGCGCCCTCCCCGGGGTTGCGCGTGGCCAGGCCGATGCTGACGGTGTAGGCGATCGCATCGGGCTCGGAAGGACAGGGGTTCGCGCGCACGGCGGTCGCCAGCCGCATGCAGGCCAGCCGGCCATTCTCCATTCCGGTATCCGGCATGACGATGGCAAACTCTTCGCCGCCCAGTCGCCCGATCACGTCCTGCGGGCCGCTGGTACGCCGCAGCAGCCCGGCGAAGTGCCGCAGCACGCTGTCGCCGGCCAGGTGCCCGTAGACATCGTTGATCGCCTTGAAGTGGTCCAGGTCCACAAAGGCCACGGTCAACGGCTTGCGCTGGCGCTCGGCCTGCAGGCAGGCTTGTTCGAGCGATTCCCAGAAGGCCCCGCGCAGCAGCACGTCGGTCAGGTCGTCATGGCACGCGCGCCGCTCCAGCATGCGCCGCAGCCGGTCGTGCGCCATCAGCGCAATGCTGACCGAGACACCAACCAGCGCGAAGACGTTGAGCATGGCCAGCTCGCCGTCCCACGGCAATGGCCGCGGCCAGGCGCCGTCCTGCACCAGCGCGGCAACGGGCAATGCCATGGTCCATGCATTGGTCGCGGCCACGGCAATGGCGATCAGCACCAGCGATGCGGCCGCCAGGCGCCCGATGCCGCGCGCGGTGCGCAACGATGGGCCGATGCTGCGGGTCACGTCGAGCAGCAGGCCGATATGGCATGCCGTCAACAGCGGCGCCATCTGCAGCCATGCCAGCGGCGCATCGGGAATGCCGGGCGCCACTATCTGCCATGCCACGCCGACCGCGGCAGCCAGGCAGCTTCCAAGCAGCAATCCGGTCCTGCCGGAGCGACCGGCAAAATGACGCGCCCCGATCGCCATCAAGGCGAGCGCAGCCAGCAACGCGAGGTCGGTTGCCTCCGGCGCCAGCCACGCGGGGCGCGCGTCCTGCACCGCAGCCAGCACCGCGGCGATCGCCGCGGCGACATCGCCCAGCGCCCATGACGTCAGGCCACTGCGACCCATGCCCGCGGACCGACGCAATACGACGCAAACCACCGCCATCTGCAAGGCAAACAGCCCCGCGATGAGCACCACAATATGCGACTGAAACATCTTCATCCCGTCCAAGGCGACAAGCGGCGCCCCGCCAGGCCCGCCTTTCCCTTTCTTATGCCGGTCCTGTTCCGGACCGTTGCCATCGATTGCCGCATAGCCTGAAGCAGGCCGCCGAGGCGATGCCAGCGCGCCGAGGCGCTCGCCAGGACAGGGAGCGCCGTTCTTGTTATGGTGATCAGGTCAGTCCGTAAGAAATCTGCAAACCAGCATTCCCAACATCACGCCGGCCGGACCAGAGCGGTGTGCGGATTATCGCAGCGCGCAAACCCAAGTCAAGCCAAAGTGCCCCCGCCAAGAGGAGCGCGCCCGCGGACCAGCCCGCGTCCGACCATGTGCCGGGTACGCCAGATTGACCGACCCTGCCAGTGCGCGCTACAATCGCGGGCTTCGGGGCGTAGCGCAGCCTGGTAGCGCATCTGATTTGGGATCAGAGGGTCGCATGTTCGAATCATGTCGCCCCGACCAGTTTTTGATTTGGCTTCAAGGAACACGGCCTGGACAGCGATGTCCAGGCCGTTTTTCTTTTCTGCCCGCCCCTGCGCAACAGCGTCGGCCCCGCTCACCACCGCGGCATCATGTCCGGCCAGATCAGCGCGGCCGCGGTCAGCAGCAGTAACACGGCCACCAGCACGAGCCCGCGGCTGGCACCGTCGTGTTGTTTGTCGACCTGCGGCAGCCAGCCAGCCCTCCCGTCCCCTTGTGGCGGCACGGGAGTTGGCGGCGCCACATTGGCCGGGGAAGCCGCCGCACCTTGCACGACAATCCGCGGCAAATAGTCCGGCTGCGCCAGCAGGAAGCCCATCGGCGTGGCCTGGCCCACCGCTCCCATCTGCTGGAACAGGAGCTTGGACAGCGCCAGGCAGTCGTCCAGCGCGATTTGCGGCCGCGGCCGGAAGATGCGCAGGTGATCACACAGCGTATCCAGCTTGTGGTTGGGCGCATGGAAGTACTGGGACCAGCGCACCTGGCGCACCGAGCAGCGCCAGCGCTTGCGCTGTATATCGGGCAGCACTTTCTCCAGCATGCGGACATTGAATTCGGCGCCGTGGGCGACCAGCACGTCGGCATCTTCGACGATGGCGCGGATCGCACCGACATCGAAGCGCTGCCCGCGCAGCATTTCGGCGGTCAGGCCGTGCATGCCGGTGGCGGCCTCGCTGATCGGCCTGGTGGGCTCCTGCGAACCGTAATAGTCAGTGATTTCGCGCACGAGACTGCCCGCCCTCGGCGCCACTTCGACAAGCAGCAGGCCGATGCTGACAGGCTCGTCCGCTGGCGTGAGCCCGGTTGTCTCGGTACTGACGATTGCGACCCGCATGGGCACTCCGGTGTGGCCGTCCGCAAGCCGGTTGGCGGCGGCCGCTATGGTCGTTTGCCTCTAGCGTAGTGCGGGGGTGCCAAACGTCATATCAACCAGATGGGCTAGCCGAGGGCGCCAGCTGGTTGGATACAGCCGGCGCGCCAGCACAAGGCTCACCATTTCAGCCCGGCTGCGGGCCGGCGGCGTCACCGCGGCGCCGCTCGAGATTGGCGTACACATCCGCCGCGACCAGTCCGAACAGTGCGTGGGCGAACAGACTTTCCCACCCGCGCGCCTCGTCGAACCAGTTGAAATAGCGGCTGAACACATAGAAATTGACCAGGTAGACCACGATGCCGAACACGATGCCAACCAGCGACGCCAGCCCCATGCTGGAATCGAGCCGGAATGACGACAGGATCATCGCCAGCACTGCCGAAAGTATGATGGACAGCGCGAAATGAACCGTGCCGGCCGAAAGCACCACGGTCCAGTTGAAGGCATCGGCGGAAAGCGCCTCGCGGCCGAGGATAATGGCCGCCACCATTTTCACCGTACCCCAGGCGCCCTGGTACATCAGGAAGCGCGCCGTCAACAGCTCAAGCACCATGTAGACCGCGCCGGCGATCAGCCCGGCCACCACGGCGGCCCGCCAGTCCGGCGTGCATCGGACGTAGCGGTGCGAGTCCAGATGGAGTTCCATGGCAGTCTCCTTGCGAGATTCCGGCCGCGCTGACTCCCCGGCGGCCGTACGAGTTAGTTCTAGCTCATATGGGGCAAATACCAAGGCATGCCGGATATGCCAGGTGCCCCATGCACCACTGCGATCCGCATGGATCGTGCGTTGCACAAGGCGCCACCGTCCCACTGCTGGCTCGTGTTCACGGGGCAATGCTGCAACTGCGTACGTGATACAATACAAGAGCAAGTAGCCCCGGGGTGTCCGAGCATCCCTGTAACCGGGCGTTCTCACCAGCGCGCTCTCGCGAGCGCTCAGCAGCAGCCGGCGCGGCCATCCGCGGCGACATCAGAACTGGCGAACCACCGGGTACACCTGCCCGCCCTGCTCCGCGTAGCGTACGGCCGCCCAGGCCGTCACCGGCAGTGTCCACGCCAGGCAATCCGCGCCCGCCTGGCCGGGGCGCGACCGGCATGGATCGAGTATCTGGCGCCACGCGTGGCGCCGCGCGGGACCATCCGCGTGCGCCTGCCCCGAACGACTTCAATGGCGCGGTTCGCCGCATGGCGAATGTGCGCTGGTTCGCGCCGTGCCCTCGGGCCGGACGAACCGGACCGGAATTTTTGATAACGCAACCATGCAGCCTTCGCGGGCTGCCGAAAAGGAAAGCAGATTGGCTAAGGAAGAACTCATTGAATTTGGCGGCGTGGTGTCGGAAGCCCTGCCTGACAACCGCTATCGTGTCACGCTGGAAAACGGCGTGGAAATCTGGGCATACGCTTCGGGCAAGATGCAGAAGCACCGTATCCGCATCCTGGCCGGCGACCGCGTGACCCTGGAAATGTCGCCTTACGACCTGACCAAGGGCCGCATCAACTTCCGCCACAAGTCCTGAGTCTTCGCACGGCGGAGCCCGCCGCTCCCGCCGTCACAAGTCGATTCCGGGGCGCTGTCGACGCGCTGTCATGTAACTGACACCGCGCCCGGACACACTTGCGGGCTGCCCAACGGGCAGCCCGGTTTCGTTTACGGTCATCCACGGGCCATCCACGGCGCCGGCCCATCCACTTGAGCCCGCTTGCGCCGGCCGGGCAGCTTCACCATACTCGAAGCATCCCTATCGCCTCGCCCAACATGAACCTGATCCTCTGGCGCCACGCCGAAGCCGAAGACCTCCCCGACGCCCTCAGCCTGAGCCGCCACGCCGACCTGCAGAGGCCCCTGACGCGCCGCGGCCGCAAGCAGGCGGAGGCGTCCGCCAAATGGCTGCGTGCGCATCTGCCGGCGGATACGCGCGTGCTGTGCAGCCCCTCCGTACGCACCCGCGAGACCGCCGCGGCGCTGACGGGCGACGCGCAGATCGTCGAAGCGCTGGGCCCCGGCGCCGACGTCAGCGCGGTCCTTGCCGCGATCCAATGGCCCGAACGCACCGAGCACGTGGTGGTGGTCGGGCACCAGCCATGGATAGGACGCGTCGCCAGCCTGCTTCTGGCCGGCAACGAGATGGACTGGAGCGTGCGCAAGGCAGGCATCTGGTGGCTGACCGGACGGACCCGCGAAAGCGAATCGCAAACCGTGCTGCGCGCGGTCGTCAACCCCGAATTCCTCTGACGCGGTTCAGATATTTCCGACTTCGCCATTGCAGCCGGCCCGCACGAGCCGGCTGCAGCCTACGGCTTTGCCGGCATCGTCGTGCGCTGCAAAATCTGAAATAGCTGATGGCAGCCGCAATCCCCGCTCCCTAGAGTCGCTACGGCGCCGCCTCCTGGCCGCGCCGCCCTAGCCATGCCAGGCATGGGCATCGATCGCAGGTGTCACGGAGATTTCCCATGGATTGCCCGTCGGACCCCCATCGCCCCCGCCAACGCGCCAGCGCGCCCGCAGCCCCCTCCCCCGAAGCCGCCCGGCCGCGCGACAGCGCCACCGGCACCGGCAGCCCGCCCGACGTCACGGAAGCGTCATCGCCAGGTCACGGCACTGTCACCGCGGCTCACTACATTGCATCGCAACAGTTTCGTCACCAAAAGGACATACTGATGCGAGACCTCCCCACGCCGACCCAGCCGCTCTTCGACTCTTTGCCCAATGGCCTTGGCGGCCAGACGGCGCGGAGCCGTCTTCATCGCCAATCGGATAAGGCAAGTGAGTCGCCTGCTCTCAGCGTGGCGTGGGCGCGCCACCAGGACGAAGTAGTCGAAGCGCAGCGCCTGCGCTACAAGGTGTTCGCCGAAGAGATGGGCGCACGCCTGACATCTTCGGTGCCAGAACTGGACATCGACATGTTCGATGGCTACTGCGACCACCTGATCGTGCGCGACATGGCCACGCTGCGCGTGGTCGGTACTTACCGCGTGCTGCCGCCGCACCAGGCCAAGCGCCTGGGTTGCCTGTACGCGGAATCGGAATTCGACCTGGTGCGCCTTGCCCACCTGCGCCCCAAGATGCTGGAGCTGGGCCGCTCCTGCGTGCACCGCGACTATCGCTCGGGCAGCGTCATCATGGCGCTGTGGGGCGGACTGGGCGAGTACCTGCAACGCTGGGGCATCGAGTCGATGCTGGGCTGCGCCAGCGTGCCGATGAGCGACGGCGGCCACTATGCGGCCAGCCTGCACCGCTTGTTCAGCGAGCGCTACCTGGCACCGATCGAATACCATGCCTTTCCGCGCCTGCCGCTGCCGGTCGAGGACCTGAACCAGCAGCTCGAGGTCGAGCCGCCCGCGCTGATCAAGGGCTACCTGCGCCTGGGGGCGAAGATCTGCGGCCAGCCGGCCTGGGATCCGGATTTCAACGTGGCCGACTTCCTGACGCTGCTGCGCGTGAACGACATGAACCCGCGCTACGCCCGCCACTTCCTCGGCCTGAACCAGGCCGTATGACCCAGGCCATATGATCCGGGCCGCCTGAACGGCGGCCCCCTTCCTCCAGGGCTCAGCCGTTCGTCAGTCGTAGACGACCTTGTAGCGCTTGCCGATCCGCTGCCATTCGTCGGCCTCTTGCGCGAGGCTGTATTCGATCAGCGGGTTGGCTTCGATCCACGTCTTGGGCAGGCGCACCTCGAAACCTTCGTCGAGCGCCTCGGCCAGCTGGCTGACGCGGATGTCGGGCAAGCCGACGTCCGAACGGCGCCGGCACAGCACAAAGGCCAGGCGCAGGCTGAACAGCATGCGCCAGTCGACGAACTTGCCGCTGCCCGACAGCTTGCCAAGCTTGCCCGCATGCCCCAGCAGCAGCGTGGCCAGGCGCGCCTGGTCGGTCTTGGAGAAGCCCGGCATGTCCGCATGCGTGGCGATATACGCCGAATGCTTGTGGTAGCCGCTGTGCGAGATCGACATGCCGATTTCATGCAAACTCGCGGCCCAGCCCAGCAGCGCCAGGTTATCTTCGCGCCGTTCGTTGGCGGGATCCGGGAACTGTGCCAGCAGCGCCTGCGAGGTGCCGCGCACGCGCCCTGACTGGGCACGGTCGACGCCGTAGCGGCGCATGAACTGGTCGACCGTGACGGTACGCATGTCCTCATGGTGGCTGCGCCCCAGCAGGTCGTAGAGCACGCCCAGGCGCAACGCGCCGTCGGTGACGTCCATGCGGTCGATGTCGAGTTCGGCGAACACGCCCAGCATGATCGACAACCCGCCCGGCAGCACCGGGATGCGGTCCGCCTTCAGCCCGGTCAGCTTCACGCGGTTGGTGTTCTCGGCCTTGATCAGCGCGCGCTTCAGGCGCTCCAGCCCTTCGCGCGTGATGCCGTGGTCGGCCGGGTTGTCGTTCATGCCGTTGAGCTCGATCAGCTCGGCCAGCGCGCGCGCCGTGCCCGACGAACCGACCGCCTGCTCCCAGCCGGCGGCGCGGTACTGGCGCACCAGCACCTGGATCTCGCGGCGCGCGGCCAGTTCGGCCTGCTTCATCGCATATTCGTCGACGTTGCCGCTGGGGAAGAAGGTCCGGCTATGCGAAACGCAACCGATGTACAGGCTCTCCATCAGCTTGGACTGGTAGCCGCTGCCGATGATGAATTCCGTCGAGCCGCCGCCGATATCCACCACCAGCCGGTTGCCCTGGCAGGCGGGCGCATCGTGCGAGGCGCCCAGGTAGATCAGCCGCGCTTCTTCGCGCCCGGCGATGACTTCGATCGGGAAGCCGAGCGCATTCTCGGCCTCGATCAGGAACTCGGATGCATTCTTGGCGACGCGCAGCGTATTGGTGGCGACCGCGCGCACCTGGTCCGGCGCGAAGTCGCGCAGGCGGTCGCCGAAGCGCCGCAGCGCATCGATGCCACGCCGGCGCGCGGGCTGGTCCAGGTATTTGTCTGGCGTCAGGCCAGCCGCCAGCCGTACGGGCTCACGCAGGGCGTCGACCTGGAAGATCTGGCTCGCGGTGCCGTTGGCCGTGGTGGTCTCGTCCACCCGCCCGATCATCAGGCGGAAGCTGTTCGAGCCCATGTCGACGGCGGCGAGCAAGCGTGGAGTGTTGTTCATCGTGTGCTAGGAGGGCTGGTTCGCGTTCGTGTTGCGTGGCTCGGCGCGGAACCGGTGTCCCGCGGCCGGCGCTCGCGCCCCGGAAAATTATGTCCTCGTCATGTCCGCCTCATGACAAAATGAAACCGTCATAAAAGTGACACGATTTTATGAAAAAGTCGCCACATTACCAAAAGAAGGTCATGACCATGTCGACGACGCCGTCCAGCACGCTGCTCAATCGCGAGCTGGGCATCCTGGAATTCAATGCCCGCGTGCTGGCGCAAGCCGCGGATCCTAAAGTACCGCTGCTGGAGAGGCTGAAGTTTATCTGCATCGTATCCAGCAATCTGGACGAGTTCTTTGAAATCCGCATGGCGGGGCTGAAGGAACAGATGCGCGACAACGCTTCTGGGCTGACGCCGGACGGCCTGTCCTTCCAGCAGACTTACCAGCTTGTCACCGAGCGCACGCAGCGGCTTGTTGCTTCGCAGTATGACATGCTGCAGGACACCATTTTTCCACTTCTTGAAAAAGAAGGTATCTTTTTCCACCTGACAACGACCTGGACCGACGCGCAGCGCGAATGGGCCCGCGAGTTCTTCCAGCGCGAGCTGGCGCCGGTGCTGACGCCGATCGCGCTGGACCCCGCCCACCCTTTCCCGCGCGTGCTCAACAAGAGCCTGAACTTTGTGGTCGAATTGTCCGGCAAGGATGCCTTCGGCCGCGAAGCGGACCTCGCCATCGTGCAGGCGCCGCGCGCGCTGCCGCGCGTGGTGAAGATGCCGGAAAAGCTGTCGGGCTACCCGTTCGGCTTCGTGATGCTGTCATCGTTCATGCAGGGCTTCGTGCACGAGCTGTTCCCGGCGATCGCGGTGCACGGATGCTACCAGTTTCGCGTCACGCGCAATTCCGACCTGTTCGTTTCCGAGGACGAGATCACCGACCTGCGCGAAGCGCTGCAGGGCGAACTGCCGACGCGCCATTTCGGCGACACGGTGCGGCTGGAGGTCTCCTCCGACACGCCGGCTCCGCTGGCGCGCCGGCTGCTGCTGGAATCGGGCCTGAGCGAGCAGGACCTGTACCGTGTCTCCGGCCCGGTGAACCTGGTGCGGCTGATGCAGATCCCCGACATGGTCGATCGTCCCGCCCTCAAGTACCCGCCCTATGTGCCGGCGCCGGTGAAGGCGTTTGCCGGGGGAGCCTCGATGTTCGACGTGATGCGCCAGCAGGACGTGCTGCTGCACCACCCATACGAGAGCTTCAGCTCGGTACTCGACCTGCTGCAGCTGGCCGCCGCCGATCCCAACGTGGTCGCGATCAAGCAGACGGTGTACCGCACCGGCAACGAGTCGCTGGTGATGGAAGCACTGATGACCGCCGCGCGCAACGGCAAGGAAGTCACCGTGGTGGTGGAACTGCTCGCACGCTTCGACGAAGAGACCAATATCAACTGGGCCGAGCGGCTGGAATCGGCCGGTGCACACGTGATCTATGGCGTGGTCGGCCACAAGTGCCACGCCAAGATGCTGCTGATCGTGCGTCGCGAGCCAGCCGGCCCCAAGGCCAAGCAGGTCAAGCTGCGCCGCTATGCCCACCTGGGCACGGGCAACTACCATCCGCGCACCGCGCGTCTCTACACCGACTTCGGATTGCTGACCGCCGATGAGGCGATCTGCGAGGACGTCCACCACGTGTTCCAGCTGCTGACCGGCACTGCCGGCACGATCCGGCTGAACCACCTGTGGCAGTCGCCGTTCACCATGCATACCAACCTGGTCGAGCATATCCGCGCCGAGGCCCGCCACGCGCGCGCCGGCAAGCCGGCCCGGATCATCGCCAAGATGAATGCGCTGCTGGAACCGTCGATCATCGACGAGCTGTACAAGGCCTCGCGCGCGGGGGTGAAGATCGACCTGATCGTGCGCGGCGTCTGCGCGCTGATGCCGGGCGTGCCGGGCATGTCCGAGAACATCTCGGTGCGGTCGATCGTCGGGCGGTTCCTGGAACACCATCGCGTCTATTATTTCCACGCGGACGGCGCAGAGGTGCTGTACTTGTCCAGCGCCGACTGGATGGATCGCAACCTGTTCCGCCGCGTCGAGGTGGCGTTCCCCGTGCTGGACAAGGCGCTGAAGGCGCGTGTGATCAAGGAAAGCCTGCAGGTACACCTGCGCGACAATGCTTCCGCATGGATCATGCAGCCGGACGGCAACTACGTGCGCAAGCAGACACGCTCGAGGCATCCGCGTGTCAGCCAGAACGACATGCTGGCGATGTTCGGCGGCAATACGTAACTGCCTGTCCGAAAAGCAGCAAGCCCCGCCGCGGCGGGGCTTGCTGCTTTGGTGGATCGCCCAGGCGAACCGCTCAGGCGGCCCGGCGCGGCGAATCCGGTGCCTGCGGCGATGCCGGCACGGCGACGGCCGCGTCGCTCAGGCCGCGTACGCTGCGCTCCAGCGGGAAGATGATGCGGAACACACTGCCGCGCCCTACCTCGCTGGTCACGCGCAGGTCGGCATGGTGGCGCGACAGCACGTGCTTGACGATGGCCAGGCCCAGCCCGGTGCCGCCGGTATCGCGCGAACGGCTGCGGTCGACACGGTAGAAGCGCTCGGTCAGCCGCGGGATATGCTCGGCGGCAATGCCAAGCCCGGTATCGGCCACCGAGAACACGGCATGGCCCTCTTCCCAGCCCAGCCGCAACGCGATGCGCCCGCCCTCCGGCGTGTACCGCACTGCGTTGGACACCAGGTTGCCCAGTGCCGACAGCAGCTCGGTCTCGGCACCGCGGAATCCCACCGTGGGGTCGATCTCGGCCGCAATCTTGTGCCGGCCTTGCGACAGCGCCTCGGCATCATCAATCAGGTGCGCGACCATCGCCTGCACGGCCACCATGTCGTTGCCCGGCGGCTGCGCATCGCTCTCCAGCCTGGCCAGCGCCAGCAGGTCATCGACGATGCTTTGCATGCGCACCGACTGCACCAGCATCATGTCGACATAGCGGCGGCGATCGTCTTCCGACACCGGCAGGTCGCGCACGGTTTCCAGGAAGCCGGTCAGCACCGTGAGCGGCGTCTTCAGTTCATGCGAGACGTTGGCAACGAAGTCGCGGCGCATCGCTTCGGTGTTTTCCAGCTTGGTGATGTCCTGCGTGATCACCAGCTTGCGGTTGTCGCCGTAGGGCAGGATCTGCACCGCGATCACGCTGTGCTTGTGTTCGCCCATGTCGCGCATCACCAGCGGATCGTCGAAGCGCTGCCGCGTCAGGTAGTGGACAAACTCGGGCCGGCGGATCAGGTGAGTGATGCGCTGGCGCACGTCGCGGCGCGCGTTCAGGCCGAAGTGCTGCTCGGCCACGTCGTTGCACCATTCGATCTGGTCGGCATCGTCCAGCATCAGCACGCCATTGGGCGAGGCCTGGATGGCCTGGATAAAGCGGGTGTGCTGCTGCTCGACCTGCAGCACCTGCGAGCGCCAGCGCTTGACCAGCCGGTGCAGCCGGTAATACACCTCGCCCCACAGGCCCACGGCGCTCGGGATCTCGCCGTAGACGGGCGCGTCGAGCACTTTCCACAGGCGGTTGATCTGGTACAGGTAGAAGCAAAGCAGCCCGAACAGCGCCGCACATGCCAGTGCCAGCGCGGCGACCGGGCCAAAGGCCAGGTAGACGCCGGCGGATACCACCACCAGGCTGATCAGGATGGCCGCGGAACGGGCCCAGATGACATTCATGCGCAGGGTTCAGGCTAGCGGCCGGCAGTGGCCGCATGGGTTGCGACGGAGTGTGCCACGATTTCGCCGCGCCCTTCCAGCAGCGTGGGGAGTTGCGCGGGGCGAAATGGCGCCGCCCCGCGCCAGCCGGGCCCCTCAGGCGCCGGGAACGCGCGCGAGGCGGTAGCCGCTGCCGCGCACGGTTTCGATCATGTTGCTGTAGCCACCGGGGGTAAGCGCTGCGCGCAGGCGCTTGATGTGCACGTCGACGGTCCGCTCTTCGACAAAGACGTGGTCTCCCCAGACCTGGTCGAGCAGCTGTGAACGGCTGTGCACGCGCTCCGGATGGGTCATCAGGAAGTGCAGCAAGCGGAACTCGGTCGGGCCCAGGTCCAGCTTGATCGGGCCGCTGTCGTCTTCGCCGGTGACGCGATGCGTGGCCGGATCCAGCCGCAGGCCATTGATCGCCACCACGTCGTCGGTCAGCTGCGGTGCGCGCCGGCGCAGCACGGCCTTGATGCGGGCCAGCAACTCCTTGGGCGAAAACGGCTTGGTGACGTAGTCGTCGGCACCGGCTTCCAGGCCCATCACCTTGTCCTGCTCCTCGCCGCGGGCGGTCAGCATGATGATCGGGATCTGGCGGGTGCGGTCGTTGGCCCGCAACTCCTTGGCGAAGATCGCACCCGACTTGCCCGGCAGCATCCAGTCCAGCAGCACCAGGTCGGGCAGCACATCGCTCATCAGCGACAGTGCCTGCTCGGCGTTATAGGCCCGAATCGGATAGTGCCCCGCGTGCTGCAGGTTGACGGCGATCAGCTCGGCGATCGCCGGTTCGTCTTCGACAACGAGAATACTGCTCGGCATGTGTATCGTTCTCCGCAATCAGGCGGCTCAGCTCAGGGCTTCGCGTTCCATGTCCTCGCGCGAGACATGGCGGACGTCCGTTCCCTTGACAATGTAAATGATAAATTCCGCGATGTTCTTGGCGTGGTCGCCGATGCGTTCCACCGCCTTGGCGATAAAGAGGAAATCCAGCGCGACCGAGATCGTACGCGGGTCTTCCATCATGTACGTGATGAGCTTGCGCACGAAGCCGCGGAATTCCTCGTCGATCGCCTTGTCGTCCTTGACGATGCGCGCCGCCGCCACGGTATCCAGACGGGCGAAGGCGTCCAGCGCCTGGCGCAGCAGCGAGATCGCCATCTCGCCCGAAAGCTTCACCTCGGCGTAGTTGATGCTGTGCGCCGACGCGTCTTCCATGATGTGCTTGGTGCGCTTGGCGATCTTCTCTGCCTCGTCGCCGGCGCGTTCCAGGTTGGTGATGGTCTTGGAAATGGCCATCACCAGGCGCAGGTCGCGCGCGGTCGGCTGGCGCCGGGCGATGATGTTGCCGCAATCGGCATCGATCTCGACCTCCAGCGCGTTGAGCTGCTGCTCGCGTGCAATGACCTGGTCGGCCAGGTCGGCGTCGAAGTCGGCCAGCGCGCGCATGGCGACTTCGATCTGCGACTCGACCAGCCCGCCCATCTGCAGCAGCTTGGTGTTGATCGCGTTGAGGTCGGCGTCGAACTGGGTCGACAGGTGCTTGTCTGGCATGGGTTTCTCCTGTCCGCTGTTGGTATGCTACGCCCTGCGGTGACAATCGGCCGAATCAACCGAAGCGGCCGGTAATGTAGTCTTCCGTTTCCTTGCGGTGCGGCTTGATGAAGATCTTCTCGGTCTCGCCGAACTCGATCAGCTCGCCCAGGTACATGTAGGCGGTGTAGTCCGAGCAGCGCGCGGCCTGCTGCATGTTGTGGGTCACGATCACCACGGTGTACTCGTCCTTCAGCTCGGCGATCAGCTCTTCGATGCGGCCGGTGGAGATCGGGTCCAGCGCCGAACACGGCTCGTCGAGCAGCAGCACTTCCGGGCGGATGGCGATGCCGCGCGCGATGCACAGGCGCTGCTGCTGGCCGCCGGACAGGCCGTAGCCCGACTGGTTCAGCTTGTCCTTGGCTTCGTTCCACAGCGCGGCCTTGGTCAGCGCCCATTCCACGCGGTCATCCATCTCCGAGCGCGACAGCTTCTCGAACAGGCGCACGCCGAAAGCGATGTTGTCGTAGATCGACATCGGGAACGGCGTCGGCTTCTGGAATACCATGCCGACCTTGGCGCGCAGCAGGGCGATGTCCTGCTTGGCGGTCAGCAGGTTGTCGCCGTCCATGTTGATCTCGCCCTCGGCACGCTGCTCGGGATAGAGCGCATACATCTTGTTGAAGGTGCGCAGCAGCGTCGACTTGCCGCAGCCCGAGGGGCCGATGAAAGCCGTGACCTTGCGGTCGGGAATCGACATGTTGATGTTCTTCAGCGCATGGAACTGGCCGTAGTAGAAGTTCAGGTTGCGCACATCGATCTTGGCGCGTACCGAATCAGGAATGTCGATGACGGTGGAGGTCATTGCGTTCTCTCGCTTGCAGTCAGCTTGCAGTCTTCAGGGCGAAACGTGGGATGGTCGTGCCGCCGCTTATTTTTTCTGGAACAGGATGCGCGCCAGGATGTTCAGGGCCAGCACGCCGATCGTAATCAGGAACACGCCCGCCCAGGCCAGTTGCTGCCATTCGGTGAACGGGCTCATGGCAAAGCGGAAGATGGTCACCGGCAGGTTGGCCATCGGCTTGTTCAGGTCGGAAGTCCAGAATTGGTTGGACAGCGCGGTGAACAGCAGCGGCGCGGTTTCGCCGGCAATACGCGCGACCGCGAGCAATACGCCCGTCACAATGCCGGCATACGATGACTTCACCGTGATCGACAGCACCATCTTCCACTTGGGCGTGCCCAGGGCGAAGGCGGCCTCGCGCAGCGCGTTGGGCACCAGGTTCAGCATGTTCTCGGTAGTGCGCACCACGATCGGAACCTGCAGCAGCGCCAGCGCGCAGATGCCGGCCCAGCCCGAGAAGTGGCCCATGCGGGTCACCACCAGCGCATAGACAAAGAGGCCGATCACGATCGACGGCGCCGACAGCAGGATGTCGTTGATGAAGCGGATAAAGCTGGCCAGCGGCGAGCGCTGGCCATACTCGGCCAGGTAGATACCGGCCAGGATGCCCAGAGGCGTGCCGAACAGCGTGGCCATGCCCACCATCACGAAGCTGCCGAAGATGGCGTTGGCCAGGCCGCCGCCGGCGGTGTTGGGTGCCGGCGTCATCTGCGTGAACAGGTCCAGCGACAGGCCGCCGACGCCCAGCGTGATGGTGGTCCACAGGATCCACGCCAGCCAGAACAGGCCAAAGCCCATCGCCACCAGCGAAGCAGTCAGCGCGTACAGGTTGACGCGGCGGCGGCGGCCCTGCAGGCGCGCGCGCACGGCATCGGCATCGGGACGGACGGCGGGGATCGATACGGAAGACACAGCCTGGCTCGCTTGGGTCATTTGGCTCATTTGGCGCCCTCATTCTTGGCGAGTCGCAGCAGCAACAGCTTGGACAGCGCCAGCACCACGAACGTAATGAAGAACAGGATCAGGCCCAGCTCCATCAGCGCGGCCGTATGCAGGCCGGCGCCGGCTTCGGCGAACTCGTTGGCGAGCGCCGAGGTGATGCTGTTGCCCGGCGAGAACAGCGATGCGCTGTCCAGCAGGTTCGTATTGCCAATCACGAAGGTGACGGCCATGGTCTCGCCCAGCGCGCGGCCGAGGCCCAGCATCACGCCGCCGATGACGCCGGCGCGGGTGTAGGGCAGCACCACGTTCCACATCACTTCCCAGGTGGTGCAGCCCACGCCGTAGGCGGACTCCTTGAGCAGGACGGGGGTGACTTCGAACACGTCGCGCATCACCGAGGCGATGTACGGAATGATCATGATCGCCAGGATCACGCCCGCGCACAGCAGGCCGATGCCCAGCGGCGCGCCCTGGAACAGTTTGCCGATCACAGGCAGCTGGCCCACCGTGGCGGCAAGGGGCTTCTGGAAATACTCGCCGAAGATCGGCGCGAACACGAGCAGGCCCCACATGCCGTACACGATCGACGGCACCGCGGCGAGCAGCTCGATGGCGGTGCCGAGCGGGCGGCGCAGCCAGGCGGGCGACAGCTCGGTCAGGAACAGGGCGATGCCGAAGCTCACCGGCACCGCGATGATCAGCGCGATCAGCGAGGTCACGATGGTGCCGTAGATGGGCACCAGCGCGCCGTAGACATCGGCGGGAGGATCCCACTCCGCGGACCACAGGAAGCGCGCGCCAAAGGCCTCGATCGAGGGCCAGGCGCTGATCGCCAGCGAGACGATGATGCCGCCCAGCAGCAGCAGCGTCACGATGGCGGCGCCACGTGTCAGGCCGCCGAACAAAACGTCGCCGAGCCGGCTGGGTGGCTGGACGCCGCGGGTATCGGAGGGGATAGTCGCCATGTCGGAGAATTCAGGGTGGATCGCCACTCCCGCCCGGGCGGGAGCGCGGTGTCCGGGCGGGAATCAGGCTGCCCGGACACCGGCCCCGCGCTTGCGCGGAGCCGGCGATGCCGTCAGATCAGTACAGCGCCTTGCCCGAGGCGTCCTTCACGCTGGTCTTCCAGGTCGAGCGGATCTGGTTGACCACGCTTTCCGGCAGCGGTACGTAGTCCAGGTCGGCGGCCATGTTGGCGCCGCTCTTGTAGGCCCAGTCGAAGAACTTCAGCACTTCCGCACCCTGCGCCGGCTTTTCCTGGTTCTTGTGCACCAGGATGAAGGTGGCGCCTGCGATCGGCCATGCATCCTTGCCCGGCTGATTGGTCAGGATCTGGTAGTAGCTCTTGCTCCAGTCCGCGCCGGCGGCGGCGGCCTTGAAGGCATCGTCGCCCGGCTTGACCACGGCACCCGACGAGTTCTTCATGTTCAGGTGGGTCATCTTGTTCTGCTTGGCGTAGGCGTACTCGACGTAGCCGATGGCGCCGTTCAGGCGCTGCACGAAGGCGGCCACGCCCTCGTTGCCCTTGCCCCCGGTGCCGCCGCCCGGCCAGTTGACCGTGGTGCCCTCGCCCACCGAGCCCTTCCAGTCAGCGCTGACCTTGGACAGGTAGTTGGTGAAGATGAAGGTGGTGCCCGAACCGTCAGCGCGGCGCACCGGCAGGATGTCCTGGCTCGGCAGCTTGGCTTGCGGGTTCAGCGCCTTGATGGCGGGGTCGTCCCACTTCTTGATCTTGCCCAGGTAGATATTGGCCAGTACCTCGCCGGTGATGGTCAGCTCGCCCGGCTTCACGCCTTGCAGGTTGATCACCGGCACCACGCCGCCAATCACAGTCGGAAACTGGACCAGGCCCTGCTTGCTCAGGTCCTCGTCCTTCAGCGGCGCGTCCGAGGCGCCGAAATCGACCGTCTTGGCGCCAATCTGCTTGATGCCGCCCGATGAGCCGATGGATTGATAGTTGACCTTGTTGCCCGTTGCTTTGTTATATGCGTCGGCCCACTTGGAATACACGGGCGCCGGAAAGGAAGCGCCTGCACCGGTAATTTCCGCCGCGAACGCAGTACCCGCTACGACAATCGAAACGATGCCTGCCACGGCAGTCTTGACCAGCTTCATATGTCCTCCAGAGAACATTGGTTGGGAATGACAAATTTTTGACAAGGCGAACTGTATGCTCCCTATATGACAATTCCGTGACATCTTTAAATCTTCTTGAAAGCCGCCGCCAGCTTGGGTTTCCAGCCGCCATCGAGCTGTCATGCGGGTGCAATGTGACGGCGGTTAATTGCAAAATTGCACAAAAAAACGCCGGGACCAGCCCGGCGTTGGCGTCACAAGCGCGTCGGATCAGGTGCCCAGCGCGTCGGCCAGCGTCTTCGCGGCGCGCTCGGCCATTTCGGCCTGTTCAGCCTCCACCATCACCCGCACCACCGGCTCGGTGCCGGAGGCACGGATCAGCACCCGGCCACGACCCTCAAGTGCCGGCTCGACCGCGGCGCGCGCGGCTTGCAGGCCAGCATGCGACTGCCAGTCGAAGCCCTTCCGCACGCGCACGTTGATCAGGGTCTGCGGGAACAGCGAAACGCCCTCCAGCAACCGGGCCAGCGTCTTGCCGCTACGGCGCAGTGCCGCCAGCACTTGCAGCGCCGAGACGATGCCGTCGCCGGTGCTGTGGCGATCGAGGCACAGCAGGTGGCCGGAGCCCTCCCCACCCAACGTCCAGTTGCGCTTGTTCAGTTCTTCCAGCACATAGCGATCGCCAACCTTGGCGCGCACGAATTCCACGCCCTGGCGCTGCAGCGCCAGTTCCACCGCCATATTGGTCATCAGTGTGCCCACCGCGCCCGGCACCACCTGTCCGTTGGCCTGGCGGTCGCGCACGATCAGGTACAGCAGCTCGTCGCCGTTATAAAGACGGCCATCGGCGTCCACCACCTGCAGCCGGTCGGCGTCGCCGTCGAAGGCCAGGCCCAGGTCGGCGCCATTGGCCTTGACCGCCTCGATCAGCCTGGCGGGCGCGGTGGCGCCATAGCCTGCGTTGATATTGCGGCCGTCCGGCTGGTTGCCGATCGAAACCACGTCGGCGCCAAGTTCATGGAACACGTGCGGAGCGATGTGATAGGCGGCGCCATGGGCGCAATCGACCACCAGCTTCAGGCCGTGCAGGTCCTGCTCATGCGGGAAGGTGCTCTTGCAGAACTCGATGTAGCGGCCCGGGGCGTCGTTGATGCGGCGGGCGCGGCCCAGATCGTCGGAAGGCGCGCACAGCATCGGCTCGTCGATGGCGGCCTCGATCTCGGCCTCCACCGCGTCTGGCAGCTTGTCGCCGTCGGCGGAGAAGAACTTGATGCCGTTGTCGTAGTACGGGTTGTGGCTGGCCGAGATCACCACGCCGGCCGACAGGCGCAGTGCGCGCGTCAGGTAGGCAATGCCCGGCGTCGGCAGCGGCCCCGTCAGCAGCACGTGAACGCCGGCCGACGTGAAGCCGGCTTCCAGCGCAGCTTCGAGCATATAGCCCGAAATGCGGGTGTCCTTGCCGATCAGCACGGTCGGGCGGCCCTGCCCGGTCTTGGCGCCGTGCGCCAGCACCTTGCCGGCGGCATGGCCCAGTCGCATCACGAAGTCAGGGGTAATCGGCGCCTCGCCAACGCGCCCCCGGATGCCATCAGTCCCGAAATACTTGCGTGTCATTCGCAGTTCCCTTTCTGTTCTGTCTTGCGTTGCACTGCCTGCGCTCTGTGGCGCCTGCCCTGGATTGACGGGATGGTTCAGGCAGCCGTGACGGACTCATTGCGCACGGCCCACCAGGTCTTGACCGCGTCCACGGTCTGCTCCACATCATGCACCCGTACGATAAACGCACCGCGCTCTACCGCACACACCGCGGCAGCAATGCTGGCGGCAATTCGTTGCTGTGGCGGGCGGCCGCCCAGGATCGCGCCCAGTGTGGACTTGCGCGAGATCCCCGCCAGCACCGGCAGCCCTTCCAGCGCCATCCGCGGCAACTGGCCGAGCAGGCGCAGATTATGATCCGGCGTCTTGCCAAAGCCAAACCCCGGATCAAGCGATAGGCGCGCGTCGTCGATGCCGGCGGCGCGCAGCACGGCAATGCGTTCGGCCAGGAAGTCCGCCACTTCGCCGACCACATCGTCGTAGTGCGGGTCCTCTTGCATGGTCTGCGGATCGCGCTGCATATGCATCACACACAGCCCGGCCTGTCCCGCTTCCGGCGCCGCCATTGCCTCCACCGCGCCCGGCATGCGGAAGCCCCAGATATCGTTGATAAGATCCGCGCCGGCCGCAAGCGCGGCGCGCATGACCTCGGGCTTGTAGGTGTCGATCGACAGCGGCTTGCCGCAGCCGCGCAGCGCCTCGACCACCGGGATCACGCGCGCCAGCTCATCCTCGAGCGGCAGCGCGGCCGAGCCCGGCCGGCTGGATTCGCCGCCGATATCGATGATATCCACGCCCTCCGCGATCATCTGCTCGGCATGGCGCACGGCGGCATCGCGGCTGGCGTGCTGGCCGCCGTCCGAGAAGGAGTCGGGTGTCACGTTGAGGATGCCCATCACGAGCGGGCGCTGGTCGAGCGCAAAGCGGAAACGTCCGCACTGGAAATACCGGGTCTGTGGAGTCTGCTGCAAGGTCGGAATACTCAATAAAGCGATGCGCGAGCCCGGCCGCGCAAAAGGAAAAGCCGGTGCACCAGGCACCGGCTTCAGGGTCATGCATTACACAGCCAGCATGCAGGCGTCGTCGGGCCGACGAGCTGATGCAATCAGGCCGTGGCAGGCGCGTTGGTCGGCGCCACCGGCGAGCCGCCCGAAGGCGTGCTGCCGCCGCCGTTCGGACCCGACGCACTGCGCGGCGGGCGCGGCGGCTTGCCGGCCATGATGTCATTGACCTGGTCGGCGTCGATGGTTTCCCACTCCATCAGCGCGTTGGTCATGGCCTCGACCTTGTCGCGGTTATCTTCGAGCAGGCGCTTGGCCAGCGCGTATTGCTCGTCGATGATGCGGCGGATCTCGGCGTCGACCTTCTGCTGCGTGGCTTCCGACACGGTCTTCGACGACAGCTTGCCGAACATGCCGTCCTGCTCGGTATCCACGTAGACCATGGCGCCGAGCGAATCGCTCATGCCGAAGCGGGTCACCATGTCGCGGGCGATCTTGGTGGCGCGCTCGAAGTCGTTGGAGGCGCCGGTGCTCATGGCATTGAGGAAGACCTCTTCTGCCGCCCGGCCGCCGAAGAGGATGGCGACCTCTTCCAGCATGCTGTCCTTGTACTTCGAATACTTGTCATGCTCGGGCAGCTGCCAGGTCACGCCCAGCGCCCAACCCCGCGGCATGATGGTGACCTTGTGCACCGGGTCGGCCTTGGGCAGCAGCTTGGCAACCACCGCATGGCCCGACTCGTGGTAAGCCGTGGCACGGCGCTCTTCCTCGCGCATGACCGTCGACTTGCGCTCCGGACCCATGTAGATCTTGTCCTTGGCATCCTCGAAGTCCTGCATGTCGACCACGCGCTTGTTGCGGCGGGCGGCAAACAGGGCGGCTTCGTTGACCAGGTTGGCCAGGTCGGCACCCGAGAAGCCCGGGGTACCACGCGCGATCACCGAGGCGTCGACGTCGTTGCCGATCGGCACCTTGCGCATATGGACCTTCAGGATCTGCTCGCGGCCGCGGATATCCGGCAGGCCCACGTAGACCTGGCGGTCGAAACGGCCCGGACGCAGCAGGGCCTTGTCCAGCACGTCGGCACGGTTGGTCGCGGCGATCACGATCACGCCGGAATTGGCCTCGAAGCCGTCCATCTCGACCAGCATCTGGTTCAGGGTCTGCTCGCGCTCGTCGTTGCCGCCACCCATGCCGGCGCCACGATGGCGGCCGACCGCGTCGATTTCATCGATGAACACGATACAGGGGGCCTGCTTCTTGGCGTTCTCGAACATGTCGCGGACACGCGCCGCGCCCACGCCGACGAACATTTCAACGAAGTCGGAACCCGAGATGCTGAAGAACGGCACCTTGGCCTCGCCGGCGATGGCACGCGCCAGCAGCGTCTTGCCGGTACCCGGAGGGCCGACCAGCAGCACGCCGCGCGGAATGCGGCCGCCCAGCTTCTGGAATTTCTGCGGATCCTTCAGGAAGTCGACCAGCTCGACCACTTCTTCCTTGGACTCGTCGCAGCCGGCCACGTCCTGGAACGTGACGGCGTTCTGGTTCTCATCGATCAGGCGCGCACGCGACTTGCCGAATGAGAATGCGCCGCCTTTCCCGCCGCCTTGCATCTGGCGCATCATGTAGAACCAGAACACGATGATCAGCAGGGTCGGCCCGAGGTAATACAGGGCCTGGACGAGCACGTTGGGTTCGTCATCCGCCTTGCCGGTCACCTGGACGCCGTACTTCATCAGGTCGCCGACCATCCAGATGTCGCCCGGCGAGATGATGGTGTACTTGGCGCCTTCCTTGGGCGAGACCACCAGGTTGCGGCCCTGCACGTCGACACGCGACACCTTGCCGTTCTTGGCGTCATCCATGAACTGCGAATAGGTGACGCTGTCCTGCGCACGGGGCTTGTCGAACTGCTTGAAGACGGTAAACAACACCAGCGCGATCACGAGCCAGATTGCCGCCTTTTGAAACAGGTTGTTATTCAAGGCCGAACTCCTTTGCAATTGCCTTGCCAACGGATAGCTGCATTGTAATGCAGCGCCCGCCCTCGGGGGGAAACAGCGAAACTATGACGCCGATAGGTGCGGGTGGGGCACTTTCGCCCTCTTGTTTTCCCTCGCCTCGATCGGATCAGTTAATCCACCGCCTTCAGGTAGCGCCCAAGGATAAAGGTTTCGGAAGATTTGTCGCGTGACGCCTTGGGCTTGCGCTTCGCGACCACTTTGAACTGCCGTTTGAATTTCTCCACGATCTGGCTGTAGCCGCTCCCGTGGAAACACTTTACCAGCAATGCGCCTTCCGGCTTCAGGTGGGCCTGCGCAAACTCAAGGGCGAGATCGCACAAGTACTCGATCCGGGCCGAATCGGCGGAGGCCACACCCGACAAATTGGGGGCCATGTCGGAGATAACAAGGTCGATCTTGTCGCCGCCGGACGCTTCCAGCACCAGGCTTTCGAGTTGCCGGAAGACCTCTTCCTCACGGAAATCCCCCTGAATAAAAGTGACGTCCGCGACAGGTTCCATCGGCAGGATATCGATCGCCACCACCGCGCCGTCGATCTTGCCATCCTTGGCCCGGTTGGACGCGGCCAGCTTGTTGCGCGCGTACTGGCTCCAGCTGCCCGGGGCGGCGCCCAGGTCGACGATGACCTGGCCCGGCTGGATCAGCTTGTCCTGCTCGTCGATTTCCTTGAGCTTGTAGGCAGCGCGGGCACGATAGCCCTCCCGTTGCGCCATTTTCACGTACGGGTCATTGATGTGGTCGTGCAGCCACGAATGGTTGAACTTGTTCTTTGCCATGCCAGATCCAGCCTGTTGCCTGCCCCGGCACGCGGCGTGCGCCGCATGCTCAAGGTTTTTCTACTGTTTTGATGATTTTGCCGCCCGACAGTGCCGGATTGACGGATAATACGCGCCAATTCGCGCTCCGCCCGCCTGCCGAACCGGCATCTGCCGGGCCCGCCGCGCACCAAACTCCAGCGCCACCGGCGCCAACCTATGCCTGCACTACAACTGATTCCTGCCCAGCGCTCCGAACTGCGCTCCCGTGCCCATGCCCTGAACCCGGTCGTCATGGTCGGCGCCGAGGGCCTTACCCGCCCTGTACTGGCCGAAATCGACCGCAGCCTGGCTGCGCACGACCTGATCAAGATCCGCGTATTCGGCGATGACCGCGACGCGCGCATTGCCATCTACGAAGAAATCTGCGACGCGCTGCACGCCGCGCCGATCCAGCATATCGGCAAGCTGCTGGTAGTCTGGCGTCCGGGCGAGGCGCGACTGAAGGAAAACCAGCCGGATAGCCTGGGCCGGCTTGCCCCGGCCCGCCGTGGCGGCGCCGCGCCGCGCACGGTGACGGTCAAGAAGCCCAGCGCCGCACCGAACCGGCGCCCGACCCGCAAGGAAGTGACCGTACTCGGCAACGAGCGCGTCACGGCGGGCGGCAACGTCAAGCGAGCGCGCTCGCGGCCGACCAGCCAGAAGAAGAAAGCCCTGGGCTGACCGCCCGCAGCATCGAGGCGGCCACTGCCCGGTGGCCGCAGCGGCACTCACTCCCCGGCCGAACGCGGCGCCGAAGCGCGCCACACCAGCACCAGCGCGAGCAGGCTTTGCAGCAGGTAGAAAGCGCTCGACACGCCGTGCAGCATGCCGAACTGCGCCTGGTAAGGCGATTCCGAAACCCCCAGCCCCAGCGCTTGCGCCTTTTCCTTCAGGCTGCCCATGAATGGCTGGATGCCGAAGTAGCCGACCAGCACACAGCACAGCATGCCAAGCACCACCCAGCGCAGGCTCCGATAGCGGTTTGCACCGCGCCGGATCATCACATTGCACAGCACCAGCTGCAGCACGCCGATGGTGACGCCGATGATGGCTTCGGTATGGAACAGGTGACCGGCGATCATGCCGGCCATCTCGCGGCTGGGCAGCACCGAGAACAGCGTCGGCGCCACCATGTAGCCAACCGTCCACAGGCTGCCCGCCCACACCACCGTCAGCAGCAGGAATAGCCGGTGCGGCAGCGGCGGCAGGCTGTTATAGGAGGAAGAGAACAAGCGGCCTCAGATATAGCGGACAGTAATGACTTCGTACTCGCGCTCGCCGCCAGGGGCCAGCACGGTGGCGACGTCGCCCTCGAACTTGCCGATCAGCGCACGCGCGATCGGCGAGCTGACCGAGATCTTGCCGGTGTCGAGGTCAGCCTCGTCGTCGCCCACGATCTGGTAGCTGACCGGCTTGCCGGACTCCAGGTCTTCCAGGTCAACAGTCGCGCCAAAGACGATGCGGCCATCGGTGTCGAGCTGGGTCGGATCGATGATCTGGGCCGCGGACAGCTTCGACTCCACTTCGATGATGCGGCCTTCGATAAAGGCCTGCTTTTCCTTGGCCGCGTCGTATTCGGCGTTTTCAGAAAGGTCGCCCTGCGCACGCGCTTCGGAAATGGCATTGATCACCGCCGGACGCTCGACAGCCTTGAGGCGCTGCAGCTCTTCCTTGAGCAGCTCTGCGCCACGCTTGGTAATCGGAATGGTGCTCATGTCTTTGTTCAACAAAAAAATGAGCCGCAGCGGAGCTGGAGCCATCCTGGCAATATCCGCCAGGCACTTCCGCTCAACCGCGGCTTTCAGACAGGACCGAAGGGCCGCACAGTGCTTACGCTGGTGCCAGGCCGATTCGATCGACGAATTTGACGTAGTTTAGGCCAAGAAGCCCGCCGGCATCAACACCGGCGGGCTTCCGGGCGCTGCCGCCCCTTGCCCGGACGCAAGCGCCCGGCGGGATGGCAATGTGCAGCGTAGCTTACGCCAGAGTGCCGTGCAGGCCTTGCAGGTCATAGACCTCCAGGCTCTGCATGTGCTTCAGGCCCTCCACCGCGGCGCTGGCGCCGGCGATGGTGGTGTAGTAAGGGACGCGGTTGGCCAGCGCCGAGGTACGGATCGAACGCGAATCCGCGATCGCGCCGCGGGTCTCGTCGACGGTAGTGAACACCAGCGCCAGTTCGCCGTTCTTGATCATGTCGACGATGTGCGGACGCCCGTCCTTGACCTTGTTCACCACCTTGACCGGGATGCCGGCGGCTTCGATGGCCGAGGCGGTGCCGCGGGTGGCGACGATCGGGTAGCCCAGGTCGTGCAGCATGCGGGCCACGGCAACCGCGCGCGGCTTGTCGCTGTCCTTCACGGTGATCAGCACGGTGCCCTTTTCCGGCAGGCGCGAACCCGCCGCCAGCTGGCTCTTGAACAGTGCCTCGCCGAAGGTCTTGCCCACGCCCATCACTTCGCCGGTGGAGCGCATTTCAGGTCCGAGGACCGGATCGACGCCCGGGAACTTGTTGAACGGGAACACGGCTTCCTTGACGCTGTAGTACGGCGGCACCACCTCGTCGGTAATGCCCTGCTCGTCCAGCGACTGGCCGGCCATGCAGCGCGCGGCGATCTTGGCCAGCTGCATGCCGGTGGCCTTCGACACGTACGGCACGGTACGCGAGGCGCGCGGGTTCACTTCCAGCACGTAGACGGTGTCGACGCCGTTGTTCTGCTGGATGGCAAACTGCACGTTCATCAGGCCGACCACGTTCAGCGCCTCGGCCATGGCGGCGGTCTGCCGCTTCAGTTCGGCGACGGTCTCGGCCTTGAGCGAGTACGGTGGCAGCGAGCAGGCGGAGTCGCCCGAGTGCACGCCGGCCTGCTCGATGTGCTCCATCACGCCGCCGATGTACACGCGCTTGCCGTCGCTCAGGGCGTCGACATCGCATTCGATGGCGTCATTCAGGAAGCGGTCCAGCAGCACCGGGGAGTCGTTCGACACCTTGACGGCCTCGCGCATGTAGCGCTCGAGGTCGCGCGGCTCGTGCACGATTTCCATCGCGCGGCCGCCCAGCACGTACGACGGACGCACCACCAGCGGATAGCCGATTTCCTCGGCCAGGCGCAGCGCTTCATCCTCGGCACGCGCGGTGCGGTTGGGCGGCTGGCGCAGGCCCAGGTCCTGCAGCAGCTTCTGGAAGCGCTCGCGGTCTTCGGCGGCGTCGATCATGTCCGGGCTGGTGCCGATGATGGGCACGCCGTTGGCTTCCAGGTCCAGCGCCAGCTTCAGCGGGGTCTGGCCGCCATACTGTACGATCACGCCGACCGGTTTCTCGATCGCGACGATCTCCAGCACGTCTTCCAGCGTCACCGGCTCGAAGTACAGGCGGTCCGAGGTGTCATAGTCGGTCGACACGGTTTCCGGGTTGCAGTTGACCATGATGGTCTCGTACCCGTCTTCGCGCAGCGCCAGCGCGGCGTGCACGCAGCAGTAGTCGAACTCGATGCCCTGGCCGATCCGGTTCGGGCCGCCGCCCAGCACCATGATCTTCTTCTTGTCGGTCGGGTTGGCCTCGCACTCGCCATGCTCGGCCTCGTAGGTCGAGTACATGTAGGCGGTGTTGGTGGCGAACTCGGCCGCGCAGGTGTCCACGCGCTTGTAGACCGGGCGCACCTTGTTGGCGATGCGCGCTTCGCGCACGGCCATGGCGTCGGTCTTCAGGAGCCTGGCCAGGCGGCGGTCGGAGAAGCCCTTCTGCTTCAGGTAGCGCAGCTCGGCAGCCGACAGGCTCTCCAGCGTGCGTGCCTTGATCAGCGCCTCGGTCTTGACGATGTCCTCGATCTGCGCCAGGAACCACGGATCGATAGCGGTCTCGGCGTACACCTCTTCCAGCGACATGCCCAGGCGGAACGCGTCGCCCACGTACCAGATGCGGTCCGGGCCCGCCTCGCCGATCTCCTCGACGATCTCGTCGCGGTCGGTCGACTTCTCGTCGAGGCCGTCCACGCCGACTTCCAGCCCGCGCAGCGCCTTCTGGAACGATTCCTGGAAGGTGCGGCCCATCGCCATCACCTCGCCCACCGACTTCATCTGCGTGGTCAGGTGGCTGTCCGCCTGCGGGAATTTCTCGAAGGCGAAACGCGGCACCTTGGTGACCACGTAGTCGATCGACGGCTCGAACGACGCCGGGGTCGCGCCGCCGGTAATCTCGTTCTTCAGCTCGTCCAGGGTGTAGCCGACGGCCAGCTTGGCCGCGACCTTGGCGATGGGGAAGCCGGTGGCCTTGGAGGCCAGCGCCGACGAACGCGACACGCGCGGGTTCATCTCGATGACGATCATGCGACCGTCCTTCGGATTGATCGAGAACTGCACGTTGGAACCGCCGGTGTCGACGCCGATCTCGCGCAGCACGGCCAGCGAGGCGTTGCGCAGGATCTGGTATTCCTTGTCGGTCAGGGTCTGCGCCGGGGCCACGGTGATCGAGTCGCCGGTATGGATGCCCATCGGGTCCAGGTTCTCGATCGAGCAGATGATGATGCAGTTGTCCTTCTTGTCGCGGACCACTTCCATCTCATACTCTTTCCAGCCCAGCAGCGATTCTTCGATCAGCAGCTCGCGCGTCGGCGACAGGTCCAGGCCGCGCTTGCAGATCTCTTCGAATTCCTCGCGGTTGTAGGCGATGCCGCCGCCCGTGCCGCCCAACGTGAACGACGGGCGGATCACGATCGGGTAGCCGCTGGTGCCGGTTTCCTGCGCGATCTTGGTTTGCACCGCGATGGCTTCGTCCATCGAGTGCGCGATGCCGGACTTGGCCGAACCCAGGCCGATCCTGGTCATCGCTTCCTTGAACTTCTGGCGGTCCTCGGCCTTGTCGATGGCCTCGGGCGAGGCGCCGATCAGCTCAACCTTGTACTTGTCCAGCACGCCGTGGCGGTGCAGGTCCAGCGCGCAGTTCAGCGCGGTCTGGCCGCCCATGGTCGGCAGGATCGCGTCCGGACGCTCCTTCTCGATGATGCGCTCGACCACTTCCCAGGTGATCGGCTCGATATAGGTCACGTCGGCCGTGGCCGGGTCGGTCATGATGGTCGCCGGGTTCGAGTTGACCAGGATGACCTTGAAGCCTTCTTCACGCAGGGCCTTGCAGGCCTGGGCGCCGGAGTAGTCGAACTCGCACGCCTGGCCGATGATGATGGGGCCGGCGCCGATGATCAGGATGCTCTTGATGTCTGTGCGTTTTGGCATTGCACGCTCTCTTTATGGGCCGGCCCGCTTGCATGCGGGCCGCGCCGGTAATCAGGGAATCCGTTCAGGATTCGAATAATGTCGGCTGCAGCTGTCGCAACCGCACCGCGTCAGTTCATGGTCGCCGTAGCCAGCTTGGCGCCGAAGCCGATAAACATCGCCCCGACCCCGCTCGCCATCCCGGCCGACAGCCGCCGCCGGCGCCGGAACGCGTCGGCCAGCTTCGCGCCCACGAAGATGATCGTGGTCAGGTAGGCGAAGCTGCACAGCTGGCACACCACACCCAGCACGGCGAAAGACAGCACCGGGTAGGCAAAGGCCGGATCCACGAACTGGATGAAGAACGAGATGAAGAACAGGATGGCCTTCGGGTTCAGCAGGCTGATCAGCAGCGCCTTGCGGAACGGGTCGGACTGGTCGGCCACGCTGGCCGGCACCGCCTTACCCGCCGTATTGTCCACTGCGGCCGAGCCCCGCGAGGCCCAGCTGCGCATCGCGCCGCGCAGCATGTTGAAGCCGATCCACGCCAGGTAGGCCGCGCCGATGTACTTCACCACGTAGAACAGCGCCGGGCTCGCCTTCAGCAGCGAGGCCACGCCCGCCGCCGACAGCACCATCAGCACCTGGTCGCCCAGGAACACCCCGCACGCGCCCTTGTAGCCGGCGCGCACGCCGCGCTGCGCCGCCACCGACAGCACGTACATCGAGTTCGGCCCCGGCAGCAGCACGATAAAGATCGTGCCGAGCAGGTAGGTCCAGAAATCGGTGATGCCGAAGGCGGTTTGCATAAAGGCGTTCATGGGATGTCCCGTGGTCCAGTGCTGTCCGGTCGCGCTAATTTGCGTGCTTACTTGCGCGCGTCGGTCATGTGCTGGATGAAGCGGTCGAACAGGTAAGCCACGTCGTTCGGGCCAGGCGACGCTTCCGGGTGGCCCTGGAAGCAGAACGCCGGCTTGTCGGTCAGCGCGAAGCCCTGCAGCGTGCCGTCGAACAGCGACACATGGGTCACGCGCGCGTTGGCGGGCAGCGTGTCGGCGTCGACCGCGAAACCGTGGTTCTGCGACGTGATCATCACGCGGCCGTCCTCCAGGTCCTTGACCGGGTGGTTGGCGCCGTGGTGGCCGGCCTTCATCTTCAGCGTCTTGGCGCCGACGGCGAGGGCCATGATCTGGTGGCCCAGGCAGATGCCGAAGGTCGGGATGCCGCGCTCGATGAACTCGCGGGTGGCGGCGATGGCGTAGTCGCACGGCTCGGGGTCGCCGGGGCCGTTGGACAGGAACACGCCGTCCGGATTCAGCGCCAGCGCGTCGGCGGCGCTCGCCTGGGCCGGCAGCACCGTCACCTTGCAGCCGCGCTCGGCCAGCATGCGCAGGATATTGAACTTGACGCCGTAGTCATAGGCAACCACGTGGAACTGCGGCTTGTCCTGCTTGCCGTAGCCCTTGCCCAGTTCCCATTCGGACTGGGTCCACTCGTAGGGTTCCTTGACCGAGACCACCTTGGCCAGGTCCATGCCGGCCAGGCCGGGGAAGGAGCGGGCCAGGTCGATGGCCTTCTGCACGTTGTCCTCGCCAGCCAGGATGCAGCCATTCTGGGCGCCCTTCTCGCGCAGGATGCGGGTCAGCTTGCGGGTATCGATGCCGGCGATCGCCACCACCTTTTCCTGCTTCAGGTAGTGCGCGAGGGTGTGTTCCTTGCGGAAATTGGAGGCCAGGATCGGCAGATCCTTGATGATCAGGCCGGCGGCATGGACTTTCGTGGCTTCGACATCCTCAGGATTGACACCGTAGTTGCCGATATGCGGATACGTCAGCGTGACGATCTGCCGCGAATAGCTCGGGTCGGTGAGGATTTCCTGGTAACCGGTGATGGCGGTGTTGAACACCACTTCACCGATGGTATGGCCGGAAGCGCCAATGGAATAGCCACGAAAGACCGTGCCGTCTGCTAGCGCGAGAATGGCGGACGGAAAAGACGGTAACACGGGTAGGCTCCTGCTGGACTCACCCCGTGACCGACCAATCGACGCCTCGTGCCTCCCAGGCTGGATCCGTGACGGCGGCAGCGGCATTGCGCCGATGCGGTCGGATCCGGTCGCGGCATGCTCCTTGCATCACATCGAGTGCGAACGGCAAAGGCGGCGCGTATGGGGGCGGCGGAAGGTGGAAAGCGGTTGGCGCTAGGGTGAAGGGTTCTGAAAGCGAAACTTTCGGATTATATCCCGCGCCACCCAATTTCTCAAGTTTTCAAGGACTTGCATCACGCGGGCGCCGCCGCGGACACCCGGCATCCTGGTGCCCGCGCATTGGTCCGGCGGTGTGCGGATCCCGTTATGCGTCAGGCGGGACGACCGCCGTCACTTCGATTTCCACCTTGGCGCGCGGCTCGACGAGGTCGGCCACTTCGACCGCCGTCATCGCCGGAAAGTGACGGCCAATGATGGCGCGGTAGTGCTGGCCGATCGACCCGTAGGCACCGACATACTCCGCCTTGTCCTTCACATACCAGGTCATGCGCGCGATATGTTCCGGCCTGGCACCGCCCGCGGCCAGCACGTCGACCACATTGCGCAGCGCCTGCGCCACCTGCAGGCCGAAATCGTCGGTCTCGAACTCGCACTTGCCGTTCCAGCCGATCTGGCCGCTGACAAAGAGCAGGCGGCTGCCGGCCTGGATCTCGGCCATCATGCCGTTGGCGTAGCCACGCGGAGGCGCCCAGTCGGGCGGCTGCAGAATCTTCATGGTGGATGTCCTGTTGCTTTCTGATTGATGGATTGGGGAATTCAATTGCGAATGCAGTACCAGGCCGGTCAGGCCGTCGCCACGAGATAGGCCGCCATGGCCTCGCGCACGGCCTCCGGCAACGGCTGCGGCGCGATCGAGCCGGTGTCGACGCAGACCAGCCGCTGCGTCACTTCCATGCGGGTATCGTCGTGCGGCCCCGCGAAGCGGATCGCCAGCGTGAAACTGGACTGTCCGAGCTTGAGCACGCGCAGCTCGCGCGTGAGCACTTCGCCCAGCCGGCTCGGCGCCAGGAAGCGGCATTCCAGCTCGGCGGTCGGTACGCCGGCCCGGCCCTCGCCGTGCATGACGTCGAAGGGCCAGCCCAGCGCTTCGCCGAACCAGTCTTCGATGAAGTCGTTGAGCATCTCGAAGTAGCGCGGGTAGAACACGATCCCGGCCGCGTCGCAGTGCTTGAAGCGCACCAGCACGGTGCTGCGGAAGACCGGGCTCATCATTTGCTCCTGCCGCTGTCAGCGCCATTGCCCTGCTCCGCCATCTGGCGCAGCCGGAATCGCTGCAGCTTGCCGGTCTCGGTGCGCGGCAGCGCCGGCACGAACTCGATGCGGCGGGGATATTTGTACGGCGCGATCTGGCGCTTCACGTAGTCCTGTAGCGCGGTGCGCGTGGCGTCGTCCGCGGGCACGCCTTCGCGCAGCACCACGTAGGCCATGACCACCTGCCCCCGCCCGTCGTCTGGCGCGCCGACCACGCCGCACTCAGCCACCGACTCATGCTGCATCAGCGTGCTCTCCACCTCGGGGCCGGCGATGTTGTAGCCGGCCGAGATGATCATGTCGTCGGAGCGCGCCTGGTAGAAGTAGTAGCCATCTGCGTCGACCGTGAAGGTATCGCCGGGCAGGTTCCACCCTGCCTTCACGTAGTTGGCCTGGCGCGGATCGTCCAGGTAGCGGCAGCCGGTCGGGCCCTGCACCGCCAGCTTGCCGACCTGGCCCGGCGGCAGCGGCCGCATCTCGTCGTCGACGATCTGCGCCACGTAGCCGGGCACCACTTTCCCGATCGCACCCGGCCTGACCTCGGCGCCGGCACTCGAGATAAAGATATGCATCATCTCGGTGCCGCCGATGCCGTCGGTCATCTCGATGCCGGTGGCGGCTTTCCAGCTCTGGCGCGTGGCGTCGGGCAGCGCCTCGCCGGCCGACACGCTGTGCCTCAGGCTGGAGATATCGAAGCGCGGCGCCAGCGTTGCCATCTGACGGTAGAAGGTGGGGGCGGTGAAGACGATGGTGGCGCGGAAGTCGTGGATCAGTTCCAGCAGCGCTTCGGGCGTCAGCCTCTCCGCCAGCACCGTGCTGGCGCCGATGCGCAACGGGAAGCACAGCATGCCGCCCAGCCCGAAGGTGAACGCGATCGGCGGCGTGCCGCAGAAGACATCGTCCGGCACGGAGCGCAGCACATGGCGCGGGAACAGGTCGCACATGGCCAGCACGTCGCGGTGGAAATGCACCGTCCCCTTGGGCTGTCCGGTGGTGCCGCTGGTGAAGGCGATCAGGCAGATATCGTCGCTGGCGGTGTCGCAGGCATCGAAGCTGTCTGGCTTGCCCGCCATCGCGGCTTCCAGCGAACCCTCGCCGGTGCCGTTGAAGTACAGCACGCGCGCCAGGGTCGGGCAATGGAATTCCCCGCCGGCCCGCTGGTTGGCGTCGAGGTCCTCGCGCAGCCGCGCATCGCACAGCGCCGCGGTGACCTGCGCCTTGTCGACGATCTGCTTCAGTTCCCTCGCGCGCAGCAATGGCATGGTCGGCACGGCAATCAGGCCGGCCTTGATGGTGGCGAGCCAGCTTGCCGCCATCATCAGGTTGTTGGGGCCGCGCAGCAGCACGCGGTTCCCGGGCACCAGCGCCATGTCCTCGACCAGCACATGGGCGATGCGGTTGACCAGCGCCGCCAGTTGAGCGTAGGTGACCGTCTCGATCTGCCCCGCCTGGCCAGTGGGGCGATGGCGGATGGCGATGCGTTCGCCGCGGCCTTCGCGCACGTGGCGGTCGACCAGCTCCACCGCGCAGTTCATCCGCGCCGGGTAGTCGGTATCGGCGTTGAAGCGGAACACCGGCCACTGCTCGGGCGGCGGCAGGCGGTCGCGGGCGAAGGTATCGAGGTGGGCGGTGGTCGCCATGGCTTGTCTCCTGTCTGCTCTGTCGGTACGGCAGTTGCGGGGCGGATGGCTCAGGCCTTCCTGCCGGCCAGTGTTTCGCGGGCGATGATCAGCTTCTGCACTTCGGTGGCGCCTTCGTAGATGCGCAGCGAGCGGATCTCGCGGTACAGGCTTTCCACGCGCGTGCCGACCTTGACGCCGAGGCCGCCGAACATCTGCACCGCGCGGTCGATGACCTGCTGTGCGTTCTCGGTCGCGACCATCTTGGCCATCGCCGCTTCGCGCGTGGTGCGCTGGCCCTTCACATCGCGCAGCCAGGCGGCGCGATAGGTCAGCAGCGCCGCCGCGTCGATGGCAGTCGCCATATCGCCGATGGCCGCCTGCGTCAGCTGCAGGTCGGCCAGCACGCCGCCGAACATCGGCCGCTCGCACGCGCGCGCCAGCGCGTCGTCCAGCGCCGCACGCCCGAAGCCCAGGGCCGCCGCCGCGACCGAGGCGCGGAAGATGTCGAGTGTCATCATCGCCACCTTGAAGCCCTGCCCCGCCTCGCCCAGCCGGTTGCCGACCGGCACGCGGCAGCTGTCGAAGCGCAGCGTGGCCAGCGGGTGCGGCGCGATCACGTCGATGCGCTCGGCGATGGTCAGGCCCGGCGCATCGGCGTCGACCACGAAGGCCGAGATGCCGCGCGCGCCGGGCGCTTCGCCGGTGCGCACGAACACGCAATAGAAGTCCGCGATGCCACCATTGGAGATCCAGGTCTTGGCGCCGTCGATCACATAGTGCTTGCCGTCTTCCGACAGCCGCGCGCTGCATTGCATCGCCGCGACATCGGAGCCGGCCTCGGGCTCCGACAGCGCAAAGGCAGCTATTGCCTCGCCGCGCGCCACGCGTGGCAGGTATTGCGCGCGCAGCGCTTCGCTGCCGGCAATCGAGATCGCACCCGAGCCGAGCCCCTGCATCGCGAAGGCAAAGTCGGCAAGGCCGTCGTGGCGCGCCAGCGTTTCGCGCAGCAGGCACAGCGAGCGTGAATCGAGCGCGGGCAGCGCGCCACCGTGCGCGGCCGGCACGCAATAGCGCAGCCAGCCCGCTTCGCCGAGCTGGCGCACCAGCGCGCGGCAGGCGGCATCGGCGTCGCCGTGGTCGACATGCAGGTGTTGCGCGCACCAGGCGTCCAGTTCGCGTTCCAGCGTGCGGTGCGCGTCGTCGAACAGTGGCAGGTCGAGATAGGTCTTGTCTGACATCGCGGCTCCCTGGCTCAGTCGCCTTCGAACACCGGCTTCGATTTGGCCACGAAGGCCTCGTAGGCGCGGCGGAAATCGCGCGTCTGCATGCAGATGGCCTGGGCCTCGGCTTCGGCTTCGATGGCCTCGTCCAGCCCCATGTTCCATTCCTGGTGCAGCAGCTTCTTGGTCACGCCGTGCGCGAAGGTCGGCCCGGCGGCGAGCTGCGCGGCCAGCGCCTGCGCCTGTGCCAGCACGGCCTCGGACGGATGCAGCGCGTTGAAGAAGCCCCACTGCAGGCCCTCCTCCGCGTTCATGGCGCGGCCGGTATAGAGCAGCTCGCTGGCGCGCCCCTGCCCGATCACGCGCGGCAGCAGCGAGCACGCGCCCATGTCGGCACCGGCCAGTCCCACGCGCACGAACAGGAACGCGGTCTTCGCCTGCGCCGTGCCCAGCCGCATGTCGGAGGCCAGCGCCATCATCGCGCCCGCGCCGGCGCAGATGCCGTCGACCGCGCTGATCACCGGCTGCGGGCACGCGCGCATCGCCTTGACCAGGTCGCCGGTCATGCGCGTGAAGTCGAGCAGTTCGGGCATGGTCATCTGCGTCAGCGGCCCGATGATCTCGTGCACATCGCCACCCGAGCAGAAGTTGCCGCCGGCGCCGGTGACCACCACCGCCTTGATGTCGCTGGCGTAGCACAGCGCGCGGAACAGGTCGCGCAGTTCGGCATAGGAATCGAAGGTCAGCGGGTTCTTGCGCTCGGGGCGGTTCAGCGTGATGGTGCCGACCTTGCCGTCGTCGGACACCGACCACAGGAAGTGCCGCGGTTCATAGCCGGCAAAGCTGCGCTTGTGGTGGCGCATGTCGAGTGCGATTTCAGTCATGGTTCTCTCTCAGGTCCTTGTCTTGTCAGCCCGCCATCACTTCGCCGCCGGCCACCGGGATCGCCTGCCCGGTGATCGCGCCGGCGGACGGCTGGCACAGCCATGCCACGGCGTCGGCCACTTCCTCGGGCTGCACCAGGCGGCGCTGCGGATTGCGCGCGGCCAGTTCGGCGCGCGCCTGGTCTTCCGTACGACCGGTCTTGCCGACGATGTTGGCGACGGCGTCGCGCACGATATCGGTTTCGGTGTAGCCCGGGCAAACCGCGTTCACGGTCACGCCCCTGGCCGCGGTCTCCAGCGCCAGCGCGCGCGTCAGTCCGATCACGCCATGCTTGGCCGCGCAATAGGCGCTGACATAGCCGTAGCCGATCAGTCCGGCGGTGCTGGCCACGTTGACGATGCGGCCCCAACCCGCTTCGAGCATCGCGGGCAGCGCGGCCTGCGTGCACAGGAAGGTGCCGGTCAGGTTGACATCGAGCATGCGCCGCCACAGCGCGGCATCGGTCTTCATGAAGGGGGCGCTATGCGCCTGCCCGGCGTTGTTGACCAGCATCGATACCGGACCCGCCTGCTCCGTGGCCGCGGCAAAGGCGCGCGCTACGCTCTCGGCATCGGCGATATCGGCCGTGACGAACGAGACCGAGGAGGCCATAGCGCCCGCCGGTGCCTGCCCGCGCAGCGCCTGCACCGTCGCTTGCAGCGTGCCGGCATCGCGCCCCAGCAGCGTGACGCTGGCGCCGTCGGCCAGCAGCCGCCGCGCGATCGCCGCGCCGATGCCGCGCCCGCCTCCGGTGACCAGCGCGTGCCTGCCGGCCAGTGTTGCCATGCCGCCCGTCATGCCTGCTTCTCCTGCGCCGCGGCGCGTTCGAGATTGGTCTCCAGTTGCCGCTTGCCCGCCAGGTATTGCTTGGGCCAGGCGATGTCGCGGTAGCCGATGCGCGCGGCTTCCTGCAGCGTCCAGGCCGGGTTGGCCAGGTGCGGGCGCGCGATCGCGCACAGATCGGCGCGGCCGGCGGCGATGATCGAGTCGACGTGATCGGCCTCGAAGATCGCGCCCACCGCGATGGTGGCGATGCCGGCCTCGTTGCGGATGCGATCGGCGAACGGGGTCTGGTACATGCGGCCATACACCGGCGCCTGGTCGGGGCTGACCTGCCCCGACGAGCAGTCGATCATGTCGGCGCCGGCCGCCTTGAAGGCGCGGGCGATCTCGACGGCGTCGTCGGGCGTGATGCCGCCTTCGACCCAGTCGTGCGCCGAGATGCGCACCGACATCGGCTTGTCCTGCGGCCATACCGCGCGCACGGCTTCGAACACTTCCAGCGGATAGCGCAGCCGCGCCGCCAGCGAGCCGCCATATTCGTCGTTGCGCGTATTGGTCAGCGGCGAGATAAAGCTCGACAACAGGTAGCCGTGCGCGCAGTGCAGTTCGAGCCAGTCGAAACCCGCTTCGGCCGCGCGCCGGGCGCTGGCAACGAAGTCGTCGCGCACGCGGTCCATGTCGGCGCGCGTCATCTCGCGCGGGGTCTGCGACTCGCCAGGCAGGTACGGCAGTGGCGAGGCCGACATCACCGGCCAGTTGCCCTGCGGCAGCGGGTGGTCCATCGCTTCCCAGCCGAGCTGCGTCGACCCCTTGCGGCCGGAGTGTCCGATCTGCATGGCGATGCGGGCATCGCTGCTGGCATGCACGAAATCGACGATGCGCTTCCATGCGTCGCGCTGCTCATCGCTCCACAAGCCCGGGCAACCCGGCGTGATGCGCGCATCGGGCGACACGCAGGTCATTTCCGCCACCACCATGCCGGCGCCGCCCAGCGCGCGCGAACCGAGGTGCACCAGGTGGAAGTCGCCCGGCATGCCGTCGGTGCAGGAGTACATCGCCATCGGCGACACCACCACGCGGTTCTTCAGCGTGACGCCGCGCAGCCGGAACGGCGTGAACATCGGCGGCAGCGGCTCGTGCTCGCGCAGCTGCAGGCTCTGCTGCGGCACGCCGGCCTGTTGCGCCAGCCAGTGCTCGAATTGCGCCACATAATCGGCGTCGCGCACCCGCAGGTTCTCGTGCGAGATGCGCTGCGAACGCGTCAGCAGCGAATAGGCGAACTGCTCCGGCGGCAGGCTGCCGGCGTAGCGCTCGACGTTCTCGAACCACTCGGTCGAATTGCGCGCCGCGTTCTGGATCTTCAGCACTTCCACGCCGCGCGTGGCTT
This sequence comes from Cupriavidus phytohabitans, assembly GCF_000426345.1. Lineage (GTDB taxonomy): Bacteria > Pseudomonadota > Gammaproteobacteria > Burkholderiales > Burkholderiaceae > Cupriavidus. The sequence goes on along the minus strand of NZ_AUFE01000010.1, from coordinate 120,873 downwards.
CGTAGCGCGCCAGCGCATCGGGCAGGCCGTCGTGGCCGCTGCCACGGATCTCTTCGGCCAGGTCGATCGCATCTTCCAGCGCCAGCTTGGTACCGGAACCGATCGAGAAATGCGCCGTGTGCGCGGCATCGCCCATCAGCACCACGGGCACGCGACGGCCGTCCGGCAGCGTATTCCAATGCACCCACTGGCGGCAGATCACGCGCGGGAAGCGGATCCAGATCGCCGAGCCGCGCAGGTGCGCCGCGTTGGTGATCAGCTTGTTGCCGTCGAGGTAGCGGGCGAACAGCTTCTCGCAGTACGCCACGCCCTCTTCCTGGCTCATCTCTTCGATGCCGGCGGCGCGCCAGACCGATTCCGGCGTTTCGACGATAAAGGTCGAGGTGTTGTCGTCGAAGCGGTAGGCATGCGCCTGGAACCAGCCGTGCTCGGTCTTTTCGAAAGCAAACGTGAAGGCGTCGAACAGTTTGTGCGTGCCCAGCCAGACAAAGCGGCACTGGCGCGTATCGATGTCGGGCTGGAAGGTCTCGGCGTAGCGGGTGCGGATGCGGCTGTTCAGGCCATCCGAGGCGATCACCAGGTCGGCCTGGTATTGCATCGCCAGCGCCTGGTCGTCGGTGACATCGTTCTCGAACACCAGCCTGACGCCGAGCGCTTCGCAGCGCGCCTGCAAGATATTGAGCAGGCGCTTGCGGCCGATGCCGATAAAGCCGTGGCCACCGGAGCGGATGGTGCGGCCGCCGATATGGATGTCGATATCGTCCCAGTGGTTGAAGGCGGCATTGATCTCGGCGGCGCTGTCCGGATCGGCTTCCATCAGGTTGTCCATGGTGGCGTCGGAGAACACCACGCCCCAGCCGAAGGTGTCGTAAGGCCGGTTGCGCTCGACCACGATGACCTCGTTGGCCGGATCCTGCAACTTCATCAGCAGGCCGAAGTAAAGCCCGGCCGGTCCGCCACCAATACAAAGCACTCGCATCTGTTGCCTCCTGCTGGAGCCGCGCCCGACAATGCTGTCCGGCGGCATCACGATCTAGATCAGACCTAAATATTTTATGCTTCAAATATTAGACTGCATCACGGGCCGTGGCAAGCCCGCGGTGCGAAGTGTCCGGTTCGACACCTCGCACCGCCTGGCGTGACCGCGTCAGCCCTTCAGCGCGGCCTGGACCTGCTCCAGCGCCGCCGGATCCTCGATCGTGGTCAGGTCGCCGGGATCGCGCCCTTCCGCCACCGCCTGCATCGCGCGCCGCAGCAACTTGCCGGAACGCGTCTTCGGCAGCGCATTGACAAAGAATACGCGCGCCGGCCGTGCCACCGCGCCGAGCTGCTGCTCGACGGTCTTCATCAACTCGCCCTCCAGCGCCAGCCGGTCCGCCTCCGTGGCGGTCCGCGCCGGGTCGCGCGCAATGCAGAATCCCATCGCCACCTGGCCCTTGAGCGCGTCCTGCACGCCGACCACCGCCACTTCGGCCACGGCCGGATTGGACGACAGGCTTTCCTCGATCTCGCGCGTGCCCAGCCGGTGCCCCGCGACGTTGATCACATCGTCGGTGCGTCCCAGGATAAAAACATAGCCGTCCTCGTCGCGCACGCCCCAGTCAAAGGTGGAATAGCACAGCCGGTTCGGCACCGCCTGCCAGTAGGTGCGCACGAAGCGGTCGTCGTCGCCCCACACCGTGCTCATGCAGCCCGGCGGCAGCGGCCCGTCGATCGCGACCACGCCTTTCTGGTTGGGCGGGCATTCCTCGCCGGTGTTCTCGTCGACGATCTTCAGGTCGTAGCCGTAGGCCGGCACGCCCGGCGAGCCAAGCTTGGGTGGCAGCGGCTCGATGCCGCGCTGGATCGCCAGGATCGGCCAGCCCGACTCGGTCTGCCAGTAGTTGTCGACCACCGGCTTGCCCAGGCCGTCCTGGATCCAGCGCGCGGTGGGTTCGTCCAGCGGCTCGCCCGCCAGGAACAGCAGGCGCAGGCTGGACAGGTCGTAGCGGGTCAGCCAGGACGGGTCCTGCTTCTTCAACACGCGGATCGCGGTGGGCGCGCTGAACATCAGGTTGACCTTGTATTGCTCGACCAGCCGCCACAGGATGCCGCCGTCCGGGCGGATCGGCGTGCCTTCGTACATCAGCGTGGTCATCCCGGCCAGCAGCGGCCCGTAGACGATATAGCTGTGGCCGACCACCCACCCGATGTCGGAGGCGGTGAACATGGTGTCGCCCGGCTTGCCGCAGAAGATGTATTCCATTGAGGTGGCCAGCGCCACCGCGTAGCCGCCGGTATCGCGCTGCACGCCCTTGGGCTTGCCGGTGGTGCCGGAGGTGTAAAGCACATACGACGCCTCGCTGGACTCCAGCCATGCGCACGGAACCTGCGCGCCGGCCACGCGGTCGCGCCAGGCGGCATAGTCTTCATCGCGGCCTTCGATGCGCGGCATGTCGGCCAGCTGGCGGTCGACCAGCAGCACCTTCTCCGGCTGGTGCGACGACAGGCGCAAGGCCTCGTCCAGCAGCGGCTTGTACGGCACCACCTTGCCGGCGCGCGAGCCGGCGTCGGCGCTGATCACCACGCGCGGGCGCGCATCGTCGATCCGTGCCGCCAGGCTCACCGAGGCAAAGCCGCCGAACACCACCGAATGGACCGCGCCGATGCGCGCGCATGCCAGCATCGCAAACGCCGCTTGCGGGATCATCGGCATGTAGATCAGCACGCGGTCGCCCTTCTGCACCCCCAGCCCCTGCAGGATCGCCGCCATGCGGTTGACCTCGTCGTGCAGCTCGGCGTAGGTGTAGGTGCGGGACTGGTCGACCTCGGTCGAGACCCAGTGCAGCGCCGGCTGGCTGGCGCGCGCCGCCAGGTGGCGGTCGACCGCGTTGTGGCACAGGTTGGTGCGCCCGCCCACGAACCAGCGGGTGAATGGCGCGCGGCTGTTGTCGAGCACCTGGTCGAACGGGGTTTCCCAATCGATGCGCGCCGCCTGTTCGGCCCAGAACCCTTGCGGGTCGGCCAGCGAACGGGCATGCACGGCATGGCTTGCCGTCATGGCAGTCTCCTCCGCGTCTGCGGTCGTTGTGATGATGACGGTAGTTTGCCACCGGCGCTGGCCCTGGGGAAACGGGATTGGGGGTGCCGCCCGCGGCCGGTACCTGCGGCAGATGCAAAAAGGCGTGCCGCCGGCACGCCTTTTTGCTCTCGAGCGCTGCGCTCAGCGCGTCTTGCTGCCCTTGCTGCTGGCCTTGACGCTGGATTTGGCCGACGCCTTCACCACCGGGCCCGCCTTGGCCTCGCGCACCACCCTGGCCGGCGCTGCCTTGGCACCGCCGCGCGCAGAGGCTTCTACCGTGATGCGCTTGCGCGGCTCGGCCTTGCCCCGCCCCCCCTTCGCCGACACACGCACGATCCCGCCCTTGCTGCCGCGTTCGGCGCGCTCTTCGCGCTCGGCCCGGTCCGCGCGTTCGGCACGCGCCGCGCGCGCCGCGCCGGCGCCGCGCACCGGCACCATCAGCACCAGGCTCTGCCCTGCCACCAGCTTGGTGCCGGACAGCTTGTTCCACGACTGCACCTGACCCTGCGACACGCCGTAGCGCCGCGCCACCGACGCCACCGTATCGCGCCGGCCTGCGCGCACCACCACGCGGCGCGCGTCGGGCAGGTCGGGCTCCATCGCCAGCATGGCGGTGTCGGCCAGGGTCGCGCTGATGTCCTGGTCGTGGCGGCCCGAGCGCGGGATCATCACGGTCGAACCGGCCTTCAGCCGCATGCCCTTGGGAATGCTGTTGATTTCGCGCAGCGTGTCGGCATCGACATTGAGCCGCGCCGCCAGCGACTCGACGCGCTCGCGCCCGTCTACCGTGACCGCCGTCCAGCTCGACAGCCCGCCGCGATACGTATTCAGGTTGTACTGGAAGCGCTCGGCATTGTCGAACGGCAGCAGGATCTGCGGGTTGGACGCGCCCAGGATCACCGGCCGGTTGAACGACGGGTTCAGCGCCTTGAACTCTTCCAGCGTCATGTCCGCCAGCTTGGCGGCGAGATTCACGTCGATGTCGCGCGACGTGGTCACCGTGACGAAGTACGGATGGTCCGGGATCTCGGGCAGCCTGACGCCATATGCCGCCGGATTGGCGATGATGTTCTTGACCGCCTGCAGCTTCGGCACGTAGTAACGCGTCTCGTTGGGCATGGTCAGGCTGGCGTAGTCGGTCGGCAGCCCGCGCGCCTGGTTGCGCGCGATCGCGCGCGACACCGCGCCCTCGCCCCAGTTGTAGGCGGCCAGCGCCAGGTGCCAGTCGCCGAACATGTCATAGAGCCGCTGCAGGTAGTCGAGCGCGGCATCGGTCGACGCCAGCACGTCGCGGCGCTCGTCGCGGAACATGTTCTGCTTCAGGTTGTACGACTTGCCGGTGCTGGGGATGAACTGCCACATGCCGGCGGCCTTGGCGCTCGACTGGGCCTGCGGGTTGAACGCGCTCTCGACGAACGGCAGCAGTGCCAGCTCGGTAGGCATCTTGCGGCGCTCCAGTTCCTCGACGATGTGGTACAGGTAGCGGCTCGACCGCCCGACCATGCGCTCCATGTATTCCGGGCGCTGCGCATACCACTGGGTCCGGTCATCGACCAGCGTGCCCTCCAGGTCCTGCATGGCAAAGCCGCGCCGGATCCGGTCCCAGATATCGTTGGACGGGCCGCGCAGCCAGTCCAGGCCACCCTGGTCGACATTGATGGTGGTGGATGACAGCGCGGATTTGCCGCTGAGCGAATTAAGCGGATCCGGGCGCCTGGCGGTCTGGGCGGTCGCGCCGTCGGCATCGGCGTCAGGCGGCGTAGGGGTGCTGGCGCAGGCTGCAAGCAGCGCCGCACACGCAACTACCGCCAGTAATCGACCAATTTTCATTAAGTTCTCGAATCGTGACGCTAAAAGGTTGCGTGATGCTAAAAAAAACGACCTATCGCGTCAATCAGATTTTCCAGGTGGCAGCCCGAAAGCCTTGACTCACAAGGGTTTTCGGCCGGGTCTGCCTTCAATTTAGCGGAAATTGTCCTTCCACCCGCGCAGCGCGCCAAATGCTTTGGCGTCGCTGTCGGTGGCACCGCCGTGCGCCGACACCGCGGCACGCACCGCCGGCTCGCGCGAGCGCAGGAACGGGTTGACCTCACGCTCGTGGGCGATGGTGGTCGGCAACGTCGGCGTGTCCGCGGCACGCAGCGCATCGACGCGTTGCTCCCACGCCGCCAGCGCGGCATTATCCGGCTCGACCGCCCGGGCGAAGCGCACGTTGCTGCGCGTGTACTCGTGGGCGCAGTAGACGCGGGTGTCGCCCGGCAGGCTCGCCAGCTTGTCCAGCGACGCCAGCATCTGCGCCGGCGATCCCTCAAAGAGGCGCCCGCAGCCGCTGGCGAACAGCGTGTCGCCGCAGAACACGGCACGGCCCGCTTCGCCCAGGTCACCCACGTAGGCGATATGGCCGGCGGTATGGCCGGGTACGTCCAGCACCCGCAGCGTCACCGCGGGCTCGGCCAGCGTCACCTCATCGCCTTCGCGCAGCGCCCGGGTGCGCCCGCCGATACGCTCGCCGGCGGGTCCGAGCACGGGCATCGGCGCGCCTGAGGGGGTGCGCGGGTGTGCCGCCAGCAGGTCGGCAACGCCACCCTGGTGATCGCCGTGGTGATGGGTGATTACAATAGCGCCCAGAGCCAGCCCCCGCTGCGCCAGAAATTGCTCTACCGGCGCCGATTCGCCGGGATCGACCACGGCGGCGTGATGCCCGTCGTGAATGGCCCAGATATAGTTATCCTGGAAGGCCGGGATCGGCTCAACCTTCAACATGCGCAAGCTCCTATGTCCAATCGTCCCAATCGCCGGCAAGGCGAGTACGGTCAGCACGGCCTGAGTGGCCCGAATGGTCCGATTGTAAGCTGGGAAGACTGGCTGGCCTCGCCGCCCGGCCAGTACATGCTGCGCTGGGAAGCGCAGCAGTACGACCGCACCGTGGCGGACATCTTCGGCTACCACGCCGTACAGCTGGGCATGCCGCACGTCGATACGCTGCGCGAGAACCGGATGCCGTTCTCGGCGCTGGCGCTGGACCCGTCCAGCGGGCCGCACGGGCCACGCGCGGCACATCCGGACGCACGCCAGCTGTTGTGCCGCTTCGACGAGCTGCCGTTCGACACGCAGAGCGTCGACCTGGTAACCCTGCCCCATATCCTGGAGTTTGCCGAAGACCCGCACGAAGTGCTGCGCGAAGTCTCGCGCGTGCTGATGCCCGAAGGGCGCGTGGTGGTCACCTGCTTCAACCCGATGAGCCTGTGGGGCGCGCGCCAGGGCATGAACCGGCTCGGCGCCACGTCCTTCCTGCCGACCGATGCCCAGCAGATAGGCTTTGTGCGCATCAAGGACTGGCTCAAGCTGCTTGGCTTCGATATCATCCGCGGCCGCTTCGGCTGCTACTGCCCGCCCTACCGCACCGAGCGCTGGCTGCAGCGCACCGCCTTCATGGAAAAGGCGGGCGACCGCTGGTGGCCGATCTTCGGCGCGGTCTATATGATCTCGGCGATCAAGCGCGTGCGCAACGTGCGCCTGGTCGGCCCGGCGTGGAAAGCCAAGCCGGCGCTGGCGCCGGTGGCATCGCCCGTGGCCACGCCCACCGGCACGCACGGCAAGGCGCCCCGCGATAAACACTGAATCCGCCGCCGGCGGAAAGACCCATGCGCCGGCCGCGCTACGCGGCCGGCCCTCAACGGAATTCCATGCAAGAAGTCACGATCTACTCCGACGGTGCCTGCAAGGGCAATCCTGGCCGCGGCGGCTGGGGTGCGGTGCTTGTCGCCGGCACCAATGAGAAAGAGCTGTTCGGCGGCGAACCCAACACCACCAACAACCGCATGGAAATGACCGCGGTGATCGAAGCGCTGCGCGCGCTCAAGCGGCCTTGCACCGTGCGCGTCTACACCGACTCGCAGTATGTCCAGAAAGGCATCAGCGAATGGCTGCCCGGCTGGAAGGCCCGTGGCTGGAAGACCGCCGACAAGAAGCCGGTGAAGAACGCCGACCTGTGGCAGGAGCTTGATGCGCTGACCCAGGGGCACCAGATCTCCTGGCACTGGGTGCGCGGCCACAATGGCCACCCCGGCAACGAACGCGCCGATGCGCTGGCCAATCGCGGCGTCGAATCAATCGGCCGCTGAACCTCCGCACCGTCAAAACAAGAACCGAGGGGCAATGCCGCTCCGCTAGAATGCCCGCCATGCGACAAATCGTTCTCGATACCGAAACCACCGGCCTGAATGCCGCCACCGGCGACCGCCTGATCGAAATCGGCTGCGTCGAGCTGCTCAACCGCCGCCTGACGGGGCGCCACCTGCACTTCTACGTCAACCCGGAGCGCGACATCGACGAAGGCGCGATCGCCGTCCACGGCATCACGGTCGAGTTCCTGGCGGACAAGCCGCGCTTTGCCGAGGTCGCGCACGAAATCCGCGAATTCGTCGCAGATGCCGAGCTGATCATCCACAACGCGCAGTTCGACCTGGGCTTCCTCGACATGGAATTCCAGCTGCTGGGCATGCCGCCGTTCCGCGAACATGTCGGCAATGTGATCGATACCTTGCGCGAAGCGCGCCAGATGTTCCCCGGCAAGCGCAACTCCCTTGACGCCCTTTGCGACCGGCTGGGAATCAGCAACGCGCATCGCACGCTGCACGGCGCATTGCTCGATGCGGAATTGCTGGCCGAGGTCTACCTGGCGATGACCCGCGGCCAGAATTCGCTGGTGATCGACACGATGGACAGCAGCGCCGGTGCAGGCGGAGCCGCGGCTACGGCCGACCTGTCGCGTTTGGTATTGCCCGTGCTGCGCGCCACCGAAGCAGAACTTGAAGCCCATATCGACGTGCTGAAGGGCCTGGACAAGGCCAGCGGCGGCAAGACGGTATGGCAGGAAGACACTGCCGAGGAACCCGGCACACTGGCTGCCTGAGCAAAAAGTTTGGAAAAGGGCTTTACAAGATACAGGGAGCCCTGCATAATCTCATTTCTCTGCTGCACGACGGCAACGACGATGCAGAAAGGGGTGGTTAGCTCAGCGGTAGAGCACTGCCTTCACACGGCAGGGGTCACAGGTTCAATCCCTGTACCACCCACCAGCATTCAGGAAAAGCCAGCTTCGCGCTGGCTTTTTTCTTTCCCGCCTCCCCGCGCCCACTTCTCGAGGGCGCAAAATGCGCCCTCCATCACCCCTCCCGCACACCTGCAACAGCCTCTTTATTCTTGTTGCAAACAGTTTCGAATTGATCCTTGACATCTGCTAATCTTGAACGCACGGCTCGAGCAATGGGCGAGGCAACAAGACAAGCCCTGGGACCGGGCCACGGGTCAGTGCGCACAAGAAAGATGTCAATCATGCAGCACTCATTGAAGTACCGGATGGCGTTCGCCACGGCGGGTGTGGTGACGCTGATCATCGTGCTGCGCGCCCTGTACGCCCAGTACTACGCCTACGAGAGCCTCAAGCACGTGCGGCAGCAGCAGCAGGACACGCTGGTTGAACTGGTGGCGGAGCAACTGGACGAAAAGGTGCAAAGCCGTGCAGCGATGTTGCGCCGTGTGGCCCGGCAGCTGGCGCCGATGCTTGCAGCCAGGCCGGCCGAGCTGCGGCGTGCCGCCGAAGCCCTGGTCGACATGCCGGAGCAGTTCAACGCCATCTTCCTTGCCGCGCCCGACGGCCAGCTGGTGTTCAGCACCGCCGTGCCGGACAGCATGCGCCTGCGGGTGGACGACCGCGACTATTTCCGTGATGTCCTGCGTGGCCAGCCGCTCGCGGTGTCGGACCTGATCCAGGGCAAGCTGACCAACGCACCGGGCATGGTGCTGGCCGTGCCGCTGCACGGGCCCAACGGCGAATTGCGCGGCGTGGTCGGCGGCGTACTGAATCTGTCCGCCAGCAATTTCCTGCGCGAGCTGACGCACAGCCGGGTCGGCGTCACCGGCAGCTTCTGCCTGGTGTCGGCGGGTGCCAGTCCGCGCTACGCCATGCATCCCGATTCCACACGCGTGCTGACGCCGGCGCGCGCGGTCGACGAGGCCTGCGGCGCCGAACGTCCCGCCTCGATGCTGGAAGTGGCCAGGCCGACGCAACCCATCGTGGCGCGCTACCTGTTGCAGTCCAACGGCTGGGAAGTGGTTGCCGTGCTGCCAGCGGCCGAGGCCTACGCGGCGCTGGTCGATGTGCGCCAGCGCACGATGGTCGTTGCCGGGGTATCGCTCCTGTTCGCGGCCGCGCTGATGTGGCTGGTGATGCGCCGGCTGCTGGCGCCGCTGCAGCGGCTGCACCGTGCCGTGCGCGAGATGGCCGCCAACCCGTCGGCACTGGCGGACCTGCCGACCGGCCGGGCGGACGAAATCGGCGAGCTTGCCACCAGTTTTGCCGAGGTAGTTGCGCAGTTGTCCGAGCGCGAGGCCGCACTGAAGGCCGCCAAGGACCGTGCCGCCGAGAGCGAAAAGCGCATCGAGGCCATTGCCAACCACGTGCCGGACTTCGTCTCGTTCATCGACCGGCAACAGCGCTACGCCTTCGTCAACCAGGCCTACGCGCAGCACTATGGGGTGCCGGCGCAGCAGATCGTCGGGCTGTCCTTGCGCGAGTTGTGGGGCACCCAGGAATACATGGCCTGCCAGCCGTACCTCGAACGGGCCTTCGCCGGCCACGCGGTGACATTCACGCGCGAAAGCCCGGATGGCAACGAGTGCATGGAAGTCACCTACCAGCCGGCCTGGAACGACGCCCAGGACACCGTGGCCGGCCTCCACATGTTTGCGCGCAATGTGACGCATGAGCGCCAGAAGCTGCGCAACCTGGAGGCACAGACCGTCTCCGACCATCTCACCGGCCTGCTCAACCGCAAGGGCTTCGACCGGCGCCTGGCGGAATCCATGGCGCGCACGAGTGCCGGCGGCCGCGCCCTGGCCCTGCTGCTGGTCGACCTGGACGACTTCAAGGCGGTCAACGACAGCTACGGCCATCCTGCCGGGGACCGCCTGCTGGTGGCCTTTGCACAGCGCCTGCGTGCCTGCGTGCGCAAGGGCGATGCGGTCGCGCGCATCGGTGGCGACGAGTTCGCGGTGATCCTCGACGGGGTATCCGACCGCGGCGTGATGGAATCGGTCGCCAACGCTATCGTGCAGAGCGCGCGCATGCCGCTGGTGATCGACGGGCATTCGCTGTCGGTCACCGCCAGTGTCGGCTCGGCGATGCACGAAGGACGCCAGGTCGTGACTGTCAGCGAGCTGTTCATGCACGCCGACATGGCGCTGTACGAGGCCAAGCGGCACGGCAAGGCGTGCTATGCTGCCCAGCCCGCTTGCGCCCCTGCGGACAATGCCCAAGCGGGGGTAGTACCGACGCCTTCCCTGGAGCCTGCCGGCTTGCCCGCCTAACGGATAAAAATAAAGGGCGCACCAGGCGCCCGCTGCAGGTGACATCGCGCCCGGCGCCAGGCCTTGCGGCCTGGCCGGCGCCGCGGTCAGCGCACCTTGCCCTCCTTCCATGCCTGCAGCAGCTTGTCGTAGGGGATGGTCTCGCCCTTCGGCTTTTCATTGGCAAGTTTCTTCCACGGCGCGTGGTCGTTCGACAGCCACTTGGCCAGGTCGCCCTTCGGGTTGAGCTTGGGCGCGCAGTTGCTCATGCCGGCGCGCTGCAGCCGTGCCATCACCTGATCCATCTCGTCAGCGAGCGTGTCCATCGCGGCCTGAGGAGTCTTCTCGCCGGTCACCGCGGTGGCCACATTCTTCCACCATAGCTGGGCCAGCTTTGGATAATCAGGCACGTTGGTGCCGGTCGGCGTCCAGGCCACGCGCGCCGGGCTGCGGTAGAACTCGATCAGGCCGCCATACCTGGCCGCGTTCTTGGTTAGGTAGTCGTGGTTGATGTCGCTGTCGCGGATAAAGGTGAGTCCGGTCAGCGACTTCTTCAGCGACACCGTCTTCGATGTGACAAACTGCGCGTACAGCCACGCGCCGGCGAGCTTGTTGGGATCCGTGTTCTTGAAGAAGGTCCACGAGCCGACGTCCTGGTAGCCGTTCTGCATGCCCTGCTTCCAGTACGGGCCGTAAGGCGACGGCGCCATGCGCCACTTGGGCGAGCCGTCGGCATTGACCACCGGCAGGCCCTTCTTGGTCATGTCGGCGGTAAAGGCGGTGTACCAGAAGATCTGCTGCGCCACCTGCCCTTGCGCCGGCACCGGCCCGGCCTCGGAGAAGGTCATGCCCATCGCTTGCGGCGGAGCGTATTTCTTCATCCAGTCGATGTACTTGGTCAGCGCATAGACCGCCGCCGGGCTGTTGGTGGCACCGCCGCGCGCGACCGAAGCGCCGACAGGCGTGCACTTGTCCTCGGCCACGCGGATGCCCCACTCGTCGACCGGCATGCCGTTGGGCAGGCCCTTGTCGGCGGTGCCCGCCATCGACAGCCAGGCATCGGTGAAGCGCCAGCCCAGCGAGGGGTCCTTCTTGCCGTAGTCCATGTGGCCGTAGACCTTCTTGCCGTCGATCTCCTTCACGTCGTTGGTGAAGAAGTTGGCGATGTCTTCATAGGCGGACCAGTTGGTCGGCACACCCAGGTCGTAGCCGTACTTGGCCTTGAACTTGTCCTGCAGGTCCTTGCGCGCAAACCAGTCGGCGCGGAACCAGTAGAGGTTGGCGAACTGCTGGTCGGGCAGCTGGTAGAGCTTGCCATCCGGCGCGGTGGTGAACTTGGTGCCGATGAAATCCTTCACGTCCAGCCCAGGATTGGTCCATTCCTTGCCGGCGCCGTTCATGTAGTCGGTCAGCGGCAGGATCGAGCCATAGCGATAGTGCGTGCCGATCAGGTCCGAATCGGAAATCCAGCCGTCGTAGATCGACTTGCCGGACTGCATCGAGGTCTGCAGCTTTTCGACCACATCGCCTTCCTGGATCAGGTCATGGTTGACCTTGATGCCGGTAATTTCCTCGAAGGCCTTGGCCAGCGTCTTGGACTCGTACTCATGCGTGGTGATGGTCTCGGACACCACGTTGATCTGCGTGACACCCTTGGCCTTGAGCCTGGCGGCGGCGTCGATGAACCACTTCATCTCCGCCTGCTGCCTGTCCTTGGACAGCGACGACGGCTGGAACTCATTGTCGATCCACTTCTTCGCTTCCGCCTCGCCCGCCAGGGCGGAGGTGCCGCAAGCCAGCGCAGCCGCGCAGGCAAGGGCTGTCATCCCCAACTTCACGTGCACTTTCATCGGTGTCTCCTCATGGTTCCCCTCCCCGGCTATGGTCTGGATGGCGGCCCCGGGGCAGGGATAAGCCGCTGTACCGCTATCGCCCATCGATGCGGAGGCTGGTTCCGATGCTTCGGTCAGCCCTTGCGCAGGATCAACGCCAGCACCAGCATCGATACGCCGAAGCTGATCCAGACGGACGGTTCCTCGGCCAGGGACAGCCATGCGGTGACCTTCTCGCCCAGCCCGACCCATGCCAGGTTGACCCACGCCGCGCACATCAGGCCGATGAACAGCCGGTCGCCACGCGTGGTGGCGATCGGCAGGAGGCCCTTGCGCAGTACCGAAGGCGAACGGATTTCCCAGATGGTCATGCCCATCAGCATGACTACGATGCAGGTGAAGAACACCGCGACCGGTGTCGTCCACACCATCCAGCTCAGCATTGCCATGTCTCCTTGTCTCGCGTTCGCGTATCTACACGCGCCCCATCGCGAAGCCCTTCGCGATGTAATGCCGCACGAACCAGATCACGATGCCGCCCGGCACGATGGTCAGCACGCCGGCCGCGGCCAGCACGCCCCAGTCCATGCCCGACGCCGACACCGTGCGCGTCATGGTGGCCACGATCGGCTTGGCGTTGACCGAGGTCAGCGTGCGCGCCAGCAGCAGTTCCACCCAACTGAACATGAAGCAGAAGAACGCCGCCACGCCCACGCCAGCCTTGATCAGAGGCAGGAAGATGGCCAGGAAAAAGCGCGGGAAGGAATAGCCGTCGACGTAGGCGGTCTCGTCGATCTCGCGCGGCACGCCCGACATGAATCCCTCCAGGATCCACACCGCCAGCGGCACGTTGAAGACCAGGTGTGCCAGCGCCACGCCCAGGTGCGTGTCCATCAGGCCGATGGTGCTGTACAGCTGGAAGAACGGCAGCAGGAACACCGCCGGCGGCGTCATGCGGTTGGTCAGCAGCCAGAAGAACACATGCTTGTCGCCGATGAACTGGTAACGCGAAAACGCATAGGCCGCCGGCAGCGCGACCACGATCGAGATCACCGTGTTCATCGCCACGTAGATCATCGAGTTGAGGTAGCCGGAGTACCACGACGGGTCGGTGAAGATAGTCCTGTAGTGCTCCAGCGTGAATTCGGCCGGCCACAGCGACAGCGTGGAAACGATCTCCTCGTTGGTCTTGAACGACATGTTCACCATCCAGTAGATCGGCACGATGGCGAACAGCAGGTAGACCAGCAGGAAGCCGGCGCGCCACCATGTCGTGGTGGTGGCTTGGGTGCGGATTTCAGCCATTGGGCATGTCCTCGCTGCCGGCCGTGCCCGCGCGCTGCATCCAGTTGTAGAGGATGAAGCACAGGAGCAGGATGATCAGGAAATAGACGATGGAGAACGCAGCCGCCGGGCCCAGGTCGAACTGGCCCACCGCCTTCTGCGTCAGGTATTGCGACAGAAAGGTGGTGGCGTTGCCGGGGCCGCCGCCGGTCAGCACGAACGGCTCGGTATAGATCATGAAGCTGTCCATGAAACGCAGCAGCACCGCGATCATCAGCACCCCGCGCAGCTTGGGCAACTGGATATGGCGGAACACCGCCAGCCGCGAGGCGCCATCGATCTGCGCGGCCTGGTAGTAGGCGTCGGGGATCGCGCGCAGGCCTGCATAGCAGAGCAGCGCCACCAGCGGGGTCCAGTGCCAGACATCCATCACCAGCACCGTCACCCAGGCATCGAAGGCACTGCCGGTGTAGTTGTAGTCGAAGCCCATCGCCTCGAGCGCGGCGCCGAGCAGGCCGATATCGGTGCGCCCGAAGATCTGCCAGATGGTGCCGACCACGTTCCACGGGATCAGCAGCGACAGCGCGATGATCACCAGCGCCGCCGACGCCCTCCAGCCCCTGGCCGGCATCGATAGCGCCAGCAGGATGCCGAGCGGGATCTCCACCAGCAGCACCGCCAGCGAGAAGCCCAGCTGGCGCAGCAGCGCGTCGTGCAGTTCGCCGTCGCGCAGCACGGTGCGGAACCATTCGGTGCCGACAAAGACGCGCCGCTCGGGGGAAATGATGTCCTGAACCGAGTAGTTGACGATGGTCATCAGCGGCAGGATCGCCGAGAACGCCACGCATGCCACCACCGGCAACACAAGCAGCCAGGCCTTCTGGTTAACGGCCTTCATGGGCTTCATGACACCAGTTCCTCGTTGACGTAGTAGCAGGTATGGCGGTTGAACACCGACAGCCAGGCCGTGTCACCGGGCCGCAATGCGGCTGCCTCGGCGCCCAGGCGGGCACGCAGCGTCCCGGCCTGCGCGCCCGCCTCCTGCACGCTGCCGGTCACCAGCCAGTAGGTGCCGATGTCCTGCGCGCGCTGCACCTGTATCGGCACTGCCTGCATAGCGCGCTCCTCGCGCTCCGGTGCCAGCTGCAGGTACTCGGGCCGCACGCCGATGCGGAAGCTGCCCGCCGCGCGCAAGGCCGCGGCCACCGACGGCGCCAGCGGTGGCGTGTAGCGCCGACCGGCCACCTCGATGGCGTCGTCGCGCCACTGGCCCGGCAGGAAGTTCATGCCGGGCGAGCCGATGAAATGTCCGACGAAGGTATGCGCCGGCCGCTCGAACAGCGCATCGGCCGGCCCCACCTGCACCGCCTTGCCGCGCGACATCACCACCACCTGGTCGGCGAAGGTCAGCGCCTCGGTCTGGTCGTGGGTGACGTAGATCAGCGTCAGGCGGAATTCGTGGTGGATCTCCTTGAGCTTGCGCCGCAGCTGCCATTTCAGCTGGGGGTCGATCACCGTCAGCGGCTCGTCGAACAGGATCGCCGAGACGTCATGCCGCACCAGGCCCCGGCCTAGCGAAATCTTCTGCTTGGCGTCGGCGGCAAGGCCACTGGCGCGCCGGTCCAGCGTGGCCGACAGGTCCAGCATCTCGGCCACGCGGCCGACGCGCTCGCGCACCTGCGCCTCCGGCACGCCACGGTTGCGCAGCGGAAAGGCCAGGTTCTCGCCGACGGTCATGGTGTCGTAGATCACCGGGAACTGGAACACCTGCGCAATATTGCGCGCCTGCGGCGTGGCGCCGGTGACGTCGCGTCCGTCGAAGGCAATGGTGCCGTGCGAAGGCCGCAGCAGCCCGGAAATGCAGTTCAGCAGCGTGGTCTTGCCGCAGCCGGACGGACCCAGCAGCGCATAGGCGCCCCCGTCCTCGAAGGTGAACTTCAGCGGCAGCAGCGCGTAGTCGTCATCGTTGCGCGGATGCGGCAGGTAGGAATGCGCCAGGTCAAGCTCAATGCGTGCCATCGTCAGCCCCCGGCTGCCGCGCCGCCGGGCACATCCGCCGCCAGCCCGCCGGGCCGGCGCGGCGCATGGATGCGGCGCCCGGCCACGTCGAACAGGTAGATCTGGTCAGGCAACAGGTGCAATGACACCGGTTCCCCCAGCCGCAGGTCGAGCACGCCGGCGAACTGCGCCACCAGGTTGCCCACCGGCGTATCGGCGTGGACAAAGGTGTCCGAGCCCGACAGCTCGGCCAGCGCCACGCGCCCCGGCACCGCAACCGCGCCCGGTTCGCCGGCCAGGCGCAGCGCGGATGCCCGCACCCCGACGGTGACCGGCCCGTCACCGCCACCGGCCCCGGGTACCGGCACCGGGATGTCACCGGCGAGGGTGACCCAGCCGCCGTTGAGCGTGCCCGCGACCAGGTTCATCGGCGGATCGTTGAACGCGCGCGCCACGCGCAGCGAATCGGGATGGTGGAAGACGTCGGCGGTCCTCCCGTACTGCAGCAGCTCGCCGGCATCGAGCACGGCCGTGTGGCCGCCCAGCAGCAGCGCCTCGCCGGGTTCGGTGGTGGCATAGACCACGGTAGCATCGCCATGCGCGAACAGCTGCGACAATTCTTCGCGCAGTTCTTCGCGCAGCTTGTAGTCCAGGTTAACCAGCGGCTCGTCCAGCAGCATCAGCGGCGCTTCCTTGGCCAGCGCACGCGCCAGCGCCACGCGTTGCTGCTGGCCGCCCGACAACTCCGACGGATAGCGGTCGAGCAGATGGTCGATATGCAGCCGCGCCGCCAGTTCGCGCACACGCGCGGCAATGTCGGCGCCGGCAACGCCCTTGCGCCGCAGCCGCAACGGCGAGGCAATGTTGTCGAAGACCTTGAGCGACGGGTAGTTGATGAACTGCTGGTAGACCATCGACACATTGCGCTCGCGCACCGGCACGCCGGTGACGTCACGGCCGTCGACCAGCACGCGGCCGGCGCTGGGCCGATCGAGCCCCGCCATCACGCGCATCAGCGAAGTCTTGCCCGCCTGGGTGGCGCCCAGCAGGATGGTCACCGCGCCGGGAACCGGCGCCAGCGTCATCGGATAGAGATACGCCTGCGAACCTGCGCGCTGCGCCACGGCCTCCAAACTCAGCTGCATCCGGTCTCCATGTTCGATATGCTTTCCGCTTCACCGCTTTCGCGTGAGGCAGGCGCACAATTCTTGGCTTCCGACCGTTTTAGTAACAAAACGAAAAGAAAACAAGTGTGCACCGCATCATTTGTTTTCGTTTCTGTTTGAACTAGAATCCCGGCATGACGCTCAATCCCCGCCAGACCGCCCTGCTCGAAGAAGTCCGCAGCCAGGGCTTTGCCTCCATCGACGAACTTGCGCGCAAGTTCGGCGTCACGCTCCAGACGGTGCGGCGAGACGTCAACCTGCTGGCCGAGAACGGCATGCTGGCGCGCTTCCATGGCGGCGTGCGGGCGGAGGGCTCCACCACCGAGAACATTGCCTACCGGCAGCGGCAGGTGCTGAATGCCGAGGGCAAGGCGCGCATTGCGCGCGCGGTGGCGAAGGCGGTGCCGGAGGGCTGCTCGCTGATCCTGAACATCGGCACCACGGTGGAGGAGATCGCGCGCGAGCTGATGCAGCACCGCGGGCTGCGCGTGATCACCAATAACCTGAACGTGGCCAATATCCTGGCGGACAACCCGGATTGCGAAGTCATCGTCGCCGGCGGCGTGCTGCGCTCGCGCGACCGCGGCATCGTCGGCGAGGCCACGGTCGAGTTCATCCGGCAGTTCAAGGTGGATATCGGCCTGATCGGAATCTCGGGCATCGAGACCGATGGCACGCTGCGCGACTACGACTTCCGCGAGGTCAAGGTGGCGCGGACCATCATCGAGCATTCACGCGAGGTATGGCTGGCGGCGGATACCAGCAAGTTCAACCGCCAGGCCATGGTGGAGCTGGCGCATGTGTCGCAGGTGGACCGGCTGTTCACCGATGA
Organism: Cupriavidus phytohabitans; assembly: GCF_000426345.1. GTDB lineage: Bacteria > Pseudomonadota > Gammaproteobacteria > Burkholderiales > Burkholderiaceae > Cupriavidus. Next base: position 103,350 of record NZ_AUFE01000010.1, on the reverse strand, counting down.
GCCGCTGGCGGCACCGTTCGACCGGATCCTGGCCGACAGTGGGGTGAAGTGTGTGGTGGCGGAGCGGGAATGAGCCTGCCGCAAGGCGAACCAAAGCTGCCGCAGCAGCGGCAGCCGGGTTCTCCGTTCGCGCTAATACGAGTCGTATTGGCGCATCATTCGCTGGGAAGACAACCCCAGGCTCACTTGAACACCACAGTCTTGTGGCCGTTCAGCAAGATGCGGCGTTCGGCGTGCCACTTGACCGCGCGGGCCAGCGCCACGCATTCCACGTCGCGGCCCACGGCAGTGAGCTGGTCCGGGTCCATGCTGTGGTCGACACGCTCGATTTCCTGCTCGATGATCGGGCCCTCGTCCAGGTCGGCGGTGACGTAGTGCGCGGTCGCGCCGATCAGCTTCACGCCGCGGTCGTGCGCCTGGTAGTAAGGCTTGGCGCCCTTGAAGCTGGGCAGGAACGAGTGGTGGATATTGATGGCGCGGCCGGCCAGCTTGCGGCACAGGTCGTCGGACAGCACCTGCATGTAGCGGGCCAGCACCACCAGGTCGATCTTCTGCTCCTGCACCACGTCAAACACGCGCGCCTCCTGCGCGGCCTTCTGCTCGGCCGAGGCGTTCATCAGCGGCAGGTGGAAGAACGGCACGTCGTACGACGCGGCCAGCTGATAGAAGTCGCGGTGATTGGACACGATCGCCGCGATCTCGACCGGCAGGCCGCCCACCTTGGCGCGGAACAGCAGGTCGTTCAGGCAGTGCCCGATCTTGGACACCATGATCATCACGCGCGGCTTGACCGAGGCGTCGTTCAGCTCCCACTGCATGCCGAACTGCTCGCCCACCGGCGCGAACGCTGCCTTCAGCGTGCCCAGGTCCGGGCCGCCGGCAGCCGCGCTGAAGTGCACCCGCATGAAGAAGCGGCCGGTGTACGCGTCGCCGTACTGGTCCGAGTCGACGATATTGCAGCCGTGCTGGAACAGCAGGCCCGAGACGGCGTGGACGATGCCCGGCTGGTCGGGGCACGAAAGGGTCAGGATAAATCCGGTGGTGCTCATGGTGTGTGGTTCTGTCGGAGAGGCGCGGTGTATGAGCGCAAAGGCCATGACGGCCGTGAAGGCTGTGAAGGCAGTGAAAGCCTTGCAAGCGCGGGCCAGGCCCGCTGCGCAAGCTCAAGCGCGACGGTCTTCGCTGCCCGGCCAGCCGCGCCGGCGAAGGGCATCCAGCGTCACCAGCGTGGCGTCGACCGTCATGGCGCCGCTCGACATGATATCAAGCAATGCGGCCAGCCCCACGCGCCTGTGTTCGCTGACTTCGCCGTCCTGGTTGCGCGGGACGAATCCCGGCGGCAGCATCAGGTCATAGACATAGACCTGTTCCCACTGCACGCCTTCGGGCAGGTCGCGCAGCACCTCGATCATGCCGTGCGGCTGCACGCGCCCGGCCAGCGCCGGCGGGATGCCGGACTCTTCCTCGCACTCGCGCACCAGCGTGGCCAGCGGATCACTGCCGTGCGGCATGCCGCCGGCGACCAGGTTGTCCCACATGCCGGGGTCGACCGACTTGGCGGGGCTGCGCCGCGAGATCCACAGCACGGGGCCGCCGCCGGCATCGGCTGTGTCCACGATCCCGTTCATGTGCGAGGCAAAGGTCAGCAATCCCAGGAAGCGCGCGGCCGCCCGCTCGACCGCCGCCAGCGCGGGCGCGTCCAGCGCCGCGGTGACCGCGAACAGTTCATGGCGCCAGCCGCGCACGTGGCCGGCATCGGCCAGCTGGTGCGCAAGCGCGGCCAGCGCGGCGCTCAGCACGTCGAAGCCGGAGCGTCCCGGCAGCAATTCCACCGCGGCGGTGCCATCCGCGACGCCCTCCTCCGGGCCGAGGATGCAGCCCATGCCGCGCAGTATCGCGGCATGGGACCGGGGCAGCCAGCCGACCTGCTGGCCGGCCACCACCAGGCGCAGCTTGCTGGCGGGATCGAAGCCGGTGCGCGCCGCCACCGAGGCGGCGATGCGCGCCATGTGGCTGGCATCGGCGCTGCTATTGTTGGACGGAACGCCGGAAGGATCGCCGGACGGCACTGCGGGCGGCAGGGAAAAGATTTCGGCCATGTCGGATCGGGGGCCGGCCGGGCCGGCGCATCTTGTCATTTTCAGGATTGAACGCATGAACCAGGCAGCAACGCAAGCCCAGGCGCAGCACGCCGGCCCAGGCCGGCATGGCTCAGAACCGCGCTATGTCCTGGCGCTCGACCAGGGCACCAGCAGCTCGCGCGCCATCCTGTTCGACCACGCCGGCAGCGTGGTGCGGCTGGCGCAGCGCGAGTTCCGCCAATACTACCCACATCCGGGCCACGTCGAACACGATCCGTACGAAATCTGGCAGTCTCAGCTTGCGGTCGCGCACGAAGTGCTGGCCGACGCCGGCATCACGGCCACGCAGGTGCGCGCCATCGGCATCACCAACCAGCGCGAAACCACGGTGCTGTGGGACCGCAAGACCGGCGAGCCCGTCGGCCGCGCGCTGGTCTGGCAGGACCGCCGCACCGCGCCGATGTGCGAGGCACTGCAGGCCGCCGGCCATGGCGAGCTGTTCCGCGAGAAGACCGGGCTGATCGTCGATGCGTATTTCTCCGGCACCAAGCTGCGCTGGATGCTAGACAACATCGAGGGTGCCCGCGAACGTGCGCAGCGCGGCGAGCTGGCGTTCGGCACGGTCGACAGCTGGCTGATCTGGCAGCTGACCGACGGCGCGCGCCATGTCACGGACGTGTCCAACGCCTCGCGCACGATGCTGTTCAATATCCACCGCTTCGAGTGGGACGACACGCTGCTGGCGCTGCTCGACATCCCGCATGCGCTGCTGCCCGAGGTGGTGCCGTCCAGTGGCGAGGTGGCGCGCACCGCGGCGCGGCTGTTCGGCGTGGAGATTCCGATCGCGGGCATCGCGGGCGACCAGCAGGCGGCCACCTTCGGGCAGGCCTGCCTGTCCCCCGGCATGGCCAAGAACACCTACGGCACCGGCTGCTTCCTGCTGATGAATACCGGCACCGAGCCGGTGGCATCGCATAACCGGCTGCTGACCACCATCGGCTGGCAGTTCGGCGGGCAAACCCAGTATTGCCTGGAGGGTGGCGTCTTCATGGGCGGCGCCACCATCCAGTGGCTGCGCGACGGCCTGCAGATCATCAGCAGCGCGCCCGAGGTCGAGCCGCTCGCGCGCCAGTGCGACGACACCGGCGGCGTGGTGCTGGTGCCGGCCTTTGCCGGCCTGGGCGCGCCGCACTGGGACGCCTTCGCGCGCGGCACGCTGGTCGGCATGACGCGCGGCACCGGCAGGCCGCAACTCGCGCGCGCGGCGCTGGAATCGATCGCGTTGCAGAGCGTCGATGTGCTGGAATCCATGCAGAAGGACGCCGGCATCGCGCTGGCCGAACTGCGCGTGGACGGCGGCGCCTCGCGCAGCGACCTGCTGATGCAGATGCAGGCCGACCTGCTCGGCACGGCGGTGGTCCGTCCGCGCGTGACCGAGACCACCGCGCTGGGCGCCGCGTACCTGGCCGGCCTGGCCACCGGCTACTGGAGCGACCCGGCGCAGATTGCGCAGCAATGGCAGGTGGAGCGCCGCTTCGAGCCCAACCTGTCCGCCGACGAACGCGGCCACCGGCTGGCGCGCTGGCACCGCGCCGTCGAGCGCGCCCGCGACTGGGCGCGCGAGGAGGACGCCGGCGGCCACGGCTGAGGGCCGGCCGCCCCCGCTCCGCCAAGACCGTACACACTCCGAACCAAGCGCCATGCAGAAAGTCTCCACCCCGACCCAGCCCCCCGCCCGGGCCGCCCTGCTCTCCACCCTGGAGCGCGAACCGCGCTGGGATGTCATCGTCATCGGCGGCGGCGCCACCGGCCTCGGCACCGCGGTCGATGCCGCCTCGCGCGGCTACCGCACGCTGCTGGTCGAAGCCGCCGATTTCGCCAAGGGCACCTCGAGCAAGGCCACCAAGCTCGTGCACGGCGGCGTCCGCTACCTGGCCCAGGGCAATATCGGCCTGGTGCGCGAAGCCCTGCACGAGCGCGGCCTGCTCGCGCGCAACGCGCCGCACCTGGTGTGGCCGCTGGGCTTTGTGGTGCCGGCGTACCAGATGTTCGACCAGCCCATCTACGGCATTGGCCTGAAGCTCTACGACATGCTGGCGGGCAACCTCAACCTGGCCGGCAGCCGCTGGCTGAACCACCGCGAGGTGCTGGCCGCCGTCCCCAACCTGGCCGAGCATGTCAGCGGGCGCCCGCTGCGCGGCGGCAACCTGTACTTCGACGGCCAGTTCGACGATGCGCGGCTGGCGGTGGCGCTGATGCGCACGCTGTTCGACGTGGGCGGCACCGCGCTCAACTACATGCGCGTGACCGGCCTGAGCCAGCAAGGCGGCGTGATCAGCGGCGTCACGGTCCAGGACGCATTGGGCGATGCCACGTTCCGGCTGCGCGCGGATTGCGTGATCAATGCCACCGGCGTCTGGGTCGACGCGGTGCGCCAGATGGAAGACGGCCATGCGCGCACCCTGGTGGCCCCGAGCCAGGGCGTGCACCTGACGCTGCCGCGCAGCTTCCTGCCGGGCGAGCGCGCCATCCTGATCCCCAAGACCGACGACGGCCGGGTGCTGTTCGTGGTGCCGTGGAACGGCCATACCATTGTCGGCACCACCGATACGCCGCGGCGCGACCTGCCGCTTGAGCCCGATGCCGGTGCCGACGATGTCGATTTCATCCTTGAGACCGCGTCGCGCTACCTGGCCAAGGATCCCACCCGCGCCGACGTCACCAGCGTCTGGGCCGGGCTGCGGCCACTGGTCAAGGCTACCGGCGAAGCGTCCACCGCATCGCTGTCGCGCGAGCATACGATCCTGGTCTCGAAGGCCGGGCTGATCACGGTCACCGGCGGCAAATGGACCACCTATCGCAAGATGGCGGAAGACGTGATCGACACCGCGATCCAGCGGCAGATGGTGCGCGCCGCGCCATGCGTGACCGCCGAGCTGCCGCTGCACGGCGCCGCCGGGCTGCCGGCGGAACTGCCGCTGGCGGATGCGGCCGCGCCGGACCGCTACTACGGCAATGAGCTGGCCACGCTGCGCGCCCTGCCCGGCCATGAGCGCGTGCTGGCGGCGGCATCGGGCCTGACCGAAGCCCATGTCCGTTTCGCGGCCCGGCACGAACTGGCGCGGCGCGTTGAAGACGTGCTGGCGCGCCGCAACCGCTTGCTGTTCCTCGACGCGCGCGCCGCGCTGCAGGCCGCGCCGGCGGTGGCCGCGGTCCTGGCCGAAGAGTTCGGGGAAAGCGAGGCCTGGCAGGCGCGCGAGCTCGACAGTTTCCGCGCGCTAGCCGCCGGCTACATACTGGAAGGCGCTCCGCAGCCCGAGGAACCGGCCGCCACCGCCCGCGTCTGACCCGACTGACACAAACCATCAGGAAAAGGCCCATCGACCATGAGCCGCCCGCCCTTGAACGCAAACCGCGGTGTGGTGCTGCTTGCCTTGCTGGCCGCCGTTGGCGGCGCCGATGCCGCGCGAGCCCCTGGCATCGACGGCGTGCGCTTTAGCGACGTACGTACCGTGCGCTACCAATGCGACGGCGACAGGACGCTGACCGTGCGCTACTTCCACAGCGCGGACAACCAGGCCGCCGTGTTCCGGCTGGACGGCAAGCCGGTGCTGGCGGTGACCACGGTCTCGGCGTCCGGCGCGCGCTATGTCGGCGGGCGCTACGAGTGGTGGACCAAGGGCGATACCGGCACGCTGCGCGACCTGATGCAGCAGGAAAACGCCGCGCCGGCGCTGTCGAACTGCCAGGCCAAGCCCTAGCGGGCGGGCACGCATCGCGGCCGGATCCGACGCCAACGTTTGAGGCAACGGCGTTCCGGGCGATAATGCGGGATTGAATCAGGGAGAACACCATGGACGAGATTGAAGATCTGTCCGATCTGCCGATGCCCCGCTTTATCTGGGGCTTCGCTGTTATCGCCGGCAAAAGCGGCGAGGTCATGCACGACGAGTTCGAGTATCTGACCCACACCCGCAGCCCGCGCTTTACCTGCCGCGTGGTCGAGCTGGAAGACATGCCGGCCGAAAGCGAGGAAGACGCCATCGACGGCCGCATCGTCCATCATGACGATCCACGCCGGATGTTCTATATCACCGACGCCGGCATGGCGCTGGTCAACTTCCAGCTGTTCGACAAGATGCCGGACAAGCAGAAGTTCAAGCGCATCTGCGACGAAGCCATCGCCAACTGGATGCTGCGCCGCGAATTCCTCGACGAGGAGGACGAGGACTGACCCACCCGCTTCCGGCCCCGCCGGATCGTTGCGGCCGCCTGCCTGCGCGGCCGCGCCTTTATCAGGCCTGGTCTTGCTCCAGCGGCAGCGCGCTCGTCAGCAGTTCATTGAGCAGGCCGGTCATGCCACCGGGATGATTGGCGGCCAGCGCCTGCAGGCGCCGCGCCAGCGTGCCGTCCAGCTTGCACGCGAACGGCACCAGGCCCTGCTCCTGGTCCAGCCGGCGCTGTTCACGTCGGTCCGGCCGCGCCCCGGCGGCGCCAGCAATCCCGCCCCGGGCCGCCGAGGCCTGTTTCAGGCTGTTGGCGATCTTCAGGCCCTTATTCTTTTCCAGGTCCGTTTTCTTCACGGCAATTTCCGAAAGTCTGTCGAGGCCGGCATTGTACGCGCAGGCTGGGGCCGGGCACGGCAACGCCTGCGCACTGGAACATGCCATGGTCGCGCGCTACGTGTCGCTGACTTCGATCAGTTCGGCCGCCACACGCTGGATTTCCGCGTAGACCGGGATGGCGTCCATCGGGCCGGTGCAGCCTACCGCCGTCGCCTGGCTGGCATCCGCGCCCGGCGGCAGGAAGACAAAGGCCATGCCGGGTTGCCAGCCGGGATGCTTGCGCAGGCTGTCATTAAGGATGTCGAGATACTGCGCGCGCGTGAAGACGTGCCTTGCCATCGCTACCTCCGGATCCATGCCGATACGCCCTGCGCCTGCGGGCGCGGAGTCATGGCGGGGATCGTAGCATGGCAACCATGGCCGGCGTCACCTTGGGCGCCGGCTCGTGCACGCCTCAGCGCAGCCGCCTCAGCATTCGCCTTTCTTGGCGTGGCCCGGCGGGCAGTGGTAATCCTTGCCCTTGTTGCCCTTGCCGTTGCCCTTGCCATGGGAGCCGCCCTGGTCCCAGCGACCCGGCACCAGCACCCAGCCATCGCGCGACTGGATCCACCGCGGCGACTCATAGACGTAGCCAGTCCGCTCGCGTTCCCAGCGGCCCTTCTTCCAAGCGTGCTTATGGTGGTGGTCGTCCCAGTCCCAGTAGCCCGGCATCCAGACATAGCCAGGGCGCGGGGCGGGAATGGCCTCGTACATCGGAGCCGGCGGCGGCACGCCGATGGCAATGTTGACCGACACCTGGGCCATCGACGCCGCGCTGAAGGTGAGGCCGGAACCCAGTACGGCCGCCAGCAGAACAGTCCGGACGGGCCGGAGCGTGAGATGTGTCATGGACGCACTTTCTCGTGGAGGAACACGCGCACAGTCTAGCGCGCGCCCGCCGCGGCGCCATGTAAGAAAGGGTATCGGTTGATCACAAAGATGCCGGCGCGCAACACTCGCTTGCACGCCGGCGGCATCAGTGATCCTCTGCCATCGCCTTGAGTTGGGCCTCGCCGGCATCGCGCGCGGCGTCCGCGGTGGTGAAGGTGTCGTCCGAGACGATGGCGCGACGGACCTGCCGTGCATCGAAGTCGACCAGCGCGACCACCCAGACATAGCGCCCAGCCTGGGGAGCGGTCTGCACGAAAGCTTTCAGGTTCGGCCGGGATTCACTCGTCATGATCCATCTCCTTGAGAAACGTTCTGGAAACGTCGTTGAGGGAAGTGCCGTAACACAAAGGTGTCTGAAAACTCTAGCACATGGTCCATGCCCTTACCCGGCTTACCCGACCTCGGAGGCTTGCCGGGAGGCGGCCTCGTCGGCAGGGGCCGGCTGGCAGCGAGGCGGCGAAGGGGATCCCAATGCAAGTGTTGCGTGCGGCACCGCCAAGTCCGCGGCGGGGCCACCCTTCAGTCAGCGTCGCGGCAACCGATAAACAGTCCACTGGCCGCCGCCGGCCTGCAGCCCGCCCCCCCGGTCCGAACGCTTGGCCGCCTGGACCCGGCGCCCGGGCAATAGCCGCGGCCGCGGTAACCGAATCACCACAATCGCAGCGCACACGCTCCACCTTCCCGAACCATGGCTCCTGCCCCGGCCAGCGCCCCGCCCATCTCCCCCGCACGCCGACGACCGCTGCTGCGCCGATGGGCGCCTGCCCTACTGGGCGCCATGCTCGCGTTGCTGCCCGCGGTGCTGCCGCCCCAGCTGACCGGCCTGCGCCAGGCATTGGCCGAATGGCTGAGCATGAACGCGGCGGATCAGCCTATCCTGCACCAGGCGCAGCAAGTCGGCCTGCTGCGCGTCAGCGGCGATCCCCGCAACCTGCTGCAATTTCTGCTGCGAGGGGCACTGGGCCTGCCCGGCTGCCTGTTGCTGACGCGGTCGGCGCGCACTACCTGGCCAGCCGCATGCTGGTGCAGATCGTCGAGCCGCTGCGCAACCTGATGCGGGTGGCGCACGCGGTGCGCTCCGAACGAGACTTCGCGCAACGCACGCCGCCGGCGCGCATCGCCGAGCTCAACGCGCTCGGCGACGACTTCAACGGGCTGCTCGATGAGCTGCAGACGTGGCAAAACCAGATGCAGCACGAAAACCGCTCACTCGCCCACCGTGCCAACCATGATGCGCTGACGGGGCTGCTGAACCGCGCCGCCTTCGTCGAAGCGCTGGAGCATGCGGTGCGCCATGCCGCGGCCAACCATGAATATGCGGCGGTGCTGTATCTCGACAGCGACGACTTCAAGGACATCAACGACCGGCACGGGCATGCCTCCGGTGACGCGGTGCTGGTGGCCGTGGCGCAGCGCATCCGTGCCAGCCTGCGCAATGGCGACACTGTGGCGCGCATCGGCGGCGACGAATTCGCGCTGCTGGCCGCGGGCCTGCGCTCGCCAGCCGACGCCGTTCATATCGCCGAACATATCCTGCAAGCCATGGCCGAACCGATCGCGCTGCCCCACGGCGCCTCGGTGCAAGCGTCCGTCAGTATCGGCCTGGCGGTGTTCCCGGTCCACGCGCAGGCCAGCCAGGCGCTGCTGCACGCGGCCGATGCGGCCATGTACGGCGCCAAGCGGCGCTCCGGGGGCATCTGGCAAAGCGCCGAGCCGCACCTGGATGTCACGACGTGAGCTTCCGATGACTGCTCCCCGCCCCGGCCGGTGGCCGAACGCTCAGACGTCAAAGGGATTCGGCGCGCGGTTCTCGACCGACTCGTTCAGGTCGAACTCGTCGCGCACCTTGTCGACCACCGCGCGGATGCTGGCCTCATAACCGGTTGCGTTGCCAAAGCCGCTCATGTCCCAGTTGCGGCCGCGGGCATCGCGCGCATGCGGCACCGGCGCGGGCACGCGGACTTTGGCGCCGTCCTCGCCGATTTCGTAGATTTGCTGGATGCGCCGGCTGACCTCGTCCTGCAGGGCACGCCGGCCACGCTCGCGCTTGGCCATGGCTGACTCCTCGATGCATGCGCTGGCATGCTAGCACGGTGCGCCGGCGTGGTTCAAAGTGCCGCGATCGCGTCCTGGTAGGCCGCATAGAGCCGCACGAAGACCGGTCCGGGCACGCCGGCGCCAACGGTGCGGCCGTCGATGGTGACCACCGGCAGAAGTTCCTTGCTTGCCGACGACAGCAGCACTTCGTCCGCCGCGAACAAGTCTTCCCTGGCGATCCGGCGGGCCTCCAGCGGAATCTCCAGCGCCGCGCAGACCTCTTCCATGAAGCCGTAGCGGATGCCTTCCAGGATCAGGTTGTCCTTGGGCGGCGCCAGCACGCGGCCGTTGCGCACCACCCAGACGTTGGACGACGAGGCTTCGGTCAGCCAGCCGTCGCGGAACTGGATCGCCTCGGTCACGCCATGCTCCGCGGCGTGCTGCGCGGCCAGCACGTTGCCCAGCAGCGAGGTCGACTTGATCTGGCAGTTCAGCCAGCGCCGGTCCTCCATCGTCACGCAGGCCACGCCCTGTTCGCGCATGTGCGCGGGCGGCAGCGCCATCGGGTTGGTCATGATCAGCACCGTCGGCACGACTTCCTTCGGGAAGGCGTGCGCACGCCGTGCTACGCCGCGCGTCACCTGGATATAGAGCATCTGGTCCGACATGCCGTTGGCACGGACCACTTCGTCGATCAGCGCCTGCCACTGCGCGGCGCTGTGCGGGTCGGGAATCCCGATCGCCTCCAGGCTGCGGTGCAGGCGCGCAAGATGCTGCGCACCGCGGAACGGCTTGCCACCGTAGTACGGAATGACTTCATAGACGCCATCGCCAAAGATAAAGCCGCGGTCGAGGACCGGGATGCGGGCCTCGGACAGCGGGATCAGGGAACCATTGAGGTGGACGACGGGGTCGGTCATGGGACTTCACGCGGTGGAGAGAATGAAACAATTCTTCCACAGGGGCCAAGGCCAGGTTATGCGCAATTTGCATCGATTGCTTCGCAGACCTGGCGCCGCAGCAAAGCGTTGATTCCAATCACCCATGTGGGGGTGTCCGCTGCAGCACTTCACACCCAGAATCAAGGGGTCGTGAGTTGACCCCTCTCGGCATTTTCCCGCAGCCCGCCTTCGTGCGGGCTTTTTTTTGCATCACCAGAACTGGGGATGCGCGCCGAACCGGTAACGACGACGATAAGGCTTGGGCGGACTGCGACACGCCCAACGCCACTTCAAGCCCTCGCCTACCCTGGCCGAGGGCTTTTCTTTTCGATGCCATCACATGAACAGGCCTGCGCCGGGTCACAGCGCGCAAGCGGGCCCAAGAAGCGCGTCGTGGCGCATATACCCTTCTTCGTAGCCAGTGTTCACAGGCGCAACTGTGCGGCGACGACCATGCGCGTCCGGTGCGGCTGGCGACGAGTTGGTGCTTCAAGGCCGCATCGCGAGTCCCCGGGTGCCCGTCGTCCAGGCACAACACCTCTATTTAGAGGGATGCGCGATCCATGCGGCTGTACGACCATCGTCACGGGCGGTTCCGCGACTCGCCCACCACTACTTCAAGCCCTCGACTACCCTGGCCGAGGGCTTTTTTCTTTGCTTGGCGCATAGAGGCTGTGGCGCATCCGCACCGCAACAAACCTTTACAACTGAGCCCGTGAATTCCCGCAGGGTTGCCCTAGCCTTTCCCCATGCTTTCCGAAGGAGACTGCCATGCCTTCGTCACGGGACACATTCAAGTTGCGCCGCCCCGGGCGCCGGACGATGAACTGGCATGACGTTGCCTTGATTTCAGCGGCGTGGATCGGATTGTGTCTGGGGCTTGGGTGGACGCTTTCCAAGGCGGCCGGGACCTTTGAGTAAGGCGAGGTCGCCATGACCATCACCGATGCCACGCAGCCTGGCAACACCGGGAGCAACCTGGCGTTGGGACCGTGACACCGGGCGTGGTGAACGGCTACGCTACTTTTACCATGAGCTATCAATGATCTGGCCCGGCGCAGGGCCAAAGCAGTGGCATGCCTGCAGGCAAACAAAAAGGGCCGGGGTCAATGACCCAAGCCCTTGTTTATGACCCAACGGTCAGCACACGCTAACCCGTCAAGCCTTACAGAATCAGTGGCGGAGAGAGGGGGATTCGAACCCCCGATAGGCTATTAACCTATACACGCTTTCCAGGCGTGCGACTTAAACCACTCATCCATCTCTCCGGGAAGTCCGCGATTATAGCAGAGTCGCCCGACGAATCCACAAGTTCGTGCGGCACCGCCCTACCCCCTGCGCAAATATGTCACCAGCCTGCCGATCACCGGCGCGTTGCGCGGCGTGAGCAGGCTGACGATGATCGCCACCGCAAACCCCGCGGGCACGCCAAAAGCGCCGGAAGCAATCGGGTCGACGCCAAACCAGCGGTTGCCGAAGATGCCGGTCATGCGGGTGAAGAACGGGTAGTTGACGAAGATGTAGTACACCGCCACCCCAAGCCCGGCGGCCATGCCGGCAACAGCGCCGGCCGCGGTCGTCCGGCGCCAGAAGATGCCGAGTACCAGCACAGGGAAAAAGCTCGATGCCGCCAGCGAGAAGGCGGCGCCGACCAGGAACAGGATGTTGCCGGGCCGCAGCGATGTGACATATGAAGCGAACAAGGCAACGCCCAGCAGCACGATCTTGGCCGTCGTGACGCGGCGCTGGTGGCTCGCCTGGCGGTCGACCATGTGATAGAAGACGTCGTGCGAGAGCGCGTTGGCGATGGTCAGCAGCAGGCCGTCGGCAGTCGACAGCGCCGCTGCCAGCGCGCCGGCGGCGATCAGGCCGGAGATGACGTAGGGCAGGCCGGCGATCTCCGGGGCGGCCAGTACGATCATGTCGGGCTGCAGCAGGATCTCGGCCCATTGCACAATGCCGTCGCCGTTGACGTCGCGAATGCCGAAAACCGGCGGATCGACCTTGCGCCATTGCACTACCCATTGCGGCAGTTCCGCATACGACGTGCCGACCAGGTGCTCGAAGAACTCGTACTTGACCAGCGCGGCCAGCGTCGGCGCGGACACGTACAGCAGCGCGATGCAGAACACGGCCCAGGCCACCGAGTTGCGGGTCTCCTTGACGGAGGGCGTGGTGTAGAGGCGCGTCAGGATATGCGGCAGGCTCGCGGTGCCGACCATCAGGCAGAACACCAGCAGCACAAAGTTGAGCCGCTTTGTCTTGCGCTCCTGCTCGGACGCCGCGGGATACGGCTCGGTGGACGACATAGAATGCCGGCTGCGCGCAAGCGCGTCTTCGCGCTGCAGGTTCCACTGCTGCTGCGCGGCGGCGGGATCCCGCGGGAACTCCAGGCGCTCACGTTCCAGCGCCTTGATTTCGCGCAGCGGCGCATTGCGCGCACGAAGATCCTGCAGCCGCGCGTTCAGCGTATCGCGCTCCTGCTGGAAGGATTCCGGCAGGCGGGCGATGCGTTCCTGCAACAGGATGGCCTGCTGCTTGTAGTACTCGCGCACGGCCTGCTCGGCGGGCGCGCGCTCCAGCTCCTGCTCACGCGCATCAAGCTGCGTCAGCAGCGTGCCGTAGCTGAGCTGCGGCGCCACGTCCCGGTGATGCTTCCACGCGATCATCGACACCGTGACCAGGAACGCCACGATCATCATGATGTACTGCGCCACCTGGGTCCAAGTGACTGCGCGCATGCCGCCCAGGAACGAGCACACCAGGATGCCCGCCAGCCCGAAGAAGATGCCGACGGCGAATTCCACACCGATGAAGCGCGTCACCACCAGCCCTACCCCCTGGATCTGTGCCACCAGGTAGACGAACGAACACAGCGACGCCGCCAGTACCGCGATGGCGCGCACCGGCAGGTTGCCGCCGGGCTTGCCGTTGCCGTAGCGCGCGGCGAGGAAATCCGGGATGGTATAGCCGCCGTACTTGCGCAGGTAGGGTGCCAGCAGGAAGGCCACCAGGCAGTAGCCGCCGGTCCAGCCCATCACGTAGGCCAGGCCTTCGTAGCCAGAGGCGAACAGGATGCCGGCCAGGCCGATGAACGAGGCCGCGCTCATCCAGTCGGCGGCGATCGCCATGCCGTTGAACAACGCCGGCACGCGCCGCGAAGCCACGTAATATTCGTTGAGATCCGAGGTGCGGCAGATCAGCCCGATGCAGGCATAGATCGCGATGGTGACGAAGAGGAAGACGTAACCCAGCCACAGCGCGTCGGCATTGGAGCGCTCCAGCAGCCCCATCATGCCGACGAAGCCGAACAACCCTAGGGTGAACAGGCCGTAGTACAGCAGCAGCCGGCGGCGGAAGCGCGACTGGGCATCTGGCATGGGCAACGATCCATGGTCGGTGGGGCGCTATCGTAACAAACCCGCCGGCGCGCGGGAACGCGGCGGCGGGTTCTGGGGGCAAGGCTACGGGATCACTGCGCCTGCTTGAGCTGCTCCAGGATCGCCGGGTTCTCCAGGGTCGAGGTGTCTTGCGTGATTTCCTCTCCCTTGGCCAGCGAGCGCAGCAGGCGCCGCATGATCTTGCCCGAGCGCGTCTTGGGCAGGTTGTCGCCGAAGCGGATGTCCTTGGGCTTGGCGATCGGGCCGATTTCCTTGCCGACCCAGTTGCGCAGCTCCGTGGCGATCTTGAGGGCCTCTTCGCCGTTCGGGCGGGCGCGCTTGAGCACGACGAAGGCGCAGATCGCCTCGCCGGTCATGTCGTCCGGGCGCCCCACTACGGCGGCTTCCGCCACCAGCGGGTTGGCCACCAGCGCCGACTCGATCTCCATCGTGCCCATGCGGTGGCCCGACACGTTCAGTACGTCATCGATGCGGCCCATGATGGTGAAGTAGCCGGTGTCCTTGTCGCGGATCGAGCCGTCGCCCGCCAGGTAGAGCTTGCCGCCGAGCTCTTCGGGGAAGTAGCTCTTCCTGAAGCGTTCCGGATCGCCCCAGATGGTGCGGATCATGGCCGGCCACGGGCGCTTGACCACCAGGATGCCGCCGTTGCCGTTGGGCACGTCATGACCGGTCTCGTCGACGATGGCGGCCATGATGCCCGGCAGCGGCAGCGTGCACGAACCCGGCACCAGCGGCGTCGCGCCCGGCAGCGGCGTGATCATGTGGCCGCCGGTCTCGGTCTGCCAGAAGGTGTCCACGATCGGGCAGTTCTCATTGCCGACGTGCTTGTAGTACCACATCCAGGCTTCGGGGTTGATCGGCTCGCCCACGGTGCCGAGCAGGCGCAGGCTCGACAGGTCGTATTGCTTCGGGTGGATCTTCTCGTCGGCCTCGGCGGCCTTGATCAGCGAGCGGATCGCGGTCGGCGCGGTGTAGAAGATGCTGACTTTGTGGCGCGCGATCATGTCCCAGAAGCGGCCGGCATTCGGGTAGGTGGGCACGCCTTCGAACACCACCTGCGTGGCGCCAGCGGCCAGCGGGCCATAGGCGATGTAGGTGTGGCCGGTGACCCAGCCGATGTCGGCGGTACACCAGAACAGGTCGTCGGGCTTGACGTCGAAGGTCCACTGCATCGTCATCAGCGCCCACAGCAGGTAGCCGCCGGTGCTGTGCTGCACGCCCTTGGGCTTGCCGGTCGAGCCCGAGGTGTAGAGCACGAACAGCGGGTGCTCGGCGCCGACGGGCTCGGCTTCGCAGGTATCGGGCTGGTTGGCGCAGACGTCGTCGAGCCAGCGGTCGCGGCCCTCGGTCCAGCCAACGTTGCCGCCGGTGCGGCGGTACACGATCACGTTCTTCACGGCCTCGCAGCCGCCCAGCGCCAGCGCATCATCGGCGATGGCCTTCAGCGGCAGCGCCTTGCCGCCGCGCATCTGCTCGTCGGCGGTGATCAGCGCCACCGCGCCCACGTCGACCAGCCGCTCCTGCAGCGACTTGGCCGAGAAGCCGCCGAACACCACCGAGTGCGTCGCGCCCAGGCGCGCGCAGGCCTGCATCGCGGCCACGCCTTCGACCGACATCGGCATGTAGATCACGACCCGGTCGCCCTTCTTGATGCCGAGCGTCTTCAGGCCATTGGCCAGCCGGCACACCCTGGCATGCAGCTCGCGGTAGGTGACGCGCGTCACGGTGCCGTCGTCGGCCTCGAACACGATCGCGACCTTGTCGGCGTTGCCGTTCTCCAGGTTGCGATCCAGGCAGTTGTAGGAGGCGTTCAGCTGCCCGTCCTCGAACCACTTGTAGAACGGCGCGTTGCTCTCGTCCAGCACCTTGGTGAAGGGCTTGTTCCAGTGCAGCAGCTCGCGGGCGTGGCGCGCCCAGAAGCCTTCGTAGTCGCGTTCGGCTTCCTCGCACAGCGCGCGGTAGGCGGCCATGCTGGGAATCGCGGCCTGGCTGGCGAACGACTCAGGCGGGTTGAACACGCGGTTCTCTTGCATCACCGATTCGATGGCGGACATAGACTCGTCTCCTGATTTTGGAATGGCTTTGGCTGCCAAGTTACGCCCGACGGCTTACTTAAACCTGACGGTCGGCGGCTGCTGCCTGTGGTGGCCGACCGGTGTCCGAGATCGCCGCATGCTGCAATGCAGCAGGAAACTTCGTGCCATCGGGGCGAAAGTGCAGCCTTGTCCATTAGGCTAGCACAGCTATAATCCCGCGAGCCCTATACCTGAACGCGGCGCTTACCCTTGCCGCGGCCTCTCACGCTTGAACCGGCCTGCCACGCCATCGCGCTAACCGCGCTCGCGTCCGCCGGCTGACCGAGGCATTGACCGTGCCCGCCAACACCTCCACCGCAGCCACTGCCCACTCTCAGCTTTTCTCCCCGGTCCACGCCCTGTTCCTGGTCGGATCGATGGCGCTGGTCGGCAGCAATGTGGGGCTGGGCAAATCGATCATCGCCCATGTGCCGGTGCTGCTGTTCGCGCTGCTGCGCTTCGTCATCGCGATCGTCTGCCTGGCGCCGTGGTACCGGCCCGCACGCATGCGCCGGGTGTCGCGCGCCGAATGGCTGAACCTGTTCCTGCAAGCGTTCTTTGGCACCTTCCTGTTCACGCTGCTGATGCTCAACGGCGTGCGGCTGACCAGCGCCATGGCCGCCGGGGTCATCACCAGCACCATCCCCGCCACGGTGGCGATCCTGTCCTGGCTGGTGCTGCGCGAACGGCTGTCGCGCCGCACCGTGGCCTCGGTGCTGCTGGCGGTGGCCGGCATCGCCGTGCTCAACATCGCCCGCGGCGATTCGCACGGCGCCGGCGAAAACAGCCAGGCCTGGCTGGGCAACCTGATGATCCTGGGCGCGGTGCTGTGCGAATCGATCTACGTGATCCTGTCGCGCCGCCTCACGCAGACACTGGCCGCCATCGAGATCTGCGCCTATACCCACCTGATCGGCGGCTTGTTGATGCTGCCGCTGGGGCTGGTGCCGTTGCTGACCTTCGACGTCTCCACGGTGCCGGCGCAGACCTGGCTGATGCTGCTGTGGTACGCGCTGTCGGCCAGCGTGTTCTCGTTCTGGCTGTGGATGAAAGGCATCCGCCATGTGCCGGCGCAACTGGCGGGCGTGTTTACCTCGGTGCTGCCGGTGGCGGCGGCCACCTACGGCATCGTCGTGCTGGGCGAGCAGCCGGGCTGGCCGCACGGCGTGGCGCTGGCCTGCGTGCTGGCCGGGATCGTTCTTGCAAGCTGGCCGGGGCGGATTTCGCGCGGCGCCTGGCGCGGCAAGGCGGCGAGCGCCGATCCGGGCGCGGGGGCCTGACCGGTACGGCATGGCTGTGGTTACCTGGTAACACAGCGTTGTCATCGTCGCTTGGTACAATCCACGCCGTTTTTCAACTCGCCGACACCGCCCTGCCCCATGGCTTCCAATCCAATGACCAAGCCGCAGGCCCAGAGCCTGCGGCCCATCCCGAGCATTATCTTCGCGTCGCGCTGGCTGCAACTGCCGCTATACCTGGGCCTGATCGTGGCCCAGGGCGTCTATGTCTACCATTTCCTGGTCGAAGTCTGGCATTTGCTGGCGCATGTGACCGAGTTCGACGAAAACAAGATCATGCTGGTGGTACTGGGGCTGATTGACGTGGTCATGATCTCCAACCTGCTGATCATGGTGATCGTGGGCGGCTACGAGACCTTCGTCTCGCGCCTGGGGATCGACAACCATCCGGACGAGCCGGAATGGCTGGACCATGTCAACGCAGGCGTGCTCAAGGTCAAGCTGTCGATGGCGCTGATCGGGATTTCGTCGATTCACCTGCTGAAGACGTTTATCGACGCGGAACAGCGCACCACGCACACCATCATGTGGCAGGTGGCCATCCATGTGGCCTTCCTGGCCTCTGCGGTGGCGATGGCGTGGGTGGACCGCATGGTGTCGCACCCGGCCGGCGCACATGCCAAGCGTGAATCACATTAAGGCGTGCACAAGCCGAGGCTTACCTCCGAACCGCGGCCATGTGCCGCGGTTTTTGCTTTTGGCATGCCGCGGCCGCGTCATGAGATCCAGGCGGCACATAAGAAGGCTGTAGACCAATGTATGCAGCCGGGCAGACTGCCCCGGCTCGGTGTATGATTTCGGGCTGTGTTTCACCGCTGCCCACCCCACAAAATGACAGTCATCAAGCAAGAAGACCTCATCCAGAGCGTCGCCGATTCCCTGCAGTACATCAGCTACTACCACCCGATGGACTACATCACCAGCCTGGGCCGTGCCTATGAGCTGGAGCAGAGCCCGGCGGCCAAGGACGCGATCGCGCAGATCCTGACCAACAGCCGCATGTGCGCGGAAGGCAAGCGCCCGATCTGCCAGGACACCGGCATCGTCACGGTCTTCGTCAAGGTGGGCATGGACGTGCGCTGGGACGGCGCCACCATGGGCCTGACCGACATGATCAACGAAGGTGTGCGCCGCGGTTACACGCATCCGGACAACGTGCTGCGCGCCTCGATCGTCAGCCCGCCCGAAGGCGGCCGCAAGAACACCAAGGACAACACGCCGGCCGTGATCCACTATGAAGTGGTGCCGGGCAACACCGTCGACATCCAGGTCGCGGCCAAGGGCGGCGGCTCGGAGAACAAGTCCAAGTTCGTGATGCTGAACCCGTCCGACTCGATCGTCGACTGGGTGCTGAAGACCGTACCGACCATGGGCGCCGGCTGGTGCCCGCCGGGCATGCTGGGCATCGGCATCGGCGGCACCGCCGAGAAGGCGATGGTGATGGCCAAGGAATCGCTGATGGAGTCCATCGACATCCAGGACATCATCGCGCGCGGCCCGAAGGACTGGGTCGAGGAACTGCGCGTCGAACTGTACGAGAAGGTCAACGCCCTGGGCATCGGCGCGCAGGGCCTGGGCGGCCTGGCCACCGTGCTGGACGTCAAGATCATGGCCTGCCCGACGCACGCCGCGTCCAAGCCGGTCGCGATGATCCCGAACTGCGCCGCCACCCGCCACGTGCACTTCACGCTGGACGGCAGCGGACCCGCCAAGCTGGAAGCGCCGGACCTGTCGCAATGGCCGAAGGTCGAGTGGGCACCGAACACCGAGACCTCCAAGCGCGTCGACCTGAACACGCTGACGCCGGAAGAAGTCGCCTCGTGGAAGCCGGGCCAGACCCTGCTGCTCAACGGCAAGATGCTGACCGGCCGCGACGCCGCGCACAAGCGTATCGCCGACATGCTGGCCAAGGGCGAGAAGCTGCCGGTGGACTTCAAGAACCGCGTAATCTACTACGTCGGCCCGGTCGATCCGGTGCGCGACGAAGCGGTAGGCCCGGCCGGCCCCACCACCGCCACGCGCATGGACAAGTTCACCGAGATGATGCTGGCCGAAACCGGCCTGATCTCGATGATCGGCAAGGCCGAGCGCGGCCCGGCGGCCATCGAGGCCATCAAGAAGCACAAGTCGGCCTACCTGATGGCCGTGGGTGGCGCCGCCTACCTGGTGGCCAAGGCGATCAAGGAAGCCAAGGTGGTCGGCTTCGAAGACCTGGGCATGGAAGCCATCTACGAGTTCGATGTCAAGGACATGCCGGTGACGGTCGCCGTGGACAGCGAAGGCACCTCGGTGCACAAGACCGGCCCCGCCGAGTGGCAGGCCAAGATCGGCAAGATTCCGGTCGCCGCGCTGTAAGCAGCGCCACACGCCGAGGCGGTAGAATCTGCCTTCGCGCTCGAAAAAGCCGGGTTTCGACCCGGCTTTTTTCTGCCCTCTCCTTTCCAGTCGTCCTCGCATCCCCGTGAACCCCGCACCCATCGGCGTCTTCGATTCTGGCCTTGGCGGCCTGTCCGTGCTGCGCGAGATCCGCGCGCTGCTGCCGCATGAATCGCTGCTGTACCTGGCCGACTCGAAATACGCGCCTTACGGCGAAAAACCCGAGACGTTCGTCGAGGCGCGCACGCTGCAGGCGTGCGAATGGCTGCTCGGACAGGGCTGCAAGGCGCTGGTGATCGCCTGCAATACGGCGACTATGCACGCGGTGCAGACGCTGCGCGAGCGGCTGCCGGTGCCGATCATCGGCGTCGAGCCCGGCCTCAAGCCGGCCGCCGCGGCGAGCCGCAGCAAGGTGGTGGGCGTGCTGGCCACCGCAAACACCCTCAAGAGCGCCAAGTTCGGGCGGCTGCTGTCCTCGCTCGACGGGGAAAGCCGCTTTATCTGCGAGGCGGGTCTTGGCCTGGTATCGCTGATCGAGCAAGGCGACCTCGACGGCCCCGCCGTGCGCGAGCGCCTCGATGCGTACCTCACTCCCATGCTCGAAGCCGGTGCGGACACGCTGGTGCTGGGCTGCACCCACTACCCTTTCCTGTCGGGCACGATCCGCGAGATGGTCGGAGACCAGCTGGCGCTGGTCGACACCGGCAACGCCATTGCGCGCCAGCTCGCCCGCAAGCTGGCCGAGCACGACCTTGCCGCGGACGCCGGCGCGCTGCCGCGCGACCGCTTCGTTTCCACCAAGGACGCCGCGCACTTGCGCGCGATGGCAGGGGCGCTGCTGCGGGTCGACGCGGATGCGGAAACGGTGGTGATCGAGCCGGCGCCGGCCCTCTAGCCGGCGCCTGCGCTAATGCGCGTCCTACTGCAGGTTATTGCAGGAAGCCCAGCGGCCGGTGCTCCCGCACGTCCGGCTTGATGGCATGTTCCTGGCGCAGCTGCGCGAGGAATTCGTCCGGCGTCAGCGCCTCGCCCAGCAGCACGCACTGGCGCTTGACAGTGGCAAAGTCGCCCGGCGTCAGGCAATCCATCGCATCCAGTTCGCGCCGCATGGCATCGCTCAACAGGATCGCGTCGCCGCCCAGCGCTTCGTCGACGAACATCGCCGCCCGCTGCTCCGGCTTCAGCGCCAGGAAACGGATCTTGAACGAGAAGCGCCGCAGCGCGGCCTCGTCGATGCGGTCGAACAGGTTGGTGGTGCAGATGAAGATGCCGTTGAAGCGCTCCATGCCCTGCAGCATCTCGTTGACCTCGGAGATCTCGTAGTTGCGCACCGCCTGCTGGCGGCTCTGCATGAAGCTGTCCGCCTCGTCCAGCAACAGCACCGCACCGTCCTCCTCGGCGCGCGCGAACATCGCCGCGATCTGCTGCTCGGTCTCGCCCACGTACTTGCTCATCAGGTCCGACGCGCGCCGGATCATCAGCGGCAGGTCCAGCTCGGCGGCGATGTGCTCGGCCAGCGCGGTCTTGCCGGTGCCGGGCGGCCCATAGAAGCACAGCGTGCCGCGCTGGCGCACGCGCAGTGCATCGATGATCTTCGCCACCTCGTAGCGGGTTTCCAGGTGCAGGTTCTCCAGCCGGTAATGCGTGACCACCGGGCGGGCTTCGGCCTCGGGACGCAGGCCCATGGCCCGGTCGGCATGCTCCAGCTGGCGCAGGATCAGCGCCTCGACCGGTTCCTGCACATCGGGCCGCGCCAGCTCGACAAAGCGCGCCGCCGATTGCACTTGCGCCGGCGTCAGCGTCTTGCGCGCGGCCAGGCCGCTGATGAAGGCATCGCTGACGTCGAGGCCGCCCAGGTGCTTGCGGATGATGTTCTCGCGCACCAGCGGCGGCGGGATCTTCAGTTCCAGGTGGAACTGGAAGCGGCGCAGGTAGGCCGGATCGATCTGCCGGATCGAATTGGAGATCCAGATCACCGGCACCGGGTTCTGCTCGAGCGTCTGGTTGACCCACGCCTTGCCGTTGACCGATGCACGCGTGTCCTCCTGGCCGAACAGGCTCATCAGCTCGCGCGCGCTGCCGGGGAAAACGTCTTCCACCTCATCGAACAGCAGCGCGGTATGGGCACGGCCGCGCAGGAAGGCCTGCGACACCTGCAGCGAGCGGTAGCGGTCCTTGCCCGACAGGCTGTTGCCGTCGCGATCCAGGCAATCCACCTCGTACAGCTCGCAACCGGCTTCGCGTGCCAGCAGGCGCGCGAACTCGGTCTTGCCGGTGCCGGGCGGGCCGTAGATCAGCACGTTGACCCCGCTGGCGTGCTGGCGCGTGGCGTTGGCCAGCAGCGCGCACAGGTAGCGGGCATCGGTCTCGACATGCGGGTAGTCGGCGACGGTCAGCGTGGGCGGCGCGGCCGGGCGGGTGAATACCGCCATCATCTCGGCTTCGTTGGCGTAATTGCCCAGCAGCACGTGCAGCAGGCGGTCGGACAGGCGCATCAGGTCGCCCAGATCGGTCACGCTGTTCTCTGGCAACGGCTGCTCGATCAGGTTCAGCGTTTCCAGCCGCGAGCCCGGGCGCAGCGACGCCGCCACGTCCGCGGCCCCGGCGCCGGTCAGGCCGGCCAGGATCTGGAACGCTTCCTGGCTGTGCGCCACCTTGCAATCGACCATCACCGCGCGCAGGTCGCGCTTGTACTTGGCCAGCGCCGCGTACAGCAGCAGCTTGCGCTCGTGGTCGGGCAGGTCCAGCACGCGGCTGAGCATGTCGATATTGCGCACCAGCAGCACGCGCTCGCCGTCCAGCCGCTGCGCGATGGCAGCGGCCGAGGCGTCGAACACGGCGAACATGTCCTTGGCGTGGTGCTTGACGTACTCGTCGAGGTAATAGAAGAGCGCGCTTTCGTCGAAGGCGCTGTTCCACTGGCCGTGGCGGTCCAGGAATTCCTCGGGTGTCAGCCGCGCCGCCCCCTTCCACGCGGGCATGTCGGCGCAGCGGGCGGCCAGGAAGCGTTGCACGCGCAGCACTACCCCATATGGCCACACCATTTCCTGCGCGCTGACGGTCAGCACATCATTGATATTGCTGCGCAGGTTGAAGCGCGGACCCAATGCGCACACCACGCGCAGGGCAAACTGCGCGCACATCCAGTCCAGCGCGGAGCTGGACGACACCCCGGGCATGGAGCGCAGGAGCGTCGATCGGTCATCTTCAGCGGAACGTGTGAAATCCATGGACGGTTCCCCGAGCTCGCCGTGGCAGGGCCGACCGACCGGCGCACCGCCTCGTCTGCAGTTTCTTTCTATGCTAGCGCGCTTTGCAGCCCTCCGCGCACGCGCGGGCGAACTGGTCGCCAGCGATCGTGGCCTGGGCCACCGAAGCCTGTGGATCCATGCGGGCGCGCAAACCCGCGCAAGATAGCGCCAACCGCTCCACCATGCAGCCTGATCTGGGGGTATAACTTGCCGGGACAGAAAATTCCAGTTGCGGCGCACAAATCACAACAAATAAGAATCATTATCATTTATACTAGCCAGCTGACACGCTGCCCCAGAGTGGCGCTCCCACGGCAACCCAGTTGAAGGAGCGTTTATCATGGAATTACTGCTTAGCCTGCTGGTCGGTTGCGGCATCTCGCTGATCCTGTTCTACCGCAAGTGACGGCGCACAGTTGCTGCTGCTTGTTCCGAGCCAGGTGCCATCCTGCGCCTGCCGGCCGACTTTTGTTGTTGACACATGTTCGACCAACGCTTCTTCAAGATTACGCTCGCCGTCCTGCTGTTCCACGCCGGCCTGCTCTACCTGATCCAGAGCGGCCTGGCCCGCAAGCTGACCGAGGCGGTGGTCGCCCCCGAGATCATCGCGCGCATCATCCCGCTCGAACCGCCGAAGCAAGAGGCCCCGCCCGAGCCGCCCAAACCCAAGCCCAAGCAGGAAACGCCGCCGAAGCAGGTCAAGGTGACCACGCCCAAGCCGACGCCGCCCAAGCCCACCCCCACGCCGCAACCAGTAGCCGACCTGCCGCCGACGCCGAACGCGCCGGAAGCGCCACCCGCACCGCCGGCTCCGCCCGCGCCGGCTGAACCCGCGCCGGCACCGGTCTCCGCAGCGCCACGCGCCGTCGGAATCGGCGAAATCCAGTGCACGCCGCCGCAACCGAAGTATCCTTCCCAATCGCGCCGCATGGGCGAGACCGGCAAGACCGTGGTGCGCCTTACCACCGATGAAAGTGGCAAGGTCACCAAGACCTCCGTGGTGTCGTCGAGCGGCTCGTCGCGCCTGGACCAGGCCGCGGTGGACGCCGTGCAGGCCATGCGCTGCAAGCCTTACATGGACAACGGCCGCGCCGTCGCCGTCACGGCGCAGCAGCCGATCGGCTTCGAACTGAACTGATCGCCAATCCGCTGCGCCATACCGGCGATCCGATTTCCGATCATCTGATCTGACCTAAACCAAGCGAACTCACCAGGAACCCACCCATGCAGGACCTCGGACTCTCCCACCTCTGGACGCAAGGCGACTTCGTCATGCGTGCGACCGCCATCATTCTGCTGATCATGTCACTCGCGTCTTGGATCGTGATCTTCACCAAGGCCTGGGATCTGGTGCGCCTGAAGAAGATGGCACAAGGCGCCGAAAAGCGCTTCTGGCACTCGGACGACTTCGACCACGCGCTGGAAACCCTGGGCTCCAATGATGCCAACCCGTTCCGCACCCTGGCCGTCGCCGGCAAGGAAGCCGCCCAGCACCACCGCGCCAGCCAGCCGCAGCTGCACGACGTGATGGATATCTCGGACTGGCTGACCCGCTCGCTCAAGAGCTCGATCGACGATGCCGTGGCGCACATGCAGTCGGGCCTGGCGGTGCTGGCTTCGGTGGGCTCGACCGCGCCGTTCGTCGGCCTGTTCGGCACGGTATGGGGCATCTACCATGCGCTGATCGGTATCGGCGCCTCGGGCGTGCCGACCATCGACAAGGTCGCCGGCCCCGTGGGCGAGGCCCTGATCATGACCGCCTTCGGCCTGGCCGTGGCAATCCCCGCGGTGCTGGGCTATAACGCACTGACGCGGGGCAACAAGGCGGTGATCTCCAAGCTCAACCGCTTTGCCCACGACCTGCACGCCTACTTCGTGACCGGCGCCCGCGTGCGTCCCACCGGTGCCCGCAGCGAAGATGGCACCGTGCGCCTGGCCGCGGCCCAGCGCTAATCCGCAAGCAAGGAAGTCATCATGGCATTCGGTACTCTCGACGGTGACGACGACGAGGTGATGAGCGAGATCAACATGACGCCGCTGGTCGACGTCATGCTGGTGCTGCTGATCATCTTCATCATCACCATCCCCGTGATCAACCACGCGGTGAAGATCGACCTGCCGCGCGCCACCAACTCCCCGAACGATCCCAAGCCGCAGAACATCAACGTCTCGATCGACGCCAGCGGCAAGGTGTTCTGGAACCAGGTGGAAGTGGACCAGGCCACGCTGGAAAGCAATATTTCGCTGGCCGCGCAGCAGCAGCCGCAGCCTGAACTGCACCTGCGCGCCGACCGCGACGTGCGCTACGAGCGCGTGGCCGAGGTCATGGCCGCCGCGCAGCACGGCGGCCTGGGCAAGATCGGCTTTATCACCGAACCAAAGCAGTAAGACACGCGCCGGCAGGCGTTGCGCGCAACAGGAAGGGCATCCCGCGGGATGCCCTTTTTCATTTACCGGCTGCTCGCCGTCGCAGATCGTTGGTCCGGCTCGCTGATTGTTGAATCTTTGATCCAGACTATTGTAATGATAACAATTCTCATTTAATATCATCCCATCGACTGCGCCATCGGTGGCGCGCCCCTGATGCCATTCCCCTGCGCGCCCAGAGCGCCAGGCAGACCCGGAGCCAGATGATGAGCACTCTTTCCCTGCCGCTGTCGCAACCGCGTGAAGTCACCCGCCGCCGCCTGTCGCTGCGACGTGTCGAGGTAGCCCAGCCGCGTCGCGAGACAGCAGCCACGAAGGAAGCCGCAAAGTCAGCGCCGTCGACGATCGCATCCATGAAATCGGTCGTAGCCGGCCTGCCCGCCCGCCTCGAAGCGTTGGTGCGCGACAGCCTGTCGTCGGCGCCCGCTGGCGAGCCGGTCGCACTGGACGCGATCATGCGCGGCAACAGCACGCTGCCGATCCTGCATAACGGCGAGGTCTACACGTTGCGCGTGACGCGCTACGGCAAGCTGATCCTGACCAAATGACGCATCCCGGCGGCAAGCCCATGCGCTGACGCCGAAGGGAACCGTTTGAGAACGTTTTGAGGCCCGCGTCTGCCGCGGGTGCCACGCAGGTGGCAGTACAGACTTTTGTGGGGACCACCTCGGAATGAGGTGTTGGGCAGTAGCCAGGTGCTGGCGCCGCGGCGGGAATTCCAGACCCTTCGCCTTACTGGGTGGGTTCACCCAGGGCCGCACCCAGCCATGCCCTCTTTTATTCCGCCGCGCAGGCCAGGCCTGCGGGGCTTTTTCCTGCGCGGCTGGCGCCGCGCAATGGGAATCCTGTTATTACAGGCCCAGAGCGGCGATGCCAGCGCGGGCAACCTGCGCGTCTTCAGTCGACTTCACGCCAGACACGCCGACGGCACCGACCACCTGCTCGTTGACGACGATGGGTACACCGCCCTCCAGCATGCCTTGCAGCACCGGCGCGGTCATGAACGAATAGCGGCCGTTGTTGATCATGTCTTCGTAGATCTTCGATTCACGACGACCCAGGGCGGACGTACGGGCCTTCTCCGCGGCAATATGGGCCGAGATTGGCGCGGCGCCGTCCAGGCGCTGCATTGCCAGCATATGGCCGCCGTCGTCGACCACGACAATGGACACGGCCCAGTGATGGTTCTTTGCTTCGGTTTCCGCCGCGGCCATGATCTTCTTCACATCGTCTGCCGTCAGAACCGTCTTTTGCTGCATGCCACTCTCCTGGTCATTCATTTGGTTGGAGACCGAAGTATACCCCGCAGCCCATGCCATCGTCATCGCACCCACGCAGCAAGCGGCGGGCAATGAAAATGGCCCGCACCAGGCGGGCCATTCATCATGCAGGCACTGCGGCGATCAGGCGCCATCGGTGTAAGGATCCGGCTTGGCGATACGGGCACCGTCGGTGTACGGGTCAGGCTTGCCGATGCGCGCGCCATCGGTGTACGGGTCGGTCTTGCCGACGCGGGCCCCATCGGTGAACGAATCGACCTTGCCCATGCGGGCGCCATCCAGGTATGGGTCGGGCTTGCCGGTCGCGGCGAACGAGGCGGTGGACACTGCGCACAGCGCGGCCAGCACGGAAACGGCGGCAATCGATTGTTTGAGCTTCATGAGATTCCCCTAGCAATTCTGGTCGGTACGGGCACCGCGGCGGGCTCCTTCGGAAACAAAAAGCGCCGATGTCATCGCGATGTCATGCCTGTAGTTTAGGGAAAACCCTGATGACCATAGACGTGACGCTTTGAGCAGTCCGTTCAAATAATTTGACCGGGCTCAAGATAGGGAATCATTCTGGGAACCGGCGCCCACGGCTCGTGTCGCCATTTGCAAGCCCAAAAGGAAAGGGCCCCGCAGGGCCCTGTCATCCGCAGCGTTTCGGCGCTGGCCGGTCAGTCGTGACGCCAGTGGCCATGACCGCGGTGGCCCGGCGGACCATAGTAGCCGCGATGATGGCCATAGTAACGCGGCGGGCCATAGTAACGCGGGCCATAGTAGACCGGACGCGGACGCACCACCACTGCCGGCGGGCCGTAGTAGACCGGCGCCGGCGCGACCACCACCGGCGGGGGCGCATAGTAGGCCGGAGCGGGCGGATAGTAAGCCGGTGCGCCGACCACGACGCCCGGAACGCCGATCGCGACGCCGACGCTCACATGGGCCATCGCGGCCCCGGATGCCAGGCCGGCTGCGACACCGAATGCTGCGAGCCACCAACGTTTCATATCCGCCTCTCTCAGAATTGAGATTTCTCTTACCCGATATTTTAGAGCGCCGGAATTTTCCAGGTGCAACCGAGCGCACGACATTGTTACCAGCCGTAACAGTGCGTCACTTTTGTCTTCCGCGACGCCATCTCCTTGACAAAACCGAATTAAAGGCTGCGGCGGACTTGCATCCGGATTGCGAAGCCACCACAATACCGGGCTTGCCGTGCGGCCGTGGAGAAATTGGTAGACTCAGCAGACTTAAAATCTGCCGCCTTTCCAGGCTTACGGGTTCGAGTCCCGTCGGCCGCACCAGGGCCACCGCAGCGGCAACCCTGCGTCCAAAGCAAAAGAGGAGGCCCTCTGCCCCCTCTTCAGATCCTTCGCGCTGCGCCGCGCTCCCCGCGCCGCGCACCACGCCATCCACTACGCCATCACGTAGCACATCAGCGCACCGACCCCCACCAGGAACACAAACAACACTCCGGCCAGTGCCAGCGGCTTGCGTCCGGCGCGCACCAGGTCGCCGATACGGGTATGCAGGCCGATTGCCAGCATCGCACAGGCCAGCAGCCAGTTATCGAGCGCGATCAAGGGGGCCTTCCAGGCTGCGGGCACCGTGCCGGCCGAATTGAGCGCCATCACCGCGACAAAACCCACCGCAAACCACGGCACCGACTTCAGAATCCCGGCGAAGCGGCCCTTGCCGGCGGGCGCCTGGCCTGCCTCGGCCTTGCCTTGCGGCCACAGCGCCATCACCAGCAGCAGCGGCCCCAGCGCCAGTACGCGCACCATCTTGGCCACCACCGCGGCATCGGCGGTCGGCTCGCTGATCATCTTGCCCGCGGCGATCACCTGTGCCACCTCATGCAGCGTCGCGCCGGTGAAGATGCCGAACATGCGCTCGCTGACCGCCCAGTGCCAATGGCCGTTGGCCAGTTCGAACAGGTAGGGATAGAGCAGCATGCCGACGGTGCCGAACAGCACCACCGTGGCGACCGCCACTGCGGTCTGGCGGTCGTCGGTGCGCACCACCGACGACACCGCGATGGCCGCTGCTGCGCCGCAGATGGCGCTGCCGGAGCTGACCAGGATCGCTTCGCGGCGGCTCAGACCGAAGAAGGTCGATCCGACCCAGGTGCCGAACAGCAGCGTGGCGACCAGCATCGTCAGCGGCACCACGATTCCCGGCAGGCCAAGTGCGACGATGGACGCGAATGTCAGCCGCAGGCCGTACAGTGCCACGCCCAATCGCAGCAGGTAATGGCGCGCCACCTGCATCCCGGGTGCCAGCGGCGCCAGCCAGTGCTTCGGCAGCGTATTGGCAGCGACCATGCCGGCGCACATGGCGAGCGTCAGTGCGCTCAGGCCATAGCGGGCGATCGCCGGATGCTCGGCCAGCGCCAGTGCCAGCCAGGCAATGCCGCCCAGCGGCACAAGCGTCAGAAGGCGCTGGGACCAGGGCGGAGAAACAACCGCCGGCGTGGCGACTGCGGTGCGGGGGGCGCTGCTGGAAGTGGCGGAAGACATGGCAGTTCACTTGTTCTGTAGTGACTCCAGCGTACTGGCCCGCCCTTAACCCGTAAAACGGGTAATATCGTTATGCCTTATCTATTCATTCGATATGGAATACCGCCCAGAGCCCCGCCCCGAGCAGCGCCCGTTGCGCCTTACGCTGCGCCAGCTGTCCGTCTTCGTCGCCGTCGCACAGCACGGCAGCACCATGGCAGCCGCGCAGGCGCTGGCGATGTCGCAGTCAGCAGTCAGCGCTTCGCTGGCAGAGCTCGAACGTGCACTGGACAGCCCGCTGTTCGATCGCATCGCGCGCCGCCTCAGCATCAACGAGACCGGCCGCCAGTTCTTCCCGCGCGCGCTGGCTCTGCTGGACCAGGCTCACGAGTTGGAGCGCTTTGCCACGCAAAGCGGGGTGCAGCTGCGGATCGCGGCCAGCAACACCATCGGCAGCTATATCCTGCCGCCGCTGCTGGCGGGTTTCCGTCATTCGCGCAGCGGCCCCTGCACTCTGGACTTGCGCATCGGCAACACCCGCGAGGTGCTGCAGTCGCTGCTGCAGTTCGAAGCCGACATCGGCCTGGTGGAAGGCGCCAGCCACGAACGCGACCTGCGCAGCATGCACTGGTGCGATGACGAGATGGTGGTGGTGGTCGGCCCGTCGCATCCGCTGGCGCTCACGCCGACTGACCTGGTGGCATTGCGCGATGCCGAGTGGATCGTGCGCGAACCGGGGTCGGGCACGCGCGAGGTGATCGAGGAACGTCTGGTGCCGTTGCTGGGCGAACTGCGCTTCGCACTGGAGCTGGGCAACGCCGAGGCGATCAAACGCGCGGTGATGAGCGGCTTCGGCGTCAGCTGCCTGTCGTTGCACGTGGTGCGCGATGAACTCGCGCAAGGCACGCTGGTGGCGATCCGCGAAGGCTTGCCGCGCATCGTGCGGCCGCTGCAGCTGGTCGTGCACCAGGACAAGTTCCCGACGCAAGGCCTGCTGGCCTTCACCGAATATCTGCGCACCATGGCGCCGCGTATCGGCGCGTGATGCGGGGTGCGGATCGATAGATGGACCGATAGGCGGACAGCTAGGCCACCTGCGGCTCGCCGCGCTTGCTGCGCGCGGTGTACCGGTCGAGCAGGTGGAACAGCACGGGATTGAGCATGATCGAGAGCAACGCGCCCGCCAGGATCAGCGCCTGGCCGCGCTCGGGCAGGATATTCAGATAGACGCCGAGGCTCGCCAGGATGAAGGAAAACTCGCCGATCTGCGCCAGGCTGACGGCAATCGTCATGCCGGTCTGCCCTGAGTGCCCGAAAACCCGCACGATACCCATCGCCGCCAGCGATTTGCCGACCACGATGATAAACAGCGTCGACAGCACGCCCCACGGGTCATTGACCAGCACCATGGGATCGAACAGCATGCCGACCGAGACGAAGAACAGCACCGAAAAGGCATCGCGCAGCGGCAACGATTCTTCGGCCGCACGGTGACTGAATTCGGATTCGGCCAGCACCATGCCGGCAAAGAAGGCGCCCAGTGCGAAGGAGACGCCGAATAATGAATACGCGCCATAGGCGACGCCCAGCGCGGTCGCCAGCACGCCCAGGCGGAACATCTCGCGATTGCCGGTCCAGACGATGCGCTCGAGCATCCATGGAATAAAGCGGCGCCCGATCAGCAGCATCACCGCGACAAAGGCGACGACCTTGCCCAGCGTCGAGAACACCGCCATAAGGACTTCGCCGGTACCCGGGCCGCCTTCGGCGCCGGCGTCCGCAGCGCCGGCAAGGAGTCCCGCCATCGCTGGCAACAGCACCAGCGCAAGCACCATGGCCAGGTCTTCGACGATCAGCCAGCCTACCGCGATGCGCCCCTGGGGCGATTCCACCAGGTCGCGCTCCTGTAGCGCCTTGAGCAGCACCACGGTACTGGCCACCGACAGCGCCAGCCCGTACACCAATCCCTGCCCCCACGACCAACCGAAACCCCACGCCACCAGCATGCCGAGCAAGGTCGCGATACCGATCTGCACGACCGCCCCGGGAATCGCGATGCGCTTCACCGCCATCAGGTCCTTGATCGAGAAGTGGAGCCCGACGCCGAACATCAGCAGGATCACACCGAGCTCGGCCAGTTCAGGCGCGAGCGCCTGGTCGGCCGTGTAGCCCGGTGTATGCGGCCCCACCACGATCCCCGCGCACAGGTAGCCGATCAGCGGCGGCAGCCGTAGCTTGCTGGCGATGGCGCCAAGGATGAAGGCCAGGACGATACCGCCGACGATGGTACTGATGAGCGGGGTGGCGTGATGCATGCGTGCGGGTTCCTCGTGTCAGGGGCTGGACGGCGATGGCTGGATCCCACCCGCCTTCCCCGCTTCGGCCCGCGCGCCACGATCCCGCAAACGGCGCGCACCAGCGGTCGGCGCGGCACGATCGGCAGCCTCGGAACGGAACAAGAAAGGAAAGAACGGGAAGTGCCGCAGCGGCCCCGGACACGCTGGAGGCGCATCACGGATCGGGAATGGCGTGTGACGTGCTGCGCCGCGATCCATCGCGCGGCGCACCCCGAAAAGCGTACGACAAGAGTAATGTAACATGCCCGCCACGCGCTCAAAGCGCAGAAATACAAGGCAATTCGCGGCGAACGAGCGCCTGTGCGAGGCGGAGCGGGCGAGCGCAAAACAAAAACGGCGCCCAAAGGCGCCGTTCTGCATTGCAACTGGAGGCGGAGGTCGGAATCGAACCGGCGTACACGGCTTTGCAGGCCGCTGCATAACCACTCTGCCACCCCGCCAGGTGACGTGATGCTGGATTGTAGCCACATTCAGCCGATGCTGCCGGCCTGCCTGTCGCGGCAATTCAACCCAAACAAAAAGGGAAGCGTTGCTTCCCTTTGGGGATTGGAGCGGGAGACGAGTCTCGAACTCGCGACCTCAACCTTGGCAAGGTTGCGCTCTACCAACTGAGCTACTCCCGCGTACAACTTTTTGCTGCCAGCCCGGCCTGTGCCATGCACGTTGCCGAACCTTCGATAACCTGGAGCGGGAGACGAGTCTCGAACTCGCGACCTCAACCTTGGCAAGGTTGCGCTCTACCAACTGAGCTACTCCCGCAGGGTACTGCTTCAAAAACTTTTCAAGGCATTTTGTTTCGCAATTTGCCGCTATCACACAACATCCTGCGCCAAACCTGCCTTATCTCGCTGCTTTCGTTTGCGTCGTCAGCAACGAGAATGAGATTATGCAAAAAGCTCCTCTCTGCGTCAACACCTTTTTGGAATTTCTTTTCACTTCCGTGCGCCGGCGCCCGCCACCACACTGCTGCGCTCCCGGATCTGCGGCCAGGCCAGCTTCATGTAATAGATCATCGACCACAGCGTCAGCACCGCGGCCAGATAGATCATCCAGGTGCCCAGCACGTAGGCATCGAAGCCGAGCAGTTGACCGCTGAACAGCAGCAGCGGGATCGCGATCATCTGCACAGTGGTCTTGAGCTTGCCAAGGAAGTTCACCGCCACGCTCTTGGACGCGCCGATCTGCGCCATCCACTCACGCAGCGCCGAGATCGTGATCTCGCGCCCGATGATGACCAGCGCGATCAGGTCGGTGACCCGGTCCAGCGCCAGCAGCGACAGCAGCGCGGCCGTCACCATCAACTTGTCGGCAACCGGGTCCAGGAATGCGCCGAACGACGAGGTCTGGTTCCAGCGCCGCGCCAGGAAGCCGTCGAGCCAGTCCGTCACCGCGGCGATGATAAAGAACGCCGCCGCCGTCAGGTTCTTGGTGTGCATGGGAAGCCATGCGTCGGGCAGGTAGAACACGCCCACCACCAGGGGAATCATGGCGACACGAAGCCAGGTCAGCAGGATCGGGATATTGAAAGGCATGGAACTCGGGCGGCGGGGGAACGTGACCAATCCCGCGATTGTCGCCGATTTCGGGACCAATCGACCATCATTGGTCATTTTCGTGCCCGCGCCGGCAACTGCCGCGGGTCAATGCAACTGCCGGTAGATCTCTTCCGCCAGCCCGCGCGAGATGCCCTCGACGCTGGCCAGTTCGTCGATGCTGGCGGCCATCACGCCGCGCAGGCCGCCGAAACGGGTGAGCAGCTTTTGCCGCCGGCGCGCGCCGACGCCTTCTATTTCTTCCAGCCGCGAGGTCGTGCGCGCCTTGGCCCGGCGCGCGCGCATCCCGGTGATGGCGAAGCGGTGGGCCTCGTCGCGGATCTGCGCCACCAGCATCAGCGCCGCGCTGCCCTGCCCCAGCTCCAGCGACGGCCGGCCGTCGGCGAACACCAGTGTCTCCAGGCCGACCTTGCGCCCTTCGCCCTTGGCCACGCCGACCAGCAGGCCGATATCCAGCCCCAGTTCCTCGAACACCTGGCGCGCCACCTCGACCTGGCCCTTGCCGCCGTCGATCAGCACGATCTGCGGCAGCAGCGCCGCTTCGCTGCTCGGCGGTGCGCCGCCGTCTTCCTGCATCTGCTCGACCAGCTTCTGGTAACGCCGCGTCAACACCTGGCGCATGGCGGCATAGTCGTCACCGGGGATGATGTCCTGGATGTTGTAGCGGCGATATTCGCTGTTCTGCATGTCATGGTGGTGATACACCACGCACGACGCCTGCGTCGCCTCGCCCGCGGTATGGCTGATGTCGAAGCACTCCACCCGCAGCAGCGCCAGGTCTTCCAGGTCCAGGCCGATGGTGTCCGCCAGCGCGCGCGTACGCCCCTCCTGGCTGCCCTGCTCGGCCAGCCGGCGCGACAGCGCCAGCGCCGCGCCCTGCTGCGCCATCTCCAGCCACACTTTGCGCTGACCCTGCGGCTGGCGCACCAGCGTCACCTTGCGGCCGGCATGCAGCGACAGCGCCTCCACCACCGCGCCGTCGTCCGGCACATGGCTGACCACGATGATGGGCGGTGCGGGTTGCTCCAGGTAATGCTGCACCATAAAGGCGGCCAACACCCGGGCGGCGATCCGCTCGACAGTGAGCGGCGGCGCGGCGCCGGCGCCGGCTTCGTCCACCGTGTCGCGCTGGTCGGCATCCTCGACGATCATCGCAGCCTCGTCGGCATGGGCCGGGAAATAGGCCTTGTCGCCGAGATGGCGGCCGCCGCGTACCATGGCGAGGTTGACGCAGGCACGCCCGCCTTCCACCGCCACGGCCAGTACATCGATATCGCGCGCCTGCCCGCCCACCTCCTCCACCGCCTGGCGCTTGAGCACGGTCGACAGCGCCGCGATCTGGTCGCGCACCGCGGCGGCCTGTTCGAACTCCAGCCGCTCGGCGTGCTGCTCCATCTTGCCCTGCAGGCCTTCCAGCACTTCGGTCTGGCGGCCCTGCAGGAAGCGCGCCGCGTTGGCGACGTCGCGCGCGTAGTCCTCTTCGCTGATGGCATTGACGCACGGCCCCGTGCAGCGATGGATCTGGTGCAGCAGGCAAGGCCGGGTACGGTTGTTGAAGACGGTGTCCTCGCAAGTGCGCAACTGGAACACCTTCTGCAGGATCTGCATGCTCTCGCGCACCGCATAGGCGCTCGGGAACGGGCCGAAGTACTGGTGCTTGCGGTCGGTGGCGCCGCGGTAATACGCCATGCGCGGGAAGCGGTGCCCCGTCAGCTTCAGGAACGGGTACGACTTGTCGTCGCGGAAGAGGATGTTGTAGCGCGGCGCCAGCGCCTTGATCAGGTTGTTCTCGAGCAGCAGCGCCTCGGCCTCGGTGCGCACCACCGTGGTTTCGATGCGGGCGATGCGCGCGACCATCATCGCGATGCGCGGCGATGGCTGGGTCTTGGTGAAATAGCTCGAGACCCGTTTCTTCAGGTCGCGCGCCTTGCCGACGTACAGCACATTGCCGGCGGCATCGAAATAGCGGTACACGCCGGGCAGGCCCGGCAGGCGCGAGATGACCGGCTTGGGGTCGAAGGGCTCTGCCGGCAGCTCACCCGGCGCCGCGGCGGCGATCTCGGGCTGCGCCTCAGCCGGGAATTCGGCCGGCGATTCGGCTGGCGATTCGGCCACCACATCGGCCTCAGGTTTCGGTGAATCGGATTGCTGGTCGGACATTGGGGGACGGTGACCGCTACACGGCTAGCGCGCAACAAAGTGGCGCGGCCTCTAAAATCGCAAGTTTAGAGCAATTCAGCGCGCATCCCGCGTGCGCCTTTACCCGCCATGCCTATCCGCTCCTGGGACATCTTCTGCACCGTGATCGACAATTTCGGCGACATCGGCGTCTGCTGGCGGCTGGCACGCCAGCTCGCGCAGGAGCATGGGCACGTGGTGCGGCTATGGGTCGATGACCTGGCGAGCTTCGCGCGGCTGGCGCCTGAACTCGATACCGGCGCCACCGTGCAGCGCCTGGCGGGCGTGGAAGTTCGTCCGTGGCGGCCGGGAGACGATACTGACGTGGATGACACCGCCGGGGCAGCGCCACACGATGCCGTCGTCGAAGCCTTCGCCTGCGAAGTGCCGCAAGCCTTCCTGGCGCGCATGGCCGCGCGTGACCCCAAACCCGCCTGGATCAACCTCGAGTACCTGAGCGCCGAGCCATGGGTGCGGGAGCACCATGCGATGCCCTCGCCTCATCCGCGGCTGCCGCTGGTGAAACACTTCTTCTTCCCTGGCTTCGAGCCCGGCACCGGCGGCCTGCTGCGGGAGTCGATGCTGGGCGCGCAGCGCGCCGCCTTCCTCGGCGGCACCGCCGCCCAGGCGGCCTTGTGGCACCGGCTGAGCGTGACGCCCCGCCCCGACGCGTTGCGCGTGAGCCTGTTTGCCTACCGCAACCCGGTCCTGCCCGCGCTGCTCGAGCAATGGCGCGATGCCGCCGAGGCAGTCCATTGCCTGGTACCCGCCGGCCTGGCCGCTGACCAGGTCGCCGAATGGCTGGGCGCGTCGCTGCGGATAGGCGACCCGGTCGAACGTGGCAACCTGTGCGTGCAACTGATCCCGTTCGTACGCCAGGAGCACTTCGACGAACTGCTGTGGGCCTGCGACCTGAACTTCGTGCGTGGCGAGGATTCCTTCGTACGCGCGCAGTGGGCAGCGCGGCCACTGGTCTGGCATATCTATCCCCAGGACGATGCCGCACACCGGGTCAAGCTCGACGCCTGGCTCGACCTGTTCCGCCAAAGCGGCGCGGCACCCGAGGCGGCTGCTGCGTTGACGGATTTCTGGCACGCCTGGAACGGCTATGGCGTTCCCGTCGACTGGCCGCGCCTGCGAGCGCATCTTGCGGCACTTGCCGCCATCGCGCCGCGCTGGGAGCGGCGCTTGCAGCATCCCGGAGATCTTGCCGCCAACCTGGTGGCGTTTTGCGAAAATCAGGTAAAATAACCGGTTGATTCAAATGGCGACCGGGCCGGAGAACCAGGTCCTCTCCCATGCGTCGAACGCAGTGGGTGAAGACCTGAATGCAAGCTGAGCACGGGGTCGCGAGCGCGTGGATATACCGGCTTTCGGTGGAGCATCTGGCCTACCGCAGCGGTCATGCCGGCAGCGCGCCTTCGCCATTCCAGATTCCTACTTTCTTATTCAGGAAAACAGTTCAGATGAAAATCGCACAGGAACTCCGCGTCGGTAACGTGTTCATGATCGGCGGCGATCCGATGGTCGTGCAGAAGGCCGAGTACAACAAGTCGGGCCGCAACGCAGCCGTGGTCAAGATGAAGTACAAGAACCTGCTGACCGACGCCCCGGGCGAGTCGGTGTTCAAGGCCGATGACAAGTTCGAAGTCGTGGTGCTGGAGCGCCGCGAGTGCACCTACTCGTACTTCGCCGACCCGATGTACGTGTTCATGGACACCGACTACAACCAGTACGAAGTCGAGAAGGACAGCATGGGTGACTCGCTGAACTACCTCGAAGACGGCATGAACGTTGAAGTCGTGTTCTACAACGACAAGGCCATCTCGGTCGAAATGCCGACCACGCTGGTCCGCGAAATCGTCTACACCGAGCCGGCCGTCAAGGGCGATACCTCGTCGGGCAAGGTGCTCAAGGGCGCCAAGATCAACACCGGTTTCGAGCTGCAAGTGCCGCTGTTCTGCAACATCGGCGACAAGATCGAAATCGACACCCGCACCGGCGAATACCGCAGCCGCGCCAACTAAGGCGTGCGCAAGGCCCCGGCTGGCACAGCGGGACCGGCATAGAAAAAGGCAGCCTCGGCTGCCTTTTCTGTTTTTCTACGCGCGCGGATCAGGCGATCAGCTCGTACTCGCGCAGCGTGCGCAGCGCGGCGCGGTATTCGCCTTCGCCCTGCAGCTTGTTCCAGTCCAGCGGCTTGCGGCGCGGGAACAGCTTGCGGACGCGGCGCTGCGAGGCCTTGCCGATACCCACGTCGAGTTCGTTCAGTAGCTGGTCGGCGCGATCGGGGTGGTTGCAGATCAGCACCATGTCGCAGCCTGCCGTCAGCGCGGCGCGCGCGGCCTCGGTCACGCTGCCGGCCACGCTGGCGCCTTCCATGCTGAGGTCGTCGCTGAAGATCACGCCTTCGAAGCCCAGCTGCGCGCGCAGCACGTCCTGCAGCCAGTAGCGCGAGAAGCCGGCCGGATTGGGGTCGACCTTGGGATAGATCACGTGCGCCGGCATCACCGACGACAGGCCCAGGCCCAGCCATTCGTACGGACGCGCGTCCTGTTCGAGGATCTCGTCCAGCGTACGCTCGTCGACCGGAATCGCCACGTGCGAGTCCGCCTCGACATAGCCGTGGCCGGGGAAGTGCTTGCCGCAGTTGCTCATGCCGGCCAGCAGCAGGCCGTGGTTGAGGTGGCCGGACAGCATCGTCACCACGCGCGGGTCAGCATGGAAGGCGCGGTCACCGATCACGGCACTACGGCCGTAGTCCAGGTCCAGCACCGGCGTGAAGCTGAAATCGATGTCGCAGGCGCGCAGCTCTGCCGCCAGCACGTAGCCGCACGCCACCGCGGCGCGCGTCGCGGCCAGTACATCGCGGTCCCACAATTCGCCCAGCCGGTGCATCGCCGGCAGATGGGTAAAGCCATCGGTCTTGCAGCGCTGTACGCGGCCGCCTTCATGGTCGATGCAGATCAGCACGTCGTCGCGCACCGCGCGGATTGCGCGCGTCAGCGCCTGCAGCTGCGCGCGCGATTCGAAGTTGCGAGCGAACAGGATCACGCCGCCGGTCAGCGGATGCGCGATGCGGCGCGCATCGTCGGTATCGAGCTGCTTGCCGACAACGTCGAGGACCACCGGGCCCGGCCGCTTGCCGGAGTTCTTCTTGGACATGGAAGGGGTTGGGTTCACAAGGCTTTGTTTTGAGGAGCCGCCTCGCCGCTGCGCTCGGCAATGGCGAAGGCGACTGCATAGTCATGTTCGTCACTGACACTGACCCGCACGGTGAGGCCGCGTTCCGCGAGCCATGCCGCCAGTTCGCCATGGCATACCGGCGACGGCTCGCCCGAAGGCAGGTTCATCAGCTCCATCGCGCGCCACGTCATCGGCCAGCGCATGCCGAGGCCGATGGCCTTGGAAAAGGCTTCCTTGGCGGCAAAGCGCGTGGACAGGAAGGCGAGCCCGCGCTTCTCGGAACGCGCCTTGCGCGCGTGGTACTTGGCCAGCTCGCTGGGTCCGAGCACCTTTTCCGCGAAGCGGCCGTGGGTGCGTTCCATCACGCCCTGCACGCGGGCGATCTGGATGATGTCGGTACCGACGCCGTAGATCACGCCGGCGCGCCTGCGACGGGATAACGCGTGCCCAGGCGCGCGGCCACCATGATGGCCTTCATCTCGCGCACCGCGTTCTGCCAGCCGACGAACACCGCATGCGCGACGATGGCATGGCCAATGTTCAGTTCCTTGATGCCAGGCAGCGCCGCGATGGGCTGGACATTGGTGTAGTGCAGGCCGTGGCCGGCATTGACCACCAGCCCGTGCTTCAACCCCGCGTCGACACCATCAGCGATGCGGCGGAATTCCACCGCCTGCTCGTCGGGCGTATGCGCATCGGCATAGGCACCGGTATGCAGCTCGATCACCGGCGCGCCGCACGCGGCCGCGGCGGCGATCTGGTCGGGATCCGCATCGATGAACAGCGACACGCGGATGCCGGCGCCGGCCAGCTGCGCGCAGGCCGCCTTGACCTGCTCGAAGCGCCCTGCCACGTCGAGGCCGCCCTCGGTAGTCACTTCCTCGCGGCGCTCGGGCACCAGGCACACGTCCTGCGGGCGGATCTCGCAGGCAATGTCGAGCATCTCCTGCGTAATCGCGCACTCCAGGTTCATGCGCGTGGCCAGCTGCGGGCGCAGCGCGCGCACGTCGGCGTCGCGGATATGGCGGCGGTCTTCGCGCAGGTGCAGCGTGATCAGGTCCGCGCCGGCTTCCTCGGCCTGCAGCGCGGCCTGGATGGGGTCGGGATACACGGTGCCGCGCGCGTTGCGCAGCGTGGCAACGTGGTCGATGTTGACGCCAAGGTCGATGACGCCCGGATTTGCGTGGAAGATCATGCGAGCAGGAGAGATTCGGATTGGAATGGTTCGGTCACAGATACTGCAGATCGATCAGTATCTGGCGCGTTTTCAGCGGTTCGCCTTGCAGATAATAATGCAGCAGGAAGCGCATCAGCGCCCGGCTTTGCGCCGCGGTCTGCGCGCGGCTGTAATCGTCCTGCGCCATGTCGAGCAGCGTCTGGCCCGACACCACCGGCCACGACGACGGGTCGCTCGGCTGGGCGCGGCGCACGCCGCGCTCGGGCTGGTAGACGTAGTCGAGTCCCGGTTGCACGCGCTCGCCGGTGCTCAGGCACTGGTCGAAGGCGACCGCAAAGCCGGTGTCCTGCAGCAACACGCGCTCGAAGCTGCGCAGCACCAGCCCGGCGGGCTCGCCGTGCGCCAGCCGCGTGAGCGTGGCCAGGTAGTGGCGGAACAGCGCGGGATACGCATCTTCGCGCGGGCAGAAGCGCATCAGCAGTTCGTTGAGATAGAACGCGGACAACAGTGCATCGCCGGCCAGCGGCGGCATGCCGCCTACCCATTCGGCCTTGGTCAGCGTCTTGACCTCGCCGCGGCCGCTCCATGAGACCGACACCGGATGGAAATGCTGCAGCACCGCGCGCAGCGCCGAATGCGGGCGCTTGGCGCCCTTGGCCACCATCGAAATGCGGCCATGGTCGCGCGTGAAGACATCGAGGATCAGGCTGGTCTCGCGATACGGCCAGGCATGCAGTACAAAGCCCGGCTGGTCGGCGACGCGCGACTCGGGCCGTGCCGGCACGATACGCATGGCGCGGTCCATCATGGCGCGTGCCGCCGCATCGGCCATGCCGGGCAGTGCCTTGCTGTCGAGCAGTTCGGCCGCCTCGTCCACCACCGGATCGGCGCGGCGGGCGCGGGGCGCCGGCGCGCGTGCGATGTCAGCCGTCTTGCTCAATGTTCGCCCGCCTTTCGCTTGCAGTGCGGTCACTCGTAGCCGTAGGCCCGCAGTCCGGCTTCGTTGTCGGCCCAGCCGCTCTTCACCTTGATCCACATTTCGAGGTAGACCTTGCCGTCGAACAGCTTTTCCATATCGAGGCGCGCCTCGGTGGAGATCTGCTTGAGCTTGCTGCCCTTGTTGCCGATGATCATGGCCTTGTGCGCGTCGCGCTCGACCAGGATGGTGGCAAAGACACGGCGCAGGCGCCCCTCGGTCTCGAACTTGTCGATGACGACGGTGCTGGTGTATGGCAGCTCGTCGCCGGTCCAGCGGAACACCTTTTCGCGGATGATCTCTGAGGCCAGGAAGCGCTCGCTGCGGTCGGTCATCGCATCGGCGTCATACATCGGCTCGCCTTCCGGCAGGTAGGGCCGGATGATATCGAACAGCCGCGCGATATGGTCGCGGGTCTTGGCCGACATCGGCACCACTTCGCGGAACGGGAACAGCTGCCCCATCTTTTCCAGGAAGGGCATCATCACTTCCGAACGGTTCTCGCCGATGCGGTCGAGCTTGTTGGTCACCAGCAGCACCGGCGTGTTCTTCGGCAGCAGCGACAGCACCTTCTCGTCGTCGGCGCCGTAATAGCCGGCCTCGACCACGAACAGGATCAGGTCCACCGACGACAGTGTCGACGTGACCGCGCGGTTCAGCGATCGGTTGAGCGCGCTGGCGTGGCGGGTCTGGAATCCGGGCGTGTCGACGAATACATACTGCGCGTCATCCGTGGTCTGGATGCCGACGATGCGGTGCCGCGTGGTCTGCGCCTTGCGCGAGGTGATGCTGATCTTCTGGCCGACCAGCGCGTTCATCAGCGTGGACTTGCCGACGTTGGGGCGGCCGACGATGGCCACGGTGCCGCAGCGGAACGCTGCGGCCGGGGTATCCGCCGCGTCTTGCTGCGGATGGGTAGATTCGGTCATTCCTTCAACCTGAGAGACAGCTGCGGATCCTGCGGCTGGGGTTGCTTGCGGGTCTTGCCGGTGCGCTCGGCGCGGCTGCGCTTGAGCAGCTGCGGCACCAGCTTCTGGACTTCGTCCAGCGCCAGCTTGGCGGCGGCCTGCTCGGCGGCGCGCCGCGAGGCACCGGTGCCGAACACCCGGACTTCCAGTTTAGGCACCGTGCACTCGACTTCAAACTGCTGGCTGTGCGCGGCTCCGTGAGTGGCGATTACGTTATATTGCG
Source organism: Cupriavidus phytohabitans (assembly GCF_000426345.1). GTDB lineage: Bacteria > Pseudomonadota > Gammaproteobacteria > Burkholderiales > Burkholderiaceae > Cupriavidus. The sequence goes on along the minus strand of NZ_AUFE01000010.1, from coordinate 61,587 downwards.
GCAGGGCAATCTTGTGGCCCTGCAGGTATTCCTGCAGCAGGGTCTTGGCGTCCTTGCCCAGCGTGCGCGGATCCACCTGCTCCAGAATCGGGATATAGAGCTTGCGGATCAGCGCGCGCGCGGCCTCGAAGCCGGTATCGAGGAAGACCGCGCCAACGATGGCTTCGAGCGCGTCGGCGAGAATCGACGGACGGCGGAAGCCGCCGCTCTTCAGTTCGCCCTCGCCCAGGCGCAGCGTGTCGGACAGCTGCAGCATCTGGGCGATCTCATAAAGGGCCTGCTGCTTGACCAGGTTGGCGCGCACGCGCGACAGGTCGCCTTCGTCAAGCTTGCCGAACATGCCATAGAGCATGTCCGCCACGGCGCAGTTGAGCACCGAATCGCCCAAAAACTCGAGGCGTTCGTTGTGCTGGGCGCTGTGGCTGCGGTGCGTCAGCGCCTGCTGCAGTAATTCTGGCTTGCTGAATCGGTAGCCGAGTCGTTGCTGCAAGGCGTCGAGGTTCATATCAGTGCTGCGTTCCCGAATAGGTGATCAGAAGACTCAGGGGTCCGTAGACGGGCACTTCGGTCCGGTACGAAAAATCGACCGAGCGGATGTTGCCGTTATCGTCCTCGCGGACCAGCAGGTCTTCGCCCTTGACTGCGGCAATCTGGTCGATGACTGCCTGTTTGTCGAAATACTCGACGACTTCACGTTTGTTGACTGCACGCTGCTTCGCATAGCTGGCGGCGCGCTTCACCGAAAAATACTCCACCAGGCTCGGTATCGAGCGCACGGCCGGCAAGGCCACGCCGATCACGAAGACCACGATCACCAGCAGCGTCCAGACGGAAAATCCGCCCTGCCCGTGGCGCCGTGGCCAGGCCTGCAAGTACTCCCGGCCTTGTTCTTTCCCCTTACCCTTCCCGGTCTGACCCATTGCGCTTGCCCTCTTTTGTGTTGAGTGTTCTTGCGCCGCGCGGCTTGACTTACTTGAACGAGCCCACGCGTCCGAAATTACCCAGGTTCATCCAGATGACAAAGGCCTTGCCGACGATATTCTCATCCGGCACGAATCCCCAGTAACGGGAGTCGAGGCTGTTGTCCCGGTTGTCGCCCATCACGAAATAGTGACCTGCAGGTACCTTGCACGTCACACCCTGCTGATTGTAAGTGCAGTTTTCCCGGTAAGGGAAATCCGGGTCGGCGCCCGCCACGAACGCCGGCCGGTCGGCATCATTAAGGATGCCATGATCGACGCTGCCGGGCAGCTTTTCGCGGAAATGCTTGGAATATGCCAGGCGCTCTTCGTCCAGGAAGTCCGGCAGCACCGTGTATTCGGCCGGCTTGCCGTTGATGGTCAACCGCTTGTTGAAATACTGCACCGTGTCGCCCGGCACGCCGATAACTCGCTTGATGTAATCGAGCGACTGGTCCTTCGGGTAGCGGAACACCATCACGTCGCCGCGCTGGGGCTCGCGCATGTCCATGATCTTCTTGTTCACCACCGGCAGCCGGATGCCGTATTCATACTTGTTGACCAGGATGAAGTCGCCGATCAGCAGCGTCGGGATCATCGAGCCCGACGGGATCTTGAACGGCTCGACCACGAACGAGCGCAGGACGAATACCGCCAGGATCACCGGGAAGAAGCTTGCCGAGTATTCCAGCCACCACGGCTGGCGCAGCTTCTCTTCGGCCAGGCGCTTGCGCGTGGCGTCGGCATCGGTCGCGCCAAAGCCACCTTGCAGCGCCGCCTGGCGGGAATCGAATTCAGCCAGCGCCAGCCGCGCCGAGGCGCGGCGCTGCCGCTCGAACACGAGCTTGTCCGCGACCCACGCAACACCCGTAATCACCACCAGCACAAAAAGGATCAGTGCAAAATTCATGACGGCTTCTGGTTCTTGGAAATCCTGGTACAGCCTGTTCTGTTACCCGCGCGGCGAACCGCCGCGCGTGGCATCTGCTGCCGGGCCTTACTTGTCGTCCACCTGCAGGATGGCCAGGAAGGCCTCTTGCGGGATCTCGACCGTACCGACCTGCTTCATGCGCTTCTTGCCGGCCTTCTGCTTTTCCAGCAGCTTCTTCTTGCGGCTGATATCGCCGCCGTAGCACTTGGCCAGCACGTTCTTGCGCAGTGCCTTGACGTTCTCGCGCGCAATGATATTCGAGCCGATCGCCGCCTGGATCGCCACGTCGTACATCTGGCGCGGGATGATCTCGCGCATCTTGGCGGCAACTTCGCGGCCCCGGTATTGCGAGTTGGAGCGGTGGACGATCACCGACAGCGCATCGACCTTGTCGCTGTTGATCAGGATATCGACCTTGACCACATCCGACGGGCGATATTCCTTGAACTCGTAATCCATCGACGCATAGCCGCGCGACACCGACTTCAGGCGGTCAAAGAAGTCCATCACGATTTCCGCCATCGGGATCTCGTAGGTCAGCTGCACCTGCTTGCCGTGGTAGCTCATGTTGATCTGCGTGCCGCGCTTCTGCGTGCACAGCGTGATCACCGAGCCGACATACTCCTGCGGCATATACAGGTTGACGGTAACGATCGGCTCCAGGATCGCTTCGATTTTGCTCGGATCCGGCATTTTCGCCGGATTTTCCACCGTGATCATGGTGCCGTCGCGCATCTCGACCTGGTACACCACCGTCGGCGCGGTGGTGATCAGGTCCATGTCGAACTCGCGCTCCAGGCGCTCCTGCACGATTTCCATGTGCAGCAGGCCCAGGAAGCCGCAACGGAAGCCGAAGCCCAGCGCCTGCGACACTTCCGGCTCGAACATCAGCGAGGCGTCGTTCAGGCGCAGCTTTTCCAGCGATTCACGCAGCGCTTCGTACTGGTTGGCCTCGACGGGATACAGGCCGGCGAACACCTGCGGCTTGACTTCCTTGAAGCCGGGCAGCGGCGCCTCGGCCTTGCGCTGCACGGTGGTGATGGTGTCGCCCACCTTGGCGGCCTTCAGTTCCTTGATGCCGGCGATGACAAAGCCTACCTGGCCCGCGGTCAGCGAATCGCGCTGGATCGACTTGGGCGTGAACACGCCCACCTGCTCGACCAGGTGCTGCGCGCCGGTGGCCATCAGCAGCACCTTGTCCTTGGTGCGCAGCGTGCCGTTGACCACGCGCACCAGCATCACCACGCCGACGTAGTTGTCGAACCACGAATCGATGATCAGCGCCTGCAGCGGTGCGTCCGCGTCGCCCTTGGGCGGCGGCACCTTGGCGATCAGGGCCTCGATCACGTCCTGCACGCCCTGGCCGGTCTTGGCCGAGCACGGCGTCGCGTCCTGCGCATCGATGCCGATGACGTCCTCGATCTCCTGGATCGCGTTCTCGGGGTCGGCCTGCGGCAGGTCGATCTTGTTCAGCACCGGCACGACTTCCACGCCCAGCTCGATCGCGGTGTAGCAGTTGGCCACGGTCTGCGCCTCAACGCCCTGCGAGGCGTCGACCACCAGCAGCGCGCCTTCGCAGGCGGACAACGAGCGGCTGACTTCATAGCTGAAGTCGACGTGTCCCGGGGTATCGATCAGGTTCAGGTTGTAGACCTCGCCGTCGCGCGCCTTGTAGGTCAGCGCGGCGGTCTGCGCCTTGATGGTGATACCGCGCTCTTTCTCGATATCCATCGAGTCGAGGACCTGCGCTTCCATCTCCCGATCCGACAGCCCTCCACAGAGCTGAATGATCCGGTCGGCCAGGGTGGACTTCCCATGGTCGATATGGGCAATGATCGAGAAATTACGGATATGGTCCATCTAGTGTTCAGGGGAGCGCCGGCAACAGGGCCCGGGCGGCAACAAACGGTTCGTCGCAGTTCGAAAATGGCCCGGCGCCGCGCGCCGGCAGGGCGTGCGCGGGCGTGCCGCAAAGGTCAGGGGTGCAATTTTTGCGCCAATCCGCGATTTTACCGGATTTTCAAAGGCTTCCGGGTCGTGAAATGGCCACGCCATGCGCGTGCCAGGCGCATTCAGCGGCTGGCGCGGGCGCCGCCGTGTGCTGCAAGCCACTCCCGCACCGCGCCGCCATCGAGGAAATAGTGACAAAGCCGCGCGGCACCGCTGTCGAGCGCCTCCGGCGGCCCTGGCATCAATACCGGGACCAGCTCGCCGAAGCGGTCTTCCAGGCCGGCGTCGCTGTCGACATCCACCTCATGGAGCACGAAAGAAAAATCGCGCCGGAGGGATTCCAGCGCGACCTTCATGTCGTCGCACAGATGGCAGTATGCCCGGCCGTAAAGTGTCAGCGCGGGCATGCCGTCGGGGAGCGGATCAACGGCTGACGGTGGCACCCGGGCGCAGCGTCAGCACCTGGGTGGCGTCGCCGCGGCGCACGAACACCGCGGCGATCCGGCTCTTGTCCAGCCCGCGCACCAGCTCGTTGAACTGGCGGGCGTTGGTCACGTCGGTGTCGCCCAGGCGCAGGATAATGTCGCCTGGACGGATGCCGGCGCGCAGCGCAGGGCCGTCGGCCAGCTCTACCTCGACGCCCGACTTGAGCTTGAGCTCCTTCAGGCGCGCGTCGGGCAGGTCGTTGACTACCAGCCCCAGCGCGTTGGGCTTGCTGGCCTGTGCGCTGTCTTCCTTGGGCGCCGCGCTGCGGCTGGCGCGCGCCTTGCCGTCCGGCTCCAGCTCGGCAACGGTAATGGTCACCTCGCGGGTCGCGCCCTTGCGCCACAACTGCAGCGGCACGCGCGCGCCCGGCTTGGTATCGCCGACCATGCGCGGCAGGTCCGAAGCGCGCTCGATATCGCGGCCGTTGAACTTCAGGATGATATCGCCGGCCTCGACTCCGGCCTTCTCGGCGGGGCCGCCCGGTTCGACGCTGCCGACCAGTGCGCCACGCGCACGGCCCAGCCCCAGCGAATCGGCCACTTCCTTGGTGACATCGCCGATCGCCACCGCGATGCGGCCGCGGGTCACGCGGCCGGCGGTCTTGAGCTGCTCGGACACGCGCATCGCCTCGTCGATCGGGATCGCGAAGGAAATGCCCATGTAGCCGCCGCTGCGGCTGTAGATTTGCGAATTGATACCGATCACTTCGCCGCGCAGGTTGATCAGCGGACCGCCCGAGTTGCCGGGGTTGACCGCCACATCTGTCTGGATGAATGGCACGTAGTCGCCGGTATCGCGCCCCTTGGCCGAGACGATGCCGGCGGTCACGCTGTTATCCAGCCCGAACGGCGAGCCGATGGCGAGCACCCACTCGCCGGCGCGGACTTTCTCCGAATCTCCCAGCGGCAGGCGTGGCAGGTTAGTGGCCTCAACCTTCAGCAGCGCCACGTCGGTACGCTTGTCCGACCCGATCAGCTTGGCCTTGAACTCGCGCTTGTCCGGCAGCGTAACGTAGATAGTCTCGGCGTCCGCCACCACATGCGCGTTGGTCATCACATAACCATCGGCGCTGATGATGAAGCCCGAGCCTACGCCCCGGCTCTGTTCTTCCTGCTGCGGCGGCTGCGGCTGGTTGCGGCGCGGCGGCGTGCCTGGGGCCGGCGCGCCCGGCATGGGCACGCCAAAGAAGCGCCGGAAGAACTCGGCCATTTCATCGTCGCCAGGAGCGCCGCCGCGTTGGCGCACGCGCTCCGTGGTGCGGATATTGACGACTGCGGGGCTGGCCTTTTCCACCAGGTCGGTGAAATCAGGCAGGTTGTAGTTGGCGGCGGCGGCCTGGGCGTGGCTGACTTGGGCCACGGTCGGGCCGAGCACCAACATGGCAGCCATGACCACGGCACGCGCCAGGGCTGGAGATCTGAAAGTCATCGACAACTCCCGGGATTCAGCGAAAGAAGAAAAACCGATACGATCCCGTGGCTGGGACCCCTCGCGCAGGTTTCATGGGCCGGCCCCTGGAATGGGGCATTCCGAGGCGCCGGCTGCACCCGCGTCAGGCTCAGTGTACCGCCTTGGGCTGTCGGTACTCTACGGCCGTCGCAAACTGGCGTACGGTGCTCGCCGGCACTTCGCCGACCACGGTGATCCAGTAATCGGCAATGCGGCGCACCACGACCTGGGTCGCGCCGAGCGCGGCCACGCCTTCGCGGCGCACGCGCTGCTCGGAAACCGGCTCGATGAAGACCGACAGGCCGGTCAGTCCGTCACTGTAGACCACCTGCAGAACTTCGAAGACCTGGCCACGACTGTTGCCGGGCGCCGGCGCCCGAAGCTCACCCAGCGGGCGTCGTACCTCGCGGATTTTCTGGAAACCCTTCAGCGGCACGGCGATCGTCCAGCCTTCGTCGGCGATGTTGGTCGCCTGGTAATTCACCTCGTAGTGATTCCAGCTGCTGGCACTCTTGATGGCAGCAAGGATGCGCTGTTTTTCCGACGGCACCCCGATCTGGACTTGCGAGAATGCCACCTGCTCAAGCACCTTGCCGCCGTCGCCAACGGTCTGCGCACGCATCAGCAGGCCGGAATTCTTCTCGGCCCACAGGCGCACCGCATAGCGCGCGGCATCGTGAGGCTCCAGCGCGAACACCTCGCAATCCATGCCGGCCACCCGCTCCGCGGGCATCCTGCGCATGTCGTAGAGCTCGAGCACATCATTCTTGTTGGTGGCAAGCAGCGCCGGGAAGCGGTCCTTGGCTTCCTGCTTCTCCACCACCACCAGCTTGGCTTCCGGGATCAGGCTGTGCACCACGTCATTCTGGCGCAGCACCTCGCGCGGCTTGCCGTCCAGCGTTTCCAGGCGCTCGTACTCGTTGTTGACCAGATCGCTGTAATGCTGGATGCGCGACGCATGCATGACGCTGCCGCGCTGGTAAATCAGCGTGCCGACATAGTTTTCGCGTTGCGCGGCTTTGTGGATCTTGTTGAGCCAGGCCGTGGCGTCGCGTCGGTTCAGCGTACTGTCCGAGGGCTGCGCGGTTGCCGCTGCAGCAGTCAGACACAAGGCCAGAAAAAGGGACCTACGCAGGGCCCCAATTCTCCGTGCGCCCGCTACATAGGCGGACGACCGTCCTTTAGGCATGTCCGGCATTATTCCTGCGTATTTTCCTGAGAGAAGCTGGCGCCGTTGGCAACCGTGCGCATGGTTGGCGCGAACGCATCCGTTGCCACCGAGGTGCGATGGGCACGCAGATATTCGTCCAGGCGCGGGTCGCGGATCATCTGGGTTTCGGCCACGGTGACAATGCCGGCAGCCGGCGCGGCTGCGGACGGTTCCGCGCGCGCCACCACGGCTTCGGGCGCGGCCAGGCCAGCGGGTCCGCGCATCTGCGGCACGACCACCCAGCTGACCGCCGCCACTGCGGCAGCGATCGCGGTACCAGGCAAGGCGCGGCGCACCCACGATGGCCTGACCAGCAGGCGGTGGCGTGCACTGGCTTGCGCCACGGCCGGCACCAGCACGTGCGGCTCGGCCTCCAGGCGGGCGGAGAAGCGAGTTAGGAAATCGGCGGTGGAGCCTGCGTGCGTCAGGTCTTCCGAGCGCAGCGCATCGCCGATCAACTGGTATGTGCTCCAGTCGGCCATGCCGTCGTCGCTTTTTGCGAGATCGAGCACGGCATTGACTTCATGCGGCGCCAGTTCGCCATCCATCAGAACGGAGATCTGCTCCGCTGCTTCCACTACATGAACCGACTGCTTATGAGCCTGACCCATTTCCCACCCCAAGAACTTCCATTGAACACCGATAATCCCGTCTACTGCTGTCGCTTATCGATGCAGGAATAGGCTGCAACGCTGGCCGCACGACATCGTTCTTTGCTACCGAACTACTACCACCGGAACCACTACCACCGCTTGCCCTCTGCCGTTCCCAGCAGCGGACGCAATCTTTCGGCAATCGCCTCGCGCGCGCGGAAGATCCGCGAGCGCACCGTGCCGATCGGACATCCCATCGCCTCCGCGATTTCCTCATAGCTGAGGCCCTCGATCTCGCGCAGCGTGATGGCGGTTCGCAATTCCTCCGGCAGTGCTTCCATCGCGCGGTTCACCGTCTCGGCAACCTGGCGCGTGTGGAGCATCGACTCCGGCGTATTGATATCCCTTAGTTGCTCACCGTCCGCAAAAGTTTCAGCCTCTTCCGCATCGATGTCGCTCGACGCTTCCGGGCGGCGGCCCTGGGTAGCAAGGTAGTTCTTGGCCGTGTTGACGGCGATCCGGTACAGCCACGTGTAGAAGGCCGACTCCCCGCGAAACTGGGGCAAGGCGCGATATGCCTTGATAAAGGCATCCTGCGCCACATCCTCGACTTCGGCGGGGTCCCTGACCAGGCGCGAAATCAGGCGAATGATCTTCCGATGGTATTTGGTCACCAGAAGTTCAAAGGCCCGCTTGTCGCCCTGCTGGACGCGTTCAACTAGGAGCTGATCGGCTTCGCGTTCGCTCACGTATGGCTCACCTGCAGTGTATCTCTTGGTTTGGTCGTCACGACAAACGTTGTATTTTACCTACGATTCTTCGCTCGCCCCGTCGAGCAACGCGCACGTGTGACCGTGAATTAACAAATTCGTTCCCTTGCGGTCGTTTCCGGTTGCACCTGCAGTGCAACTCTGGCAGCGCACCGCAACCGCCGCGAGAGATCCGGCGACACGGCTTGCCAGGGAAGGAAGACTACGCCCGGCAGACCGGGCGCACGGGAGCCAAGGCGCAAGACAGCGACGCTGCCCGCCTGCCAGAAGCCGCTCACCACGACCTCGTGGCGGCTGGCACCGGGTACTTCAATACGGACCCGCAGCGGCCCTTTGCCGTCGGGGGCCGGCAGCAGCGCCGTGCAGTGCCAGCACAGCGCACGCATCCATTGGCGCCATTTGCGGGCAATCGCCACGCAGGCGACAACGGGCAGCAGCGCCAGCGCGCCGTGCCACCACAGCATGCCGGCAGGGTTCGTGGCAACGGTGTCGGCCAACGCGGACGCGAGCAGTCCCATCGCAACCGCTTCACCGGCGCAGAACACCAACAGGGCCCACCGCAACGGGTGGGCCCTGTCCTGGCGCAGCCCGTGCAGGGCCCGCCTCAACCACGGATCAGACGCGGCGGAAGACAAGCGTGCCGTTGGTACCGCCGAAACCGAAGTTGTTCTTTACCGCAACGTCGATCTTCATCTCGCGCGCCGTGTTGGCCACGTAGTCCAGGTCGCACTCCGGATCCTGGTTGTCGATGTTGATCGTCGGCGGCGACACCTGGTTGTGCACAGCCAGTACGGTGAAGACCGACTCCACGCCGCCGGCGCCGCCCAGCAGGTGGCCAGTCATCGACTTGGTCGAGTTCACCACCATCTTGTAGGCCTGGTCGCCGAACGCTGCCTTGATGGCATCGGATTCGTTCTTGTCTCCGAGCGGCGTCGAGGTGCCATGCGCGTTCAGGTAATGGACCTGGTCCGCATTGATGCCTGCGTCCTTCAGCGCGTTGACCATGCAGCGGCGCGGGCCGTCCATGTTCGGCGCGGTCATGTGGAACGCATCGCCGCTCATGCCAAAGCCGATCAGCTCGGCATAGATGCGCGCGCCGCGCGCCTTGGCCGACTCGTACTCTTCCAGCATCATCACGCCGGCGCCCTCGCCCAGCACGAAGCCGTCGCGGTCCTTGTCCCACGGGCGCGAGGCCGCAGCCGGGTCGTCGTTGCGGGTCGACAGCGCGCGGGCCGCGGCAAAGCCGCCGATACCCAGCGGCGACACCGTCGACTCGGCCCCGCCTGCCAACATGGCATCGGCGTCGCCGGCCTGGATCAGGCGAGCGGCCAGGCCGATGCTGTGCAGGCCGGTCGTGCACGCGGTCACGGCAGCGAGGTTCGGGCCCTTGATGCCGTGGATGATCGACAGGTGGCCGGCGATCATGTTGATGATCGAACCCGGCACGAAGAACGGCGAAATACGGCGCGGACCGCGCTCGGTCAGCACCGCTTTGGTCTCTTCGATCATCGGCAGGCCGCCGATGCCCGAGCCGACCAGTACGCCGATACGCTCGGCATTGGCTTCGGTCACTTCCAGGCCGCTGTCCCTCAGGGCCTGCGTACCCGCGGCGATACCGTAATGGATAAACGTATCCATATTGCGGGCTTCCTTGGCCGGGATGTAGTCCTCGGCATTGAAGCCCTTCACTTCACCGGCGAAGTGCACGGAAAGCGCGGAGTGATCGAATTTGGTGATGGTGGCGATGCCGGACTTGCCGGCTACCAGGTTGGCCCAGCCTTCGGCAACCGTGTTTCCGACCGGAGACACAAGGCCAAGCCCAGTGACGACGACGCGACGACGGCTCACTATGTTTTCCTACGGGTGCGTGAAGAGGCGACGGAACGACGGATCAGCCTGCCGCCGCGCCACGGGCGCGGCGTACAGGCGCATTCCATTCTGCGTCTTCGAACAGACGAAAGCCACAGAAAACAGCAAGGCAAGGCCGCGACGGCCCGCCCACCTGCCTTCTGTGGCTCGGAATTCAGATACGACGGGCTTAGGCCTTGACGTGCGCGGTGGCGTAGTCGATAGCCTGTTGCACGGTCGTGATCTTTTCGGCTTCCTCATCGGGAATTTCCATGCCGAATTCATCTTCCAACGCCATCACGAGTTCAACCGTGTCCAGCGAGTCCGCACCGAGGTCGTTCACGAACGAGGATTCGTTCTTGATGTCTGCCTCGGCCACGCCAAGCTGTTCTGCCACGATTTTCTTGACGCGTTGTTCGATATTGTCCATGTAACCCTCCAGGGAAGTTCGACAAAAAGTGGGCGCATTTTAGCAGGTTTGGGACGACAGAAATGCCGCCCGCCAAGCTTTGCAAGAATCGCGCCCGTTTGGTTCGGAAAACTACGACTTCACTACGGCTTCACGCGGCTTCTTCCGGCTTCTTGCCGGAAATCGCCACCCCAAAACCGATTAATTCATGTACATCCCGCCGTTTACATGCAGCGTGGTGCCGGTGATATAGGCAGCTTGCGGACCGGCCAGGAAGGCCACCGCATTGGCGATATCCTCGGGCTGGCCCAGTCGGCCCAGCGGGATCTGCTGCTTGAGCGAAGCATGCTGCTCTTCGGACAGCGCCTTGGTCATGTCGGTGTCAATGAAACCCGGCGCGACGCAGTTGACGGTCACGTTGCGGCTGCCGATCTCGGCGGCGAGCGAGCGGGTCATCCCGGCCACGCCGGCCTTGGCGGCCGAGTAGTTCATCTGGCCGGGGTTGCCGACCGAGCCGACCACCGAAGTGATATTGATGATACGGCCCTGGCGGGCCTTCATCATCGGGCGCAGCACCGCGCGCGACAGGCGGAAGACCGAGGTCAGGTTGGTCTGGATGACCGCGACCCAGTCCTCGTCCTTCATGCGCATCGCCAGCTGGTCCTGGGTGATGCCGGCGTTGTTGACCAGCACGCCGATGCCGCCATGGGTCTTCACGATCTCGTCGATCAGGGCATCGCAAGCGGCCGCATCATTGACGTTCAGCACCGCGCCCTTGCCGTTGAGGCCTTCGGCACCGAGGTATTCCGTGATGCCGGCAGCACCGGACTCGCTGGTGGCGGTGCCGATCACCGTGGCGCCCTGGCGGGCAAGTTCCAGCGCGATGGCACGGCCGATGCCGCGCGAGGCGCCGGTGACCAGCGCAACCTGCTTGTCGAGAAGTTTGGTCATGCAGAGTGTCCTTTCGTGCTCTTTTATCCTGGCTTATTTCAGCAGCGCCAGTGTGTCCTGCAGCGAGGCCGGGTCGAAGATTGCCCCGCCGGTCAGGTTGCCGTCGATGCGCTTGGTCATGCCGGCAAGCACCTTGCCCGGGCCGCATTCGATCACATGCGTGACGCCTTCGGCAGCCATCTTCTGCACGCATTCGACCCAGCGCACCGGCGCCGCGGCCTGGCGCACCAGGGCGTCCTTGATCGCTTCCGGATCATTGACGATCGCAACGTCAACGTTGTTCACCAGCGGGATCGATGGCGCGGCGAACGCCAGCCCGGCCATCCGCTCGCGCAGGCGGTCCGAGGCGGGCTTGAGCAGCGATGAGTGGAACGGAGCCGACACCGGCAACGGCAGCGCACGCTTGGCCCCCTTGGCCTTGGCGATCTCGCATGCCTTCTCGACCGCGCCCTTGTGGCCGGCGATCACGACCTGCGACGGGGCGTTGAAGTTGACGGCTTCGACCACGCCGGAGGCAGCCGCCTCGGCGCATGCGGCACGGACGTCGTCATCGGACAGGCCCAGGATTGCAGCCATGCCGCCCTCACCCACCGGCACGGCTTCCTGCATGGCCTGCGCGCGGAAACGCACCAGCGGCACCGCATCGGCAAACGGGATCACGCCTGCAGCCACCAGGGCCGAGTACTCGCCCAGGCTGTGTCCCGCCACCAGTGCCGGAGCCGGGCCGCCGGCGTCCAGCCACGCGCGGTAGACCGCCACTGCGGCGGTCAGCATTACCGGCTGGGTATTGGTGGTCAGGTTCAGTTCTTCGGCGGGGCCTTCGGCGATCAGGCGACCGATATCCTGGCCAAGCGCGGTGGAGGCTTCTTCCACGGTGGCGCGCACGACGGCGTTATCCGCGAAGGCATTGAGCATGCCGACCGACTGCGAACCCTGGCCGGGAAATACGAAAGCGAATTTCATCGGATTGAAACCCTTTATGAAACGGGAAGCCGGCGCGGCGGCACGCGGCGTTGGCGCGCACCGGGCACCGGCTGCGAATTACATGCGCAGCAGCACCGCGCCCCAGGTGAAGCCGCCGCCGACGCCTTCCATCAGCACGGTCTGGCCCGGGCGGATGCGGCCGTCGCGCACGGCGACGTCGAGCGCCAGCGGGATCGACGCGGCCGAGGTATTGCCGTGCTCGTGCACGGTGGCGACCATGCGTTCGGTGGACAGGCCAAGCTTTCTGGCCGTGCCCTGCATGATGCGGATATTGGCCTGGTGCGGGATCAGCCAGTCGATTTGCTCTGGCTGCACGGCCGCCTGTTCCATGGCTTCGCGCGCGACCTTGTCGAGAACGTTCACGGCAAGCTTGAACACAGCCTGGCCATCCATCTGCAGGAAGGCATTGCCGGTGATATTGCCGCCCGAGACATTGCCCGGCACGCACAGGATGTCGACGTGGCTGCCGTCCGAGTGCATGGCGCTCGACAGGATGCCAGGCTCTTCCGAAGCGGTCAGAACCACTGCGCCGGCACCGTCGCCGAACAGCACGCAGGTGGTACGGTCGTTGAAATCCAGGATGCGCGAGAACACTTCGGTGCCGATCACCAGCACGTTGCGGTGTGAGCCACTGCGGATGAACTTGTCGGCCGTGGCCAGCGCAAAGACAAAGCCCGAGCACACCGCCTGCAGGTCGAATGCCGCGCAGTGGTTAGTGATGCCCAGCTTCTCCTGCACCATGCAGGCGGTGCTGGGGAAGACGAAGTCCGGTGTCGAGGTAGCAACGATGATCATATCGATGCTCTGCCGGTCGATGCCGGCGGCCTCGATGGCCTGCTCGGCGGCCTTGACCGCCAGGTCGCTGCTGGTCACGTCGGGCTCGGCCCAGTGGCGCGCCGAGATGCCGCTACGCGAGACGATCCACTCGTCGCTGGTTTCGATGCCCTTTTCGGCAAGCTGCGCCGCCAGATCATGGTTGGTCACGCGCCGCGGGGGCAGGTAGCTCCCGGTACCGATGATTTTTGCGTACTTGGTCATGTAGTGTCGGATCGTATGGACCGCAGTTCCCGCTGGCTGGCGCGCAAGGCGCTCAGGCGGCGTGGGTACTGGGATGCGCGCTGGGAGGCGCGTCTGTCTCCGGGGCGGTCTGCGCCACGCCAGCGGCGCTGGACTTATCGGCGAAAGCCCGTGCGATACGGGGAATCACGCCATTCTTGGCGGCATCATACCCGCGTTTGATTGCCCACTCAAAGGAATGGGCATCGGCCGAACCGTGGCTCTTGATCACCAGGCCGCGCAGGCCCAGCAGCGACGCACCGTTATAGCGCGCCGGATCAAGCCGCTTGGCGAGCCGCGACAGCACCGGCATGGCCACCGCCGCGAGCAGCTTGGTGAACCACGAGCGGGTGAATTCTTCCTTGATCATGCCGCCGATCATCTTGGCGAGGCCCTCGGTGCTCTTGAGCGCCACATTGCCGACAAAGCCGTCGCAGACGACGATATCGGTCGTTCCCTTGAAGATGTCGTTGCCTTCCACGTTGCCGTAGAAATTGAGCTCGGAAGCGCGCAGCAGCTCGCCAGCGCGCTTGACCACCTCGTTGCCCTTGATGACTTCCTCGCCGATATTCAGCAGGCCGACGGACGGGCGGTCCTTGTGGTCCACCACGGCCACCATGGCCTCGGCCATGCGGGCAAACTGCAACAGGTGTTCTGGCTCGCAGTCGGCGTTGGCGCCGAGGTCCAGCACGGTGGTGCCCCAGCCTTCCTGGTTCGGGATGGTGGTGGCGATGGCCGGCCGCTCGATGCCTTCGAGCGTTTTCAGCACATAGCGCGACACCGCCATCAGCGCGCCGGTATTACCGGCGGAGATGCAGGCGCCGGCCTGGCCTTCCTTGACCTGGGTGACGGCCACGCGCATCGAAGAATCCTTCTTCTTGCGCAGCGCCACCTCGACCGGGTCATCCATGGTGATGACCTCGGTGGCCTCGACAATGCTTACACGCGGATGATCCAGCGCATGCAGCTTTTTCAGCTGCGCCCGAATGGCGTCCGGCAGGCCCACCAGCACCATTTCGGCATCGTCGTGGCGGGATAGAAAACTGATCGCCGCGGGCACGGTCACGGACACGCCGTGGTCGCCGCCCATGCAGTCGATAGCGATTTTGATCGTCATTGTTCCTGGTACGGATAGCGCGGCAGCGCACACCACGCCCGGCGGTTATCCCGAGCGCCCAACAAAAAAGCGGCAACGATCTTGCCGCTTTTTTGTGTCTGACCGTCTTGTGTCCGACTTACAGGCATGCGCGAGCGAGACGCAATGTCACGCCACGATATGCTATCAGTCGTTCTTGGTCTTGATGACCTTGCGGCCACGGTAGTAGCCGTTCGGGCTGACGTGGTGGCGCAGGTGGGTTTCGCCGGTGGTCGGCTCGACGGCCAGCGGGGCGACCGTCAGGTGGTCGTGCGAACGATGCATGCCGCGCTTGGACGGCGACTTCTTGTTCTGTTGAACAGCCATGATGACTCCTTCGAGAATTTTTCAATATTAACACACGCATCCCGCCCAAGGCGTAGCCGGGGCCCGGCCGGATGCTTCAACTACCACCTGCATAACGCGCCATCGGCCAGGTTGGCCTCAGTGCTTGTTCTTCAGGCCGGCCAGCGCCGCAAAGGGCGACGGCCGCTTTTCTTCCTCTGGCTCAGCCTCGGGCTGTGCCTCGCCGTCCGTGCCGGTCACGAGGCTTTCGTGCACCGACGGGCAGGCGTCATGCTTGGGGGCCACCGGCAGCGCCAGCAGCACTTCATCTTCAATCAGTTCCAGCAGCGAAAAGCGCTTGGAGCCGGCGATCACGTCGACTTCGTCGTCGTCCATCGGCGCGGCATCGGCTGCTTCCTCGCTCTCCACCACCTCGAAGCGCGTGGCCGTATCGATCGGCTCGGCATAAGGCGTCAGGCAGCGCTGGCAATCCAGCCACATCCGGCCCCTGACGGTCACATCGAAGAACAACCGCCGCGCCACCGGGGCGCCCGGCTCGGCCGCCTCTTCGCGCACGAAGCCGGTGGCCGTGTAGGCAAACGTCTCTTCAGGTGCCGAGGCTGGCGCTTGCGCGGCGGTCTCGGCTAAGATGCGCGGCAAATCCCGCACCGCCACGTCGCCGCTCAGGCTTTCGCCCTTGCGGCAGAACGCGAAGAGATCGAGCGCGCGCAGGTCAATTTGCTGGGTCATGTGCGTGGCTCCGGTCGTATTGCGTTGACTGGCTCGCCACATTCCACGCCTGCGCTGACAGCGGCCGCGCACATTGGCGGCACAGCGCCCAGGTGCGGATGCGGCAAAACGCGCGATTATACGACGCAAACCTTCTTGAGGTCAAAGGCCTTGCCAGGCAAACCTTACCTCATTCCTGTTACGCTTCAATCACTTATGCATCAAGACCCCCGCCCCAGGCTGATCCTCGGCTCCGGCTCGCCCTACCGCCGCGAGTTGCTCGAGCGGCTGCGCATCCCCTTCGAAGTGGCCACCCCGGACATCGACGAAACCCCGCTCGCAGGCGAAGCGCCGGAGGCTACCGCCCTGCGCCTGTCGCAGCGCAAGGCCGAGGCGATTGCCACGCGCCATCCGGGTACGCTGGTGATCGGCTCGGACCAGGTGCTGACACTGGACGGGGCGCAGATGGGCAAGCCCGGCACGCACGACAAAGCCGTCGCGCAGCTGCGCCGCATGCGCGGGCGCACCGCTGCCTTCCACTCGGCGCTGTGCCTGCTGGACGGGCGCAGCGGCACCGTGCAACTGGCCGACGTGCAGACCCGCGTGACCATGCGCGATCTGAGCGATGCCGAGATCGAAGCCTACCTGCAACTGGAACGTCCCTACGACGTGGCGGGTAGCGCCAAGTCCGAAGGGCTCGGCATCATGCTGCTCGAGCGCGTCGAGTCCGACGACCCCACGGCCCTGATCGGCCTGCCCCTGATCGCGCTGACCGGCATGCTGCGCCGGGCCGGCTACCCGCTGCTCGCAGCATGACCCACCGGACTCAACCATGAGCGGCAATCTTTTCCTGATTCCCAATACCCTCGGCAAGCGCGACGAAGCCGATCCGCTGGCGGAAGTCATTCCCGCCGGCGTGCAGCAGATCGCAGCCGGGCTCGACTACCTGGTCGCCGAGAACGCCAAGACCGCCCGCGCCTTCCTGAAGAAGCTGGGCGAAAGCACGCCGCTGGCGCGCCCGATCCAGCAGATCGAGATCCGCGAGCTGAACGTCAACACCCGCGCCGACGCGCTGGCCGAACTGCTCGCGCCGATCCAGGCCGGCCGCGACGGCGGCCTGCTGTCCGAAGCCGGCGTGCCGGCGGTGGCGGATCCCGGCGCCGAGCTGGTACGGCTGGCGCATGCGCGCGGCATCCGGGTGCGGCCGCTGGTGGGGCCCAGCTCGATCCTGCTGGCGGTGATGGGCTCGGGCCTGAATGGCCAGAGCTTTGCGTTCAACGGCTACCTGCCGGTCGATGCCGGCGACCGTGCGCAGCGGCTGCGCGAACTGGAGCAGCGTTCGCGCAAGGCCAGCCAGACGCAGGTGTTTATCGAAACGCCGTACCGCAACCTGGCGCTGCTAGAAGCAATGCGCCAGCATTGCGCCGGCACCACGCTGCTGTCGGTGGCGGTGGACCTGACGCTGCCGACCGAAACCATCGTCACGCTGCCGCTGTCGGCGTGGCGCCCGGACAAGATCGCGCTGCAAAAGCGGCCGGCGATCTTTTCGCTGCTGGCAGCCTGAACACGCCAGCCGTATAGAAAGGGGCGCAAGCGCGCCCCGTTTTCATCTGCCGAAGCGCGCCACCTGCCTCAGTGCATGCCCTGCAGGCGCGTGCTCCACAGCATGGTCTTCATTGCCGCGGTGCCGACCGCAGCGCCGAAGCGCTTGGCCACGCGCTCGGCGATGTTTTCCTTGACCGTGTAGTCGACGATATCCTCGGCCTTGAGTACGTCGCGCGCGACGGAATCAGAGGTTCCCAGCGCGTCGGCCAGGCCCAGTTCGATGCTGCGCTCGCCCGACCAGAACAGCCCGGAGAACAGGTCCGGATCGTCCTTGAGCCGGTCGCCCCGGCCTTCCTTCACCACGTCGATGAACTGCTCGTGGATTTCCTTGAGCATCGCCTCGGCGTAGGCCTTCTGCCTCGGCACCTGCGGCGAGAACGGGTCGAGCATGCCCTTGTTCGCGCCCGAGGTGTACAGCCGGCGCTCCACGCCGAGCTTGTCCATCAGGCCGGTAAAGCCGAAGCCGTCCATCAGCACGCCGATCGAGCCGACGATGCTGGCCTTGTCGACATAGATCTTGTCGGCCGCCGCGGCGACGTAATAGCCACCCGAGGCACAGATTTCCTCGATCACAACATAGAACGGCTTGGACGGATAGAGCCCGCGCAACCGCTGGATCTCGTCGTTGATGATGCCGGCCTGCACCGGCGAGCCGCCCGGGGAGTTGATCTTGAGGATCACGCCGGCGGCGTTGGCGTCGGCAAATGCCGCCTGCAGCGAGGCATTGATCGACTCGGCGCCGGCCGGCGTACCGGCAGCGATCTCGCCCTCCAGCGTGACCATCGCGGTATGGCGGCCGGACGTGTTGATGCCGTCGCCCTTGAAATCGAACAGCGCGACGAAGATCAGCGCCAGCAGGCCCAGTCCGACGAAACGGAAGAAGATGCGCCAGCGGCGTGCGGCGCGCTGCTCGCGCAGTGATGCCGTCAGCACCTTTTCCAGGACATCGCGCTCCCAGCCCGCGGCGCCCACCGGACCGTTGCCGGCCGCTCCGGCACCCCCAGCCATGCGGGCCTTGCGTTCGCGCTGCTCGCGCTGGGCCGCAGCGTCGCCTGCGCGCAGTTCGTTTTCCAGCGGATAGTCGGCTTGCTTCGCGGTGACGAGGCGTTCGGACTCGGGTTGTTTTGTATCGTCCTGCCCAGGTTCACGCGATTCGCCCGATGCTTCCGGTTGACCAATTGGCGGCTTCTGTTCTTCTGTCATGCAACTCGCTCGTGGAAAACTTGAAAACAGAACGGGCGGCCAGGCCGCCCGTCATTCAGGTGCCGTTCGCTTGCGCGGCGGCCCGGTACGGACCTTCAGGGAACCAGAAGACCTGGCCATCGCGCTCTTCGATACGCAGTTTGGCCAGCGCCGCGCCGCGGCAGGGACCGCCGACGCACTCGCCGCTATCCGGCGCATAAACCGCGCCATGTGTGGCGCACATCAAGTATAGGCCCGAGCTGTCGAAGAACCGCCCCTCCTGCCAGTCGAGCTCCATCGGTACATGCGCGCACTGGTTCAGGTAGGCATGCGCAGCACCGTCGAAGCGCACCACGAAGGCGCCGATCTCGCGGCTGTCCAGCACCACAGAGAAGCGCACCCCAAGGCCGCCCTCTTCCAGGTCTGCCGCGGCGCACAGCCGCACCGCGCCCTGGCCGGCCGCGTTCTCAGGCATGGACCAGCAACCAGTCGGTCAGGTCGGCGATCGAGGTGGCGCAATGTACCGGCGCCATCGCCCGCAGCGAGTCGCCTGGATGTGCGCCATAGCATACGCCAATGCCCGCGGCGCCGGCATTGACCGCCATCTGCAGGTCATGGGTGGTGTCGCCCACCATGACGGTGCGCGCCATGTCCTGCCCCAGCTCGCGGGTCAGTTCCTGCAGCATGGCCGGATGCGGCTTGGAAAAGGTTTCGTCGGCACAGCGGGTAGCGTCGAAGAGCCGCGTCAGGCCGCTGGCGGCCAGCGCGCGCTGCAGGCCGACACGGGTCTTGCCGGTGGCAACGCCGAGGAAATAGTGTTCGCCGCGTAGCGTTTCCAGCATCTCGCGCACGCCGTCGAACAGCACCAGATCGGCGTCGCGGGTCAGGAAATGGTAGCGGTAGCGCTCAGCCAGGCGCGGATAGTCGACCGGGTCCAGCGTCGGCACTGCGTACGACAATGCATCCTTCAGCCCAAGCCCGATCACATGGCTGGCCGCGCTGTCGTCCGGCACGGGCAGGCCCAGGTCGCGGCTGGCGAGCTGGATGCACTTGGCGATGGTCGGGGTCGAGTCCATCAGCGTCCCGTCCCAGTCGAAAACGATCAGGTCAAATTGTTGCCTGGCCATGGTTGTCCTTGTGGCGTTGATCGCGCGGCCCTACTCCGGGGCGCGCAGCTGTCGCAATTGTTGCAGGAATCCGACGCATTCGTCTGGCAACGGTGCCTCGACGGCCAGCGGCGCGCCCGTCGCCGGGTGGATGAACACCAGCCGGTGGGCGTGCAGGAACATGCGCTTGATGCCGGGATTCGCAGCGGAACGCGCCAGCGACTTGTTCAGGGGGAAATCGCCGTACTTCTCGTCGCCAACGATCGGGAATCCCGAATGCGCCAGGTGGACGCGGATCTGGTGCGTACGACCGGTCTTCAGCTCGGCCTCCAGCAAGGTAAAGCCGGGAAACGCCTCGATCCGGTTGAATACCGTGTGCGACGCCAGCCCGTCGGCCTGTACCCGCACGCGTCGCTCGCCGTCGGGCGTGGTGTACTTATATAGAGGCAGCTTCACATGCTGCCGGTTATTCGGGAACTCGCCGGCCACGCAGGCGAAATACCGCTTGTCCATGCTGTTGCCGCGGATCTGCTCATGCAGGTGGACCAGGGCCGAGCGCTTCTTGGCCAACACCAGGATGCCCGAGGTCTCACGGTCGAGCCTATGCACCAGCTCGAGGAACTTGGCCTGGGGCCGCGCCTGGCGCAACTGCTCGATCACGCCGAAGGCAACGCCCGAGCCGCCATGGACCGCCACGCCGGCGGGCTTGTTCACCACCAGCAGCTGCGCATCCTCGAACAGCACGGGAAATTCGCTGGCTGGCACCGGCTGCGCCCCGGCGGATTGAGCCGAAGACGCCACTCGCATCGGGGGAATTCGCACCACGTCGCCAGATTGCAGGCGATAAGTGGCATCGATGCGCCCCTTGTTGACGCGCACTTCACCCGACCGCAGCACCCGGTAGATATGGCTCTTGGGTACGCCCTTGGCCACCTTCAGCAGGAAGTTGTCGATGCGCTGACCTTCGGAGCCCTCGTCGATCGTGACATACGCCACCTGCGGGCTTGCCGGCGCTACATCGGCAGGCTTTTCAATTTGATGGCGTAACTCATTCATTTTCAATATAATTTCCTCGCTGTTCCGGCCGGGGCCGGCAGCGCAAGACCTGTGTAAGCGATCAATCCCGTGATTAATCTTGGATTGACCGCATTCTACACTTGGGGTCGCCGCCAACCCGGACCGTCTTCCGCCCTGCGCCGCTTCATTGCGTGATCCGCGCGGACGCCAGACGGCCAAATGGCAGTAAAAGCAGCACGCACGATATCGCCGGCACGCAGGAAGTCGCCCAAAGGAGGCTTCGGCGCAGCAGGCGATGACGTGGGAACAGAGTGTTCAGGTAAAACAGAATTCAAGAGTGGATGCCCCGTAGGCATCCGCTTCGGTGAGAGAAGTCCCGCCTGCACCGGGAAACGGTGCCGGCCGGCAGGCCCGCCTGCCGCCTGACTGGAAATACCGGCGCCCGGTCGCAGAACTCCAAGAAGTAGTAGGTGCGCCCGCCAGGAGATGTCAGGCAGCATTGGCAGCCTTGCCGTGTCCGAAAAATTTGCTCTTTGACGCGTCTAGGCCTTCCGCGGCCCGGCCGCGATGCCGCCGGCGCCAGTTGCGCTGGCGTCCAGCATCGCCTCCGGAACGGGAACGCGCCAGTGTCTGCCAGAGCAGCCGCCGGCGTACTCTCCCGCCCCACGGACGTTACCCCGACGTCATCGCCTCTCTTTCACCCGCGCCCAGCCGCTCGCCTTTGCGCGAAACGGCGCTTTCCGGCAATTCTCGCGCCTTCGCTCGCTCCCTCGCGTGCTCCATGGATCGCCGCGGACACCGCCAAGACGGTGCAACCGCGGCTCTGGAGTGAGGTATTGCGATGAAACGCATGCTGTTCAACGCGACGCAACAGGAGGAATTGCGCGTCGCCATCGTCGACGGTCAGAAACTGATCGATATCGACATCGAGACTGCCGGGCGCGAACAGCGCAAGGGCAACATCTACAAGGGTGTCATCACCCGTATCGAACCCTCGCTGGAAGCCTGCTTCGTCAACTACGGCGAAGAACGCCACGGCTTCCTGCCGTTCAAGGAAGTGGCCCGAGCCTTCTTCAAGGAAGGCATCGACGTGCGCAACGCGCGTATCCAGGATGCCCTGCATGAAGGCCAGGAACTGATCGTCCAGGTCGAGAAGGAAGAGCGAGGCAACAAGGGCGCGGCCCTGACCACCTTCATTTCGCTGGCCGGCCGCTACCTGGTGCTGATGCCGAACAACCCGCGCGGCGGCGGCGTGTCCCGCCGCATCGAGGGCGAGGACCGCCAGGAGCTGCGCGAAACCATGTCGCAGCTGACCGTGCCTGAAGGCATGAGCATCATCGCCCGTACCGCGGGCATCGGCCGCTCGGCCGAGGAACTGCAGTGGGACCTGAACTACCTGCTGCAACTGTGGAAGGCCATCGACGGCGCCGCCGGCGACAACAAGGCCCCGCTGCTGATCTACCTGGAATCGAGCCTGGTGATCCGCGCCATCCGCGACTACTTCCAGCCGGATATCGGCGAGATCCTGATCGATACCGACGAGATCTACGAACAGGCCCGCGCTTTCATGAGCGTGGTGATGCCTGACAACATGAACCGCGTGAAGAAGTACCGGGACGACGTGCCCCTCTTCTCGCGTTTCCAGATCGAACACCAGATCGAGTCGGCCTACTCGCGCATGGTGATGCTGCCCTCCGGCGGCGCCATCGTGATCGACCACACCGAGGCGCTGGTCTCCGTGGACGTGAACTCGGCCCGCGCTACCAAGGGCGCAGACATCGAGGAAACCGCGCTGCGCACCAACCTTGAAGCCGCCGACGAGATCGCCCGCCAGCTGCGCCTGCGCGACTTGGGCGGCCTGATCGTGATCGACTTCATCGACATGGAATCGGGCAAGGCCCAGAAGGACGTGGAAACGCGCCTGAAGGACGCGCTGCGCCATGACCGCGCCCGTGTGCAGATGGGCAAGATCAGCCGCTTCGGCCTGATGGAGCTGTCGCGCCAGCGCCTGCGTCCGTCGCTGTCGGAGGGCTCGCACATCACTTGCCCGCGCTGCAACGGCACGGGTCATATCCGCGATACCGAATCGTCCGCCCTGCAAGTGCTGCGCATCATCCAGGAAGAGGCGATGAAGGAAAACACCGCCGCCATCCACTGCCAGGTACCGGTGGAGGTCGCCGCCTTCCTGCTGAACGAGAAGCGCCAGGAAATCAACCTGATCGAGCTGCGCTTCAAGGTCAACGTGCTGCTGATCCCGAACAAGCACCTGGAAACGCCGCACTACAAGCTGGAGCGCCTGCGCCACGACGACCCGCGCCTGGAAGACAGCACCGCCAGCTACAAGATGGCCGAGGCTGCCGCCAAGGAACTGGAAGCTGACACCAGCTACAGCAGCCGCCGCAAGGAAGAAGCCAAGCCGCGTCAGGAAGCGGCGGTCAAGGGCATCACTCCGGAACAGCCGGCTCCGGTCTCCGTGCCGCGTCCGGAGCGCGCTCCGCGTCCGGAAGCTGCCCCGGCCGCTCCGCCCGTCCCTGCCACCAAGCCGGTGGAAGCCGGCGGTTTTATCGCCTGGCTGAAGGGCCTGTTTGGCGCGCGTCCGGCGCCTGCGCCGGTGGTTGAGCCGGCCAAGCCGGTGGCGGCCGCCGAAAGCCGCGGTGGCGAAGGCCGCCGCGAGCGCGGCCAGCGCGGCGAAGGCCGTGGCCAGCGTGGCGAGCGTACCGAACGCGCCGAGCGCGGTGAGCGTGGCGAGCGTCAGGAACGCGGCGACCGCCAGCCTCGCGGTCAGCGTGCAGAGCGTGGTGAGCGTGCCGAGCGCCAGCAAGGCGAGCGCGGCGAACAACGCGAAGGCCGTGGCGAGCGCCAGGGCCGCCAGCCGCGCCAGCAGGACGGCCAGGCCACTCCGGCCGTCGCCCGCCAGGCTGAAGCCGCCCAGGGTGAACGTGCCCAGGGTGAGCGCGCCGAAGCCCGCCAGGAAGGCCGCCGCGAACGCGGCCAGGAACGCCGCGAGCGCCAGCGCGATCGCCAGCGCGAACGCAGCGACCTGCGTGAAGCCGAGGCCGGCGAAGCGCCGCAGCCGGAAGCCGTAGCCGCCGCCCAGGCGCTGGGCGTGCTGCCGCAAGCCGCCGCAGACGAAGTGCCGGCCGTGCGCGCCGAACTGACGGAAGGTGCCGAAGGATTCGCCGAAACCGCCGAAGGCGAAGAGCGCCGCCGCCGTAACCGCCGTGGCCGCAACCGCTATCGCCGTGAGCGCGACGAGGCCGGCCAGGGCATGCAAGGTGAAGGCGAAGCCGCTCTGGAAGGCGCTGCCGAAGCCACCGAAGGCATCGCCCCGGTGACCAGCCAGGCCGCCCCGCAAGCAGAACCGGCGCCGCAGGCAGTGGTCGCGGCAGCCGCCGCGGAAAGCGTCGAAGCGATCCGTATCGCCGTGCCGGAAGCCGTGACACCTGCCCCCGCCGCCGAACCGGCACCGGTAGCCGCACCCGCGGCCGAACCCGTCCCGGCCGCCGTGGCCGTGCAGGCGGAATCCGCCGCAGCGCTGACTGAGGCGATCGCCGCCGAAGCCGTGGCCGAGCCGGTCTTGGCCGCAGCCGTGGAACCCGCCCCTGCCGTGCCCGCGCCCGCCGCGGAACCGGCCGCCGCGCCGGCCCAGGTCGCCCAGGTGACCCAGGCCGCACCGGCAGCTCCCGCTACCCCCGCTGCTGCGCCGGTGGCAATGGAAAGCCTCGAGCCGATGCTCGTCGGCGCCGGCTTGCAATGGGTCCATACCGATGCCGACAAGCTGCGCTCCGCCCAGGAAGCCGCTGCCCGCATCGTGCAGGCACCGCGCGTGCCGCGCGAGCGCAAGCCGCTGCCGCCGCTGCCCCAGGGGCCGATGATCCTGGTCGAGACCCGCGGCCGCGAGGTGGAAATGGCGTCGCAGCAGTAAGCCTGCCCGGGTGCCGTCGCCGGCACCCACGCCGCTGGAGAAGGGACAGCCCGAGGGACAGCCTCGGCTGTCCCTTTTTTCATGCACGCAAATCCCCGCGATTCGCGGGAATGCGGCTCCCCGGGCGCCCACTCGGCTAGAATGGCAGCAAATGCGTAGGGCTCCCTGAGTTCCCCGGCCTGGCCTAGCAGGCCGCTCGCCGGAGCAGCGCCCACCCACAGGCCATGACTGAATCCGTCATTCCGATCTTCGACCTGCGCGACCATCGCTACCATTCGATGACGCCGCGCATCCCCGGCAAGCTGGAATCGCCCACCGGCCTGGTGGCCGACACCCGCGGCCGGCCGTTGCATGACCTGCGCATCTCGGTGACGGACCGGTGCAACTTCCGCTGCGTCTACTGCATGCCGAAGGAAGTGTTCGACAAGGACTACACCTTCCTGCCGCACTCGGAACTGCTCAGCTTTGAAGAAATCGAGCGCACCGCACGCCTGTTCGTCGCGCACGGTGTCGAGAAGATCCGCCTGACCGGCGGCGAGCCGCTGCTGCGCAAGAACATCGAGCACCTGGTCGAGATGCTGGCAAAGATCGAGACCGTCTCTGGCAAGCCGCTCGACCTGACGCTGACCACCAATGCCTCGCTGCTGGCGCGCAAGGCGCGCTCGCTGCGCGACGCCGGCCTGACGCGCGTCAGCGTCAGCCTGGACGCGATCGACGACGCCACCTTCCGCCGCATGAACGATGTCGACTTCGCCGTCGCCGACGTGCTGCACGGCATCGAGACCGCGCAGGCCGTCGGCCTGGCGCCGATCAAGGTCAACATGGTGGTCAAGCGCGGCACCAACGACCAGGAAATCGTGCCGATGGCGCGCCATTTCCGCCATAGCGGCATCATCGTCCGCTATATCGAGTTCATGGACGTCGGTGCCAGCAACCACTGGCAGATGGACGAGGTGCTGCCCTCGGCCGAGGTCGTGCGCCGTATCGATGCCGAATTCCCGCTCGAACCCGTGCAGGCCAACTACACCGGCGAGACCGCCGAGCGCTGGCGCTACCGCGACGGCAGCGGCGAGATCGGCGTGATCTCCAGCGTCACCCATGCGTTCTGCGGTGATTGCAGCCGCATCCGGCTCTCCACCGAAGGCCGGCTCTACCTGTGCCTGTTCGCCACCGAGGGCTATGACCTGCGCGCGCTGCTGCGCGGCGGCTACAGCGACCTGGAGATCTCGAACGCCATCGCCCAGGTGTGGCAAGGGCGCACCGACAACTACTCCGAGCAGCGCGGCGACCCGGCAGTGCGCCAGGCACGGGCCGAGCGCAAGATCGAGATGTCCTATATCGGCGGCTGAACCCACCGCCACACTTCCATGATTGCACGCGACGACATCACCGGCCTGATCCTCGCAGGCGGCAGGGGCAGCCGCATGGGCGGCACCGACAAGGGGCTGCAGCCACTGCACGGCACGCCCATGGCGATGCACACGATGATGCGTCTCGGCCCGCAGGTCGGCAGCCTGATCATCAACGCCAACCGCAACCTTGCCGCCTATGAATCGTTCGGCGTGCCGGTCTACACCGACAGCGTGCCCGACTTTGCCGGGCCGCTGGCCGGCATGCTTGCGGGGCTGGAACAATGCGGCACATCCTGGATGGTGACGGCGCCTTGCGACTCGCCTTTCCTGCCCACCGATCTCGTGGCACGCCTGTCGCACGCCATCGAGTCCGAAGGCGCGGAACTGGCGATTCCGGTGACGCTGGATGAAACCGGCAAGCGCCAGACGCAACCCGTGTTTTGCCTGATGCCGGTCAGTGCGCTCGACAGCCTGGTCGCGTATCTTTCCGGCGGCGGCCGCAAGATCGAGACCTGGGCTGCGTCGCACCGGCTGGCCGAGGTGATGTTCGACGACGCCGCGGCCTTCGCCAATATCAACACGCTGGACGAACTGCGCACGCACGAAAGCCGCTAGTCACCCGCTAGTCAGCCGAAAACGCAATCACCCGCCGCCGAGCCACCATGCCTTCCCTGCAATCCGTCATTTCCTGCCTGTCCGACTACGATCCCACCGCGCTGCCGGTGGACCAGGCCAACCGCATCATCGGCGAGGTGGTGGAGCCGGTGCGCGGCATCGAACAGCTGCCGATCCGCAGCGCGCTCGACCGTGTGCTGGCCGAGGACATCGTCTCGACCATCGACGTGCCGGCCCATGACAACTCGGCCATGGACGGCTACGCCTTCCGCAGCGAAGCGCTCGCCGCCGCGCAGACCGACACCGTCGAGCTGGAGGTGATCGGCAGCGCCTTCGCCGGCGGTGCCGGCGCGCTCGCGCCGACGGCCGTGCAGGCGGTACGCATCATGACCGGCGCGGTGATGCCGGCAGGCTGCGACACGGTGGTGCCGCAAGAATTCGTCGAGACGGTGGCCGACGGTACGCACATCCGCTTTGCCGCCGATTGCGTGCGCGCCGGCGACAACCGCCGCCTGCGCGGCGAAGACCTGGCGCGCGGCCAGGCCGCGCTGCCGGCCGGCCGCATCGTCAGCCCGGCCGATCTCGGCCTGCTGGCTTCGCTGGGCATTGCCGAAATCCGCGTCCGCCGGCGCCTGCGCGTGGCCTTCTTCTCCACCGGCGATGAACTGCGCTCGATCGGCGAGCCGCTGGACGCTGGCTGCGTCTACGACTCGAACCGCTATACGCTGCACGGCATGCTGCGCCGGATGAACGTCGAACTCCTCGACATGGGCGTGGTGCGCGACGACCCCGAGGCCCTGGAAGCGGCCTTCCGCATGGCCTGCGAAAGCGCCGACGCCGTCATCACCTCGGGCGGCGTCTCGGTCGGCGAGGCCGACTACACCAAGCAGATCATGGCGCGCCTGGGCGATGTCACGTTCTGGAAGATCGCGATGCGCCCGGGCCGGCCGATGGCTTTCGGGCGTATCGGCAGCGGCGAAGGCCAGGAGGACCGGCAGGATCGGGACTCGGCGCTGCTGTTCGGCCTTCCGGGCAACCCCGTCGCCGTGATGGTCACCTTCTACCACTTCGTGCGGGCGGCGCTGCACCGCCTGATGGGTGCCAACGTGCCGCCGCTGCCGCTGCTGCAAGTGCGCAGCGCGCAGGCCATCCGCAAGAAGCCCGGCCGCACCGAATACCAGCGCGGCATCCTGGGCCGGGCGGCAGACGGACAGTGGGAGGTGCGCATCACCGGCCAGCAGGGTTCGGGCGTGCTGCGCTCGATGAGCGAGGCCAACTGCTTTATCGTGCTCGGCCACGAGCAGGACTCGGTCAAGGCCGGCGATCCGGTCGAGGTCATGCTGTTCGACGGGCTGGTCTGAGCGCAGCGGCAGCCCGACCGCTTCGCTGCGGCCGCAATGTGTGGTATTTGTGCTGCACATTTGACGCCGTGACGCGTCCGGCGCATGGCTTTCGGCCGCGGCGTGGGCAGCGGGCTATGCTTGGGATCGGCCAGTCGCTACACTTGGCGCACGATTCAGCAACAATCAAGTTACTCCCCGTCATGAATCAGGAGATCGCCTACCTCCATCCCGTGAAGACCGCCCGCGCGCTGGTGCTGGTCTACCTCTGCTTCTCGCTGCCGATCGTCTCGCTGGGCCTGTTTGTCACCTTTATCCGCTATGGCGACCTGCCGGCGATCACGGTCTTCAGCGCGATCATCCTGAATGCGCTGATCGGCTTTGGCCTGCTGTGGCTGGCATGCAAGGCGTACAACTGGGTGGCCGCCCGCTTTGGCGGCATCGAAGTCCACGTGCGCGAACTGGCGCCGGAAGACGACCGCTGAATTCAAGCCGATTCACGGTAATCCACAGGCTGGCAGGTCGCCGGCCATCCGGCCCGCGCTGCGGGCCGCCCCCTTCTGCTCTGACGCGCGATCAGCCGCCGCTGTCATCCGGCGTCTCGGCCGTTTCCACTCCGTTAAGTCCTAGCAACTGCTGTGCGGCATCGCCCGGCAGCGCTTCCACGGTCCGCAGCTTGCGCGCCATCTGGCGCGTGCGCACCTCGGCCTGCTCGATATTGCGCGCGGCGCGCTCGAGCGTGTCGCGGGTCTTGGCCAGCACATCGCCGAACTTGCCGAACTCGGTCTTGACCGCGCCCAGCACTTCCCACACTTCGCTTGAGCGCTTCTCCAACGCCAGCGTGCGAAAGCCCATTTGCAGGCTGTTCAGCAGCGCGGTCAGCGTAGTCGGGCCCGCCACCGTGACACGGTAGTTGCGCTGCAGCAGGTCGGTCAGGCCGGGACGCCGCAGCACTTCGGCGTACAGCCCTTCGGTCGGCAGGAACAGGATGGCAAAGTCGGTGGTCTGCGGCGGCGCCAGGTATTTCTCGGCGATGGTCTGCGCTTCTCGCCGCAATGCCGTCTCCAGCTCGCGGCCGAAGGCGATGACGCCGTCCGGATCGCCCCGCTCCTGCGCATCGACCAGCCGCTCGTATTGCTCCTTGGGAAACTTTGCATCGACCGGCAGCCACACCGGCGCGCCGCCATCGCCATCGCCACCGCCGCCTGCTGCCTTGCCTGGCAACCGGATGGCAAACTCCACCCGCGCACCCGAATTGCGCACGGTCTCGACGTTCTTGCCATACTGGTCCGGCGTCAGCATCTGCTCCAGCAGCATTTCGAGCTGGACTTCGCCCCAGGTGCCGCGCGACTTCACGTTGGTCAGCACCTTCTTCAGGTCGCCCACGCCCTGCGCCAGTGCCTGCATCTCACCCAGCCCGCGATGCACTTGCTCAAGCCGGTCCGAGACCAGCCTGAAAGACTCGCCCAGGCGCTGCTCCAGCGTCGCATGCAGCTTCTCGTCGACGGTGCGGCGCATTTCCTCCAGCTTGACCGCGTTGTTGGCCTCGATGTCGCGCAGCTTCTGCTCCAGCGTGGCGCGCACCTCGGCCAGGCGGCGCTCGTTGGCTTCGGACATCTGCGCCAGCTGCTGCTGCAAGCCGTCGCCGAAGCGGCGCAGCGTCCCCGCCTGCTCGTCGCGCGCCTGCTGGCTTTGCAGCATCAGGTTCTGGCGCACGTGCTCGAGCTGCTGCGTGTTGGACTCGGTCAGCTTGGCCAGCTGCTGCGCAAAGGTGTCGATCTGGTTGTTCTGTAGCGTGGCGATACCGGTGAGCTGCGACGACAGCGCCTGCTGGAAGCGCAGCATCTGCTGGGCCGACTCATCGCGGTTGCCGCGCGCCGCCTCCGCTACGTCGGTGCGGACTTCGCGCTCCACGCGCTCCATGCCGCGCGCGCCTTCGACGCGCAACTCGGCAAGCTGACGGGCCAGTTCGGCGCCAGGCGAAGCGGCCTGCTGGCGCAACAGCACGATCACTAGCAGGACGACCGCCAGCAGCCCCACGGCCAGCGTCAGGAACGGAATCAGCGACATGCAGCAACAACGTAAGCGACAGACAGCCGGGCGCGCCTCAACGGCGGCGCGGCATGACTTCGGGGTTGATCACGGTGGGCGGATGGCCGGCCTGCGGGCCCTGGTCGAGCGCGGCGATCAGGTTGTCGGCGGCCAGCATTGCCATGGCGCGGCGGGTCTTCTCCGAGGCGCTGGCGATATGCGGTGTCAGCACGACGTTGGGAACCGTCAGCAGGTCGGGATGGACGCCGGGCTCGCCTTCGAACACATCCAGGCCGGCACCGAAGATGCGCTTGTCGCGCAGTGCCTGCGCCAGGGCGGCGTCGTCGACGATGCCGCCGCGCGCGAGGTTGACCAGCGTCGCGGTCGGCTTCATCAGCGCCAGTTCGGCGGCGCCGATGGCATGGTGGCTCTGCGGGCCGTAAGGCAGCACCAGCAAGAGGTGGTCGGATTGGCGCAGCAGGTCTTCCTTGCTGACATAGCGGGCATTGAGCGCGCGCTCGGTGTCCGCCGGCAGCTGGCTGCGGTTGTGGTACAGCACGCTCATGCCAAACCCGCTGGCACGACGCGCCAGCGCCTGGCCGATGCGGCCCATGCCCAGGATGCCGAGCGTGCTGCCGTACAGGTCCATGCCGACCAGCATGTCGTAGCTCCAGCGCTTCCACTTGCCGGCGCGCAGGTAGTGCTCGGCCTCGGTGACGCGACGCGCGGTGGCCATCAGCAGCGCCCAGCCGAAGTCGGCGGTGGTCTCGGTCAGCACGTCGGGCGTGTTGGTGGCGACGACACCCGCGGCGGTAAGCGCAGGCACGTCGAGGTTGTTGTAGCCGACGGCCATGTTGCACACCGCACGCAGCGACGGCAACGCGGCGACAAGGCCTGCGTCGATGCGGTCGGCGGCGTTGGCCAGCACGCCGGCCTTGCCGGCCAGGCGCGCCTTCAGCGCGGCGGCATCAAGCACCGCGTCCTGCTGGTTGTCGTCGACATCGAAATACTGCGCCAGGCGGTCGATCACTTCGGGATAGATGGCGCGGGTGACAAGCACGGACGGCTTCATGGCATCACACGTGGAAGAAGAGGAAGGTCATGATGACGAACAGCGGCACCAGGAAGATGCCCGAGTACAGCATGTAGCCGAAGAAGCTCGGCATGCGCACGCCGCGGTTCTCGGCAATGGCCTTGACCATCAGGTTGGGCGCGTTGCCGATATAGGTGTTCGCGCCCATGAAGACCGCGCCGGTGGAAATCGCGGCCAGCGTCGAAGCATCGCGCGTCATCAGCGTGGCGGCGTCGCCGCCGGCGGTGTTGAAGAACACCAGATAGGTTGGCGCATTGTCCAGGAACGACGACAGCAGCCCGGTTGCCCAGAAATACATGCTGTCGACCGGCTGCCCGTTGCTGTCGCTGACCGCGCGGATCACGCCGGCAAAGGCGCCGTCGGTGCCGGCCTTGAGCATGGCGATCACCGGGATGATGGTCAGGAAGATGCCAGCGAACAGCTTGCCGACCTCCAGGATCGGCTCCCAGTTGAACTCATTGCCTGCGCGCGCGGTATGCGGCGTGACCAGCAGCGACACCACCGCCACCACGATCAGCAGCGCATCTCGCGCCGCCGCCTGAAGCGGCACGTCGGTACCGAAGACGTTGAACGAGATCGCCGGCTGCCACAGCCCGCTCATCAGCACCAGGCCGATCACGGCCAGCAGCAGCACGAAGTTGATCTTGCCGTCGATCGAGATACCGTGCGAGTCCGGCGTTGGGTCGTTCTTCTGCGGCAGCTCTTCTTCCTTGTTGCGGTAGTAGTGGCTGTCGACGAGGTAGAACAGCACCAGCAGCACCGTGCAGATGAACAGCGTCTCCAGGTAGATATTGCGCATGGTCCAGAAGAAGTCCACGCCCTTCAGGAAACCCAGAAACAGCGGCGGGTCACCCAGTGGCGTCAGCGAGCCGCCGGCATTGGCCACCAGGAAGATAAAGAACACGATCACGTGCGCCACGTGGCGACGGTTGTCGTTGGCGCGCAGCAACGGCCGGATCAGCAGCATGGCCGCGCCGGTCGTCCCCATGAAACTCGCCAGCACCGTGCCCAGTGCCAGGATGCCCGTATTGAGTCCCGGTGTCCCGTGCAGGTTGCCGCGCACGCAGATGCCGCCCGCGATGATATAGAGCGAAGCGATCAGCGAGATGAACGGGATGTACTCGGCGAGCAGCGCATGCACCGCGCTGGCGGCTGCCGCATGCGTGCCGAATACCGCGGCGAACGGCAGCAGGAACAGCATTCCCCAGCCCGCGGCGATCTTGCCATAGTGGTGGTGCCAGAACTTCGGCGCGAGCAGTGGCCACAGCGCGATCGACAGCAGCATGCCGGCAAACGGCAGCCCCCATAGCGGCGACAGTGCCGCCCCGTCGAGGTCCGCGGCATGCGCGGCCACAGGGAAGACAGCAAGGACAGCGGCCAGCATGGTCAGCATCGGCAACGGTACGAAAGCACGTCGCATCAAGCAGGATCTCCTCGGGAATGCAGCATTCATGGTGCCTCGAGCCCTCGCCACCAACGGCGACCGGGCTCGCACGGCAAGCCTGCAAGTTTAATCCAACCGCCTCGCGAGATTGCGCCGCGGCGCGCGTTTACAGGCGATTCTTACGTCCGTGCCGCCCCATGATCAAGCCTGCTCGACCAGGATCACATGCACGCGATACGGGCCATGCGCGCCCAGCACGATGGTTTGCTCGATATCCCCGGTACGCGACGGGCCGCTGATGATATTGGTCGCGCGCGGCAGCTCGCCGCGCTCGCTGCGCACCAGCGCAAAGGCGTCTTCCAGACCGGCGACCACGCGCGAGCGCGGCACCACCGCGATATGCGTTTCCGGCAGCAGCGCCGCCGAGGCGAACGTCGCCGGCCCCGACAGCAGCATCAGCG
Source organism: Cupriavidus phytohabitans (assembly GCF_000426345.1). Lineage (GTDB taxonomy): Bacteria > Pseudomonadota > Gammaproteobacteria > Burkholderiales > Burkholderiaceae > Cupriavidus. Next base: position 28,731 of record NZ_AUFE01000010.1, on the reverse strand, counting down.
AGCCGGTCTCGGCGATCGCGCAGAAGCAGCCGGTGATGCCGACCAGGTCGCCATGGTCGCGGTCGGCCTCGACCTCGCGCAACGGCGGCCGGCATTCGACCGCAATGCCGGCGTCCTGCCATGGCAGCGTGCCCAGCGCATCCCATGCCACCGCGCGCTGCACCAGGTTCAGGCTGTCGAGAAAACGCCGCGTTGCCGCCGGCACTTCATCCATGGTGGCGACACGGTCGACGGTGGACGCCATGCGCTGGGCCTGCAGCAAGAAGGCTTCGACCAGGTCGGCCGCCGGCAGCGGGCGCGGGCCTTGCGGGTGGCGCTCGAGGTAGTCGGCCACCGCGGCGCGCTCGCCCTGCGTGGGCTGGTGCGTCCTGCCCTGTGCGGCACGGATGCGGGCGAAGATACGGTCGCGGGCGTCGTTGGTTTCCATAGGACCAGGCAGTGCGGTTGGCGAGAATGCGGCAAGAGATACCGCAAGTTACAGATACCGCAAGTTACGCGATGCGCCGATTATAGTTGCCGCGGCACAGCACGGCGCGTCGGAATCCCGCTATGCCGACGCCGACTGGACCGAGAACACCTGCCGCAGGTAGGACAGGTAGCCGGAATCGTCGCACATGGTCTTTTCCGGCGTGTCCGACAGCTTGGCCACGGGCTGGCCATTGCAACGCACCATCTTGATCACGATCTGCAGCGGCGTGTAGCCGAGGTCGTTGGTCAGGTTGGTGCCGACGCCGAAGGCCAGCCGGCAGCGGCCGTGGAAGCGCTGGAACAGCTCGATCACGCGCGGCACGTCCAGGCTGTCGCTGAAGATCAGCGTCTTGGTGCGCGGGTCGACGCGGCTGGCCGCGTAATGTGCCACCATGCGCTCGCCCCACACGATCGGGTCGCCCGAGTCATGGCGCACGCCGTCGAACAGCTTGCAGAAGTACAGGTCGAAGTCGCGCAGGAAGGCATCGAAGCCGTAGGTATCGGACAGCGCGATGCCAAGGTCGCCGCGATACTCGCGCGCCCAGCGTTCCAGCGCGTACACCTGCGAATCGCGCAGCCTCGGCCCCAGCGCCTGGCAGGCCTGCAGGTATTCGTGCGCCATCGTGCCAAGCGGCACCATGTTGTGCAGGCGGGCGAAATGGACGTTGCTGGTGCCGGCCAGCTGCGCACCGAGCTCGCGCCGCATGGTCAGCAGCACCTCTTCCTGCCAGTCGCGCGAGAAGCGCCGGCGCGTGCCGTAGTCGGCGATGACGCAATCGGCGAGTTCCGGCGGCTGCAGCAGCGCCAGCTTGTCTTCCAGGCGGCGGCGGCCGCCGGCCAGGTCGGGCCGCGGCTGGGTGCGGCGGAAGTAGACCTCGTTGACGATCGCCAGCACCGGCACTTCGAACAGGATGGTATGCAGCCAGGGGCCGATGATCGAGATCTCGATCTCGCCGTTGCCCTGCGGCGCCTCGCGCACCGACACGTACTTTTCGTTCAGGTGGAACAGGCCGAGGAAGTCAATGAAATCGCTCTTGATGAAGCGCAGCCCGCGCAGGTAGGCGAGTTCGTCGTCCGTGAAACGCAGCTGGCACAGGTGCGTGATCTCGGCGCGAATCTCATCGATATACGGCGTCAGGTCGACACCGGCGTTGCGGCACTTGAAGCGATATTCGACCTGAGCCTGCGGAAACTGGTGCAGGACCACCTGCATCATCGTGAACTTGTACAGGTCGGTGTCGAGCAGAGACTGGATGATCATAGCTAGCCAGACGGCGAGGTGCCGGGTCAGTCTGACATGCTAACCGAGACTGCGCGCATCCGGGGGCGCTCAGGCGCCGTCGAGGAATGGCTGCGGCGCGCGCAGGACCGGCTTGCCGGCCGCCCTGCCCTGCAGGCACCACAGCGCCCGGCCGTCGCTTCCCGGGCAGGACACCAGCGTGGCCGCGCTGCGCGGCACGCGCTGCGGCAGCGGCTCGGCAAAGGCGCCGTCCTCGGCAAGAATGCGCTCGGTGTAGACCGATGCGCCTGCGCGCTCGAAGCGCAGCACCTGCATCCGGTCGCCCGGCTTCGGGTGCAACTCGGGTCCGCAAGGCATCAGGCCGGCCCGGCCGCAATGCGCTATGGCATCGCCCGCGGGGGAATCGGTCACGCTGAAGTGGTCCCAATCGAAGCCGGTCAGCGCCGGCAACGCGACCGGGGCCTCGGATCGCGCGCGCCATGCCACCAGACGGGACACTACGCTGTCCGCCATGCCCGGCTGGACCAGGGCCTGCGCGCCGGCGGGCGGGACCATCGCCGGAAATGCCGCCAGCATCACAAGCAGCGACAGCAAGGCAGCGCGGTGGCAACAACGAAGCTGGCGTGGCATAGGAATCTCCCGGCATGGAAGCATGTGGCATTCAGGCGGCTTCATCATGCCTGCGGTTGCGCAAGCACGCCAGCGCCCCGCCATGTCTTGGATCAAAAGCACATAAAGAAATAAGAAAACTATCTGATCCAGCTATATAGACCGGCTATCCTAGCCGGAAGGCTCGGCTACAATACCGGTTCCCGAAAGGCCACGGCCGGCGCTCGTCCCGCCCATCCCTGCCCGCGATGGCAGATGGAGGCGTCCGCCGGCAAGAAGCGGCCCAACAGTTTCCCATTAAAAGCCGACCCGTTTTCCTGGAACAGACATGACTCACGTTGTCACCGAATCCTGCATCCGTTGCCGCTATACAGACTGCGTTGACGTATGTCCGGTGGATTGTTTCCGCGAAGGCCCGAACTTCCTGGCCATCGACCCGGACGAGTGCATCGACTGCGCCGTGTGCGTGGCCGAATGCCCGGTGAACGCCATTTACGCCGAGGAAGACGTGCCGGGCGACCAGCAGCAGTTCATTGAACTGAACGCCGAACTGGCCCGTGCCTGGCCTTCCATCACCAAGACCAAGGCCCCGCTGGCCGAGGCCGAGGAGTGGAAGGACACCACCGACAAGCTGCAGTACCTGGAGCGCTGAGCGCACCAGGCAGCAAAGAAAGCCGTCCCCACGCGCTTTCCGCAATGCCGGGCACCCGCGTGCCCAACCAACGTATCAGGACGAATATGGACTTGAGCATTCCAAATCCCGTTGCCGACGCGACCAAGCAGGTCGAAGGCGGTAGCCCCGCAGGCGGCCAGCCGCTGGAAATCGACGCGCTGATCGTCGGCGCCGGTCCCGTGGGCCTGTTCCAGGTGTTTGAACTGGGCCTGCTCGAAATCAAGGCCCACGTGATAGATTCCCTGAAAGTCGTTGGCGGCCAGTGCGTGGAGCTGTATCCGGACAAGCCCATCTACGACATCCCGGCCGTGCCCAGCTGCACCGGCCAGGAACTGACCGACAACCTGCTCAAGCAGATCGAGCCGTTCGAGCCCACCTTCCACCTGGGCCAGGAAGTCTCCGTGGTGGAGCGCCGTGAAGACGGCCGCTTCTTTGTCGAGACCTCGCTCGGAACCCGCTTTATCACCAAGACCATCTTCATCGCAGCCGGCGTGGGCTCGTTCCAGCCGCGTACGCTGAAGGTCGAGGGCCTCGACAAGTTCGACGGCAAGCAACTGTTCTACCGCGTCAAGGATCCGAGCCGCTTCCACGGCCGCAACCTGGTGATCGTCGGCGGCGGCGACTCGGCGCTGGACTGGACGCTGGACCTGGTCGGCAAGGCCGAGTCGGTGGTGATGATCCACCGCCGCGACGGCTTCCGCGCCGCGCCGGCCTCGGTGGCCAAGATGAAGGAACTGTGCGAACAGATGGAAATGCAGTTCCTGGTCGGCCAGATCGGCGGCTATGAAGAGAAGGACGGCGTGCTCACGGAAATCAAAGTGACGGGCGCCGACGGCGTGACCCGCCGCCTGCCGCTGGACGACCTGCTGGTGTTCTTCGGCCTGTCGCCCAAGCTCGGCCCCATCGCCGAGTGGGGCCTGGACCTGGAGCGCAAGCAGATCAAGGTGGATACCGAGAAGTTCCAGACCAATATCCCGGGTATTTTCGCCGTGGGCGACATCAACACCTACCCCGGCAAGAAGAAGCTGATCCTGTCGGGCTTCCACGAGGCCGCGCTGGCCGCGTTCGGTGCTGCGCCGTATATCTTCCCCGAGAAGAAGATCCACATGCAGTACACCACGACCTCGCCGAAGCTGCACAAGGTCCTGGGCGTGGAATCGCCGGTCTTCGACTGATCCGGCGCTTCACGGTGCCGCAGAAAAAAGCCGCCGCAAGGCGGTTTTTTTCTGGCACAAACGAAAAACCGTCGCTATAATGCGGCCTCGCTGTCGAACACCAAGGTGGGACGCAGCCAGCCAGCCGCTCCGAAGCACCTGACGACAAATAAAATGTTGACAAGGTGTTGACGACAAAAAGAGAAACTGGCTATAATTTCTTTCTCAGCTGTTCCCCGATAGCTCAGTCGGTAGAGCGACGGACTGTTAATCCGCAGGTCCCTGGTTCGAGCCCAGGTCGGGGAGCCAACCGATACGGAAGCCCGGTGCAAATGCACCGGGCTTTTTCGTTTTGGGGCTTTCGTTAGGGGCTGCCGCGGCGCCCCTGCCCTTCGCTTAACCGCTTATCCCCGCTTATCCCTGCGGCGAACCGCTCTGCAGTGAACCGCCTGCAGCCTTCAGTGCCACAACGATAGCCTCTGTATTGGCTTCGACCCGATGCAGCGGCCCCGCCACCGACATCCCGTAAACAACGCCGCCGAGCGATACCGGAATCGCGATGGCCCCCAGGTCCGGGAATGACTCGCCGAAATTCGGATACCACCCCTGCGCCTGCCATTGCTGCATCGCTGCCTCGAATACCCGCAGCGAATCCACCGTGCGCCCGGTGCGCGACGCAAAGGAAACGCCGGCCAGCACTTCCGCGCGGCTCTCCGCGGTCATGGTGCCGAGGATGGCGCGGCCGATGGAATTGACATGCGCGTCGCGCAGTTCGCCCGGCGCGGCGATATAGCGCACCGGGTTGACGGACTCGCGCACCTCCAGGTACAAAATGCGGCCGTCGTCCTGCAGCTTGCCGAAGATCACGGTTTCGCCGGTGTCATCGCGCAGCGACTCGAGCACCGGCTGCACGCGTTCGAGCAGCGGGTCGTTGCGCGCGATGCGCTGGGCGATATCGAGCAGCCGCCGCGTGGGGTAATAGCCCTGGCGGCGGCCGGTTTCGTACAGGTAGCCCAGCGACGCCAGCGTGCGGATCAGCCCGAGGCAGCTCGACATCGGCGCGCCCAGCAGCTTCGCCAGTTCGGTCAGCGTCAGCGAGCGCCCTTCGCGCGCATAGATCTCCATGATCTCGATCACGCGCAGCGCCGTCTTGACGCTGCCGTAGCCGGATTTTTCCGCCGCTTCGTTTTCTGCCATCGTTGGCTTCCTCGACTTCCGTGTGCTTTGGCCGGAATTGTACGCGGCGCGTTGGTACGCGACATGCTGGCGGCACCTGCCGATCCCGGTGCGACCGGATCAGGTGCCGGCGTCGTCCTGCGCCTTTGGCAAGCCTTCCGGCCAACTACGGATATTGCCCGGTGTACGCGAGAACCGCGTGGGGATGCCAACGCCGCGCAGGCGTCCTTCGCTCGGATGGTCGTATTCGAACATCATACCGGTGGCGCGCAGGTGCGGGTCATCCACCAGGCTGTCGAAATGCGGCAGCTCGCTGTGCGGGATATCGGCGTCGCGCAACAACGCCAGCCATTCCGCGGTGGTGCGCTGCGCGACGATCTCGGCCAGCGTGGCGTAGAGTGCGTCGATATTGGCGCTGCGCGCGGCGGGCGTGGCATAGCGCGGGTCGCGCGCCAGTTCGGCATGGCCTGACAGGTCGAAAAAGCGCAGCCACTGCGCGCTGGTATAGGGCAGCAGAGCGAGATGGCCGTCGCTGGTACGGTACGGCTTGCGGTGGGCCGACATCACGCGCGGATAGCCGGCAGCGCCGAGCGGCGGCACGAAAGTCTGCCCGGCGAGCTGCTCGGTGGCAAGAAAGGACACCAGCGTTTCGAACATCGGCACCTCGATGGCCTGCCCCTGGCCCGATCGCTCACGCTCATACAGCGCCATCGGGATCGCATAGGCGACGGTCAGGCCGGCGACCTTGTCGGCCAGGATGGTGTTGACGTACTGCGGCCCCTCGTTCGAGTTGGCGCCCTGGAACTGCGCCATCCCGCTGCGCGCCTGGATGATGTCGTCGAAGGCCGGTGCGCCGGCATACGGGCCCTCCTCCGAGTAGCCATAGGCGCCGCAATAGATCAGCCGCGGATGGTCCGCCCGCAGCGAGGCATAGTCCAGGCCGAGCTTGCGCAACGACTGCGGACGCACGTTGGAGACGAAGACATCGGCCGTGGCGATCAGCGACTTCAGCTCGGCAAGGTCATCCGGCTGCTTGACGTCGAGCACGACAAACCGCTTGTTTCGGTTCAGGTTGAGGAAGCTGGCGCCCATCGCGGCATGTCGCGCGGGCTCGGCATGGCGGAACACATCGCCGGCGGGCGCTTCGACCTTGATTACCTCGGCGCCCATGTCGCCGAGGATCTGCGTGGCGTACGGACCCATCGCGACCGAGGTCATGTCGATCACCCGCACGCCCGCCAGTGGCCCGGTCGCGGGAGGCGCTTTGTCTTGCATCGTCGTCCCCCGTTCAGTAGGACTTGGGCAAACCCAGCACGCGCTCGGCGATAAAGCACATGATCAGCTGCGGGCTGACCGGCGCGATGCGTGGGATATACGATTCGCGCAGCAGGCGCTCGACGCGGTATTCGCGTGAATAGCCCATGCCGCCCAGCGTCAGGATCGCGGTCTGGCAGGCGTTGTGGCCGGCCTCGGCGGCGAGGTACTTGGCTGCGTTGGCCTCGGCCCCGCAGGACTGGCCCGCGTCGTAGCGCGCGGCGGCCTTCAGCATCATCAGGTTGGCCGATTCCAGCTGCATCCAGGCCTGCGCCAGCGGGTGCTGGACGCCCTGGTTCGTGCCGATCGGACGGCCGAAGACCACACGCTCCTTGGCATACTGCGTGGCGATCGCCAGCGCCGCGCGACCCAGCCCGATGGCTTCGGCCGCGATCAGGATGCGCTCGGGGTTCAGGCCATGCAGGATGTACTCGAAGCCCTTGCCCTCCTCGCCGATCCGGTCTTCTTCCGGGATGAACAGGTCGTCGATGAACAGCATGTTGGTATCGACGGCGGCGCGGCCCATCTTGTCGATCTCACGGATCTCGATCTTGCTGCGGTCGACCTTGGTGTAGAACAGCGACAGCCCTTCGGTCGACTTCTTCACCTGCTCCAGCGGCGTGGTGCGCGCCAGCAGCAGCATGCGGTCAGCCACCTGCGCGGTCGAGATCCAGATCTTGCGCCCGCTCACCGAATAGCCGCCCGGCACCTTGCGCGCGAAGGTCTTGAGCTTGGTGGTGTCCAGGCCCGCATCGGGCTCGGTCACGCCGAAACAGGCCTTCTCCTTGCCGGCGATCAACGGCGGCAGGAAACGGCCCTTCTGCTCCTCGGTGCCGAACACCACCACCGGGTTCAGGCCGAACACGTTCATGTGCACCGCCGAGGCGCCGGTCATGCCCGCTCCCGACTGCGAGATGGTCTGCATCACCAGCGCCGCTTCCAGGATGCCGAGACCGGCGCCGCCGAACGCCTCCGGCATCGCCACGCCCAGCCAGCCGCCCTCGCACAGGGTCTTGTAGAACTCGTGCGGATAGGTGCCGGACTTGTCGAGCCGGTCCCAGTATTCCATGTCGAACTGCGTGCAGACCTGTTGCACGGCTTCGACGATCGATGCCTGTTCTTCGGAGAGATCGAAATTCATGAGCTTGCCTGTCTGGTTGTTTATTCCGGCTGGATGCCCGCGTCCTTCACCAGACGCGACCACTTCTGCAGTTCGGCCACGACAAACTGGTTCAGCTCGGCGGGTGTGCTGCCGAACGGCTCGAACCCTAGCGCGTGGAACTGCGCGGCGTGCTGCTTGCTGGTGGCAATGGCAACCAGCTCGCGGTTGAGGCGCTCCACCACGGGTGCCGGCACGCCGGCGGGTGCGAAAACGCCGTTCCAGGACGTGATATCGAAACCCTTGAGTTCGGGCGCACTGCTGACCGGCGGCAGGTCGGGCAGCAGCGCACTGCGTTGCGCGGTGGTCACGGCCAGCGCGCGCAGCTTGCCGGCGCGCACATTGGCGATGCCCGCGGCAAAGTCGACGAACATCGCCTGCACCTGGCCGCCCATCACGTCGGTCATTGCCGGCGGCGTGCTCTTGTACGGCACGTGCAGCATCTTCAGGCCCGCCATCTTCGACAGCGTCGCGCCGGCGACGATGCCGGTGCTGTTGCCGCTCGCGTAGCTCATGCCAGGATGCGCCCTGGCGTAGTCGATGAACTCGCGCAGCGTCTTCACCGGCAGTTGCGGATTGACCACCAGCATGAACGGCAGGTTGCCCATGCGCGAAACCGGCGTGAAGTCCTTGACCGGGTCGTAGCGCAGCTGTTTCATCAGCGACGGGTTGGCCGAATGCGTGGTGTTGGTGGTCATGAACAGCGTATAGCCGTCCGCCGGCGCCTTGGCGACGAACTCGGCGGCGATGGTGCCATTGGCGCCCGGCTTGTTGTCGACCACTACCGGCTGCTGCAGCGATTCGCCCAGGTACTTGGCGGTCAGCCGCGCCACGGCATCGGTGCCGCTGCCGGCGGCGAACGGCACCACCAGGCGCAGCGGCTTGGACGGAAATTCATCGGCGGCCAGCGCCGGTGCTGCGAACAGCGCGGCGGCACATCCCAGCACCAGGCTGGCGAAAGCGGTCTTGAAGGACTTCACGGTCTGTCTCCTGTCGTTATATGAACCCTTGCCGTGGCCGGCCGCGTCTCAGGCGGGCCGTACCACGCGCTCGGGCGATTCCTCGTATGGTGGGGAATAGATCACCAGGATCCTGGCTGGCTCTTCACTTACCACCGTGAACACATGCATTTCGTCCGGCGGGAAGAAGCAGCAATCGCCCGGGCCAAGTTCCTTGCGCTGGCCGCCGACCTCGGCAATGGCCCGGCCTTCCAGCACGTAGCACACCTGTTCGATACCGGGATGCGCGTGGGGCAGCGCGCCCTTGCCTTTCTCGATGGTGCCGTGGATCACTTCCAGGTGGCGCGACCCCACGGTCTCGGGCCCGATCAGGCGGCGGTCAGCGTGCCGACGTGGTTGGCGGGGTGGTAGCCCTCGACCTCCTCGGTCGAGATGAAATAAACGGGGGATTGCGGCACGCTGCTCTCCTGTCGAGGCTTCGCCAGTTGGCGATGAATTCATACTTATGAATCTTAGTTTATGCATATGAATATCATCGTCAAACAATTTCGGGCGTGCTGCGGGTTTACCGGGAGGCGGCGTCCGGACCATCACCCCGTGATTCCCAAGAACTGGTGGACGAGCGAGGAAAGGGTATAATTCGCCCCTTGCCGCCGCTCCGCTGCGGCGCCGGTCGCAAGCCATTCTTGACAGATGCGTCGTATACATGCCATAGTTACGGGCGTATAGCATTCATGGAAACCGGTACTGTCAGGCTCCAGTTATATTTGGACCTGGCGCTATCACCCCTGACACTGGTTGCACGGACTAAAACGTCCACATCTTTCAGGTTCGCGGGGGCGCACCGGGCACATGCCCAGCGTGCAATACCAGTCGCTCCGGCGACAGCAGTTTCCCCCCGTGTGAACCAGCCGCTACCGCGGCAATCCCCTAAAGGACTGAATTGACTAAGATCGTCTTGAAACCCGGTGAGCCCGTTGAAGTTGCAATGCGGCGTTTCCGTCGTGCCATTCTGCAGACTGGCCTGATCGTTGAACTCAAGAGCCGCACCGCTTACGAGAAGCCGACGACCGAGCGCAAGCGCAAGAAGAAGGCCGCCGAAGCACGCCTGCGCAAGCGTCTGCGCATGCAAATGCTGCCGAAGAAGATGTACTGATTCGGGCAAGCTTCGCAAAAAAACCGCCAGTTCGCTGGCGGTTTTTTTATGCCCGCGCGCAACGCGTCACGGATGCTCACAACATTGGCGGCTTTTGCTGCACTGCGCCACCTGAGCATTGCGCCGATGCCCGGCATAATGGCAGATATTGCGCCCCCTTGGGGCGCCTACCGGACCCTGCCTTGACTGCCATCCTCGAGTTGCGCAAGGTGCGCAAGCAATACGGCGATACGGTCGTTGTCGACGACCTCGACCTCCAGGTGTTTCGCGGCCAGTGCTTCGGCCTGCTTGGCCCCAACGGCGCCGGCAAGACCACCACGCTGCGCCTGCTGCTGGGCCTGACCACGCCGATGGCCGGCACACTGACGCTGTGCGGCGAACCCATTCCCGAGCGGGCGCCGCAGGCGCGCATGCGCGTGGGCGTGGTGCCGCAGTTCGACAACCTCGACCCGGATTTCTCGGTGATCGAGAACCTGCGCATCTTCGGTCGCTACTTTGGCCTGTCGTCGGCCGAGATAGCGCGGCGCGTGCCGATGCTGCTGGAATTCGCCCGGCTGGAAAGCCGCGCCGACGCCCAGGTGCGCGACCTCTCCGGCGGCATGCGCCGGCGCCTGACGGTGGCGCGCGCGCTGATCAACGATCCCGACCTGCTGGTGATGGACGAGCCCACCACCGGGCTGGATCCGCAGGCGCGCCACCTGATCTGGGAGCGCCTGAAGTCGCTGATGGCAAGCGGCAAGACCATCTTGCTGACCACGCACTTCATGGAAGAAGCCGAACGGCTGTGCAACTACCTGTGCGTGATCGACGGCGGGCGCAAGATCGCCGAAGGCAAGCCGCACGAGCTGATCGACAGCCAGATCGGCTGCGACGTGGTCGAGGTCTACGGCGATGAACTGGAAGCGCTGCGCGGCACGCTGACGCCGCTGGCGCAGCGCACCGAAATGAGCGGCGAGACCCTGTTCTGCTACGTGCGCGAGCCCGCCCCGCTGCTGGCGGCGCTGCACGGCAGGAACGGCGTGCGCTACCTGCACCGCCCGGCCAACCTGGAGGACGTGTTCCTCAAGCTGACCGGCCGCGAGATGCGGGACTGAACCAGGGACTGACATGAGCGAACAGGATCCCCGCACTGATACACCCGCCATCGCCACCCGGGGCGATGCCGCGCCAACGCGCCAGACCTATCCACAGCCACTGCTGCCGCGCAACATGCGCAACTGGATGATGGTCTGGTACCGCAACTACCTGGTGTGGAGGAAGCTGGCCATCCCGTCGATGATCGGCAACCTGGCCGACCCGATGATCTACCTGTTCGGCCTCGGCCTCGGGCTGGGGCTGATGGTGGGCCAGGTCAACGGCGTGTCATACATCGCCTTCCTCGCCGCCGGCACCACCGCATCGAGCGTGATGATGTCGGCCAGCTTCGAGTCGATGTACTCGGCCTTCTCGCGCATGCACGTGCAGCGCACCTGGGAAGCGATCATGCACGCGCCGCTGACGCTGGGCGACGTCGTGCTGGGCGAGATCTTCTGGGCGGCCAGCAAGGCGGTGCTGTCGGGCCTGGCGATCATGCTGGTGGCCGCCGCACTGGGCTATGCGCAAATGCCGGGCGCGCTGCTGGCGCTGCCGGTGATCGTGCTGGCCGGCATTGCGTTTGCCGCGCTGGCGATGATCGTCACTGCGCTGGCGCCAAGCTACGACTTCTTCATGTTCTACCAGACGCTGGCGATGACGCCGATGCTGCTGCTGTCGGGCGTATTCTTCCCGGTGGAGCAACTGCCGGAAGGCGTGCAGGCGGCCACCAGGCTGCTGCCGCTGGCGCACGCGGTCGAGCTGATCCGGCCGCTGATGCTGGGCCGGCCGGTGGATGGCGCAGGCTTGCACCTTGCCGTGCTGGCAGCCTATGCGGCGGCCGCGCTGGTGGTTTCGCTGGTGCTGCTGCGCCGGCGGATGCTGCGCTGAGGCAGCGCTAAAGGTGCGTACCGTGGACAACGATAGCGGAGGATCCGCCACCTTAGAGCGCGTTGCACTGGCGCTGGCAGCCGCAATGGCAACCGTTTCGCTTAGCGGATGCATGGTGGTGGGCGCCACCATGGCGGTTGGCGGTGCCGCGGTGTCGGCCGCGGCGACGGTGGGCTCGGCCGCGGTCAGCGTCGCCTCGACGGCGGTGGGCACCACCTATGACGTCACCGCCGCCGGCGTGAAGGCGGTCGCCGGCAGCGACGACCCGCCGCCGACTGAGTAACTTCGGGAGTAACTTCGCTTATTCCCCGAGCCCGCGCAGCAGGTCGGCCTTCAGGTCCTCGACCGACTCCAGCCCCACCGCCAGCCGGATCAACCCTTCCCCGACGCCAGCGGCCGCCTTCGCCTCCGGGCTCACGCGCGCGTGCGTGGTCGTGTACGGGTGCGTGATGGTGGTGCGGGTATCGCCCAGGTTGCCGGTGATCGAGCACAGCCGGGTGTTGTCGATTACGCGCCACGCGTTAGCGCGCTGCTGCTCGGGCGTGGCACCCTTCAGTTCGAACGACACGATCGCGCCGCCGCCGCTCTGCTGCCGCATGGCAATCTCGTGCTGCGGGTGCGACTTCAGCGCCGGATGGAACACGCGCGCCACGGCCGGGTGCGACTCCAGGAACTGCGCCAGCGCCAGCGCGCTGGACGAATGGCGCTCCATGCGAATCCCGAGCGTCTCCATGCCCTTGAGCAGTACCCACGCGTTGAACGCCGACAGCGTCGGGCCCGCGGTGCGCACGAACGGGAACACCTTGCCCATGATGAAATCGTGCGAGCCCAGCACCGCGCCGCCCAGCACGCGGCCCTGGCCGTCGATATGCTTGGTGGCGGAGTGCACCACGATGTCGGCGCCGAACTTCATCGGCTGCTGCAGCGCGGGCGAGCAGAAGCAGTTGTCGACCACCAGCAGCGCATTGGCGTTGTGGGCGATGTCCGCCACGGCCGCGATGTCAGCCACTTCGGTCAGCGGATTCGACGGCGTCTCCAGGAAGAACAGCTTCGTATTCGGCCGCACCGCGGCACGCCATGCTTCCAGGTCGGTCGGATCGACATAGGTCGTCTCCACGCCGAACTTGCCGAAGATATTGCTGAACAGCGTCATGGTCGAGCCGAAGATCGCGCGCGAACTGACCAGGTGATCGCCCGCCTGCATCGACGACAGCACCACCGACAGGATCGCGCTCATGCCCGACGCCGTGGCCATGCAGGCCTGCGCCCCTTCCAGCGCGGCCAGCCGCGACTGGAACATCGACACGGTCGGGTTGGTGAAGCGCGAATAGGTAAAGCCCTCTTCCGAGTTTGCAAAGCGTTCGGCGGCCTCGGCGGCGCTGTTGAAGCAGAAGCTCGAGGTCAGGTAAATGGCCTCGGAATGCTCCATGAACTCGCTGCGCAGCGTGCCGGCGCGCACGCCAAGGGTATCGATGCCGAGCGATTCAGGGTTGAGCGGTTCGTTCATGCTGGTGGCGCGGTCGTACCCGCGCGAATGCAATGGTTGTAGCCTGTCGCGGCAAGGCGGCCGGCCATGAAAAAAGCCCGTGCGATCGGATGGTCGGATCGACGGGCTTGCTGTGCTGCGGCGGCCTTCGGCAGGCTTTGGCGATTGGTGGGCACGTTGCGCAGGCACTGCGCGCCTTGGCGAATCTTGCTGGCCACCATCTCTTTAGCTGTTTCGGGCTGGACCCGCGTCCGCAAGCTGACTATCAAATCGACGCCCGGCCATGTTACGGCCGGGCTTCGCATCCGTCAACGAACGGACATGCTCGCGGGACAGGCGCGCGGCTTACTCGTTATTGCCGGAACGCTGCAGGTGCAGTGCCGAGCGCTCGGTGTCGCCGGCGGTGCCGTCGCGATCGGCCTGGCTGCGCGCGGTCTCCAGTCGGTTCAGGTAGGCCTCGTCGATATCGCCGGTGATATAGCGGCCATCGAAGCACGACGCATCGAAGTCCTTCAGCGCCGGGTTGATGTCGCGCACCGCCTGTTTCATCGCTTCCACGTCCTGGTACACCAGCTTGTCCGCGCCGATGATCTTCGCGATCTCTTCGTGCGTGCGGCCGTGCGCCACCAGTTCGCTGCGGGTCGGCATGTCGATGCCGTACACGTTCGGGTACTTCACCGGCGGCGCGGCCGAGGCGAAGATCACCTTGTTGGCACCGGCATCGCGCGCCATCTGCACGATTTCGAACGAGGTGGTGCCGCGCACGATCGAATCATCGACGATCAGCACGTTCTTGCCCTTGAACTCCACGCCCATGGCGTTGAGCTTCTGGCGCACCGACTTCTTGCGCACCGCCTGGCCCGGCATGATGAAGGTGCGGCCGACATAGCGGTTCTTGAAGAAGCCTTCGCGATAGTTCACGCCCAGTCGGTTGGCCACCTGCATGGCAGCCGGACGGCTGGAGTCGGGAATCGGCATCACCACGTCGATGTCGCCGGCCGACACTTCCTCGCGGATCTTCTCGGCCAGGTAGTCGCCCATGCGCAGGCGCGCGTCGTAGACGGGCACGCCATCAATGCACGAATCCGGGCGGGCCAGGTAGACGTACTCGAAAATGCAGGACGTCAGCACCGGGTTGTCGGCGCACTGCTTGCTGTAGAGCTTGCCATCCAGGTCGATGAAGATCGCTTCGCCCGCCGCCACGTCGCGCTCGAACTTGTAGCCGATGCCTTCCAGCGCCACGGACTCGGAGGCAACCATCCACTCCTTGCCCGACGGCGTCTCGACGCTGCCCAGGCACAGCGGACGGATGCCGAACGGATCGCGCACCGCCAGCATGCCGTAGCCGGCGATCTGCGCCGTGATGGCGTACGAGCCGCGCACGCGGCGGTGCATGCCCGAAACGGCCTTGAAGATCATTTCCGGGTCCAGCGCCATGCCGTTGCTGGCGCGCTGCAGCTCGTCGGCCAGCACGTTCAGCAGCACTTCGGTGTCGGAGTGCGTGTTGATGTGGCGACGATCGCGGCGGAACATTTCCTCGCGCAGCTGCTGCCAGTTGGTCAGGTTGCCGTTATGCGCCAGGATGATGCCGTAAGGGGCGTTGACGTAGAACGGCTGCGCCTCTTCCTCGCTCGAGGCCGAGCCGGCGGTCGGGTAGCGCACCTGGCCGATGCCCGCGGTGCCCGGCAGGCCGCGCATGTTGCGGGTACGGAAGACGTCGCGCACCAGGCCGTTGGCCTTGTACATGTGGAAAGTACTGCCGTTGGCGGTGGCGATGCCGGCAGCATCCTGTCCGCGGTGTTGCAACAACAGCAGGCTGTCGTAAATCAGTTGGTTGACAGGCGTGGCTGAAACCACACCGACGATACCGCACATGCCAAGCTCCCAGGAAAGGCTTTGAATCAGGGGGCGCAGCCTGGTCCGGCTATCCTTCCGGACCGCAAGGCCTGCGTACTACTGGCCGGGCACCATGCCCGGCTTCATGTCATGTCTTGACGTACTTCGCCAGCTCCGGCGGCAGCCATGGCTTGACCGATTCCATGGCCTGCATCACATAGGGGCGGCTCACCGCATCGCGCCAGAAAGGTTCTTCCGGCAATTTCGTCAGGCTGGCGAGCGTCACCATCACCATCACCAGCAGCGCGCCGCGCAGCAATCCGAACACCAGCCCGAGCCCGCGGTCCGCCGGCTTGAGGCCCGTGCTCTCCAGCAACTGCCCGACCACCATGCCGGCCAGCGACGCCCCGAGCACGGTGCCGATCAGCAGCACCACGAAACCCAGCGCGTGGCGGGCCAGCTCGCCGCCGGGCAGCGACTCGGGCATCCAGCCCGCGGCGACCGCGCCGTAGCGGAACGCGACCCAGAACGCCACCACCCAGCCGATCAGCGACAGCACCTCGCGCACCAGGCCGCGCAACACGCCCAGCGCGCCCGAGGCCAGCAGGATAAAGACCACGGCGTAGTCGAAGAAAGTCGGCTGCATCGTTGCTCGCTGCCGCGCCCATGCGCCAGGCAGCGCTAGCCCATTACTGTTCGATTACCTTCGAGGTCAGGCCTGCCGCGCGCACGCGCTTGTCGGCCGCATCGGCGGCGTCGCGGTCGCTGAAGGGGCCGGCGCGCAGCAGGATGCGCTCGCCGTCGGCCAGCACTTTCTTTTCCACGTAGGCCGGCACCTTGCTCGCCTTGAGCTTGGCCAGCCAGGTCTTCGCCTTCTCTTCCGACGAGAATGCGCCAATCAGGATCAGGTACTTGCCGCTGCCCTGGGGCTTGGCCTCAGGCTTGGTTTCAGCCTTGGCGTCAGGCTTTGCGTCGGCCCTGGCCTCGGCGCGCTGGACGGGCTTGTCGGCCGGCTTGTCCGCCGTATTGACGATTTCCTCGCCGGCATCGAGCGCCGCCGCGTCGTTGCGGGCCGCCGGCGCCGGCGGCAGCGGATCGGCCTTGCGCGGCTCGACACGGGGCTTGCTGCTGCCCTGCCCGCCGCTCACCTTGACCGCGACATCGTCGGCCACCGGGCGCGGCTTGGTCTCGAACACGATTGGCAGCACGATCACCGCGGCCACCACCAGCACCACGGCGCCGATCAGGCGGCGGCGTGCGCGCTGCTTCTGCGGGAATTCAGGATCGAGCGTGTCGTCGGCATATTCGTCGGCCAGACGGCGCGACGAGGCGATGCCTGCACCCGGGTCGTTGCGCTGGCGGCGCGCACGCTCTGGTGCCGGGTCGTTGCCCTTGCGGGAAGAAAACAGCGAAAGCAGGCCCATAAATTGGTTCGGTGCGACAGCCCCCTCTGACAGGGGCCGGTCGTTGCGTTTGCCGCTCAGTGCCAGGTCAGTTGGCTTGCGTGGCCCGGTAGGCCATCACGCCGGCGACGGTATAGAACGATCCGAAGACCAGAATTCTATCATTCTCGGTCGCTCTCTCCATGGCGTCGCGGAACGCCGCCTCCGGACTGGAAAAGCAGGCGGCGGTGGCGTCGGGGCCGGCGCGGAAACCGCCCCCCTCCAGCGTCGCCAGCACGTCGGCGGCGCTGGCGGCGCGCTCGGTCGGCAGGTCGCACAGGCACCAGTGGTCGACCTTGTCGGCCACGTGCTGCAGCACGCCGGCGATATCCTTGTCCTGCATCGCGCCGAACACCGCATAGGTGTAGCGGAAGAAGCCCATGTTCTCCAGGTTCTGCCCCAGCGTGGCGGCCGCATGCGGGTTATGCGCCACGTCGAGGATCACCGCGGGCCGTCCCGGCAACACCTGGAAGCGCCCCGGCAGCTCGACGAACGCCAGCCCGTTGCGCACTTCCTGGGCGCTCACCGGCAGTTGCGGGCGCATGGCCTGCAGCGCGGCCAGCGCGGCGGCGGCGTTCAGCAGCTGGTTGGCGCCGCGCAGCGCGGGGTAGCCCAGGCCGTTGAGCTTGCGCCCACCGCCGCTCCAGTCCCATTGCTGGCGTTCCTGGCCTTTGGCCGCGTGGAAGTGGAAATCGCGGCCCACCAGCCACAGCTCGGCGCCGATGGCCTCGGCATGCGCCACCAGCGACTTCGGCGGCACCGGGTCGCCGCAGATCGCCGGCACGCCCGGACGGAAGATGCCGGCCTTCTCAAAGCCGATTTCCTCGCGCGTGTTGCCCAGGTACTGGGTATGGTCGATGTCGACGCTGGTGACGATGGCGCAATCGGTATCGATCACATTGGTCGCATCCAGGCGGCCACCCAGCCCGACTTCCAGGATGATCGCGTCCAGGCCGGAAGCGGCGAAGAAATGGATGATCGCCAGCGTGGTGAACTCGAAGTAGGTCAGGCTGACCGGGTCGGCAAAGCTGATGCGCGCGCGCTCGACCGCCTCGAAGTGCGGCAGCAGCTGCGCATCGGTCGCCATCTCGCCATTGAGGCGCGCACGCTCGTTGAAAGAGATCAGGTGCGGCGAGGTATGGCAGCCCACCTTGTAGCCGGCTTCCAGCAGGATGCGCTCGAGCATGGCGCAGGTCGAGCCCTTGCCGTTGGTGCCGCCAACGGTGAAGACCGTGGCGTCGATGCGCAGGCCGAGGGCTTCCTTCACGCGCGTGATACGCGTCAGGCCCATGTCGATGCCCACGGGGTGGGCGGTTTCGAGATGGGTGAGCCATTCGGGGAGCGTGTGGAAGACAGGCATTTCAGGTGGGCGAGGAAAGCGATGGAAAGCGTTTGCTACCAGATTCGGGCAGGCGGGCGCAAAGTCAAGGACCAGCGCCGCCGGAGTCCAGAAAAGGCGAAAGGCGCGTCAACCACCCGCGCCTTCAGTACAGCGATATTCGCGGCGTTATGCCACCGCGTCGGCCGGCTGCTTCTGCAGCAGTGCCAGCAGCTGCGCCAGTTCGGCGCGCATCTTGCGGCGGTCGACGATCATGTCGACGGCGCCCTTCTGCAGCAGGAACTCCGAGCGCTGGAAGCCTTCCGGCAGCTTCTCACGCACGGTCTGCTCGATCACGCGCGGGCCGGCAAAGCCGATCAGCGCCTTCGGCTCGGCGATCACCACGTCGCCCAGGAAGGCGAACGAGGCCGACACGCCGCCCATGGTCGGGTCGGTCAGCACGCTGATGAATGGCAGCTTGCTCGCGCTCAGCTGGTTCAGCATGGCCGTGGTCTTGGCCATCTGCAGCAGCGACAGCAGGCTCTCCTGCATGCGCGCGCCGCCGGTGGCGGTAAAGCAGATGAAAGGCACCTTCTGCTCGAGCGCGGCCTGCGCGCCGCGCACGAAGCGCTCGCCGACCACCGAGCCCATCGAACCGCCCATGAACTCGAACTCGAAGCAGCTCGCCACCACCGGGATGGTGTGGATCGCACCGCCCATCACCACCATGGCGTCGGTCTCGCCGGTATCGTCCATGGCCGCCTTGATGCGGTCCGGGTACTTCTTCGAATCCTTGAACTTGAGCGCGTCGACCGGCACGATCTCCTGGCCGATCTCATAGCGGCCTTCCGCGTCCAGCAACGCGTCCAGGCGCGCACGCGCGTTGATGCGCATGTGGTGGTCGCACTTTGGGCAGACGTGCAGGTTGGCCTCGACGTCGGTCCGGTACAGGGTGGACTCGCACGACGGGCACTTGACCCACAACCCCTCCGGGATGCCCTTGCGGGTACGGGGGTCGGTCTGTTGAATCTTGGGGGGCAGGAGTTTATCCAACCAGCTCATGAAAGCTCCTTTCGGATAGCTGCGCGCCGCCGGCAAACCCTCTGTCAGGGCGAACTTCGGCAGGTGGCAGGGAATCAGCCCGCGAATTTACCACGGCGGGCCGGTGACCTCGAAGCGCGGCGTGCGAATTAGGCACATTAGGTCACTTCCCGATGCCCGCCGGGCCTGGAGTAGATCACTTCGCGTCCAGCGCCTGGCGGATCTCGGCGATAAACGCCTGCAGCGTGGCGACGGCCTGTTCCCGCGGCGTGTCTTCCAGCAATTGCACCAGGCGGCTGCCGATCACCACGGCGTCGGACACGCTGCCGATCGCGCGCGCGGTCTGCGCGTCGCGGATGCCGAAGCCCACGCCGACCGGCAGGTTGGCGTGCTGCTTGATCAGCGGCAGGCGCGAGGCCACGCTGTCGAGGTCGATCGATGCGGAACCGGTCACGCCCTTGAGCGAGACATAGTAAAGATAGCCGCTGGCGACCTTGGCCACGGCCTCGATGCGTGCGTCGGTGGAGGTCGGCGCCAGCAGGAAGATCGGGTCCATGCCGTTGTCGCGCATCAGCGCGGCGAACGACTCGCACTCTTCGGGCGGATAGTCGACCACCAGCACGCCATCCACGCCGGCCGCGCTCGCGGCCTTGGCAAAGGCCTCTTCGCCCATGCGTTCGATCGGGTTGGCGTAGCCCATCAGCACCACCGGGGTCTCGGCATTGGCCTGGCGGAACTCGCGCACCCACTGCAGCACCTGCGTCAGTGACACGCCCTGCGCCAGCGCGCGCTCGGAGGCGCGCTGGATCACCGGGCCGTCGGCCATCGGGTCGGAGAACGGCACGCCCAGCTCGATCACGTCGGCGCCGCCCGCCACCAGCGCGTGCATCAGCGCCACGGTCAGGCCGGGCTCGGGATCACCGGCGGTGATGAACGGAATCAGGCCCTTCTTCTGCTGCGCGGCCAGCGCCGCGAACGTCTTCTGGATACGGGACATATCAGGGAATCAGGTGAGGCCGCGGCGCCGGCGAGGCGTCGTCGTTGGCGGCGGCCAGGGTTGGGGTGGCGTCAGGCTCGATTGCGGGCATGGCTTGCGCGGCAGCGGCCACGCGCCCGCACGCCACCTGCACGTACTCCGGGTTGATCTCGTAGCCGACAAAGCGCCGGCCGTGGCGCAGGCACGCCACCGCGGTGGTGCCGCTGCCCGCGAACGGGTCCAGCACCAGGCCGCCCGGCGGGCAGCTCGACAGCACCATCCGCTCGACGATCTCCAGCGGCTTCTGCGTCGGGTGGTTGGCGCGTTCGGGATCCTGCCGGTGGATGCGCGAAATGCTCCACAGGTCCTTGGGGTTATAGCCCACCTCCAGCCACTTCTTGCCCTCGAAGCGCGGACGGCTGCGTGCCTTCTTGGTCTCGGGGTCGTACGGGATTCGGACCGGATCGAGATCGAAGTAGTAGTCGCGTGCCTTGGCAAAGAAGCCAATGTTATCGTGCACCGACGAGAACTTGCGCGTGGTGCCGCCCATGCTGGGCACGCGGCGGTCCCAGATGATCTCGTTGATCATCGTCAGGCGCCGCTTGAGCATCACGAACAGCTCCGGCGAATACTGCCAGGTGCAGAACAGGTAGAGCGTGCCCTTGGGCGCGAGCTTGGGCACGACCGCATCCATCCAGCGCTCGGACCAGTCCAGGTAGGCCTGGCCCGACAGCAGGTCGGAATCATTGCCGTAGTCCTTGCCCAGCCCGTACGGCGGGTCGGCGACGATCAGGTCGACCGAGCCGTCCGGCAGGCGGGCAATGCCCTCGAACATGTCTTCCTGGAACAATTGCAGCGGCGGTGCGCCGGACGCGCCGGGCAAGGCGTCGGCCCCGCCAATGGCGAGGCCCTGGGGGTGGGGCAGCGCGCGCATCAGAGCTTGAGCCCCGCGCGCTCGGCCACGGTATGCATGTCCTTGTCGCCGCGTCCGGACAGGTTCACCAGCAGCAGCTTGTCCTTGGGCAGCGTCGGTGCCAGCTTGCAGGCATAGGCGATCGCGTGGCTCGACTCCAGCGCCGGGATGATGCCCTCGATGCGGCAGCAGTCGTGGAAGGCCTTGAGCGCTTCCTCGTCGGTGATCGGCACGTACTGCGCGCGGCCGCTGTCCTTGAGCCAGGCGTGCTCCGGGCCGACGCCAGGGTAGTCCAGGCCGGCCGAGACCGAATGCGTCTCGATGATCTGGCCGTTGTCGTCCTGCAGCAGATAGGTGCGGTTGCCGTGCAGCACGCCCGGCGAACCACCGATCAGCGCAGCCGCGTGGCGGCCGGTGTCCAGGCCGTCGCCGGCGGCTTCCACGCCGATCAGTTGCACGTCCTGGTGCTCGATGTACGGGTAGAAGATGCCCATGGCATTGGAGCCGCCGCCCACGCAGGCGATCACGGCATCCGGCTGGCGGCCCGTCATCTCTGGCATCTGCACCTTGGCTTCCTCGCCGATCACGCACTGGAAGTCGCGCACCATCATCGGGTACGGGTGCGGGCCGGCCACGGTGCCGATGATGTAGAAGGTGTTCTCGACGTTGGTGACCCAGTCGCGCATGGCTTCATTGAGCGCGTCCTTGAGCGTGCGCGAGCCGCTTTCCACCGGCACCACGGTCGCGCCCAGCAGCTTCATGCGGTAGACGTTGGCGGCCTGGCGCTTGACGTCCTCGGCGCCCATGTAGACCACGCACTCCATGCCGAAGCGGGCGGCGATGGTGGCCGTGGCCACGCCATGCTGCCCCGCCCCGGTCTCGGCGATCACGCGCGGCTTGCCCATGCGCTTGGCCAGCAGCGCCTGGCCGATGACGTTGTTGATCTTGTGCGCGCCGGTGTGGTTCAGGTCTTCGCGCTTGAAGTAGATCTGCGCGCCGCCGAGCGTCTCGCTCCAGCGCTGCGCGTGGTAGATCGGCGACGGGCGGCCGACGAAGTGCTTCAGCTCGCGACGGAATTCGGCATCGAACTCCGGGTCCTTCTGGTAGTGCGCATAGGCTTCGCGCAGCTCGTCCAGCGCGTGGACCAGCGTCTCGGAAACGAAGGTGCCGCCATAGGGGCCGAAATGGCCACGGGAATCGGGCAGGTCGTACATGTCTAGGCTCTTCGGAACAGCGGCCTTGCCTTGGCCGGCAAGGGCGCGTAGTTGACTGGGTGTGCGCGATGGCCGCCTTGAAGCGGCCCACACGGGGTGGGCAAGGGATCGGGCTTCGATCCGGCTCATCCGGCCTCGGCGCTGCGGACAGCGCGCACGAACTCGGCAATGCGGGCGTGGTCTTTCACGCCCTTGGCGGCCTCTACCCCGCTGCTGACGTCCACAGCGTAGGGCCGCACGCGTTCAATCGCGCCAGCGACGTTTTGCGCGTTCAACCCACCACTCAAAACGATGCGAGGAGCGCCGCTTGCGTTCGGGTTGCCGGTTGCCGTAACCGGAGGATTGGGCGGAAGCCATGCCGGAGGAATCAGGGTCCAGTCGAAGACGTGGCCGCCACCGCCGTAGCCTTCGACGAAGGCATCGAGCAGCAAGGCAGCGGCATCACGGTATTGATCGGCAAATTCTACCAAATCGAGCCCCGGACGGACACGGGCGGCGCGCAGGAACGGCAGCCGGCAGCGCTGCGCGGCCTGGGTGCAGAACTGCGGGGTTTCGTCGCCGTGCAGCTGCAGCAGCGTCAACGGCACACGCTCCGCCACGTGGGCAATGTCTTCCAGTTCGGCGTTGACGAACAGGCCTGTCACCGCGACGAACGGCCCGGCGGCCTCGGCCAGCGCCGCGGCTTGCGCCACCTCGACGTAGCGCGGGCTCTTCGGGTAGAACACCAGCCCGATCGCGTCCGCGCCGGCATCGACGGCGGCGCGCACGTCGTCCTCGCGGGTCAGGCCGCAGATCTTGATGCGGGTACGCTGCGGCAGGTGCACCGGACTGCCCTCAGGCTGCGTCATCAAACACTCCATGGAACAAGCTCGCGGATGGGTCGGCCGCGGGGATCGGGTAAGCATCAGGATACTTGACCCCGACCAGGTAGAGGCCGTCCGGCATGAACGTGGGCGCTGCCAGCTTGCGGTCTTGCCCGGCCAGCACCTGCGCCAGCCATTGCGGCGGGTAGCGTCGACGGCCCACCGCCACCAGGCAGCCCATCAGGTTGCGCACCATATGGTGCAGGAAGGCGCTGGCGCGAAAGCGCAGGAACACCCAGTTGCCGTCGTCGCGGATGGTGACGTCATACATGGTCTTGACCGGCGACTTGGCCTGGCACTCGGCGGCGCGGAAGGCGGAAAAGTCGTGCTCGCCGATCAGATACGCCGCGGCTTCGCGCATGGCGTCCACGTCGAGCCGTTGTCCGGGTGGCAGCATCTGGTAGCCGGCGCGGCCATGAACCATCGGCACCCGGTGCGGACCGGTGTAGAGCGCGTAGTAATACATGCGCTCGTACGCCAGGAAGCGGGCATGGAAGCCTTCGTCGACCGGCAGCGCCCACTGCAGCGCGATCGATGGCGGCAGAAAGGCATTGACGCCACGCACCCAGGAAAAGGACTCGCGTTCCAGCTCGGTATCCAGGTGGATCACCTGCCCCAGCGCATGCACGCCGGTATCGGTGCGCCCCGCCACGGTGGTCAGCAGGCGCACCCCGGCGAAGCGCTCGATGGCGTCTTCGAGGTGATCCTGCACGGTATTGCGGTGCGGCTGCGACTGCCACCCGGAAAAGGCGGCGCCGTCGTAGTGCAGGCCAAGTGCGATGCGGTTCATGTCACGGGAAAAAGCATGGCGGCGGGCAGGCAATGCGCGCCGGAAAAGCAAATGCGCCGGAAGGGACGCTTCCGGCGCATCGCTTCATGCCGCGGCAGCGCGTGCCGCGGCGGACCGTCAATGATAGCTCAGGCCACTTCCAGCAGCAGCGAACGGGCCTCGGCCTGCAGCGGGTCCTGCGACTGCTCGACCACTTCCTGCAGCAGCTCGCGGGCCCCTTCCTTGTCGCCGATTTCGATATAGGCGCGTGCCAGGTCCAGCTTGATCTGCATGTCGCGGCCGCCGTCGACGCCATCGGTCGACAGCGTGCTGGGCGAAACGCCGCGGGCCGTGTCGGGATTGGTTTCGTCCGGCACGCGCGACAGGTCGATCGGCGCGGCCAGCTTGCCGTCGCGCAGCAGGGTCGTCGCAGGCAGCGGGGCGAAAGCTTCGTCCGCCGCGCCCGGCGAGCCCCCGGTGGCCGACGGATCACTGCCCAGGTCCAGCGACAGGCCCGACATGTCGAACTCCAGCGGGCGCGAGCGGGTCGGCGTATCCAGGCGCGGCACGTCCCTATCGTCAGCCAGCGGGTCAGCCAGCGGGTCGGCCAGCGGATCGCCGGCGCGGGCCGGGAAATCCAGGTGCAGTCCGCCATCCAGGCGCACGGCCGGCTCGGTCGGGTCCGAATCCGCACCGAACACCATGGCCGCCGACGCCGGCGCCACGATCGGGTCGCCCGCCGCGGGCGCCGGGAAGGCGTCCAGCGGCAACGCCAGGTCGCCCAGCGAGGGCTCGAGTCGCGGGATCGAAGCCGGATCCTGCGACGGGTCCTGCGTGCGCCACTGGTCCGTCGCCAGCGAGGCCGTATCCGGACCCGCGACCTCCGGCGTCACCGCCAGGTACATCGCGTTGCCCGGCTCGAGCGCACGCCCCATTTCTGCTGCCTTCAGCCATTCCGCACTGTGTCCGCCGGTCTGGGCGAACATTTCTTCTGCTATCACGCGGAAACCTTCCACATCCTGTCTGTTGCTGTAAATCTCCAGGAGCTTGAGCCGCACCGGCTGCTGCTCCGGGTTTTTCTCCAGGGCTTCGCGCAGGATTTCCTCCGCCTGCACATCGCGCCCATAGGCGATATAGACCTCGGCCTCGGCGATCGGATCGACCTCGTTGGCTTCCGGCGTGTTGTTGCCGATGCGGAAATCGGCACCGAACACGCTGTGCTGCGAGGTGTCGACACTCTGGCCGCCGGCGGCGCCGAACAGCGAATTGGAGCCGGCCATCACCGTGCTTTCCTGCGACAGGATGCTGTCGCCGAAGCCGGTCGCCTCGCCCTGCTTCTGCTGCTGGCGACGGCGATAGATCGCGTAGACGCCGAGCAGCGCCACTAGCAGGCCGCCGCCGGGCAGCAGCATCGGGTTGGCCAGCAGGCCGTCGAGGAACGACGGCTCCTGCACCGGTGCGGGCTGCGCCACCACAGGCGGCGCCGGCTTGGCTGCGGGGGCCGATGCCGGCGCGGCAGCCGCTGCAGCAGCCTGCGGCGCCGAAGCCTCGGCGGCGGCCACGGCGGGCGCTGCCGCCGCGGCGCCACTGGCGGCATCGGGCACTGCGGCGGCGGCAGTTGCCGCCGCTGCGGCCGGTTCTGCGGCAGTGGCCTTGGGCGCCTGGGCAGCCACCACGTTCGGCGCGGCTGCTTCAGGCTTGGCCACCGCGGCCGCCTTTTCCTTTTCCTTTTCCTTGTCGGCCAGCGCCGCCTGGTTGGCCTGGCCCAGCTTGGCGATCTCGGCGTTCTTCAGCTCGAGCAGCTTCTGCATGTCGCCGATATTCTTTTCCAGCTGCGCCAGCCGCGCCTCGGCTTCCTTGACCTGGCGATCGCGCGCGACATTGGCTTCGGCCTTGGCGGCGGCATCGGCCTGCGCGCCCCGCTCGGCCTTGCTCAGTTTCAGTTCGTCGCGCGGACCATCGGTCGGGGCTGCCTGTTCCTGCACGCGCGCCGTCACGTTGCCGGACTGCTGGCGGCCGCTGTCGGGCTCGACCGACTTGGCCGCCGCAGCGCTCGCCAGGCGGCTGCGATAGGCGTCGAAGCCCTGCGTGCGCGCGACCACCTCGCGGCGCGCGGCCTTGGGCGTGACGGACTGTGCCTGTTGCTGGGTCGGCACCTGCAGCACCGCGCCGCTGCGCAGCCGGTTCATGTTGCCGCCGATAAAGGCGTTGGGATTGTTGCGGTAGAGCGCGACCAGCATCTGGTCCAGCGACACCGATTCGGCGCCCTGTACGGCCTCGCCGGCAATCCCATACAGCGTATCGCCGCGCTTGACGGTATAGCCACCGCCGGGTGCCACGTCGGCGCTGGCTGCGGGCGCCGCCGACGGCGCGCGCCTGGCCTGCCGTGCGGGGCGCACGGGCGCTGCCGGACGGGCGGACTCGGCGGCAGGCGCCGCTTCCTGTGCGGCCGCTTGCGGCGCCGCGGCAGCCGCGGGCTGTGGCGCGGTGGCGGGCGAGGCGTCGGGCGTTGCCGCCTGCACCACCGTCGACGGCGAGTAGGTTTCGTTGGATGGCTTGGCCCCGGCGGGGTCAAGCAGGAATGTGTAGGCGCGCGACACCTTGCCGCTGGACCAGCTCATGTCGACCAGGATGTCGACGAACGGCTCGCTGATCGGCTGCGTCGAACGGACCTTGGCGACATAGCTGCCGTTGGGACGGCGCTCGATCTCCAGGCGCAGCGAGCTGACCGCGGGCTGGTAGGTCAGCCCCGCCGCCGCGTACGCCCCCGGCGACGCCAGCCTGACGTTCAGCCCGGAGGCCTCTTCGGGCGTGACTCCGCTGATGTCGATCTCAGCCTGCAGCGGCTGCCCCAGATTCGACTGAACCCGCAATTGCCCGAACCCCGCGGCATATGCGGCCGGCTGCGCAAGCAGCAGGCCCAGTGCCGTGACGGCCAGCGTTGACCAGCGCTGACGGGCAGTAGGCGCATCTTTCCGGCGATGTTGGCTCACACTCACCTTATGCTCCGTTATGTTTTAGTAGCGATATACATCGACAAACCGACCCCATAGACAGGTCCGGCAGGCTGGCGGGGCATTCTGACTGCACCCCTTGACCAGCCGGCGCGCAGGCGCCGATCCCTGCGGACCGGGGCGCATGCCGGCGTATTGTGACGCATCGCCCGGGAAAATAGGCGCCCGGATACAACAACGCCGCGCGTGGGCGCGGCGTTGTCGGCAAAGCGGTCTTTTCTGTTGCCTGGCTGCAACGGCCGCAACCAGGCAGCTTCCCATCAGGATTCGATCAGGATATGCAGCATGCGGCGCAGCGGCTCGGCCGCACCCCACAGCAGCTGGTCGCCGACCGTGAATGCCGACAGGTACTCGCCGCCCATCTGCATCTTGCGCAGGCGGCCGACCGGGATCGTCAGCGTGCCGGTCACGGCCGCCGGGGTCAGGTCGGTCATGCTGGCTTCACGGGTATTCGGCACCACCTTGGCCCAGCGGTTGTGGGCAGCCAGCATGCCTTCGATCTCGTCCAGCGGCACGTCGCGGCGCAGCTTGATGGTCAGCGCCTGCGAGTGGCAACGCATGGCACCGATCCGCACGCACAGGCCGTCCACGGCGATCGGCGTGGCACCGGTCGCGCCCAGGAAGCCTTCGCCGCGGCCCAGGATCTTGTTGGTTTCGGCGCCGCCCTTCCACTCCTCGCGCGACTGGCCGTTGCCCAGGTCCTTGTCGATCCAGGGAATCAGGTTGCCGGCCAGCGGCACGCCGAACTGCCTGGTTTCCTCGGCGGACAGGCCGTGCTGGGTTGCCAGGATGGTACGGTCGATTTCCAGGATGGCCGAGGCCGGGTTATCCAGCAGCGACTTGACCGACGCATTCAGCGTGCCGAACTGGGTCAGCAGCTCGCGCATGTGCTGCGCACCGCCGCCCGAGGCGGCCTGGTAAGTCATTGAGGTCATCCACTCGACCAGGTCGGCCTGGAACAGGCCGCCCAGGCCCATCAGCATGCAGCTGACCGTGCAGTTGCCGCCGACGAAATTCTTCACGCCCTTGGACAGGGCATCCTTGATCACACCCTGGTTGACCGGATCCAGCACGATGATGGCATCGTCCTTCATGCGCAGCGACGAGGCCGCGTCGATCCAGTAGCCCTTCCAGCCCGCCTCGCGCAGCTTGGGGAAGACCTCGTTGGTGTAGTCGCCGCCCTGGGCGGTCAGCACCACGTCGCACTTCTTCAGTGCCTCGATGTCGTTGGCATCCTTGAGCGTGGTTTCGTTCTTGGCCATGGCGGGCGCCTTGCCGCCGGCGTTGGACGTGCTGAAGAAGACGGGCTCGATGTGGTCGAAATCACGCTCTTCCTGCATGCGCTGCATCAGGACGCTGCCGACCATACCCCGCCAACCGACGAGACCTACAATCATGATTTACCTCGGATGTGATTTTTACTTCCCCGCCATTTTCCTCGCCCGGCGTGGCTGCGCGGGGAAGACGGGCAGGCACGACGAACGGATCTAGGCGATCGCGGTTTTAATAATGGTTTTAATCGTCGTTGCGGTCTGGCCGAGCGAAATCGTGCCGACCGGGCCGCGGGTGGCGGTCAGGGCGACAACAGCAGTCAGGGTGGACTGGGAAAATCGGGCCATTCGCAGAGTCTACACGATTTTGCGGCGCTGCCGCAGCGTGGAAATCGGGGACAAATATCGGCATAGGGGGCAGCCGCACTGGCTGCGCCCCTGCCACACCACCCGGCATGCGGGTCCGCACCGGGCGGTTCGAGAGGTTGAGGTTAAGTGAGGCGGGGCATGCCCAACTGATCGAAGTAGGCGATGGTCAGGACTCGGTTCAGCGAGTCCCCGCTGTTGCGCCACCAGCACCGGCCACTCGCCGCTACTTGCCTGGCGGCGTCAGCTGTAGCACCCAGGGCACGCAACTCTCGGTAAATGACCCGACCACGGCGCCAGTGCTTGAGCTGGATGGCTCGCAGCCGGTGACGCATCCACTTGTCCAGCTCTC
>NZ_AUFE01000009.1 GCF_000426345.1 Cupriavidus phytohabitans | reverse complement strand
AGTCCGGGTGTGCTGCCGGTGGGCATCCCCGTGGCTTACGCGGATAGTTGGCACTGTGCAGCACAGAGCTGCAATGGCAGCAGCCCCTGTCCCGCGCCACCGTCATCAGGTCTTCGTCGATCCGGCGTAACAGGGCAAAAAACGCCGGCGTTTGTAGCAAGGCATGGCACACTGCTGAGGTCTCCTTCATTGCTCGACACAATAAAGGCGACATCTTCCCTCAGGCGCGTGCGTGCACGCTCCCTGAGGGAACCCCTCCAGCGTCCATCACCGTTCTTGCTCAAATCCCCGCGCTTTCGGCATCACGAAAGCTGCTTATGCACAGGAGACGGATAATGCCCTCGCTTCCCCAGGCCGAGGGCTTTTCGTTGTCGGACGGCGCCTGATAGGTGAGAGCGGCCCGCCAGACGGAGACTGGCTCCATAGATTGACGAAGAAAGGTGTTGCGATTGACTTGATTGCTGTTTCCGTTCCCTAATTGGGCTTCGTAGATCAACTGACCGTGAAGCAGGGTGGACAGGCGATGGGCGACGACCACAAGGGTTCGCAACATTCGGTCGGCATGAGCGACTGGTTTTTGGCGTTCTTGTATGGAATCCTTGCTCCCTTACTGTCAGCGCCACTGCTTATCTTCTTGTACTACGTGGGGACTTGGCTGTGGACGGGGACATGGCGCACGTTTCGTACGCGACAAGCCGTCGAAGCACTTCTCCCATCCTTGCCGGTAGCCATAGACCGTGCCTCCGAAGAGGGGGCCAACTTTGCCGGTGTCGCAAAGATCGTGAAATTCCTACTGGATAGTGAACTCGCAATTTCTCTACTGCTGTGCGAATTCGCGTTGATCTTTCTCGTTCTATGGGGTGCCGATCGAGGGAGAGGAAACCAAGAGAAGTGATGAGCAGATTGTGAGATCATGCACTGACCCGAGGCTTCTGACTACGCGGCACTCACTTCTAGCGAACGGCGGCGGAGAGGGGCGAAAGCCCCGAGTGCAACCAGCTAAACATTGCCCAGGCGCATGCGCCAAGGACTTCAATGGCGCGCGCTGGCATGGGCAAACCACGAGCCTGTAACGGATCGGCATATGAACGAAGGCTTGCGTAGGACAGCTGCCGTTTTACGCTGGACCGGCTACACATTTCTTATCCTGGCCACTGTCGTGTTCGTGATTAACGTATTCAGTGACGCCGTAGATGCTTTGATCAAAGCAGTGATGATTGGCATCTTCTCAATTCCGCTTCTGGCGGCAGCATGGATCATCAACGGCTTTGCGCAGCGTCGCTAGCCGCACTCATCTGGCCACGTCACAGTAAGGGGCAGTTTGCCGGTGCGGGGACGCGTGGGGCGTGCGAGTCCCTGCACAACAACGTCTTGCGATTTCAAATTCCTTCGGGATTGCACCTTCCTGCCGGCCCAATCCATGGCACTTCGCGCTTGGCTCCAAATGCAACACGGATTGAACTACTAATAAAAGTACGACGGCTATCGCCTGCTGGCGACCAAAGGCAGCGACGCCGCTGCTGAAGTCACGCAACGGAGCCCACGCAACAACGTGGTTTCCCGAACTGGTCGACGCTCACCACCCTGCCCGGCGGCTGCGTCCTGGACGGCGAGGCCTATGTGCTTGACGAGATCGACCGCAGCGACTTCGAGCGCCTGCACACCCGCGCGCGTCGGAAGGGGTGGTACCGTGGCGCAGACCCGGTCGCGTGTACAACCTGCTGGTCGGCAAGGGGAAGGATTTGAAGTCTCAGTCGATCGGGTCGAAACAGATGAAGTCCCGTTGTGCTGCATACTTCGTCCCAGACGAGCCAACAACAAGCATGCCCCATGTCAGAACAATCCGCAGAAGCTTCCGCAACAACTACCGCATATCTCCTAAAACTCGCAACGGTCTACGGGGTGGCACTGGCTGGCCTGTATCTCCTCGCATACTGGGGCGCATTCAATATCAATATCCTTCCCTACATGTCGCTGACTGATATTTTCAAAGTCACGGCATACCCATTAGTGGTTTCGTTGGGCTCATTGATCATTGGCGCGCTCGTGGGCGAAGCTTTGCATCCTCAAGAGATGTTTCCGGAAGGAGGCGGCAAAGACACGCCCGTTGGCAAATTCTTAAACCGGTTCAAGGCCCTGCTCGGCGTCCTGTACTACGCTTCTATCGTCTTGATCGCATACTTTGGAAGAACACCCTTGAAGTGGGTGGTGGTGGGCATGCTGTGTGGCATCGCCGCGGCACAGTTCACGGCCGAGACGCCAGCACTTCGTCGGTTGTTTCCGTCACGGCGCGCAAGGACATTCATGGTAACCATGATGGTGGCATTGCTTGGCGCAGCGTTCGGTCACGGTCAGCTCCATGCTGAGCGGGCGAAAGAAGGGAATGGCCCAATGAAGGTGGATGGGAAGCGCTCCAATTTGCCACTGCAAGAATCACCTGAAAAGCCGGCAGTGCTTCTCGGTTTTGTTGGTGATCGATATTTCATATACGAACGGGCTACTGGCTCTGTGATAGTCGTCAAACAGCAGGACGAAGCTCCAGTCGTCCTGGCAGAAATTCCGCCTGAGCCTGCCACCAGTAAGTCGCAGAGCACCTCCTCTCCGCACGGTAATACTCCCGCTACCGGCGCCTCGGGCTCGTCGGCGCAACCCTCTCCAAAACCTGCCCTCTAGCTTGGCCAGACCTGCACAGTTCGCTCATGCCGGACCGCGCAGTCACCCAAGGCGCCCAGTACCGTTACCATCCAGTCCTGCCACACGTCGTAGTCGGCCACGGCCGGCGCATCCGGCACCACACACGGCGCAGCCAGCGCGCTATCGAGCGGCAGCGGCTTGCTTGGCTGCGTCGACGGCGTCGGACAGCTTGCGCATGCGGACATCATCAGGGCGGCAACCCACAGGTAAAGGCTTCGCATTTTTCAGGTCCTTCCGAATGGCGTCGAGCTTGCCGCTCAACGTGGTCTGGATGCCGGCATAGTCGTCCGCAGCTTCGCGGATCTTCCGCCCGGCGGTGCTCAGGTCTTCAAGCGCCCTGTTGGCTTCGGCAAGATCAACCTGGGCACTAGCTACCTTCAGACGCTCAAATTCAGCATCCTTGCGCCAGCCGTTGGCTGTCCATCCTGCAGCGAACAGTACGACTGCCAGCACGCCCATCAGCGCCACCGCTCCAACTGAGCGCCACGGAACGAGGTTCGCGTTCCAGATCATGCGGCTGACCTCCCCATCGCAATGGCGTCGGCTCCATTCATACCGATGAACAGAGCGCATTCAGCCGCACGGCGACGGATCAGGCCTCGCAGCGGCACCCCGCCCGACCTGTTCCAAAGGGAGAATTGGCTTTTCGCCCCATCGAAGTCACCTGCATTGACCCGTCGCAGCAGGGTTGACGGATTGCCGTTGGCCAAGGTGACCAAGCCGTCTTTCTTGCCCTTCCTTCCTGGCCCAACGTTGAAGCAAAACGACACAAGCGCGTCGAACTGTCCCTGCGTGAGCTGGACGGTCACAGCTGACAAGACAATGCATTCATGCTCAGCCAGATCCGCCAGGAGCAGTTCGTCCGCCCGGTCCCGGGTAATCGTCATGCCAAGCCGCACGTCCGGTCCGGTATGCCCCCAGCCAATTGTCGGGATGCCAGCGCTGTCGAGATACGCTGACGGCCGGCAGCTCTCGAAATACTTGATGACCGCAAGGCCATTCTGAGAAGTCTTCACGTGATGCTCCAAAGCAAAACGGCCACCCGAAGGTGGCCGTTTTGACGACAGGGGAAGTGCTCAGGACCTGGCCCGACAGGCTCGGCGATCCAGCACGATGCGCACCGCATCCAAAATCACGGACAGGTCGCCGCGTGTAATCCAGACCAGCCACAGCACGATGACGTTCACCGCCACCTCCGTCGGCTCGACCGGCGTGTAATACAGCCCGCACAAGATGCGCGCCGCAAGTACGCCATAGACGGCCACAAAGGCGTACCGAGCCAGGCGCGCGTGCAGTTGCATCGGCGCTTCGGTCATGGGTCGTGCAAACAGCAGGATCGAGAAGATCGCTGTTGAGATGACGCCGTTGGCAACCAGCAGCCACATGTCCGCCGCTCCTTTTGCGTTCAGGTATAACATCAGCTCATTCATGGTGGCTTCCTCCAATCAAGCGGTCGACCAGCCGGTTGAGGATCTGCGGAATGGCTTTCTCCGACCAGTCCAGCACGATGACGGCGACCGCCACCACCGCGGCAGCCGAGAAGAACGCTGCCAGCCAAGCGGGCAACCAGCCAACTGCCGACTGCACGTCTGGCGCAATTGCGTATCCACCGACGAGCGAGATGCAGAAATAGAGCGCTTTCTTGATCCAGTGGGGCTCTTTGCTGCGCAACAGGAATACCACCGCGCCACAGAACACTCCGCTTAACAGCGCGACATTTGGCTTCGACACAATAGCGCCGAGCGCAAGACCGCTTGCCATCCCGGTAACCACAGCGGCGCCGGCCGACGAAACTGGCTCAGGCATGTACTCTCCAAAAAGCAAATGAATGCCGGCACAGGGCCGCTTACGATCATGCACCCTGGCCCACTACATTAACGATGCTTCATACCCCTTCCGGCCACTCGATTGACGGCATGGCGGAAACGAATTCCTCCAGTGAAGGTAATGGCTTGAAAGCAGACTGCACGTAAGCAATCTCGTTGAGACCATACCTCCAGACTGCATCGCGCCACGCGCACATCGAATTCGCTTCTGCGGCAAACTTCGGGATGCTGCTCTGCAGGTAAGTGATGGCCGATTTAATATCGTCATAGCCGCGGCTACGCGCGGTTGAGTCCATTACCTGTTGCAAAGCGCCTATGTAGGCATCAGCGATACTTTCTGGGGCGGGCGGCTTCGGCGGCGTGAACTGACCGTTCATATACGTCCAACCGACCTCCACATCGCCTGATGCATCGACCCACACCAGCGACGGATGAAACCCCGGAAACGGCTCAGCGGTCATTAGTTCAACCACCCGCCCTTGTTCGATTCTCGCCTTCGTGGTCATTACATGAACTCCCTGAGGATCACCAGACCGTCCGATCCGCGGCCGGTCATGAATCCGCCTGTCGAGCTATTGCCTCCAGCGCCACCCGCCCCCCTACCCGTTCCATGCGGAGCAGGCGTGGCGCCGCTTATGCGAATGGCACCCATCCCCCCAAAGCCGAGCATTGAATCTCCACCTCGGCTGTAGTTCGCGTACGCCGTCATTTGGACTGGCGAAGAACCTTCGCCGCGAATGTTCATGTCGCCCCCAACGCCATCGCCTCCCAGCACGCCAAGCAGCATGCTGCTAGTCACGCTACCGATCCCTCCCTTACCGCCAGTCGCCGAGACGACGATACCGAGCGATGTCGTGCCACCAGGAAACCCAAAACTTCCATCCGTAGCGCCAGGTTTACCTCCGGCCCCGACAACTATGTCGAGGCTCTCAGGCAATGCTAATGCGGAGCAGCGCAGCTTCGAATAGCCTCCCCCTCCACCTCCCGTTGCAGTACCCAAGGTGGACGTCCCTCCTCCACCGCCGGCACCCTGTACCTCGGCTTCGACCCACTCCGGGTTGTGCGTTGCCTTGAACCATTTGGGATTCGTGATCAGATGGGTGCCACTTCCAGTCGCTGTGATAACGATCGCTACACCACCTGGATGAGTTGCCACCCTGAACCAGCCGCCCTCGCCGCTGTCGAAGGCGTCGGCGAATTTGACTTTAACCACGAAGTACGTCACGCCCGCCTGCAACTCGGGTGGGAGTGCGTCACTACTGTCGAACACAACCGGGGATCCAACCAACGGCGGAACTAGCGTGCAATTGATGTTTGCAGACTGAGGCTCGAAAGCCACCGACTGTGCAACCACGGAATAGACAGTCTCCGAAAGCAACACTGCCCCCCTGAGCTTCTGCTGTTGCTCCTCGGAAATATGAAGATCCCCATCGCCCTTGATGTCAGACAAGGCTGAATGCTGACCTATAGTCGCTACGGGCGCCAGGTCAGGTCGGTTTAGGATCCTTGCGACACCGCTGGCGGCATTCCAATCAGCATTGACCTGAGCAGCCGGGATGGCAGGCTTCCCAGTCAGGTCGGCGTAACTGCCTGAAGTTGCGACTGCGGCGAGCGAGGGCTTGTTCAGAATCCTGGCTATTCCGCTGGTCGCATTCCAGTCAGCATTGACCTGAGCAGCCGGAATGGCAGGCTTGTCTACGAGGTCATCGTAGCTACCTGACGTAGCGACAGCGGCGAGATTGGGCCGGTTTAGGATCTGCCCCGGGCCAGAGTTGGCATTCCAGTCCGCGTTGAGCAGTACCCAGTTCCGTGCCGATTCGTCCGGCGCCTCCGGGTCAGTGGTATTGTCATCTGCCTGGTTAACCCAGTATCGCGTGCCATCCGATGAGAGCAGCATTGCGCCCTTGGGATATCCGTTCACCCCGGAGTCATCGGCGAATGACTTGTTGTATGGAAAGCCGCCGCCGAGCTGAATCCAGCGTGCTGTCAGCGACAGCAGGTACAACACGCCGTTCATGTCCTTCCCATCCGGCGGTACGCCGCCCAGCAATGCGCTGGTCATCGTGATATCGGGGAACCCGGATTCCAGTGACGCCGCTCCCGGCTTGTCCGACTGTGCTGTCTCCGGGATATCGTTCTTTGACCCACCCGATGCGAAGGGCACCGGCATGAGCTTTGGCAACTGGCTCGATTTCATTGATCAAATCCTTGCGTCTCAGATTGCGCCTCGAGTGACATCGGCCACACGACGCTCATCGGCCAACCGGCCTGCATAGGCGCATCACGAAGTGCCTGGCGGTAGGCAAGCCATTCGCCCGGCACTGGTTGCCCTGATTCCATCGATCGCAGCATCACCCAATCGGATTCGCGCAGGAGAGCATCTCGCCGCGACCTCGCCATCGCATCGAGTTCATCCTGCCGAGTTGCCAGATGCTCCGCGTAGGAGGCAATCGAGCCGTACTTTCCGCCCATCAATTCAGCATGGATTCGACGTCCATGCTCAGTGCAATCGTGGGCCGCAGCGCCAAATGGAACGTAGTCCCGCATCCCATCAAACTTGACACGACAAAAGATGACAGTCCCATCTGCCGATCCGTAGATCGGATCCTTTACGTCTTCGTATTTCATCAGGCCACCCTAACCACCAATGAGAGCTTGTCCCCGCCGCTGGAATAGTTACCGCACCCCATCCAGGTTCCAGGCAGGACTGGGCCGTTCCAACGGACTTGTGGATTAGCGATGTAAGCACCCGGCGCCAGAATGTTGGCCACGATGATGAAGTTCCCTAGTCCACCCAACACCATGGGATTCAGCGTGGCCGAAGTCCATCCAGCAGATAGGTCCGGCTTGTTGAGAATCGCAGCAACTCCGCTGGTTGCATTCCAATCCGCATTGACTTGAGGCGCCGGAATTGCGGGCTTCCCAGAGAGGTCGTTGTAACTACCGGAGGTGGCCACCGCAGCCAGATTGGGTTTCCCATCAAGGTCGTTGTAGCTGCCGCTGATAGCAACCGTGGCAAGGATTGGCTTGTTGAGAATCTTGGCCGCCCCACTGGTGGCGTTCCAGTCGGCGTTCACCTGGACGGGGATCTTGGCAAAAGCGCTTGTGAGCGCGTTAATGCTTTCCGCGTCGATCGAGTATCCAAACGCGCGGGCAAGCTCCTTCATCTGCTTGTAGAGCCACGCGGTACGCTGGTCCACAATCTGCTGAAGCCGATTGAACTGCTCGAGTTCTGGAGGTACCTCGCCAATAAACGCCCACCCCTCTTGATAATCGCGCGAGTCGAGAGGCACGATAGCGCCGTTGGTTGCCCAGACAGTCTCAAAATCGTTGAAAAAATCAATGCTCGCCATGCTCAGAACTCCCTTGCGAAGACCCCTTCCCCAAAGCCCCAGAACCCCTGACTCCTGAACCCAAAGGGTTTTGGCTTACTGCCCGACATGGATTCCAGACCGACGCCAGCCGCCTTCGGCACATAGAGTCGAACGTCAATCCCCTTCAGGCCGACCGGCGATACATCCATCCAGATTCGAATCTTCGCGTTGCCAGCGTCGGAGACAATCACGCGCGATGCGCCGAAGATGGCCTTCAGCGATGCAGCAATCTCCGGTGCCGTGCCATGCCCGTTGTTGATGGCGATCTTCCATTTGAGGAGCCGCCGATACAGGACATCGGATATGCCTCGCAACTCCCGTGTCGCGCCCGGGGCTCCCTCATTCCAGAACGGTGCCTGATTGAAGCCCTGCGCATCGGGATCGCCCTCGAAGCCAAAGTATGGATAGGACGGTACGTAGGCTTTCGGACGATCCAACACCACGATGGTGCCGATACCATCCAGCTGGACGCCACAGGCAGTGCCCAGTGACCGCCGGTCGCGCAATTCGCGCAACGCGTCCTGAATTCCCGCTGCCGGCTTTAACAGGGCCTTAACCAGTGCCTCGAGGTTGCTGCCGTCCCTGAACTGCGCAAGCCAGTTCGACCAGGCGATTTCGTCGTGCCGTTGGCTCAGGTCCATGCGACCACCTCCACGCGCGACACGTCAAAATCTGCCCGCTCAAATGGCTTTACCGGAAAGTTCCCGGCAACATAATCAGCGTCTGCCGGCACATACGCAGGCTCAGTCGAGCAAGCCAGCCGCAGATCAACCATCGCCACACCCGGGGTCGTGTACACCCCGCTGTACAGCTTCTGCAGCACGATGTCTTCCCCGATATCCAGCGTATCGCCGGCCGCGGCGAGGCCTCGCTGAATCCGATCGTACCCGTCTACCGGAAACTCGCTCTCTTCAGGCGGCAGCTGCATGACCCGTGCCTTCGCCCACACGTACACCTTGTGTGGGCGATCGTAGCGAATCTCATGTGCGGTGCCCCCATCGTCCTGTACCGACATCACCGTATCGCCGTGCGTATCGATGCCCGCGGCCTTGAGCCGGAAGATCGCATCAGCAACCTCCTGATCCAAGCCGCCATCAATGACAACGTGCAGACTGTGAGGCGGTCGCCCATACTCGTCTGGATCGTCGGTATCGTTCTCAAAGGCCTTGAGCGCGAGCACGCCGGGCACCAGTTCCTTGAGGTTCGCCGAGATGCTTGGCAGCGTCGCAGCCCCCAGACGGTAGATGCCATTCTTGTATCTGGCGCGAAGCTGTGCGTCATTTTCAGAGGCGCGGCCGACAGCGCCAGGTTGCAGGTTGTTTACCGATGCCCAACCGGGCGTCTGGGTGACGATCTGCGATAGGTCGCCTGGCAGGGCCACCTCAGCGATGTCATCGAACGTCTCCGCAAGGGCCGGCGTCCCGATGGTCGCCATGCGTAGGTTCGGTGACACGGCCGCTGCGAACGCTGCTCTGCCATCCGTGAAGACACGCACAGCCGCCGCGTTGGATTCCACGTTGAGACCGGTTGGCAGCAACATGCCGGCAACGCCATAGATGATGCTCGCGACGTTGGGCGCTGCCCCGCTCCGATAGGTGTAGGGAACGTTGTCGATGAGCACTGTGTAGTCAACGTTGGCCGCCACCGCCGCTACCTCGATGTGCAGGTCCGCCGCGTCATCCGCAGAAATTGTGGCGCCGTCGGTAATGCCCCAAAGCGTCTGCGTTGTTCGGTGCCGGATCTGCGCCCCGGGCCCGACAGCCGTCCCCTCCGCGCCGTAGAGCACCACGTAGCAACGGGACGGCTCCGCCGCCAGGCGCTTCGCCCCCGCGAACGCGACAGAATTGTCGAGGGACACTCCCGACGCCGTCGGCGGATACATCGAGTAGTACACTCCCTCCGCCAATTCCCACAGCGCTGCCTCTCGATCGGAAAAGGTGTCGATCAGCAGGCCAATGACGGAATCAGGGCGCGTCTCGATTGCGCCAGCGTAGCCCTTCGCGCGCAAACGTGCCTCCCAGTCGGCGACGATCTGCTGGCGAATCTCGGGCAAGCGCATGCGCATGAACCCGTCGGGTGTCAAACCGTATGCCATGAGATGCAGTCCTTATGCTTGAAGGAAGTAGCGACGGGCAACAAGGCCTGCGTCAGTGTCGGCTTCGAAGTCGATGGCCATTGTCCGTCCGGCGTGGTCAATGAGCAGG
The DNA here is from genome assembly GCF_000426345.1 of Cupriavidus phytohabitans. Lineage (GTDB taxonomy): Bacteria > Pseudomonadota > Gammaproteobacteria > Burkholderiales > Burkholderiaceae > Cupriavidus. Next base: position 168,127 of record NZ_AUFE01000009.1, on the reverse strand, counting down.
TCGATGCGGCGCACGGTCCTTACGCTGGGGACTTCGGCGATCTTCGCCCGGAAGATCGCTTCAAGCTGGGCCCGATCTGGTCCTTTGACGAGCACCGATTCCAGGTAGGGAATGCCAAACGACACATCGAGAAACCACTCGCCGAGAAACGCGAGCAGCGTCACCTTAATCTGCTGCGCGATGCGTTCAGCACCGTCGACGAGGGATGCATCACCGGCATCCGACAGTTCCAGGTCGTGCGTGGGTGATAGTGCGAGGTCGAAGCTCATTGCTCAGGTCCAGAGGTCTTCCCGCCAACGCTGTCTGTGTGGCGGTGACCATCCTCTACCGGGCTATCAGAGGAGATCGTGCCACCGGTGTGCTGGATGTCGCCGGTGATACTTGTTCCAGCGCCGCCACCCTCACCCGCGAGGCCGGCCTGGTATGTCAGCAGCTTTTCGAATACGGCCGGCATCTGCACACGAAACTTGCCGGGTCCGCTCAGGATGGCATCCCCTGCCGGCGTAAGCTTCAGTGCGCAGGCGCCGTACTGAACGGCCACGTTTTCCGTGTCCGCGGCATCAGCGCCCGGGCGCATCAGTGGCGTGGCGAAGGCATCGGAAAGGTCGAACTGGCGTGGATCATCCGGTGCAGCGTCAGAACCTGACAGCCAGCCTTCCAGCGCCCGCTCGCAGAACGACAGCTTCACCGGGTCACCGGGCTTGAGCGGAACCGTGATGAGCGCCTTCGTTCCACTCATGTCTCCGCATGGCCAGCACACTGGCACCTGCACAATCTGCGGGGCCGGGAGTACATCCCCGTTGGCCAGCTGTTTGGGCAGCGCCGGCTTGACCACCGCGGTGCATCCGTCATAGGAGACGATGACGCCTGGCAGGCATGTGTGCACCTCCGCCAGCTCGGTCGCAATAAGCTGACGCAGTTCTGTCACATCCATGGTTACTTGCCCTTCTTCTGTTTCGGTGGTGCGTTGCGGTCGACCAGTTCGAGTTCTGTCTGCCAGTCACCGCCTTCCGAATCGCCGGTGTGCTTGACCGACTCGGCTCTGTAGAAGCCCTCGATTGACCGGCTTTCCAGCTTCACCGGATCACCAGGGTTGATCTGCGGCAGTAGGAGCGATTTCACCCTCCAACCGTCTCGCTGCTGCGCCGCGCTGACCAGATTGGCCCGCTTGCCGGTGCGTTCGTCCTTGACGCGCGCCTTCTCGCGCGCGCCTTCCCGCGTGCGCTCCGGATACCCGATCAAGCCGGAGTCGGCCGCCAGCACCACAGCCTGCCGCTTGGTAGTGCCTCGCTTCGGCACGACCTGCAGCGTCTGGTTCTGGATGGACCACTCCAGCCCTGTACCCTGAACCACCTTGTGCAGCGCCTGGCGGGCCGGGCCGTAGAACGAGAAGCCGTTCTGCCACGTACGCTCAGGCGCATCGTCAGCCATGATCAATGGCAATCCCATCTGCTTTGCGATATCGCTCACGATGCGCTTCGCAGACGCGCCCGCGCCGTAGCCAAGGGAAACTGCGGTATCTCTGACCTCGACATAGCCGTCGCGCACTTCCAGTTCCGTCACTACATCGGGGCCGTCGAAGTAGGTGTAGCCGAACGTCACCGCGCCGGCCGCCATCAGCACTGGCCCGTCTTCCTCGGCGTACCCGGCATACAGCACACACCGCGTGTCCGGCACCTCGATGGAACGTCGTGTCTCTGGCTTCAGGTTGAAAATCCGAATCTTGTGCGGATTCGGCTGCTCGCTAGCGTCCTTGTCGACCTCGAAAGTGATGCGGATCGGCGGCGCAATCTCCAGCCCCTTCCCACCGGACTTGCCGACCAGCAGCCTGTATGTCCGATCAAAGCGTGCCACTCTTCACCTCGTCGGCTTCGATGTAGAGCAAGGCAACGTCGCCGGCCGGTAGCGCTTCGCGGCTGATGCTGTCTCGGCCGTCCGGCGTCAACGCCAGCAGGTCACCGGCGGGGACCGGGAGGTGCCGAAAGCGATCGAGCAGAAGCGTGTCGGGAACCAGGGCGATGCCAGCGATGATCAGCTCGTTATACGCATTCTCGATTGCGAGTGACCACAGTTCGGCCTCACTGTTCCATGACAGGTGCAGGAAGAATGTCCGCTCGTCCAGCACCACCTCCGTCAAACTGTCGTTCGCGTCCAGCACTGGGATTGTCTGCATCTACATCTTCCCGAACACGCTACCGAAGATCCGGCTCAGGTCGCTCTTTTGCTTCTCGGTACCGCCCTTACCGTCCACCTTGCCGGCATTGCTCTTTGTGGATCCCGCCTTGCCCTTGGCCTTACCACCATCCCTGGCGGAAACCCTCTCCGGCGGGACGTCGGCCTTCCGCAGCGTGACCTTTCGAATCCGGCGGAAATCGCAGGACACCTCGAAGAACTCGCCCTTTCCGTCGCGGCTGATCTTGCAAGACTCCATCACCATGTCGGTGTAAGTGTCCAGACCAGTCACCACGACGACCGGCAGCCGCTCGCGATGAATCGATCGCAGGGCTTCCTTCGCAGTGATCAGCTTGCTTCGGCCGCCGGCCCCGTACAGCACCGTATCGGCAGCTGTGATCCAACCGGACAGCGACAGCCGTTCGGATTCCTGTACGACATGGTCTGAGATTGGCGCCCCGTCCTCCACGGCATACGAGGTCGCCTGGCTCGACAGAGCTGTCTCTTCGTTCAGGAGAGCATCGAGCAGAATCGCCCCGATACTGGACTTTGCCGTGCCGCTATCGAATACGAGGGAAACAAAGCTCATGCGCCTGCCTCAACCATTGGCACCGCTGCCGCAGCCCTCGACATGCGACCGGGGCTCACAGCCGTGCTGATGCCGCGTTCCGTCGCTGCGGCAATGGCTGCCGGACTGGAGTTCGGCGCCGTCACCTGAACCCCGCCGATGTTGTTCTGGATGGTGACGCCACCTCCTGGCACGACACGCTGCACATCGGCGGCGCCCTTGCCGAACACCTTGTTGCCCACCCAGGCGCCAGCGTTCTTGACCCAATCCGGCATCAGGTTCGCCAGCATGCCTTTCAGCGCCTGGACCTTGGTAATGACCCACGTCGCAATGGCATCGCCCATTGCCTTGAAGATCGTTGCCGCGAAGTCGCCAATCGCCTTCAGCCACTCCCACCACTTGCGAAACACCTCCTGCAGGTGGAAGGAGGCCGCGTCCCAGTCGCCACGGAATGCCGCGGCCACTGCACTGATCAGGGACGAGATCACGCTGAGCACCGTGCCGATATACGACAGGATGGCGCTGAACACTGCTTTGGCGACGTCCTCCCAGTTCTCGAAGATGGAGCCCAGCCCGAGCGCCTGCGCGATCCAGTTGCCGAGAGATGTAATCCACTGGCCGAACCTCGCCCAGATGGATTGCACAGCTTCCCAGATCACGCGAAGCGGAGCGATGATGCCGTTGAGCGCCCCTCCCCACTCCTCCACGCCGCCTACGATGGAGCCCAGCACGGAGTCGCCTCCCTGTAACCAGACCCAAATGTCCTGGCCAATCAGGTAGATGGCCCCGAGCGCCGCGGCAATTGCAAGGTATGGGCCGAGCGACGCCCAGGCGGCCGTTGCCATCCGGATCAGCATTGCCCTCAAGCTACCTGCTGCTGCCGCAGCAGCGTTCAAGGCCCGCCCCATCTGCACAATAGCCATGCTGGCACTGATGAGCACCAGCACCTTCAGGACGTCGGTCAGGTTGTCGGCGACCCACGCTGCAGCCGCCGCGAATTGGTTCGCGGCGCCGGTGGCCTTGTTAAGTGCGCTGATCTGCCTGCCTAGAGCGTTTTTCAGGAGCACCATGGAGCCGCCAAACGTCTTGGGCATCCGGTCGAACTCGGCTCCGATCTTGTCGGCCTGCTTAAGCAGCCCCTGCGCGAGTTCCTTGCTGGTGAGCTTGCCTGCCTTGCCAAGATCCTTGAGCTGTCCCACCGATACGCCAAAGGCGTCCGCAATCGACTCCGCCAGCCGCGGCGCCTGCTCGATGATGGAGTTCAGCTCATCCCCGCGCAGCGCGCCGGCACCGAGCGCCTGGCCGAGCTGCATCAGCGCCGCCTGCTGGGCGCCGGTGTCGCCTCCGCCGATGGTCATCGTTTTGCCGATGATCTCGGTCAGATTCAGCGAGTCGGACAGGCCGAGGCCGAGATCTGAAGCATTGCGCTGCACCTTCTGGAACAGGTCGCCGGTGGCGGTGTACTCCTGGCGCGTCCGTTGGGCGATCCCGTAGATCTCCTGAAGCGCATACTTCTGCTCCTCAACGCTCTTGGTGGCCAGCCCAACGCGCCCCTCCACGCTTGCCCACTCGTCCGCGACCCGGGCAGCCTGCACAACGGAGAAGCCAGCGACAAGGGACCGGACCACACCGGCGATGCTGCGGTATCCGCGGCCCATCCTCTCGACCGACTCCGCACCATTCGCCTGCGACGTGTTTAAAGCCTGCTGGCTGCCCAGTACGTCGCGGAGGCCTTCGTGCGCGCCCTCCATGAACCCGGCGCCAAACTCTCGCACGTTGCGCGCGCCGGCGCGCAGTTTCGCCATGCCGTTGCGAAACGCGGCCTGGTACCGGCTCAGGCCGGAATTGTCGACCTCGTACTTGAGGACGGTGACCAGTTCGCGGATTGCGTTCATTTCTTCTCCCGCGCCTCTCTGATGGCAGCGGCCTCGGCCGCCTCCATGGCGTCAAGGACGGCGTTGGCCTTGAGGATGTGGACCAGGTCGACGCGGCCTTCGTTGACCGCGTCGATGCTGACCCAGCCGGCGCGAATAACGCGCCAGACAATCAGCTCTTGCTCGAAGTCGGCTCGGAACCGTCCGACAGCTTTGCCAGCAGCTTTTGGGCCGGTCCAGAACGGACGGCCCACCGCAGCAAAAAATCGGCAAAGTTGTGCCGGATGACGTGGAACATCAGTTCGAGGATGTCGCCTGCATCGCGAAAGGCCATTAGGCGAATGTCCTTGGCCAGCTTGACGTCGCGACCATTGATCGTGGTCGAGATGCACTCCGGATCAAGCAGCCGGTTGGCCCATGCCTCCAGCGCCGCGCCGTTCAACTTCTCGGACAGCTCGCGGAGGGCGTCGACAAGAGCGGCATCAGCAACAGCGTCGAGTGCCCCCTGGTCGATCGGCCTCCCACTGCGATCCCCAGCATCGCCCCCAAATGCCGCCTGTATGAGGTGGCCGACTGACGGCAGGATCTCTTTCTGCAGATCACCGAACATGCGCAGCGCGGCGAACGGATCGAACCGGGCGATATAGAAATCCGTCTCGCCAATGGTGACTTTGAGCCGTTCCATCAGTTATTTCCCCCAACAAAGTAGATGCTCTTGCCGGTCTGGATCTCCCACTCGCGCTCGTCCACTTCCTTGCCGAATTCGGACGGCGGCAGCTTAACAACCCACGCTTCGGACGACGTGAAGAGCGTGCGGCCGCGCAGGTCGGTGACTGCGATGGGGAAGATGCCGCTACCGCCGCTCAGCCTGTCGGCCTGCAGCAGCGAGGACAGCACGTCGTTCCCCGAGCTCGTCTGCTGCAGCTTGATGGTGACCTTGCAGCGACGATCGCTGGACATCGCGCGCGCCACCTCGCCGTCGGCACCGCTGGTGGACGTCACCCCGTCGCCGATTTCCTCGATGCTGATGAAGCTGTCTTCGGCAAAGCCCGACAGGGTCGCGGCGGCGACGGTGACATTGACCCGCGAGGGATCGTAGGTGTGTGTCGTCATTCGAGACTCCGATTACAGGGCGTAGGTGAGATTGCCCTTGATGTTGACTGCGTGAATGGCGCCGGCCAGGCGGGCCGTAAAGCCCACGTCATTCAGCACGCGGTTCGCCTTGTCGTTGAACGGCACGTTTGCCGCGCGCGGGGCCGTGATCACGTAGGACGGGATCGTGCGCATGTCGTCGTCCACTTCCTCCGGCGCGATACCCCCGCGGGTGACGCCGAGGTCCAGCGCCTGGCGCATGGCTGTCGTCACGATCTCGATGCCCCCATCGGTGTACGGCACTTTGCCCTTGTTGTTCTTCAGATTCACCAGGGCGGACATCACGTTCACCTTGATCTGCTCGGCCAGCCAGTCGCGGAATCGGATCACATCGATCCACTCGCCGGCAGCAACCTTGCCGCTCTGGGTGATGGCGAAGTTGCGGAACGGCTCGAAGGTGTTGGCGTTCTTGTTCCGCGCCGCGATGGATTCGCCCTCGGCCAGGTTGTCGTAGGTGATACCCGCGAGGCGCACGTTCGCCCAGGTCTCGGCGCCCGGGTAGAAGGTGAACCGGTTTGCTGACACTGCGGCCTCCAGCCATTCCTTGTCAGCTGCCCCGTGATACCAGACGTGTGTCCGGAAATATTGCTTCTCCTGCAGCTTGGAGGCGATGTCGGTGTCAATGCCGCTACCCAGCACTCCCGGATCCGCAACGCCAACGCCAAACAGCTTGGCGTTGGCCTCGACCCATTCGGCGGCGTTAAGGACGTCCGGTTCCTCCCGGCTGGTCAGGATCACGCCGTACCAACCATCGTCCTCACGCCGGCACGCCGCGAGCGCATCGGTCACGGATTCGGTGCTCTGCGGCGCAACCAGCACCAGATTGCCCTTGACCCTCACGGCCACGGTGGCGCCTTCCACATCGTTCGTCACCGTTACCTGGTCCGCAGCGGCTACGGCAGTCACTGGGACCGGCGTCGCGGCGATCGCTGCTGCCAGTCCCTGCGCAATCATCGGGGCCGTGTCGGTGTCCTTGCCCGAATAGATCGCCGTGGCCATGTGAGCGGCACCTGCGGCGTCGCGCCACTGCAGCGTCGTAATGTACTCGGACGCCGAAGCTTTCGTGACCGTGATATCCACGACATCGGCTTGCTGGCGGCCGACATAGCACTGGCTGAGCGTCGGGATCTGCTTGAACACGTCCCGTACCGCCTTGTATAGCGGATCAGTGTCGGCCACGCCCATGTCGAGCAACTGGTCAGAGCCGGTCACGACAAGCAGCCTGCCGAGCGAGGCGACGTGCGGGCCGAGAACCAGCAGATCGGAGAAGGATTGCTCGCGGATCGCCGTAGTGTTCAGGCTGATCTGAACGTTGACGATGCGGTCGATGTTTGCCATATGAGGCTCCAGAAATGACGAGAACCGCCCGAAGGCGGCTCTCCGCAAAAAAATCAGGTGACGCTACGGTGTCGTCACGTCGACTGGCACGGTTCCGGTAGCCCCGCCGGTTACTGCACCATGGAAAACGACCTGCTCCACTGCGTCGACGGCATCCGACAACGTCACGGCGTATCGAATGCCCAGTTCCAGCAGCGCGCGCGGCTCGTATGAAGCCTGATCCCGCAGCACCGGCACCTGGCTGATCTTGCCAACATCGAAGACGGCCAGATCCAGGCGCTCCGCCTCGGCCAGGGCGCCCTCCATGCCCAGACGCTGCCCAAGGCTGTCGAGGGCGTCGTAGCTGCCGCTGCCGAAGCTCAGGAGCTCGACTGCAGCATCCCTGTGCCCGGTCACGAGCTGCTGCCCGGCGTCATCTACGGCACCACGGTGAAGCGGGAACCGGCGCGCCGTCTGCACACGGAGCTGGATGTACGGCTTCGGTGGGCGGGGGCCGTTCTCGTCGGCAAAGATCACCGGCACGCCGCCGGACACCGCCGTGATGAGCGTGAAGATGGCCTGCTCAGGCGTCATGGCTCGATCTCCAACACGGCGTGATAGCGGTAGTGGGGGATCACCCCTGACTGCCAGGGGCTCACGGCCACCACCAGGTACTCGCCGGGGCGTGGGGCAAACGGCCAGATAAGCTTGTCGCCATTCCTGTCATTGGCGCCGGCTACATTCAGCACCTCGCCGGTGTAGATGCGGACAGCGGCCTCGATGCGCCGGCCCTCCATCTGCGCCTGCAGCTCGTCATAGTCAGAGAGGCGCAATGGCTGCACTGACGCCGGAATCGTCACGATGCCCTCCTCTGCGCCATCCACCCAGCGGCCTTCCACCCACTGCCCGGCTGCGCGCCGGCGGATCTGCGTCGGCTTCCGGAAACTGCTCATTTCAGCTTCTCGTAGCGAATGGCGCCCAACATAACCGCGTGGTCAATCAGCGGCGTGCTGCTGCCCTTCTTCTTCACAGTTGACGGTGCATTCGGCGCAGCCCAGCCGGGCGACTGCTGAACGTGGGCCTTCTGGTGTTTCTCGACCCACAGCCCCAGCATGTCCATGGCTGCGCCGGCATCAGCGCCGCCTGCGACGGCGTTGGCCTGCCGATCCATCGCCATGCCGATCACCTTCCGGTTCTTGTCGAAGAAGTCGCGCACAAAGGGTCGGGCCGGTATGTCTTCGGTCCCCAACTCATTGAAGATGGCGATATCGAGGATATCCACGCCGCTGCCCGGTTCCTTGCCGGCATCCGCCTGGATGCCCACCTTGACGCCCTTCCCAGCTAGCTTCGACTGGTCCTTGACGAACTTGGCAAGCCCCCGATCAATGACCCTGACACTCACACCCATTGGGCCCCCTCGCTACGGTGATAGCTCCATACCCGCACAGGTCGGCCAGACGCTGGTACTGAGCAAAGAAGCCCATGGGATCACCCACATCGCTACTGCCGCCTCCGCCGGAGCGGTAGGTCCGCGCAAGGTCGCCTTCTTTCTCACTGGAGATGCCGACTGGGATAACGCCCACAGTCGCCGTAGCAGCCTGCTGCTGCAACCGGTTGTACAGCAGCCACGCGGCATACCATGCCTGCGCCTCGTCCTGCCTGTCGGCCGGCAAGCACCATGGACGGTACCCTTTGGCTTGCTGGAGAGCGAACTCCTTGTCGGGCTTCGGCACGTCGGCCACCGCCGGCGCCAGGAAGTCCAGCAGTTCTACGGTGGCCGACATGCTTACTGCCCCCGCGCCTGGCCGTACAGAGCCTGCAGCTCGGCCTTACTTGCGTGCTTCGGGTACTCGATACCGGCGGCGTCGAGCGCCTGCTTCAAGTCCGCCACGGTCTGCGGCGCGCCGTTCTCGTCGCCGCCATCACCCGCGTCGCCGGCATCGTCCGTGGGCACCAGAACGCCCCGGCTGAGTAGGGTCTGGATACCGCGGTTTTCGCCGTAGACCTCGGCCGTGGCCAGCGGTGCAATCACCTGCGTGCCACCGATGGTCACAACGAATGCCGCCGTGTTCTTGACTTTCATGTCAGATCTCCGCCTTGGTGAGTGCCAGGGGGTAGTACACGGTGACGCCCGCGGTACGGGCCAGACACGGCACCACCAGCTCGAGGTTGCGGGCTTGCGCCGGCAGCTGGTTGAAGGGCATGGGGTTCTCCATGCTGACGTTGTCCGAGCTGAACTCGTACATCAGCGTGAGCGGCGTGCCGCCCTCGCCCGCGTCCTGAAACTCGGGGACTTCCTCGATCGTCAGGCCCGGATGTTTGCCCTTGAAGAACTCGCCGACGGTCTTGCCGACGGAGTCCGGCAGGCGCCGCGAGAAGAGCAGCGAGTACTCGATGCTCGGCAGCGCCCACATGGTCGGGGTATGGACGCCCTTCGACTGCAGGCGAACCGAGTTCCAGAGCGCATCAGCGTCCTCCAGCATCTCGTCCGCCGTGCGCGCAGGATTGGCCCAGTCGCCGTGCGGCAGGACGGTCACGCCGATGTTCGGGTGAGTGGTCAGGCCGAACAGCCCATAGTCGGGGTCGCCGACCATCGCCACCTGGTTCAGCTTCACGTCGACCGCGCGGCGCGCAGCACTCGCCTTGCGTGTCGGCAGGTTGGCCTGCAGCGCCATGCTGGCGCGCAGCTCGGAGATGTTGTAGCCGTAGCTGTCGCCGATGTCCTTGATGCGAACGGTCTTCTCCTGACCCTTCACATCCGCGCGCGGCAGATCGTCGGCATAGTTCGCCACGATCTTTGCCATGCCCACCTGGTCGTAGTAGCGATAGGTGAAGGTCTCGGCCCATTCCGGCACTTCCGAGGTCTGAGGCACCAGCTGCAGGCCCTTCATGGGCGGCAGCTTGCGGTCGTAGGTGCGCGCCTTGACGTAATCCAGCTCGCGCGCGGCGAAGATCGATTCGTCCTCGCGCAGGCCGCCCATCTGCGGGGCAAAGGTCTGCACGGCGGCCAGATCGGCTTCGTCGTAGTGAGTGTGTCGATTCATGTTTCCCTCGCGGAAATAAGAGCGGCCCGCACTGTGGCGGGCCGGCGATGTGGGTTGCACTGATGCGCGGTGGTCAGGCGAACGGGTTGTGCAGTTCCACGCTCACGATATCGGTACCGTCCAGCAGCGTCACCTTGTCGCTTCGGAACACCGCGTTGGGCAGCGCCTTGCTGCCGTTGTCCGACACCGTGCCATCTTCGGCGAATTTCACAGGCCCCTCGTCCGTAACGGAAGCGCCTGGGGTCACCACCGCCCAGACACCACCGCGGCGCAGGATCGACGCGCAGTCCGTCTTGACGTACTTGTTGACGTTGAAGGGAATCGTGTGAGTCTGCAGCGAGATCCCGGCCAACTTCGTGCCCGAACCGGGCACAAGCAGGCCGCTGGCGTCCTTGCCACACACCAGGCCGAAGCCCAGGTCCGCGCCGACCGGGAACGACTCGACGAGGTCATCGCGCGAGTCGATCTTCATGCCCGGAAAGGCCGGGTCCAACTGGTCCGAATACATCATGGTTACTGGCCTCCGTTCATGCCGCTGATCATCTTGGCGCGGGCCGCAGCGGCAGAAACATTGCCACCGCGACCGTTACCGCCCTTTCCGTCGCCGCCGTCTTGGTGCAAGTGTTGCTGCATCTCGCGGCGCTGGCTGCTGAGTGCGTCTGCCCGGCTTGCCTTTTCGTTTACGGCAAGATCGTACGCCACCTCCAGGTAAGCGTCGGACTTGCCGGCCACGTCGAAGCCGTCGCCACGGACCGCCTTGATCACCGCGACACGAATGTCCTTGTCGGCCATGTCTTGCTTGACTTCGATGCCGTGGGTCTTGGCGTCCGCCTCCAGCTTCAGGCGAGCCTGCGCCGCGGCCTGACCATCCTTGCGAGCCTGCTCGATCTGCCCCACCGCCTCGTCGGCGCGCGCCTTCTCGGAATCGGCGCGCGCCTGTTGCGCATCCGCCCGCTTCGTCTCGGCAGTCAGCTTGCCGCGCAGCGCCTCCAGCTCCTGGGCTACCTCGGGCGCGGCGTCATAGGACAGCCCCGAGTCAAGCCGGACTTTGACAGTCGTCATGTTGCTTTCCTCATCGTTGTTCGAATCGGCATCAGCCGCATCCAAGTTCAGGCGGGCATTTCCAGCCCGTCCTGCTCGCACCAGGCCCACATGGTTGTACCTGATAGTTCGTTGCACAGCGTCGTAGCGCTGTCCGTTCCACTCTCCCGGCGTCTCGTCCAGCGTCAGCGTGTAGCCGCAGGACAGATCCTTCTTGCCTGCGGCGATTGGCGACGTGTCGTGCACCACTACGTCGGCAACGGTATTCTGGCCGTCCTGGCGCCCCTCCGACAGCACCGTGCCAACCGTGTGCAGCTTGGCGTTGCGAGCGTTTACCAGGCCGGGGTGACCGTCCGTGATCGGGATGCCCTTCAGGCTGGCCAGCGTGTCCGAATGGAACACTTCTTCCGGCGGGCGCAGTTCAAACCGAGTGGTGCCATCCTGGCGCTTGTACGGGAAGACGCCCGCCCGCGTCAGGATGGGGCTATCGCGCAGGAACCCCTCCGTCGTGCTGGTTGCCCGCAGCGGCATGGTGTCAAATCGGATTTCCATGGTTTTGCCCTCAATGGACGATCAGGGCGTCCAGGTCATCAAGATTCGGAAGTACCGGTTCGGCCCAGCAGCGACAACGGATAGGTTGTCCCGGATTGCCGTCAGCCGGCGGGGAATCCCACCGAAACTTGTCGCCTTCTCGGCCGACATGCTCGTCGCGCTCTCTGGCATCGAGAACGCCACGCCAGCGGTACTCATCGACACCGACATTGCGCTGCCGGTATTCCGTGAGTTGCCCGTTCAACTTGCCAATCTGGTCGCGGGCGATCAGTTCGGCCCGCTTCTTCGGTACGTCGTAGCTCTCCCTCACCTGCTTTGTGAGGCTCGCAACCGTCTCGCCCCGCTGCACCGCGGCCACCACCTTGCTCTGCAAGCCTTCGACGTACTGCGTCGGGATCGACTTGATGAGCCGCAGGTTCTCTGCTTCCCACACCGTCGATATCGGACCAAGGGCTGGCTCGGACTTGAACACATCGACGCCGTAGGCCGCCCGCAGGATCTTGTGAAACTGCCCGGCGTTGAATGCGTTGACGCGGTCCGCGAACAGCGTGATCACCGCGCGCATCGACTCTTCGGACCCTGTTGCGGCGGCCAGCGCATCGAGGAATGCCTGTTCTAACGCCGTGTACCAGCCATCGCGTTCCCATTGTCCACCGAGGTCGTCTCCGCGACGAGAAGGCAGCGCCGGCACCACATAGCGCTCCACCGCGTCAGTCATCCGCTTCGCATACAACTGCACGGCGCTGACGTAATCATTCTCCACCCCCGTCGGATGAAGCCACTTCAGCGGGCGGAGCGGCTTCCTTCTCGCCCCGGGTGGGAGAGCTTGAGCTGGCAGTGAGTCCATATCGACCTTCGGATTGCAGATATTCGAACGCCAGCTGTTCGGTGAGGATGTTGCGGTCGATCAGCGTGCCAATGGCCGTCGCCTCCGCCTGTGCGGCATCAGCCTCCGTCTTCTCAACATCGGCGAGTTCTTTCTCGCTCGGGCTTTCCAGCGGCGGCCAGACGATCGACCACTGACCAATCGTCTTGGCGATGGACTTCTGCGCCAGAATCAGCGTAATCAGGCGCTCCAGCGCCGGACCGGCCTTGTTTTGCTGCAGTCCCTCCACCAGGTCGTAGAAGGTGCCGAAGTCAGCGTCACCGGTGGCATTCTGGCCAGCAGGGGAGCGGCCGAACAGGAGCGTGACAGGGATGCCCGTCTCTGCCGAGAGGGCGATCTGGAACTCGTTGACGATGTCGCGCACGCCGCCGACGTTGGTATCCTCGATCCGGTATTCGTCCTCGCTGTCGATGGCAACGGTGTTCAGGATGTTCCGTGCCGAGTCAACGAGCGCGATGCGCTTCTGCACGACGTCCTCGAGCTGCGCCTGTAGCAGTTCAGCCAGACCCTTCATGCCGTAGATGGCCTGCTGCTTCCGCTCAAGGATCCCGAGTGACCAGTGCAGCGACTGGCTGTAGTCGCTGATCGTCCGATATGCCCGAGTGATGGCGCTGCGGCCGGCCCATGGCACGCCCTTGATCGCGGCGATCCGACGGGGCAATGGGTCGCCGGGCACCGGGATAAGACGCGTTTCGTGCACGTAGAACTCGGCGTTGACCGTGCCGGAGGCCAGCGTTCGCACCTGGTAGACCTCGGGCATGCCGAAGTTCGCCTTCGTGGGGTCGCTGTAACGCTGATCAGTCGCGCTGACATCGTCAAGGTCAAATACCTTCAGCTCCTCGATTGTGTCCAGCCGCGAGGCCTCCAGCGGTGCGCGCAATGTGCCGCCGTCGTTGGCCACAACCACGATTGCGGCGCCGCCCGTCAGCCGGGACCAGCGCAGAGAGTCTGCCAATGCGGGAAGCACCTTGAGGCGGTCCAGCTCGTTTGCCACGACGCTGTCTTTATCGCCTTCAATCTCGACGCCGCGGGACACCGCTTTATCGGCTGGCAGATCCACCACTCGGCCATACAGCCCGCCCAGCGCATAAAGCTCGACAGCCGTGCGCGAGAGCGTCGGCGAGACGCCTGCCCTGCGGCCAAGCAGCGCCGATTCGTAACCGTCTAGTCTCATGTGATTTCATCAGCTGGCCAGCGCCCGTGCGCGGGCGATGTTGTCGCCAAGGCCGTTGAACGCGCGCGACAGCGCATCAATCTGGTCATCGAAGGCCCCATTGGGGAACATGCGCATCTCGCCGATTAGCGCGTCGTTCCACGGCGCCTTGAGCATCCTCACGTTGCCAACGTTCACCTGCGCTGCGAACGGCGCCGCTCGGGTCGCCTTGTCACCGCTCTCTGTGGTGAACGCGAACGGCACACCGATCAACTTCTTCCCCAGGTATGCCGCCTGTGCCTTGCCGGCTTGGCCGGGATCCTGCGGAACTGACTGCATGATGCGGTGACCGTCCCGCTTGGCCGTCCCGACAAGCAGCCGTTCCACGTCGTCTGGCCCCCCTCGCTCGCGCTCCATGTTGGCGATCCACAACGTGCCGTCTGGGGTGCGCCCCAGCAACGCGCCAACAGTCCAGTCGCCGGCATTCTTTGTTGCCGCCAAGTCCCAGCCACGGATCAGTTCCAGCCCGGCGGGCAACGCATCGACGGTCTCGATGCGGCTGGGCTTGAACACCCCGCCGTCCCGCGGTGCCGGCGCCTGCATGTACTGGCCGGCGAACACATACGGGTTCGCCTGCTCCATCCGCGCCAGGTCTGCCGCGGTGTGCTTCTCCGGCCAGAGCGGTGTCCCATCCTCGTTGCGGGCCGGAATGCATACGTGCTCCCACGTCTCACCGTTCCCGCCATTCAGCAGCCAGCCCGCGAGGTCTCGCTCGTGCAAGCGCTGCATGATCAGGATGATCGGCGTGTCCGGCGTGTTCGTGCGGGATTCCAGCGTGTTCTGGAACCACTCAATCACGCCTTCGCGGACCGTCTCGCTTTCCGCCTCATCAGGCTTGTGCGGGTCGTCGATGATGATCGCGCCGCCGAAGCCATCCCGCTGCTTACCCGCGCCGAACCCAGTAATCGGGCCGCTGGAGCCCGTCGCGTAGAGGACGCCACCAGCAGTGGTCTTCCAGTCGTCGCGCGCGGACGACGAAGGATCCAGCGTGGCTGCCGGGAAGATTTGCTGGTAGGCGGGGTGGGACAGCATCTCGCGCGTCGCAAGCGCGTTCTTTGCAGCCAGCTTGGCACCGTACGAGGTGTGAATGAACTCCGCGTCCGGATACTGCCCCATTGCCCAGGACACGAAGTTCGGTACAGCAAGTTCCGTCTTAGAGTACCGCGGCGCCACGTTGATGATGAGGCGTCGGCATTCACCACGGAACACGCGTGTAAGCGCGTCGCAGATCGTCTTGTGGTGAGGCCCTCGCTTCCAAAGGAAGCGGCGGCGCTGGTAGAACATCCACCGGGTGTAAAAGTACAGGTCCGCTCGTGCTAACCCCGCGGCGGCCAGGTGATCCGCCGGTGAGAACACGCGCATATCTCAGACCTCCTCAAGCAGCTGCCGCGCGATCTCCCTGAACTCCTCCGGGGTCATGTTCACGTTCTGGATAGGGGCACCGTCCTTGCCCGTCAGCTCAACTTTCTGCGCTTCCTTCCAGCCAGCCTGGCATTTCATCCAGAAGATGCCAGCCGTCACGGCTTCCCGACCCTTGCCCATCGCATGCTGAAACAGATTCTGCGCGACCATGGCGCTCGCGAGTGCCTTGGCTTCCTTTAGCTCGACACGAAACGCAGCACGCAGCGTCTTGGTATCGACAGCCTTGCCCGTTTGAGGATTTTTGATCTTCGAGCAGATCATGTCCTGCGGCATGCCACAGGCAGCCATGGCTGCGACGGTAATGCGCTGCTTTTCAGTCGGCTCGAATGGTTTCCTGCCTGCCATGTACACACACTATTCGCGTCGTAGCCGCTTGCTGATCCAATTCCTCATGGATGCCAGCCGGCTCTGCCCTCTCGGCGGCGGCGCGTCTGCTGGAGGCTCAGGGTGACCGGTGAGGCGGATCTGGGCGGCCCTGTCTGGAGGCTCGGACTCACCGGCGGACCGATTCTCGGCGATTTGGTCAAAGGTGCGACCGTCTTCCACCAGGGTCGCATCGAGGCCGGTTGCAGTCATCCAGCGCCTAGCGATCACGTCGCAAAAGCGCGGATCCAGCTCGAGTACCCGCGCGCCTCGACCGGTAGCTTCACATGCCATCAGCGTGGAGCCGGAGCCCGCAAACGGGTCTAGCACGACATCGCCGGGCCGGCTGCTGTTTCCGATCAGGTACGCAAGCAGCGCCACCGGCTTCATGGTGGGATGCTCCTCGTTACGGCTTGGCCTGTCGAACGTCCACACGGTGGACTGCGCACGGTCGCCCTGCCACTGGTGGGCAGCGCCTGGCTTCCAGCCGTACAGGACGGGCTCATGCTGCCAGTGGTAATCGCTGCGCCCGAGCACGAACGCCTGCTTCACCCAGACGCAACACTGCGCCAGTTTCAGGCCAGCGGCCTCGAAAGCGCGCCGGAACGTGATGCCTTCCGTGTCCGCGTGGAACACATAGATGGACGCACCAGGCTTGCAGCCAGCCGCTATGTTGCGATAGGCCGACAGGAGGAACGTGCCGAAGGCGCAGTCCGACATGTCGTCGTTGGCAATATGCATCCGTTTGGCGGTCTTGCCTTCGTAAGCGACGTTGTACGGCGGGTCGGTGATGACCAGGGCCGCGACCGTTCCCGCTAGCAACTGCTGCATGGCGCGCGCGTCCAGTGCATCGCCACAGAGCAAGCGGTGCTCGCCAAGCTGCCACAGATCACCTAGCCTGGTGACGGGCATCGCCGGCGGCTCGGGCGCCTCGTCGGCATCCAGCTCGGCCATGACCGCATCGGGGCGAAGCGCGGCCAGATCCTCGGCATCAAAGCCGAGCAGCTCAACGTCGAAGCCCATGTCCAGCAGGCTCGATAGCTCCTCCGTCAGGATATCGGAATCCCACGATGCCAATTCGGCGAGGCGGTTGTCCGCGAGGATATAGGCACGGCGCTGTGCGGCCGTCCAGCCGGTGCAGTCAAGCACCGGCACCGTGCCATCCGGAATCAGATCACCGTTCGGCAGACGGATTCGTTCACCGGCTTCGAGCAGAAGCTGTGCAGCCAGCGCGCGCGCGTGGCCAGCGACGATTCCGTCGGCGTCAGCCAGCACGGGCAACGTCCAGCCGAATTCGCGGATGCTGTCAGCGATTTGTGCGACCTCATCTGCCGTGTGCCGGCGCGCGTTGCGCTCGTATGGCACCAGCTTCGCTACCAAGCGGAAGGATACCTCTGGATTCGCCATCGCCGCCTCCGCCAAAACCCTGCTGGGCTTCCACCAGCACCGAACCGGTCAAGGTGCTTGGCTCGCATCCATTACGCCTGGCCCCGGCCCTGTGCTGCGTGCCGCGGTTCGCTGCCACGCCTCATCGTGAGGCAGCGCCACGCAAGAAGTCGCGCCCACTTCCCCGCTTGGGCGCCCCGGTAAGGCTCCGGGATCCTCAGCGGCATATTGTTTGGGCCAACAAAAAGCCCGCTGGCTTGCGCTCAGCGGGCTTTGGATGCAATTCCTGCGATTCTGTCGAGAATGTAGGTCGTTTGTCACACGCTGTCAAGTGCTCGCAATCTGGAGCTCGCCGGTAGACTGAGGGCCGAGCTCGGTCAATAGCGGACATCTGTCGCGTTGCAAGGCAGCGCCGTCCTCAACAAGCACCACGACTTGGCCCGATGGCTCGCGTCGCTGCCCCTCGTGCAAGATTCGGATTGGGCCACTCCGCCCCCTCATCTGAGGTATGTCCAAAATCGCCAAAGCTGTGTAGGTTCCGACTCAAATTAAGCAAATACCTAGAAGGGGTCGCGACATGAATTTACATGCCATCCGTACGTGGTCAATTAGCACCTCTCTATCGAGTACCGAGCCTCGTGGCGGGCTGTATGCTTGCTTCGCTCCCCATCATTCCTGAACACCATGTCCTCTCACCCAATGTCGCCACCGATCGAAAAGCCAACGGGCAAGCCGGCTGTTTATCGGCTGCTGCAGGAACTGGGGCACGACCTCAGAGACTGGAGCATATCCGTGAAGACAGGCGAGCCCATCGAACCAGTTACCAACTCATTCCGGAATTCGCAGTGGGGATTCGCGGATCCAGGTGGAAAGCCATCGGCCGTCTGCCTTTGGTTCCAAGATATCGACAAAGGCGGCGAGGCGGCGTACTACGACGGAAACGACCGGAAGTATCGCAACGATTTGCTGAAGGCAGTCCAATTCTCCGGGGAGAACTTCACGAAGAACCGCGGCAGACTCAATGCGTGGGATTGGCGCTCCAAGAGACTTGAAGACGTCGTCAGAGCAGCCTACTACAAGCGCCAGCCTTTGAGGGTCATCATAGTTGGCGGCTCCAACAAGGACGAGCTACCACGAGGCCATGAAGAGCTTCCCAATATTGACGAGGCGTCCAAGGCGGATACCCGCGGGCTTGATCCGGCGACATGGTGGGTCCACTCGTATGACGACACGACTGGGGCTTACCGCATCTATCGTGATCTGTCGTTGCCGCCGGAGATGCCGAAGCCCGACCCAGCTGAGCTCGATCCAGGAAACGACCCGCTTCTGCAGCGGTACTTGGAGACCCTCGATGAGACCGTCCGTGAGGCGGTCATCAAAGCACGTGTCGGGCAGGGCCTCTTCCGGGAGCAACTGATCCAGCGATGGGGCGGCAAGTGCTCTGTCACGGGCCTACCGAAGGCCACAGAGTTCTTGATCGCTTCGCACATTCGACCATGGAGCTTGTGCGACACGGCGGAACAGCGAATCTCGCCGGCGAACGGCTTGTTGCTAACGCCGAATCTCGACAAGATGTTCGACCAAGGCCTGATCTCCTTTGACGAGAACTTCAGGATGATGATCAGCCCGAGACTTCCGCAAGGGGTGCAAACGGCTTTCGGTCTGAGTCCTCAGTTGGGACTGAAGCAACGTCACAAGGACTCCGTCGAGTACCTTGAGTGGCATCGGGAGTTGCTGTTCGTTTCTGAGGACAAAGCGCAGTAACGAATAGCACGCGTCTCAGCTAGCCCAGGGTGTCGCCCAGCGTCCCGTTGCGACCGGCCCGTCTGGAGAGCAATGTCAGACCGTTTAGGGTCGGTCAGGGACAGCCCACCTTTGCGGTGGGCGAGCGCTGCTTAGCATACGTTTAGCTTCTGGAGCCGTGGCTGCCAGGCCCGGACCTCGGATTGACCCCCAGGCGGGATCACCCGGTGGCCGTCCTCTTCGTGCTCGGATCGTAGTAAATGCTGTCCATAAGTGCGGCACGGTTGTCCCAAATACGCCCGGCCAACGGCTCTCTTGGCCTTGGATGCAGCCACCATGGACTGTTCTGCATAGGGACAACGACACGCTCCCAGTAATTGCTGAGGTTCAAGGTCGTCGGAGCCGTCCCGAACGCTTCGCTGATGCCCACTCGGTTAGCGTTGTTGAGGCCGACGAAAACGTCGGGCCGTTTCATCGCGAGCAGGCGGCTTGCCGTTGCGATGCCGCCCTTGTGCGCCTTTCCCTCGAAAGCAAGGTCAAAGTCGCGCACGAAGGCATCGAACTGCGCCTCTGAGACATCACCGTCCAGGGGGATGTTCTGCAGAGCCTTGGACAGAAGCCCCGGCGACTCATTGACAAGGTTCTTGAAGTCGCCCTGACCGAACATCGTTCCAAACCAGGGCCAATTCAAGTCATCGAGTTGAGGTTCCTTCCCCCCGTAGGTGCCAGCAATTGCCTTGCGCTCGTACTGCGACATGGCCTCAAACGAATCATGCTCTTTAAACAGTGCCGAAGCTCTCTCCAGAATTGCCAACCGACCTTGGAGGTTGTGATGACCGTCGTTCTTCACGTCCGCGATGAAGGTCGCCCAAGAGATGTCCATAGGCGAAGTCTTCGCCCCGGCACGGGGCTTCTTCAGTCGGTGGAACCTGTTCAGCGCACTACGCTTGGCCTTGTTGATCCGGTACTGAGCTTCATAGGCAAACAGGAAGGCGTCGTCGTCGATGGCCTCCGCTGAGCCCCAGCTCGATTCAACGAACGAGACCAAGTCGACGAAGACCGCATCCTCGGCGCCCCCTTCGAGCAGCACGCTCACCTCTACGTTCTTGCCGCCGAAAGCCCCCCCGGTAAGGTTGTGGCTCCCCACGACCGTCGCGAAACCCTTCGGCATCTCGAAAAGGTAAACCTTCGGGTGAAAGAGCCGGCCGTCTGGTGGCAAACAGCGAGCGCCCTTGTGGGGCATGAACCTCCGCAGCACCTCCGGGTCAGTCTGGTACATGTGGGTACCGATCACAACACGCCTGAGCTTCGGATGCGACTCCAGCATCGCGTCCACTGCAGTGTTGGGGCCTGCCCAAGCCACTGCAACATCAAACCGGATGCACTCGCGTACAAGGCGGACAACGGTACGGGTGGCTTGGCCGTCCGTCAGCATTCTCACTTTCATGCGCTTTTTCTAGTTGGTTTTTCTGGACGATAGCCTACCAGAGACCTGACGCCTTTGAATTTCAGTACCTGGGCCGATCCCCTTATTCCGCGACAGTCTGACGCTGGCCGACACAACAGGTCGACAGGCGACGACCGTTCTTGTTCAAATCGGCGAAGAGCCAAAACTCAGGCGCGCCCTGCAACCGCCTTCGCTTATGCGGATAAAGCCAGCCTATTGGCGCGCAGGGATTGCGCAGCCTCCCATTCGATATCGTCATCCGACGACACTACTGCGTGCTCCCGGAAGGCAGCGCCAAGCCTCTCAACGGCACGCGCCTCGAGAGCGGCGAAATGGGTTGCCATCCATTTCGCAGCCCGGTGGATCTTGCCCCGGTTCACGCCCCACTTGTCGCCAATGTCCCGCACCGACATGCCATCGCATTTCACCTTCCGCGGCGCGTAGTGCCTCGCGATCAGGTGAAACAACGGCTCATAGGCGTGGATGCCACAGACCACGCGGGCGTAGCCGGTCAGAATCTGGACACCCTCTGTCTTCTCGGCTCCGATGCCATAGCGTGCCAGTACCGCGCCCATCTCAGGCCGCGGCAGCTTGCTGCGAACCGCGGTCACGACCATAGCGCACTGCCCCCGCGTCTCCAGCATGTCCAGGTCACCAAAATTGACGCCCCCCGGCTCGCCGCGCAGTTGTTGTAGCCAGCTCCGCTGCCGCCCTGACAGCATAGGCGCGGCTTCCATTACTCGGACGAGCGCTCGGCGCATCTGGCATTGCGCCATCGCCGGTTCCGACAGGATCAGGAACGAGACGTGCAGCGCCTGTTCGGTGTACTGAAAAATCGCTTCCATGCCCTTCTCCAAGCTCGTCACGCCCGCTCCAGCGGCAACTCCATCACTTCCACGTAGACACCCGGTGAGGTGCCGTATTTCTTGCTCATGCGGTACTCGACCGCCTGGCAGTCATCGACCCACACGACGCCGTTCATGCCGTCTTTGACCGCCTTGAGCACGTTGTCGGCGTCCGGCTTCTTGGTGGCGCAGATCTGGCCGGTTTCAGCCATGGCCTGACGCTTCCGAGACCAGCTTGCCGGGATTGCAAGCGCGATCTCTACCACCAGGTGGATCGGCCCCACGAACGGCGGGCGAGCACCCATCGCCTCTCGAGTAGCCATCTTGACCAGATTCTCGAAGATGACCGTCTTCTCGGGCGTGTGGTGCCTCACTACCGGGCGCCCATTGACCAGCACTGGCTTGCCGTTACGCATGACTGCTGAGCTGCGGGCGCGGCCTTTGGCAACCGGCTGGCCTGGGACTCTGAAGCAGACACGCGATGACTGATGATGGGTTAGTGGTTCTGTCATGACGCTTTTTATAGTCGGGAGAAATGGGCCTTCAATCGCCTGTAAGTCGTTGCTGTGCCTACGTTTCGCTTGTCAGGGTGCCAAGGAAAAATGACGCGGATGGCATGGTCAGTTCTGTGCGGACGCGACCACCGGCGTGCCGCCCGCAATGGTCACAGCGCCCCGCTGCTTCCACACCCAGGGCCCGTCCCCAGCCGCCTCGAAAACGCGGGCTTTGAAGTACGGGAACGGCTCGTCCGCCCCTTGGAACACGCCGAGCGTGGCGCCATGGGCCGTGATGCCCGACGCGCTGGTGTGCCACTCGGCCGGCGGTCCTGCCGTGACGGTCGGCGATGCACCGCGTGCAGCGAGAATGTCCGCCAGAAGCACGTCGATGAACCCGACGTTGAGCGGCTGGACCGAGCGCTCTCGCTGTCGGCGCTCGCGCCCAACGCCGATGGCGTGCTCGAGCTGAACCGGCGTCGCGCCCTCCCCCGCCCATCGCTGCAGCCGCGCGTCTGCGGCATGGGCTGGGATGCCGTGCCGCCCAAGGGCCTCGACCAAAGCGGCGGCAAGCGGCGATTCCGCGGCGCACGCGCACCCACCGTCGGTGGTTATGCCGCTGCTATGGTTTATATATCCCTGTCCCTCTCCCTGTCCCTTGGATGCCATTTCCCGAGGGACATTTGAGGGACATGGCGGCTTTGTCCTGGGAGACTTAGTGCCAATGTCCCCGGGGACATCCTTACCCCGTCCCCGGGACAACCACTCATCGAAGTCAGGCACAATTAGGCTTGTCCCGTTGCGTTGGTTGTATTTTTTGACCCGCGCCTTCTCGGTGTCCCAGCGCTGTTTCAATTTGCTCCGCCATGCTTCGTGGGCCTTTTCAGCGACCACCGGGTGATAGAGCCTGCCATCCTTACACTTGATCCAGCCGCGCAGAGCGCCGTCGCGGACCTTCTGCCACTCTTTGACCACGCGGCCAAAGCCAGCGAGTTGGGAAAGGATGCGGTCATCGTCTGGCAGTGATGCCGCTGGAAGCTGGTGCCATGCAGCACACCAGAGCAGCACTGCCGCCCAGCACGCTTCCGGAGCCTCCAGAGCCGCCAGGTCGCTGTCACGCAGTCGCTCAACGTCGAGTGGCATGAACTGGAAGTCGCGAAGGTCGCAGTCGACTGGCGTGAGAGGTTCGGGCAAGTCGTTCATTCACACAATCCGTAGGCCGACGGGCAAGCCGCCGGCTCGTCCCGACTGGCCAGCAAGTCGTCGACGGGCACGCCGCTGATCGGCCGCAAGTCTTCATCTAGGCAATCGCCCTCGCTACTCATGGTGCAAGTCAGCGACGGAAGCGCCAGCGCACGAAGCGGGCCACATTCGGATCGCACCAACCAAGTCGCGCATCCGAATAGAGGCTTGGTTGGTGCCACAACGCGAACCACGCGGCCGATGTTCTCGGGAAATGGATCCCGAGCAATGAACGCGAGATCGCCAGGTTTGCACCGCATTCACAACCTCCATCCGGCACCGCGCGGTGCCATACGCAACTCCGGAAGCCGGCGGATCTCCGTCTCGTAGCCCTTGAGCTCACCGCGCCCGACTATCCGCTCCGGCATCGGCTGCGGCGAGCGTGGAACGTAGTACACGCGGATCGAAGTCTCGACAAAGTCCGACGCAACTTGACCGGCGACCAGGGCTGGCTTCATCGCGCGATACAAAGTTCGTGCGGATACCCCAAAGCGCCGGGCCAGCATCGGTTCGCTGAACCGCTGCAGCGGATTGCCTTGAAGATGCTGGATGACGAGCTTTGCCAGTTCGCTATCGGCGTGGCTGATATCGCCGCTTCGACGTTCGTGAGTCATGCTGCCCTCGACAAGCCCGACGTCCCCGCGTATGCGTCAACTGAGTTCTTTACCATTGCGACACTCCTCCGTTTCAGAATGGTTACGGGGGCGCGTAAGCAATCTACCGACCGGATCCGCACTCGCCGCCTCCGGCGCGAGCGCACTCACAGAACATCCCGACTTTCCCCATCGTGCACATCGCGTCCAGGTAGCTGCGTGTGACAACTACGTGGTCCAGTGCGGCCAGGACGATGTCGAGCTTGTCGAGCGTGATGCCGGCCGGCTTCTCCTGCACCAGTTTTGAAAGCATGGAATCGTCCCAGCCGGTGGCGTCCAGCAACTCACGCTTCTTCCTCGGGTCCGCTATCGCGGCTCGGATCGCGGCCTCGATACTGGGCCGGCGCATCCTGGGTATCGGCTCGTTCATCGCCGTTCAGACCTATTCAGAATTGAAGGAATGCCCTTGAATCCGTGGGCGGATACGCTTTCGGCATGGACACACGAAACAGCAAACGGGCGCGCACCTCTACCGCCAGCACTGCATGGCGATGGAACTCTGACCTTCATACCCACATGGGGAAGCTGGCAGGAGGTGCGCATAGAAAGAATCCGATTTTTACGATGTGGGACTCGGCAGCAGCACGGCGTGTTAGGAATGCGGCGCTGACCTTCTCAATCTCCCACGAATGGGGAACACATGGAAAACCAACACGCACCTGCAAAGCTCGCGGCCGACATCATTGTCTTGAAACTCGCCGTCGCTGGACTGGCACGCGCCTTGCCGCGTGCGCCAAAAAACCAGCTCGTCAGCGAACTGAAAGCGCTTGCTGTCACTGCGGATCTACAGATGAAGGCGACCCAAGTCCCGGAGGAAGTCAGTTTTCTGCTAGCCACCTCTGTAGGCGATCTGCTTCTGTTGATTCAGGAGTAGCACCGATCCATTTGAGAGCGCCGGCCAGAAACGGCGAAATGTGCACGGCTGTGCCGTCCCACCCCAAGGCGGCCTGGAGCATTTCACCAACTTTTGGTTCGGGGCTGAACGCAGCAACAAGAACCATTGCCAGCGTTTTGGCAGACATAGCGTGTTGGCGCGCGAGCGCAGATACCTCTTGCAACTCTCGCTCCAACTCTTGTTTGCGTGCTAGCGCATCGTTGGCCAGCGAACTCTCGCGTTTGAAGGCATCAAGGCACTGCGCAGCTTGTTCGTTAAGCGATTGCATTAGCGTTCCTCAAAAAGTCGGCGTCGAAATCAGTCGTCGTCCTTCACGCTCGCGAGGCAGGCCTCGGCAGCGGCTGGCAGTAGACATGCAGCCCCAGCAGACCAAACGTGTAGAAGCTGGCTACCGCGAAGTGCCCGAACCAGGCGAGCGCACCAATGTCCGCAATCGCCGTCGTGACGTTGATGCCTTGGCCCAGCACGGATCGTTGCTCCGGTGACCGGCGCAAGCCAGAGCAAAGTGCCCACCACGGTGCAGAACCACAGCCAGAACAGAAGCAGGTTGCCGGCGGCGTCAACGCCGAACCCCTTCCAGGCAACCAGGAGGGAGATTTCGGCGACGTTGCCCAAGACAGTGATGAGAAGCTTGGCGGCGGGGGTCATGCAGCCTCCTTCGCATCAGTAGACGGAGCGTCTGCAAGCTCTGGCCAGATCAGGTGCCAGTCGTCAGGTCGCATAGCCTGCCGGGTAACGACCCCGCCGGTGGCTAGTTCAAGCCCCCGACAGTTTTCGGGCGAAGGCAGACGGCCGGCATAGCGGTGGCGCCATTGCCGCAGTTGGGCATCGCTCTTTACCTTGTAGCCAAAGGTCGCCATGCGAGCACGCAGTTCCGCAACGGTCAGCGCTCCCACCTGAGAGAGATAGGTGTCGAGATCCATGCGGCCATATTAGTAGCATTTGCTACGCAAAGCAAGTAGCAACTTGTTGCGTAGCATGCGCTACGCTTGCGATATGACAACAAAGCCCACTGCCGACTACCGAATCGAGAGATTGCAAGCCGCCGTGATCAAGCAATGCGACGGCAATGTGTCTGCCTTTGGCAGACTCCTCGGCTACAAAGACGGCGCATTCGTGCGGCAGATGCTGGCCGGCACGCGGGCAGTCTCCGAGAAGACGGTGGAGGCCGTAGAGAGACTTCCCGGCCTCGAGAATTGGTTCTCAACCAAGCATGGGAAACCGACCCAGGCCGCGGGAAGAGAAACTCAGTTGCATGTCGTGGAGCGTTCCGCTCCACATGCCGAGCAAAAGGGGAACCTCGAACTACTCCGGGAAGTCGTCATTGGCGTGGAGCGAGGCCTGCACAAGCGGCAGATCTCGCTATCACCAGAGAAGAAGGCCGACCTCGTTGTATTGATCTACGATCATTACCTGCGGGCGCCTTCTGCGGATAGCGGCGAAACGGTGGAGAGGTACCTGAGGTTGGTGAGCTAGCCTAATGGGCCGCAACCCGAGAAGTCGCACCTCTTATGGAGACATGATGGGCGACGTTTCGAAGCAGGTTGAGGCCTTGATAGCAGGCGCTCTAGAGAATGATGCAGTTGCGGAGACGGGAGTTTATATAACTCGCAGCTATGTCGTAATTGACCTCCGCTCCGGGTCCGGTCTACCGATCATCCCCACGAACACCTCGACCTCGCCTCCCCTCCGCCTTGTCCGAAGCCGCGCCAGGCGACTGGAGTCCAAAGCTCGAAAGCAATGATTGGGCGTCTCCTGCGGAGACAATAACCGGCCCCAAGCAAACAAATATGACGTTGCCTTCGCTGAAGGTTAGCGAAACAGGTGCTGCGTTTTCGTAGTCATCAGGGTTCTTCAATGTCTTGCTCCGCCATTGCGATTGGTGAGGTAGGACTATTGCGCAAGACCACCTGCTTGACAGGCCGGAAGGTTCCCATTGGGATGATCGAATTTCCGAAACTCCTATCCTCGACCGCACGCTACTGCACTCCCTCAGAGCGCCTAACCAATGGACGCTCCCGGCGCCCAAGTCCGATCCGACATGCGGCGATCTGAGGAAGTTACAATTTCAGTAGCATTTGCTACTTGATGCGTAGCGTAGCGCAAGCTACTATGCATCCATCGACTGACCGATGGATGCGACATGGACCACCACGAAGCTGCGGATCTGATCGCCGCCGATCTGCGCGCCGGCGCGGTTGAAGCGTACTGCCCGCCAGACCAAGCGCTGCAGTATCTGGGCGACATTCTCAACGCCGGCAATGTCCGCTACCTCCCCGCCGAGACCCCTTCCGAGCATCTGCGCCGGTCCCATGAGCTGATGGGCGTTCGTGCCCATCAGCTCTTCGATGAGTTGATCAGCCGCAATGCCCAACGTGTGGCGGACGAAGAGAACGAGGCCGCCCGTCATGCGCGCTCCGACGCATTGGAACTCGTCGCCGAGCGAGGCACTGCATGACGCCCCGCGACAACGAGCGCATCGATCGCTACGTCCGCTGGTTCAACAGATGCGTCTGGGCGGCTGCAGCTTGGGCCGCCTTCTACCTAGCCTATTCGCTCGCGATAGACGAGCCGCGCCCCGTCCATCCAACCACGTCTCGGAGCTTGACTATGAACGGACAGGCGGCGCCGACCGCAGAGCAGCAATCAACGACGTACACCACCAGTACGGAACTGCAATTCCTCGGTGTGTTGGCCGCGAAGCCACAGGCCACGATCTTGCTGCGCAACTACTTGCGCAGCTGCAACAGGCGCGTCGTTTGGGGCGATATCGACAAGGCTGCAGTTGTCCTGCGCGCCGAGTCTCTTTTGGCTGATGCCGAGGCCCGATCATGATCGCGCGCCCACTCATCCCCGGCCATAGCTACCAGGTGCACGGTGTAGGCGTCGACCTGACGGTGATCGCTTCCAACCCTTGCGACGCTCTGAGCATCGCCATCGGATACCTCGAAGGATTTCTTATATGAATGCTCGTGAAGAATGGCTGCAACAGCGGCAGCAAGGCATCGGCGGATCGGACGCCGCAGCAGCGCTGGGCCTGTCCCGCTTCAAGACTCAATATCAGCTTTACCTGGAGAAGCGAGGCGAACTGGCCGCCGAAGACCTGGACGACAAGGAGCACGTCAGGTTTGGCACGCTGATGGAAGAGATCATTGCGCGCGAGTACGCACGCCGTAACGCCGTGAAGGTGCGCCGGCGCAACGCAATCATCGCGCACGCGAAATACCCGTGGATGCGCGCCAGCGTCGACCGGCTGCTTGAAGGTTGCCGCGTGGGGCTCGAATGCAAGAACGTCGACGCGATGGCTTTCCGCTTCGGCGAGTGGGGCGAGCCTGGGACCGACGAGGTGCCGGAGGAATACCTGCTCCAGTGCCAGCACTACATGGCGGTGCTCGACTATCCCGAGTGGCATCTGGCTGCCTGCGTCGGCGGCAACAAGCTGAAGACGTACATCATCCTCCGCGACGCAGAGCTGGAAGAAATGTTGATCGAGCAGGAGCACGCATTCTGGCAGCGCGTGCAATCCGGCGAGCGCCCCGATCCGGACTGGCAGCACGACACCACGAACGATCTTCTCAAGCGCCTCCACCACACCGTCGGCGAAGGCAAAGTCGATCTGGCCGAACTTGAGCACTGGCACAAGGTTCGCCAGGACGCCAAGCGCTCCCTGAAGGTCTACGAAGCCGCTGTCACCGCAGCCGACAACCACATCCTCGACTTCATGGGCGGCGCAGCGATCGGGATGCTGCCCGACGGCACCTTCTACCGGCGCAAGGAAATCAAGAAGAAGGGCTACTTCGTTGAGCAGACTTCTTACATCGACTTCCGCCACGCGAAGCCCACCAAGGGCAGGAAGACTGACACCACCAACGATCAGGACGAAGAATGACCGCAATTCAAACGATGGACCGAACCCAGCAGCCGGGCGCGCCTGGTCTGAGTTCCACCTCCATGCTCTTGGACGTGGCCACGATTGAGTCGATCAGTCGTGTGGCCGACATCATGGCATCTGGACGCGCCACCATTCCTCAACATCTTCGTGGCAACCAGGGCGATTGCTTCGCGGTGACGATGCAGGCGATGCAATGGGAAATGAACCCGTTCGCAGTTGCCCAGAAGACCCACATCAGCCAGAGCGGCGCGCTCGGCTACGAAGCCCAACTCATCAATGCTGTCGTGATCGCCCGTGCACCGATCATCGCTCGGCCCGATTACGAGTTCATCGGTGACTGGAATAAAGTCTTGGGCAAGGTCGAGGAACGCAAGTCGGAGAAAGGCGGCAAATACTACGTCGCCACCTACACCAAAGCGGACGAAGAAGGCCTCGGGGTCATCTGCCGGGCCACGATCGTCGGTGAGCCCGAGCCGCGCGAGGTCAAGGTGATGATGTCGCAATGCTACCCGCGCTTTTCTACACAGTGGGCAACGGACCCGCAACAGCAGATCACGTATGTAGCCATTCGCAAGTGGGCGCGCCGTCACGCACCCGACGTGCTGCTGGGCGTCAGCACACCCGACGAGCTGGATGGCTTCGAGCAGCCTGCCGTCGAGCGCGACATGGGCAAGGTCGAGGACGTGCGCAAGGAAGAGCCGGCTCCGGCAAGCCGCGCCAGTCGCGTCAAGGACAAGCTCCACAGCCGCGCAGCGCAGGCAACCGACGTGAAAGCAACCGATGTCGCCACCGGCGCGCCTGGCCTCGACGAAGTGCTGGGCGCCATTGGCGCGGCAACGAACGGCGCCGAACTGACGGCTGCCGGCCAGATGGCCAGCAAGATGCCCGATGGTCCCGAAAAGGACCGCGCGCGCAAGGCGTACCAGGACAAGCTGCAAGCCGGAAAGGCAGCTACCGCTGCGCCAACGCCAACTGAACATGCACCGGCCGTCCAGGCACCTGCTGTCGAGCAGGAAGACGCCCTGACCTTCGCGCAGGTCATGGACGCGCTGCAGCAGGCGACGACCGTGGAAGCCTTGAACCTTGCCGCAGACCTGATCCGGTACGTGCCGGACATGGTGCAACAGGATGAGCTGCGGGCCGAGTTCGAGCGCCTGAAGAAAGGTGACAACTAAACCCCGAGAGCGGAACGCCGCGCGTGAGAGAACCAGGCGTGACAGCCGGGAGAGACCGGCACACAGCTCTACGCCGCGAGGCTTGCAAGGACTAGGAGTCGTAATGATTCACCGCAGCTACAACTGCTTCACCATGTGCTCTGGCCTTGGCGGTGGCGCCAAAGGCTTCCGGCGCGCCGTCTCGCGCGTGCGTAACATGAAGGCGAGCTGGCGCTGCATCGGCGGTATCGACAACGACCCGGCTGCCGCGCGCGACTTCCAGCGCCTTGTCGGCACGCCGTGCACGGTTATGGACCTGTTCACGCGTCAGCAGTACACCGCCTTCCACGGCAATGAGCCGCCGCACGGCTGGCGCGAGGCTGTGCCCGCTGATGTACGCCGCGCGGCCAACAGTGAGCACCCTCACTGCGTCTTCATCTCATCGCCGTGCAAGGGCGCCTCTGGCTTGCTATCCGAAGAGAAAAGCAAGACGCCGAAATACCAGGCGCTCAACGAGCTGACTCTGCGCTGCGTGTGGCTCATGTGCGAGGCGTGGAAGGATGATCCGGCCGAACTGATCGTGTTCGAGAATGTGCCGAGGCTGGCGACGCGCGGCCGGCATCTGCTGGACCAGATTGGGCAGTTGCTGCGCCACTACGGCTATGCCGTGAACGAGACGACCCACGATTGCGGCGTGATCGGCGGGCTGGCGCAGAGCCGCAAGCGCTTTCTGCTGGTCGCACGCCACACCGCCAAGGTACCGGCTTTTCTGTACGAGCCGCCAATGAAGCGCTTGCAGGGTGTCGGTGCCGTGCTGGACCGCATGCCGCTGCCGGGCGCTGCCGAGGCCGGCCCCATGCACCGTGTGCCTTCCCTGCAGTGGAAGACCTGGGTGCGGCTGGCGTTCGTCGAAGCGGGCAGTGACTGGCGTAGCCTGGACCGGCTAGCAGTGAAGGATGGCTATCTGCAGGATTACCTGATCCTGCCGGAACGCCGCGGTGGCCACCTCGGTGTAGTTGACTGGGAGGAGCCGGGGGCAGGGACAGTAGCTGGGGAGTCTCTGCCGACTAATGGTGCCTTCTCGGTGGCGGATCCGCGCGCCCCCGCTAATGCCGCGCAATATCAGCAGTATGGTGTGCTGGGCTGGCGCGAGGCGTCGGGCGCGATCATCGGCGTGAAGTCGCCCGGGCAAGGCACGTTCAGCGTGGCAGACCCGCGCCACGCCGGCCCGGCCAAGCACAACAACGAATACCGCATTGTGCCATGGAGCCAGGCCGCTGGCGCGGTCACCAGCGCGCACGGGACCGGACAGTGCGTCGCCGACCCCCGACGCGAAGGCCCGACCTACGGCAAGTACGCCGTCACGCAATGGGAAGAGGCAACGGGCACTGTGATCGCTGGCAGCACTACGGGCCAAGGCGCATTTGCCGTTGCCGACCCTCGTCCCGGCTTCCACCGCGAGAAAGGCGACAACTACTTGACCGCCGGGCACTACGGTGTGGTTAGCTGGAATCAGCACAGTGGCGCCGTTTCGGCCGCAGCTGGCTACGACAACGGCAAGTGGTCGGTGGCCGATCCGCGCCTGCCGGCGGCGAACGACAAGCTGATCGCAATCATCCGCGCGCTGGATGGCACTTGGCACCGGCCGTTCACCACGTTGGAACTGGCCGCTATCCAGTCGCTGATCGAACCCGAGGAATACCTCGAGCTGGACGGCCTGAGCGACCAGGCGTGGCGCGAGCGCATCGGCAATGCCGTGCCGCCCTATGCAGCGGAGGCTATTGCCGAGGTGATGGGCACCACCCTGCTGCTGGCCGAGACTGGCGAGACGTTCATGCTGTCGGCCACGCCGGTGTGGGTACGGCCGGTCGCGATCGCCCTGGCTGTAGCGCAACATACGTAGGCAGCGTGAGCTACCCTTCTACGCCTTCATCGCGCCTGTCCAGATGTCTACCAAGTCGGAATCTGGACGCATGCAGTAGCCCAGGAACTAGTTCTTGGATCCCGTCTGCCAACGCGTACAACTCAGCAGAGCTGGCTGGAACATCAGGTTCCCCATGCCGTGCAGACCGCCGAATCATCTCGCCATCAGGGCTGACGTATAGCCGCCCATGTATCACAGTATTCCGATCTTCCAAGCGATTGATGACTGCGTCAAGCAGTGCCGGAAGATATACGAGCTCCTCATTGAAGGGAGTGCTATTGATCAACCGCCTCAGAATTTTGGCCTTCTCACGCGCTGACTGCTTACGCAATCGCTCCTCAGCTCTTCCTCGGTCAATGAACTGCTCAAGGCAATCATCAATGGCCTCCTCCATATATGCCGACCACAACGCGACAGTTCCCATCGCGCGAATGACATCTCCATCGTCGGGCATAGCCATAGGCAGCTCCAATGTGTTTGAAGATCCTAGCATGACGAACGAACGCGCCAACCTTTTCTCCGACTCCATGGTGCACGCCAAAGTGCCCCAGATGGCGAGTTGGTCAGCTAAGCAGCCAAATGGGGGCCTCGTGAACTACAAGGCAATGGCAATTCCCGCGCCTGCTGCAATGGCGCCCAGCACGAAAGCCAAGATGGAGCCTCCGAGCCAAGTCAGAGAACTATTGTCCCTGTGGACGGCTTCTTCGGCGTTGCCGGCGAGAATCTTACGGAACATCGCTGATCGATGGCCAAATGCTGGTACCACGCAGACCGCCCCTATCAGGAACAACGCGGCGGCGCCCAATGCATATGGTTTGAACGCTGTTCCCTGTGACTTCGCAAGGAGGTTCTGCAGCAGTCCAAGCATCGCGACCACAGAGCCCCCATTCAATATGAGGCACGCTTTCGTTGCCTCGATCAGGGCAGTGTCCAAACTATTCCAGTGGCGCCGCGCATCCTCGGCAGCGATTCGCTTGTCGTCCGCTTCCATTAGGCCCTCCTCCGAGAATTACGATCAGGAGCACGCTGACCACCAACCACTGCGGCCAAGGCGACCGCCGCGACGTCATGCGCGACCTGCTCCCTATCGACTCACTCCGGCAAGTCGAGCGCCGGATCACCTCGATCAATCATCGCCCTGATATGCCTGTCCGCCGCGTCCATGGCTGCATTCAAGTCGGAAAATTTGCCATGGACTTGGATAGTCCGCTCTTCCTTGCCGGGGGACCCGTCGACCTCGTTCCTCGCATATCGCACCTCACCGTAGCGAGGTCCGCTCCCTTGCTGCGTTCCGCCAACGCGATAGGTGAATCCTTTGTACTTGGTGTCTTTGGAGTTCAGCATGGTCATCCCTTGTCTGGAAAGGACATCCTAGCATGAGAGCCCGAAAGCTCCTGACCGCCGCCGAAGCCCGCGAGATCGCCGGCCCGACTTCCGCCGAGCGCGTCGATACAGCTCTAGACAAGATCCGCGAGGCGGCCAACACCAAGAAGCGCTCGATGGCGCCCCACGATGGCCCCTGGCCCAGCGGCAGCTATAGCAGCGACCGTTCGACCGGGCTAGCCAAGCAGTACGACGAGGCGGTGCGCCAGTTGAAAGAGCTGGCTACATCTACTACGAAGAGCGGCAGTTCGTGGACATGTACACCATTGTGGAATGGTGACCAAATGAACTGCCTTCCACGGAGCGCTACGTCAGCAATTGGGGAGATCAGCCAGAGTTCGACCTTCCCGCAGCTCCCCAGGCTCAATTGCAATGTTCTCGCGTCCAGCATGGTCGACTGTCACCCGAAGATGAGGACCAAGCACCCGTCCGCCTTCAATTTCGAAGACGGTAACCACCTTGTCTCCGAAAGTGAGCGCATCGACGACGTCAAGGACGGTGGCCAGATGCGGTGCCACTGCCCACTCGAACCCGTCACGGTTGACCTCCCCCCACATGACATGAGTAACCCATCCGGTATTTGGATCAATGCGCTTTGCGGTAACGGCGTACGTCGTCATCGTGGCCTCTGGGAAATTGGCAAAGGAATCGTAGCATGACGAACTACCCCCTCGAGCGGCATGGTCGGGTCCAGATCCGTGAGCGCTCCTTTACTGGCTTCACCGCCCTACTTTCGCCAACGGCAGCGCTCACTTGGCGCGAGGTGATCGGTGTGCCGACCGACGAACAAAAACTGAGCAACGTCGAATTGACCCGCCGACTATGGGGTGTGACATGCAAAGCCGATACCTGACAGCCGACGAGCTCGCCGAAATGATCGACTGCAGCAAGAGCAGTTTCGCCTGCATGCGACGACATTTGGAGCGGCATCGCGTGCCGTTCATCCCGAACCTGCGCGGGTTCCCCCAAGTCGACCGTCGGTACTATGAGGCCCGCATGTCCGGCATGGCAGTCGTCGAGGCCTCGCCTGCCGGCATGGAACCCGACTTCTCCGCAATCTGAACATGATTGGACGACGCAAGCGGCCCGATGGGCTGCCATTCCGCCTGTATGTGCGGGCCGGCAAATTCAAGACGAGCTATGGCTACAAGCTCGACAACGGCAAGTGGGCATTCCGGCTGTCCGCGGCGACCAACAATCCCGAGGCAGTCGCCGCTATCCGCGACGACGCGATTCGGCGCGCCAACGAGCTGAACGGCAATGTCGTGCGCGCCGGCACGGTCGAATCGCTTTTCGATCGGTATTTCGAATGGCAGGAAGGGTTGCCTGCTGACAGCGAGTCCAGGAAGGCTGAAGGCACGCTCACCGAGAACAGGCGGGAATCGAAGAAGCTGATCGCTGTGTTTGGGAAGATGGCGCCCGACAGCATCAAGCCCGTCCATGCCTACAAATACCTGGCCGCGCGAGCCAGCAAGGGAGCGCCTGCGAAGGCCAACAAGGAAATCGCCCTGCTGTCCGCGGTGCTGGAGTACGGGCGCAAGCATGGCGACCTTGAGGAGAACCCGTGCCGCGGCATCGAGTACAACCCGACCCGCCCTCGGCAGCGCGTGGTGTCATCGGCCGAGATGCAGCTGATGCGTCGGATCGCGCGCGAACGCGGCGGCAGCTACCACATCATGGCGCTGTGTGCGTATACGGCATTCCTAACCGTCAGCCGCCCAGACGAGATGCGCGCCCTCCTCCGTCAGCGAATCACCGATGCCGGCGTCCAGGTGCCTGTTGGCAAGCGCAAGGCCGGGCATGCCCAGCGCTGGAAGCTCATCTACTGGTCCCCGGAGTTGAAGGCCACGGTCGACGAGGCACTGGCACTACAGCGCACCCCAGGCGTGTATGTCTTTGGCAACACTTCTGGGCAGGTGTACAGTCGCAGCGGGTGGAACACGATCTGGGGCCGGCTGATGGACTACTGCGAAGCGGCAGCAGAGAAGGAGGAAATCCCGTTCGTGCGTTTTGCACTTGCGGACATGCGACCAAGCGCGGTGACCGAGCGGATGGATGAAGGCGATGAGCGCATTGTGGACGCCACCGGACATGCGGATGGCCGCATGGTAGCCAAGATTTACGACCGCAGAAGAGAGCGAAAGGTGAAGGCTACGCGCTAGTCAATCACGACCGATTTGTGTCGAAGCCTTTGCCTTACCAAGTCGGAAGAACGGAAACTGCGCAGGATACCTGTCGCGATATTGGAGCTCGAGAGCGTCTTCCATGTCGAACACGGCATCCGATATCCCTGCGACGATGTCGCTGCCTTGAAGCTGCGCGACGAATTCGCTTGGATCGAAATTCTTCAACGTGATTGATCTACGCAGTCCGACCAAATCGCGCGCCAACCCATCCACATCGACAACTGGGATGCGATAGAGCGTACGCTCCAGCTGATGAAGCTGAGAGAGCAATTCGCCCGACTTCCCGCCGTCATACTTCTCGGCCCGATGAAATGCTGTACCGCCCTGCTCTATCTTGGCTAGCAATTCGTGAACTTTGTCGAGCTGCGACCGGCATTCCTTCCGCCGCTCGCGCGCTTCACTGAATACATGGGTTGCTGCCCACCCGACGACAGCGATGACCCACGGAATGCCTGATGCCCAGTCAGCCCAAGCCAAATTGTTGACCCTAGTGTTGTGTTGGAGCGGCGCTCTTTATGTAGTCTTCGATCTCGACCTTTAGGCTCGCGTTTGAGGCAATGATCACGAGCGTCCGCAACAGTCGTTCTTTGTCGAATCCCTCCCGCACGAGACCGCCGAAAGCCTCTTCCAAAAAGGAAGAGCCATAGCCACGAGCACCGTCCATCTCAATGACGATCTTGTCTTGCTCCTCTCGGAGACTCGGAATCAAGAACTTCCTACGGAACAGTTCGCCACTGGAGGGGCCGTCCCTCTCGAACCGGCCAGCGGGATGCCGAGAAAAGTCCTTCGCAATGCTGATGGTTCTCATACCGCCTCCTTGCTATGCAAGGGGATTAGCCAATAGATAAGTGTCCCCATGATGCTATCAGAGAACTCGAACGGCTTCATGTTTCCGGCCTCACGCTCAATGGCCCCTCGGTTACTGATGACCTGTACACGGCCACCCCGAATGTTATCCACCAGGCTCACAATTTGGTTCAAGCCGTGTCCTCGATGACCTTGGCGTGTGCGAGACACGCTGTCTTGGATCGCATGTGCAATCACATTTGCGTCCTTGCCATCCCCGTATCGAAACGCGCGGGCCCAAACTGACGGGCGCTTCAACCTTAGTGTTGGGGGAATTCCGGCACCAAGATCGCAAAATGCCACCGAAAGCATGCCGTCCTTCTCCTGGGAGAACATCCACCACTCCCCTCTAGCAGTTTTTGTGCCGTCCTCACGCGGAAATTCGTAGGCGTGGTTGAGGACATTGGTCATTGCTTCGGTTATGCCCGTGTACAACTGCTGCGACAAGGCTTCAGCTATCTCCCCGTCATATTCGGCGAGCACGTCCTCGTATGCGGCACCATCTACTTTATGCCCGTGCGCATGGCGCCAGTGGATCACATCCTCGTCCTTTGGTACGACGTCGCACTCAACTCCCAGGAGATCAAGAACACCGAGCTTCTTTAGAACCTGGGCAACCTTGTCAACGCATGGAACCGTTCCAGAAATTGCGACGTTCCCACCCGACAACCTCAGCATCCTGCGCAACTCAGCAACGAACAGCAGCGTACCTTCGGCGTAGAGCTTTTGCGTCCTCGAGAAATCCAAAATCACCGACTTTCGGCGATGCAGAACGATACGACGGAGTTCGCCGAGGGCCTTTATGACCTTGCGTCGGGTAATGTAGTTCATCAGCCCAAAGACGCGGGGTGCCATCCAAGCGATGGCCTGGCCAGCCGGAGAGCGACGACGGGCGGCACGCCTGGGGCGCCGACGGGCGCCTCGCGCATCTCGAATGGGTTGGGATCTGATGAGCCGCTGCTGGCGGCGGACGAGGAAGTATCGCCTCTTATATGTTAGAAGCTTGATGGCTGACTCCCGACCTGGCGGAGCCGACTACCGGCGACCCAAAGAAAAAGGCCAGACATCTGTCCAGCCTTTACCTAAACCCGAAAGAGAATCTGATCTTCCAAAATTGGAAGATCAGATTCCAAAAACAGCCGCAAGTTAGTACTTGGTAACCTGCAAACCATTGAATTCATTGGGGTGGCTGATGGGACTCGAACCCACGACGACAGGAATCACAATCCTGGACTCTACCAACTGAGCTACAGCCACCGTAGAGGTCATCAGCGAAGTGCTGATCGACGAAAACCAAGATTATACAAACACTTTCCCAAGATGGCTAGTATCCCGCACAAATTTTTTCGAGGTTTGCATCACGCCTTGCGCGGCTGCCACTTGGCCTCCAGCAATACTGCCTGCTTGATGGCGGCAATGGTCTCCGCCTCGGTGTCGAAGTGACCCAGCAGCCGGCGTGACTTGCCGTTGAAAACGGCTTCCTGCAGTGCCCTACCCGCGGCTTCGGAAGTACCGTGATGCCAGCAGTAGCGCGCCGTCCATTTGCCATCCTGCAGTTGTTCGGCGACCCAGACCAGCCTGAAGTCCTCAAACACCTCGCCGAATGATCCTTCGTTGTTTGTGTTCGCTTTGCCCACGCTTTCTGCCGTTCATTCGCCTGCGGCGATGTGAAGAATCGTAGCATGCAGGCCGGTTGCCAGACATGGGCGCGCGGGCGCGACAGGCCTTTGCGGCAAGCCACCAATCCGCTGGCCATATGGCGCGCACAGCCCCCACCTCTGCAGGGTTCTTGGCGGACGTGCGCACGGCGATACTCCGTTCCGAGGGACATTGACCCCCCTCGATCTTCCTGACAGGCGGCCCGTCCCCTCGGGCTGCCTGCCTCTTTTACCTTCCGCATCATTCGGTTTGGCAATGCCAGGTTCCCTGGAACCTGGCGCATTGGCCGTGGCCCAATCATCTTCAGGAAGATTGCGAGGAAGGAGCATGCGAACAATGCTTGAACGTCTTGCGGGAGCCTCGTCGCTACTGGGAATGGTCGCGGCCCTGGCGGGCTGTGCTGGCGGCGGAGCCGATGGGCGGGAGTCGGGGGTCACGGCTTACGGGACGCTGGACGTGGGCATCAGCCATACGTCGCGATAGCCCTACCGCCGCAAGCGTGACCGATGGAACTCTTTTCCATGCCGCCCGGTCAAATTCGCTCGAATGGCGCAATCGCAAAAGGCCAAAAAAAGAGTCCGCAGCGCGGACTCTTAACTTTAGCGATCTCAAATGCCCTGAAGGCCGTTGCAATGTAACTGTCATCAGGACTTTGCACCATTCGGGTAAACGAAGAGCGCCGGACGCGCCGACAAAAAAAGCCCGCCGAAGCGGGCCGAATAATCAGTTGAAGAAAGCCCTGTATTCGAGGGCAGGCACAGTGTAAAAAAGTGCCCTGC
Organism: Cupriavidus phytohabitans; assembly: GCF_000426345.1. GTDB lineage: Bacteria > Pseudomonadota > Gammaproteobacteria > Burkholderiales > Burkholderiaceae > Cupriavidus. The sequence continues at coordinate 129,995 of NZ_AUFE01000009.1, read as the reverse complement.
CTCGGCGAATTAGGGGAATCCCTTTGAATCGCTTGGAATCCCTTTACGGGCGCCGGTTTCCGGGCGATCGGGCTGAGCAAGTGCGGCACGCGCTACCCTTGCGAATCGATGCATAAGTTGGCGATTCGGTGTTAGAGCAAGAGTTCAAGCGCTCCATAACGGCGTGATGCTCATCGTTGAGCGCGAATCGTCTTATGCCGCCAGCGGCTCCGATGCCAGGGGATGCAGGTGTGTACGCGCCTCGGCAAACAGTGCATCCACATCGGCACGAGTGCGCGCGGCATGCATGCGCTTCGCATCGGACAGCACGCGGCGCCAGCCTCGTCCTCCCGCAACCCCGCGGTACAGCCCCAGCATATGCCGAGTGACTGCGCCCATATACCCGCCGCGTTCGACCATGTCGCCGATATAACCCTGCATCGCCTGCTCTACATCCAGCCGCGACCGCACTGGTGCCTCGGCGTCGCCATAGAATCGCACGTCCATTTCCGCCAGCACATAGGGCTGGTGATATGCCTCGCGGCCAATCATCACGCCGTCGATGTGCCGCAGATGCTGCGCCATCTCGTCATAGGTGACGATGCCGCCATTGATCAGTATCTCCAGCTGCGGAAATTCCTGTTTCAGCTGGTACGCCACTTCATAGCGCAGCGGCGGGATCTCGCGGTTTTCCTTTGGGCTCAGGCCTTTCAGGATGGCATTGCGCGCATGAACGATAAATGTTTCGCAGCCCGCCTCAGCGACCGTGCCGACAAAATCACGCACGAAATCGTAGTGCTCGACGGTATCGATGCCGATACGGTGCTTCACCGTCACCGGGATGCTTACCGCATTGCGCATCGCCTTCACGCAATCGGCAACCAGTTCGGGCTCCGCCATCAGGCAGGCGCCGAAGGCACCGCGCTGCACGCGCTCGGACGGGCAGCCGCAATTCAGGTTGATCTCCTTGTAGCCCCATTGCTCGCCCAACCTCGCCGCCGCGGCCAGGTCAGCGGGCTCACTGCCACCCAGCTGCAGCGCGACGGGCTGCTCGGCCGCATCGAAGTCCAGGTGGCGCGGCACGTCGCCATGCAGCAGCGCGCCGGTGGTCACCATCTCGGTATACAGCCAGGTATGGCGACTGAGCTGGCGGTGGAAGGTGCGGCAATGACGATCTGTCCAATCCATCATTGGCGCCACGGATACGCGGCGCGGGCTTGCCGCGGCAGGTTTACCTTGAAAATGGGTCATTTGGGAACGGATCGGCACGGCCAATCCTCATGCTGCTCGCAGATATCAACGGCGCCCGGTGGAATTCCCATGCGCCGGGGGCGCCGCACACAATGCAGCCTCAGCAGTATCGCGGCTTCGGGAGGCGCATGAGTCTACCACCCTGGCAGATCTTTCGCCTGAGACGCTGCCCGCACGGCGAAAACCTCGCCGGTCCTTGCCGTGAACCACCGGCAATTGCCGGGCGCGGGCGCGCCGCGCCTCATCGTGTGGCTGCAGTCTTGTCGATCCACATGGCGAAGGCGGTCAGGAACTTGTCGAGGAAGCCCCGCGTGGATTCGCTGGCAATGCCGCCCTGCTCGTCGAATAGCTTGTCGACGCCGCCGATATAGGCCTCGGGCTGCTGCAGGAGCGGAACATTGAGGAACACCATCGACTGCCGCAGGTGATGGTTGGCGCCGAAGCCACCGACGGCTCCCGGCGAGGCACTGACGATGGCGGCAGGCTTGCCGTCCCAGACGCTGCTGCCATAGGGACGCGAGCCCACGTCGATGGCGTTCTTCAGCGGTGCGGGGACCGAGCGGTTGTACTCAGGCGTGACGAACAGCACCGCATCGGCGCGGCGCACGCGGTCGCGGAAAGCGGCCCAGGTCTGGGGCGGCTTGTCGTCCAGGTCCTGGTTGTAGAGCTGCAGTTCGCCGATCTCGAGGATCTCCAGCTTGAGTTGTGCCGGCGCCTGCGCGATCAGCGCCTTGGCCAGCTTGCGGTTATACGACTCCTTGCGCAGGCTTCCCACCAGTACAACGACATCACGAGGATTGCTCATCACGGCTCCTTTGTCTGTGTGGACGCTTGAAGCGGGCGGCGCAGGCGCCATGATTGGCATCGCTGCCCGCGCCGGTCCAGCCACCACTCTACCCGAGTCGCGACTGGCCTGCCGTGAGGCGAGCGGCGCGCGAGGCCGCCTGGCAGGGGCAACGGGCTGATCAGGCGCCCTTGCCCAGCGCGGCGAGCGGATGGTCTTCCATACGCCACGGGCTGTCGAAGAACGACTGGACTGTCTCGCGGCCAACCTCATCCAGCCGGGCATGCTGCCAGCGCGGCTTGTGGTCCTTGTCGATCGCCAGGGCGCGGATGCCCTCGACGCCGTCGCCCTTGCGGAACACGTAGTACATCATGTCCAGCTCCATGCGCAGCTCATCGTCGAGCGACATGCCGCGCGCGCGGCGGATCTGCTCCAGCGACACGCACAGCATCAGCGGCGAGCGGCTGCGCAGCATGGCAGCGGTCTGCGCGGCCCAGTCGCCCGGCGCGTCGCTGACGGCGGCAAGGATATCCTGCGCGGTATTGCCGGCGAACAGCGCGTCGATCTGTGCGGACAGGCCCGCCAGCGTGCTTTGCGCGGGCAGGCAGTCAGCGCGGTGCGGCGCAGTGAAGCCATCGATATGCGCGAGGACGGCATCGCCGGCGGCAAACTGCCGCGCGCGCAGCGAATCGATCAGCTCGGCCAGCCGGTTGCCTGGCAGGTAGGCATCGGCCATTTCTGCATACAGCGCATCGGCCGCGCTGATCGCGGTGCCGGTCAGCCCCAGGTATTCGCCGATATGGCCCGGCGTGCGTGCCAGGAACCAGCCACCGCCGACATCGGGGAACAGGCCGATATTGGTTTCGGGCATGGCCATCCTGGTGCGCTCGGTAACCAGGCGCAGCCGGGCGCCTTGCGAAATGCCCATGCCGCCGCCCATCACCACGCCGTCCATCAGCGCGATATAAGGCTTGGCGTAGCGGTGGATCAGGAAATTGAGCGCGTATTCCTCGACAAAGAACTGGTCGAGCAGCGGATCGCCTTCATGCGCCGCCTTGTGGAAGTAGCGGATATCGCCACCGGCGCAGAATGCCTTGCCGCCGGCACCGGAGACCACCACCGCCACCACTTCGGGCGCCGAAGCCCACGCCTGCAGCGCCTGTGTCATGGCGCGGATCATGTCCAGCGACAGCGCGTTGAGCGCCTGCGGGCGATTCAGCGTCAGGTATCCGATGCCACCGTGGACTTCGGTCGTGACGAATTCAGTCATGTCTTGCTCCTCCAATGCAACGGGTGATTTTACGCCAGCCGCACCGGCGGGGCGTACCCCATGGGCAGCTTGCGGCGCATGCACGAGCATTGAGGAATTCCTCGTAGCAATTCCGGTCGGAATGTGCACACTTGCGGGATGACCACCGAATCGCTCGATCCCGGACTCGTGCTGCTGGCGTTTGCGCCGGTCTTCCTGCTGTCCGTCTCGGGCGAGGCCTGGTATTGGGCGCGCCGCGACCGGTCGGTGTACAGCCTGCGCGATACGCTCTCCAATGCGGCGCTCGCGCTGATGCACCAGGCCTCTGACGCATTTTTCCTTTGGCTGATGATCCGGACGGTGTACGGCTGGTGTTACCAGCATGGATTGCGTGCGGTGCCGGAGACGGCGTGGTCGTTCGCGCTGTTGCTGCTGTTGCAGGACTTGCTCTACTACTGGTTCCACCGCGCCAGCCATCGCGTGCGCTGGCTATGGGCATCGCACGTGACGCATCACTCGTCGGAAGGCATGAATTTCTCGACGGCGTTCCGGCAAAGCCTGACGTATCCACTGTCCGGGATGTGGCTGTTCTGGATTCCGCTGGCGTATATCGGCTTCACGCCGGACTGGGTGATCCTGGCCGTCGGCCTTAATCTGGCATTCCAGTTCTTCGTCCATACGCGGCTGGGACAGCGCTCGCCCTGGATCGAGTCGCTGTTCAACACGCCTTCGGTCCATCGCGTGCATCACGCCAGGAACCCGCAGTACATCGACCGCAACTACGCCGGCGTGCTGACGGTGTGGGACAGGCTCTTCGGAACCTTCGTCCCCGAGCGGGAGATGCCGGTGTACGGCATCACGCGCCAGGTGCGCACGCACAACCCGCTGACGCTGACTTTCCACGAATGGCGCGACATGTTCGCCGATGCGTGGCGCGACCGGGATGTCCGCTATCTGTGGAAACCGCCGGAATGGCGCAGCCCGCGCGCGCCGGCAATGGCGCCGCCGCCCGACGGGCAATAAAAAAACCGCGCCCCGGGCGCGGTTTTCTATGACCAGCTCAATGCTTATGCGCCTTCGCGGGCAGCACGCTTGCGCTCATGCTCCTTCAGGTGGCGCTTGCGCAGGCGGATGCTCTTGGGCGTAAGTTCGACCAGTTCGTCGTCGGCGATGAACTCCACCGCATACTCGAGCGACATCTGGATCGGCGGCACCAGGCGCACGGCTTCGTCGGTACCCGAAGCGCGCACGTTGGTCAGCTGCTTGCCCTTGATCGGGTTGACCACCAGGTCGTTGTCGCGGCTGTGGATGCCGATGATCATGCCTTCATACAGCGCATCGCCCGGCTTGACGAACATACGCCCGCGGTCCTGCAGCTTCCACAGCGCGTAGGCCACGGCATCACCGTCGTCCTGCGAGATCAGCACGCCGTTGTGGCGCTCGCCCAGGCCGCCTTCGCGCACCGGCGCGTAGTCGTCGAAGATATGGCTGATCAGGCCGGTGCCGCGCGTCAGCGTCAGGAACTCGCCCTGGAAGCCGATCAGGCCACGGGCCGGGATGCGGTATTCCAGGCGCGTGCGGCCCTTGCCGTCCGAGGCCATGTCGAGCAGTTCGCCCTTGCGGCGGCCCAGCTCTTCCATCACGCCGCCCTGGTGGCTGTCTTCGACGTCCACGGTCAGCAGTTCGTACGGCTCATGCTTGACGCCGTCGATTTCCTTGAACACCACGCGCGGCCGCGACACGGCCAGCTCGTAGCCTTCGCGGCGCATGTTTTCCAGCAGGATGGTCAGGTGCAGCTCACCGCGGCCCGACACTTCGAAGATGGTGTCGTCGCCGGTATCAGCCACGCGCAGCGCCACATTCGACTTCAGTTCGCGGTCCAGGCGCTCGCGCAGCTGGCGGCTGGTCACGAACTTGCCTTCCCGGCCGGCCAGCGGCGAGGTGTTGACGCAGAAGTTCATCGTCAGCGTCGGCTCGTCCACCTTCAGCATCGGCAGCGCGTCCTGGGCGTCCGGCGCACACACGGTGCAACCGATGCCCAGTTCTTCGATGCCGTTGATCAGCACGATGTCGCCTGCTTCGGCTTCCTGCACGATCTCGCGCTCCAGGCCCTGGAACTTCAGCACCTGGTTGATGCGGCCCTTGATCGGATTGCCTTCCGGGCCGAACTTGACCACTACGTCCTGCAGCGGACGGGCGCGGCCACGCGAGATGCGGCCCACGCCAATCTTGCCAACGTAGCTGGAGTAGTCCAGCGAGATAATTTGCAGTTGCAGCGGGCCGTCCCGATCGTCGTCACGCACCGGCACCTTGTCCAGCACGGTCTCGAACAGCGGCTTCATGTCGCCGTCGCGCACGTCTTCGGTCAGGCCGGCAAAGCCGTTCAGGCCCGAGGCGTAGATCACCGGGAAGTCGAGCTGCTCGTCGGTGGCGCCCAGCTTGTCGAACAGGTCGAAGGTCTGGTTGATGACCCAGTCCGGACGCGCGCCCGGGCGGTCGATCTTGTTGACCACCACGATCGGCTTCAGGCCCAGCGCCAGCGCCTTGCGCGTGACGAAGCGGGTCTGGGGCATCGGGCCCTCGACCGCATCGACCAGCAGCAGCACGCCGTCGACCATCGACAGCACGCGCTCCACTTCACCGCCGAAGTCGGCGTGGCCCGGGGTGTCGACGATATTGATATGGGTGCCGTTGTATTCGACGGCACAGTTCTTCGCGAGAATCGTGATCCCGCGTTCCTTTTCCAGGTCGTTCGAGTCCATCACCCGCTCGGCGACTTGCTGGTTGTCGCGGAAGGTGCCTGCCTGGCGCAGGAGCTGGTCGACCAGGGTGGTCTTGCCATGATCGACGTGGGCGATGATGGCGATGTTTCGGATGGCGCGGGTCATTGCTGCGTCTCGCTAAAAGCGACTCCCGCAAGGGAGAGTCGGAGAATCTGAGGTAACCCAACATTCTAGCATGTTGCGGCGCAAGATGCTTTGACCTCAACCGTCACTCCGCTAGCAAATATCATTGCCAAAAGTGAAATAACCAATTTCCGTTCTTGCGCATCCTTAAACACAAACATATATTTGCCACAGCAAAGATTGCAAAGGCAAAGATGTCACAGGACCTTCCCTCCCGACCGCCGGCAACGAACGCCGGGTTGTTCGATCCCGCCAGTTACCAGATGTGCGACAGCGTCGGCTACCTGCTGCAGCGCGCCAAGAACGCGCTGGCGCACACCGTCGAGCAGGAGGTCAGCAGCCTGGACATCACGCATGCGCAGGCCAGTTGCCTGATCATGATCGCCTCCGGACGCGCCGCCACGGTGACAGAGCTGGGGCGCGAACTGAACACCGACATGGGTTCCGTCACGCGCCTGCTCAGCCGCATGGAAAAGCGCGGCCTGATCGAACGGCAGCGCCGCGACGCCGACCGCCGCGTGGTCGACCTGTTGCTGACCGAGCAGGGCCAGGCCCTGGCCGACCGCCTGCCGAGCATCTTCTGCAAAGTACTTTCCCAGCACTTCAGCGGGTTTTCCGCCGACGAAGTCCAGTTGCTGAAGAGCATGTTGCGCCGGGTCATCGACAACTACAGCGGGTAGCGCGGCGCCGGCCGGAGCCCGAACCCCGGCGAGGCAGACCGTCCGGCACGCCGGACACACCGTACCACCCGTCACAAAGCATGGCTCCGGACACGGAGCGACACCATGAAACAAGTTCTCTCTTCACAAGCCCCGTTGCCAGCCCGCCCGCTCGAGCTGGCACGCCGGGCGGGCACGCTGGCATTGACGGTCGTTGCCGCGGCGGTGCTGGCCGGCTGTGCAGCGCTCGGCAACTCGCACAGTACCCAGACCATGGCCGACCCGGCCGCGATGGCCACCTCGCAAATCCTGCCCGGCGAACACGGGCAGTGGCCCACGCAGGACTGGGTAGACCAGTTCAGGGACCCGCAGCTGAGCGCGCTGGTCGACGAGGCCGTCAAAGACAATCCCAGCCTGCAGGCGGCCTTTGCCCGCGTGGAAGCGTCGCGCGCCATGGCCGAGGCCACGCGCAGCGCGCTCTACCCGCACCTGGAGTTCGAAGGCAGCCTGATCCGCCAGCGCTTCTCCGAGAAGGACCTGTTCGAAGGCACGCCACTGGCCGGCTCGTGGCAGAACCAGTCGCGCCTGCAGGTGGGCCTGTCCTATGACTTCGACTTCTGGGGCAAGAACCGCGATGCGCTCGAAGCGGCGCTGTCGGACGACCGTGCCGCCGAGGCGGAAAGCCAGGCCTCGCGCCTGATCCTGGCGACCTCGATCGCGCGCAACTACGCCCGCCTGGCCGCGCTGTATGCCCAGCGCGACGTCGCCGAGCGTGCCATCGCGCAGCGCCGCGACCTGACCGAGCTGTCGCGCCAGCGGCTGGCCGCCGGCCTGGACACGCAGGTCGAGACCACGCAGGCACGCGGCACCGTGGCCGCATCGCAGACCGACCTGCAGCGCGTCGACGAAGAGATCGCGCTGGCCCGCAACCAGCTCGCCGCGCTGCTGGGCAAGGGCCCGGACCGCGGCCTGCAGATCCAGCCGCCGGTGCTGCTGGCCCAGGCCACACCCACTCTTCCCGACGACCTGACCATCGGCCTGCTGGGCCGCCGCCCCGACCTGGTGGCGGCGCGCTGGCGCGTCGAAGCGGCGTCCAAGGACATCAACGTCGCCAAGAAGGAATTCCTGCCCGACGTCAGCCTGACGGCATTTGCCGGCCTGGCAGCGCTGGATCCGTCCAACCTGCTGATGGGCATCAGCCGCACCTTCGGCATCGGCCCGACCGTGCGCCTGCCGATCTTCGAGGGCGGCAGGCTGCGCGCCAACCTGAAGGGCAAGTACGCCGGCTACGACATCGCCGTGGCCAACTACAACCAGGCGCTAGTGGACGCGCTGCGCGAAACCGCCGACACCATGACCAGCATCCGCAGCGTCGACAAGCAGATCCAGACCCAGCGCGAAGCCCTGGACCTGGCCGAGCACGCCTACGCGCTGGCGACTACGCGCTACAAGGCAGGTCTGGGCACGCAGCTGACCGTGCTCAACGCGGAAAGCAACGTGCTGCAGCAGCGCCGGCTCGCGACCGACCTGCAGGCACGCCGGCTTGACCTGCAGATGGGCCTGATGAAGGCGCTCGGCGGGGGCTACCAGGAGCCTGCCGACGAAGAGAGCCACGCAGGCCACAGCCAGGCCGGCGCCGCGCAGCAACAGGACAAGACCCAGGCGGGCGCCCGCGGCTGATCCGCGCACCCAGTGATCGCAGACAAGATTCAGCAGAGAACATCATGAGCAATAACCAGCAAGCGACCGGCACCAACCATCCCCAGCAAACCCCGGCCTCCGGCGACAATGGCAAGCGCAAGCGCATGCTGCTGGCGCTGACCGCGGCGATCGTCGTTGCCGGCATCGGCTACGGCGTGTACTGGGGCATGTACGCCCGCCATTTCGAAAGCACCGACGATGCGTACGTTGCCGGCAACGTGGTGCAGGTGACCCCGCTGGTCGGCGGCACCGTCGTGTCGATCGCCGCCGACGACACCCAGCTCGTCACCGCCGGCCAGCCGCTGATCCAGCTTGACCGGGCCGATACCCAGGTATCGATGGAACAGGCCGAGGCGCAACTGGCGCAGGCCGTGCGTGAGGTGCGCACGCTTTACGTGAACAACGGCTCGCTCGCCGCCAACGTGGCGCTGCGCGAAGCCGATGTCGCCAAGGCGCGCGAAGATTTGCGCCGCCGCCAGGCCATCGCCGGCACGGGCGCGGTCTCCAGTGAAGAGATCGCGCACGCGCAGGCCGCGCTCAAGGCCGCGGAATCGGCGCTGCTGGCCGCGCGCGAGCAGCTCGCGTCGAACAAGGCACTGACCGACCAGACCACGGTGGAGAAGCACCCCAACGTGCAGCGCGCCGCCGCCAACCTGCGATCGGCCTACCTGTCGTTCGCGCGCTCGACGCTGCCGGCGCCGGTGACCGGCTACGTGGCCAAGCGCTCGGTGCAGGTGGGCCAGCGCGTGGCCGCGGGCGCGCCGCTGATGGCCGTGGTGCCGCTGGACCAGGTCTGGGTCGACGCCAACTTCAAGGAAGTGCAGATCACCCATATGCGCATCGGCCAGCCGGTGACGCTGGAGGCTGACGTGTACGGCTCCAAGGTGGAGTACAAGGGCAAGGTCGCGGGCTTCTCGGCCGGTACCGGCTCGGCCTTCTCGCTGCTGCCGGCACAGAACGCCACCGGCAACTGGATCAAGGTGGTGCAGCGCCTGCCGGTGCGGATCGCGCTGGATGCGCGGCAGCTCAAGGACCACCCGCTGCGCGTGGGCCTGTCGATGACCGTGAAGGTCGACGTGCGCCGCGAGGAAGGCGCCGCCATGGCCAACGCCGCGCCGGCCAGGCTGATGCAGACCGATGTCTATGACAAGGTGGCACAGGACGCCGACCAGCTGATCGCACAGATCATCACCGCCAACAACGGCGGCCGCGCCGCCGGCCTGCCTGCTGCCGCCGGGGCCGAAGGCGCCAAGGGGACCAACGGAGGCAACGGGGCCATCGGGCCCGACACCGCCAACGCGACCGGCGGTGCCAACGCCAAGCCGGCCCGCTCCTGATCATGGCCAACTCCATCACCGCCGCGCAGTCCGGCGCCGGCACGCCGGCGCGGCCTGCCGCGCCGCTGGCGCCGCAGCCGCCGCAGCCGCTGACCGGCGGCAAGCTGGTGCTCGGCACCATCGCGCTGTCGCTGGCCACGTTCATGAACGTGCTCGACTCGTCGATCGCCAACGTGTCGATCCCGGCGATCTCGGGCGACCTCGGGGTGGCGCCGAACCAGGGCACCTGGGTCATTACCTCGTTCGCGGTGGCCAATGCGATCTCGGTGCCGCTGACCGGCTGGCTGACCACGCGCTTCGGCGCGGTGCGGCTGTTCATCACGTCGATCCTGCTGTTCGTGCTGGCGTCGTGGCTGTGCGGCGTCGCGCCCAACCTGGAAACGCTGCTGGCCGCCCGAGTGCTGCAAGGGGCGGTGGCGGGGCCGATGATCCCGCTGTCGCAGTCGCTGCTGCTGTCGAGCTATCCGCCCGCGAAGAGCACCATGGCGCTGGCGCTGTGGGGCATGACCACGCTGGTGGCGCCCATCATGGGCCCGCTGCTGGGTGGCTGGATCTCCGACAACATGACGTGGCCGTGGATCTTCTACATCAACGTGCCGGTGGGGATCATCACCGCCTACGCCACCTGGGCCATCTACAAGGACCGCGAGACGCCGACCAAGGTGCTGCCGATCGACCGCATCGGCCTGGCGCTGCTGGTGATCTGGGTGGGCTCGATGCAGCTGATGCTCGACAAGGGCAAGGAGCTGGACTGGTTCCACTCCACCGAGATCGTGGTGCTGACGCTGGTGGCAATTGTCGGTTTCCTGTTCTTCCTGGCGTGGGAGACCTATGAGAAGCATCCGATCGTCGACATCAGCCTGTTCAAGGGCCGCAACTTCAGCTCGGGCGTGGTGGCAATCTCGGTGGCATACGGGCTGTTCTTCGGCAACCTGGTGATCCTGCCGCTGTGGCTGCAGACCATCGTCGGCTATACCGCGACGGATGCCGGCATCGTGATGGCGCCGGTGGGGATCTTCGCGATCCTGCTGTCGCCGGTGATCGGGCGCAACTTGCCGAAGATGGATGCGCGCTGGGTCGCAACGGCTGCGTTCATCACCTTCGGCATCGTCAGCCTGATGCGTTCGGGCTTCACCACGCAGGTCGATACCTGGACGCTGATGGTGCCGACGCTGATCCAGGGCGCGGCAATGGCGATGTTCTTTATCCCGCTGACTTCGATCATCCTGTCGGGGCAGCCGGCCGAGAAGATTCCGGCGGCGTCGGGCCTGTCGAACTTCGTGCGGATCACCTTCGGCGGCATCGGCGCCTCGATCTCGACCACGGTATGGGAGAACCGCTCGGCCCTGCACCATGCGCAGCTGGTCGAGCAGGTGAACCCGTACAACCCGGCCTACCAGGACCAGCTCAGCCACCTGATGCAGATGGGCATGAGCCAGGCACAGGCGGTGGGGGTGATCGAGCGCAATATCAGCCAGCAGGCAGCCATGCTGGGCGCCAACGATATCTTCTGGATCTCGGGGATGCTGTTCTTCGTACTGATCGGCTTTGTCTGGCTGACGCGGCCGGCCAGGGGCGGCGGCGGTTCGGCGGACGCGATGGCGGCGCACTGAGGCACACGCCTGCTGATGGGACAAAGGGACGCTTGCGAGCGTCCCTTTTTTGTCTTCTCGACTGGCCCCCTTGTATTCCGGCCCCGGCCGTCCTATGATTTCCGAACCGATTTACGGAACCATGGTTCCGAAAAACGGAACCAACCGAATATCAGAACGACGGAGCGACGGTGTGAGCATTCTCGAAGGCGTGGAAAGCGTGCTGGCCATGTTCGAACAGGGCCGGCACGAAGTCACGTTCAACGACGTCATTGACGAACTCGGCCTGGCCAAGAGCTCGGCTTCGCGGCTGCTGGCGCAGATGGTGCGCTACCGGCTGCTGGAGCTGCAGCCGTCGACACGGCGCTACCGCCCCGGGACGCTCCTGATTCGCGCCGCCCAGGCGGCGACACAGGCGCATCCGTTCGACGAGCAATGCCGGGCCATCCTGGCTTCGCTGTCGGACTCCACCGGCTTTACCGCCTACCTGTCGATGCTCGACGGCACCGACACCGTGGTCCTGCAGCGCCTGAACGGCAGCAACCCGGTGCAAGTGCTGTCGCCGCCGGGCGCGCGGCGGCCGGCATTCACCACCGCGATGGGCCGCGTCCTGCTCTCGCGCCTGCCGGAAGCCGAATTCAGCGCACGCTATGGCACCTCCGGTGCGCGCAAATTGCCCGAGGCGCCGGCGGGCTGCCCCTCTACTGTGGCCGAACTGGCCGAGCGCGTGGCAAGCGCCAGCCGCGAGCGCAGCGCGATCGCCGTGAATGAAGGCATGCCGGGCATCGGCGCGGTGGCCACCACGCTGGCCGATCCGCTTTCCGGCGATGTGCGCGGCCTGTGCCTGTCGTTCACCGCGATGCAGGTCAGCCAGGCCCAGGCCGACGCGCTGCGCGAAACGCTGGTGCGGGCGGTGGCGCCGGTCGGGCAGCGCATCGGCGATCCGCTCTGGCTCCATCCCGGCGACACCGCCGGGCACTAGCAACCCCGGCAGCTCAATCCCATGGAACTCCTGTTACTCAGCAACTCCTCCAGCGACGCGGGCTACCTCGTCCATGCCCACGACGCCATCCGCGAACTGGCCGGCGGACGCACCCGTGCCTGCTTCCTGCCGTTCGCCGGCGTCACGCGCGACTGGGGCACGTATGAAGCATTGGTGCGCGACGCACTGGCCCCGGCCGGCATCGAAGCGCACTCCCCGCACCGGCTCTCCGATGCCGACTGCGTACGGGCTTTGGAAGCGGCCGAACTGATCGTCATCGGTGGCGGCAACACCTTCCGCCTGCTGCAATGCCTGCGCGAGCGCGGCCTGCTGCCCGTCATCGCGCGCCAGGTGGCTGCGGGCGCCGCGCGCTATATCGGCTGGAGCGCGGGCACCAACGTCGCCTGCCCGACCATCCGCACCACCAACGACATGCCGGTCGCCGACCCCGGCGGCCTCGATGCGCTCGCGCTGGTGCCCTTCCAGATCAACCCGCACTACTTCAACCTGGTGGTCCCGGGCTTCCGCGGCGAAACCCGTGACCAGCGCCTGGCCGAGTTCACGGTGCTGCAGCCGCGGATGCCGGTGCTGGGCCTGCCCGAAGGCAACTGGGTGCGCGTATCGGGCGATTGCATGGAGATGGGCGGCGCGCATGGCGCACGCTGGTTCCTTGGCCAGGAGATCGAAGACGTCGCCCCCGGCGCATTGTCGGTGCCGGCCTGCGCCACTGCCATCTGACCCGTCGCAATACAGGAAAGCCAAGCAAGATGTCCATCAAGCAGGTGATTGAATCGCGGAAGAATTCGGCATCCTCGATGACCTTGACGCCGATGCCATCGCCACGCTCGCCCCCGACGGCGGCGAATACCGCTTCGCCAGCCGCCTGCGCGACGGCTCGCAGGCGGTGATGGGCAAGCCGGTGGCCGAGGCCATGCTGGCGCGGCTGATGGCATCGCTGGACGATGGCCGCTTCGACGCACTGGTGCCGCTATGCACAGGCACCGCGCTGCCGCCGATGCGCACGCTGGTGATCGAGCCGCAGCAGGTGGTGGATCACCTGACCGTCGCGCTCGCCCAGGGATGCAAGCGGCTCGGCATCGTGCTGCCCCTGGAAGGCCAGGTCGGCAGCTTTCATCTGATCGGGCCGGTGTCCTGTGAATTGCGCGTTACGCATGCCTCCCCTTATACCGACACCGGCACTTCGGCCCGAAGGACCTGCCCAGGCCGATCGTCGCCCGCTACAACCAGGCACTGGTGAAGGCGCTCGCGAATCCGGAAGTGAAGAAGAAGATGGCGGAATTCGGCTCCGAGCCGGTCGGCGACACGCCGGAGCATTTCGCCGGGTTCCTGGCACAGGACCGCAAGATGTGGGCCGACGTGATCAAGGCAGCGAAAATCACGCTCGACTGATCCGCTACCGGCAAGGAGCGGCGCCTACAGCTTGACCAGCCGCTCCGGCCGCAAAGCGCCCTCGCGCATACGCGCGACGCCGAGCAGGCGCGCTGGCTCGCCGGCATAGACGCGCGCCAGCACGCCTTCCGCTATCTCGGTGCCCTCGGGCAGGTCCCGGCGCGCAATGCGCTGTCCCTGCAGGAAGCGCGAGGCGGCAGCTTCGTCCAGCGTCACGGGCGGGCTCTTCTGCAGCAAGGCGTCGACCGGGGCCAGCATGCCTGGGCGCGCGGCATCGTCCTGTTGCTCGATCTGCTCGAGCGTCACCGCACCGTCCAGCGTCAGGTCGCCCACGGCAATGCGGCGCAGCCCGGTCAGGTGGGCGCCGCAGCCCAGCGCCTCGCCGATGTCCTCGGCCAGCGTGCGGATGTAGGTGCCCTTGCTGCAGGTCACGCGCATGGTAAACGCGGCCGTGGTGAACGACGGGGGCAGCGCGCAATCCAGCAGTTCGATCCCGTGGATGGTGACACGGCGCGCGGCGCGCTCGACCGTCTGCCCTGCGCGCGCGTACTCGTACAGCGGTCGGCCATCCTTCTTCAGCGCAGAATGCATCGGCGGCACCTGTTCGATCTCGCCGGTAAAGCGCGCCAGCGCCTGCTCCACCGCGGCGCGGTCGCAGGTCACCTCACGGATATCGAGCAATTCGCCCTCGGCATCGCCGGTACTGGAGCGCGCACCCAGCCGCACCACGGCGTCATAGGTCTTGTCCGCTTCCAGCAGGTCCTGCGAAAACTTGGTGGCCTCGCCGAAGCACAGCGGCAGCAAGCCTGTGGCCAGCGGGTCGAGCGTGCCGGTATGCCCGGCCTTGTTGGCGCGCAGCAGGCGCTTGGCGCGCACCAGCGCATCGTTGGACGACAGGCCCAGCGGCTTGTCGAGCAGCAGCACACCATGGACGTCGCGGCGCGGCAGGCGCGGCGGACGAGCGGCGTTGGATTCGGTCATCGGAGGAAACAGGAGCGACGCTGATGCGGCGCGGCTTGCGGCCCTGCGGGTCGCGTTGCCCATGCCTGGCGGCACGGGCACCGGCTCAGTCGTCTTTCGAACGCGTGGCGTTCGCTTCGTTGATCAGCTTGGACATCTCGATCGCGTGTTCGACCGAGGTATCGTGCAGGAAACGCAGCGTCGGCACGGTGTGGATGTGCAGGCGCTTGTACAGCAGCGAGTGCAGGAAGCCGGCCTTCTCGTTGAGAATGGCTTCGGCCGTTGCCGGCTCGGCACCCAGCACTGTGAAGTGCACCTTGGCGTGGGCATAGTCCGGCGTCAGCGTGACCGACTGCAGCGTGACCAGGCCCAGGCGCGGGTCGCGCAGCTCGCGCTGGATCATCTCGGCCAGGTCCTTCTGGATCTGGTCGGAGATGCGGAGGTTGCGGGAGGAGATATTGCCTTTCTTGGCCATTCAATACTGTTCTGCTGAGATGACAACGGCAGGCCGAGGCCTGCCGTTGCTTGCGACGCTTACAGCGTACGCGCCACCTCGGTGATTTCGTACACCTCGAGCTGGTCGCCTTCCTGAACATCGTTGAAGTTCTTGATCGACAGACCGCACTCGAAGCCTTGCTTCACTTCCTTGACGTCGTCCTTGAAGCGCTTCAGCGAATCGAGCTCGCCGCTGAAGATGACCACGTTGTTGCGCAGCACGCGCACCAGCGAGGAGCGCTTGACCACGCCATCGGTGACCATACAACCCGCCACCGCGCCGACCTTCGGCACGCGGAACACCTGGCGCACCTCGACCGTGCCGGTCGTGGTCTCGCGCTTCTCCGGCGCCAGCATGCCGGACATCGCCGCCTTGATCTCGTCTACCGCATCGTAAATGATGTTGTAGTAGCGGATATCGATGCCGTTGTGCTCGGCCAGCTTGCGCGCGCCGGCGTCGGCACGCACGTTGAAGCCGATGATGACCGCCTTCGACGCCGTTGCCAGGTTGACGTCGGACTCGGAGATGCCACCCACGCCGCCGTGCACAATCTGCACGCGCACTTCGGCGGTCGACAGCTTCTGCAGCGATTGCACCAGCGCTTCCTGCGAACCCTGCACGTCGGCCTTGACGATCAGCGGCAGCGTCTGCACTTCGCCTTCCGTCATCTGCTCCAGCATGTTCTCGAGCTTGGCGGCCTGTTGCTTGGCCAGCTTCACGTCGCGGAACTTGCCCTGGCGGAACAGCGCGATTTCGCGCGCCTTGCGCTCGTCCGGCAGCACCAGCACTTCCTCACCGGCGGCAGGCACTTCCGACAGACCCTGGATTTCCACCGGGATCGACGGACCAGCTTCCTTGGTCGGCTTGCCGTTCTCGTCCAGCATGGCACGCACGCGGCCGTAGGCGCTGCCAGCCAGGACCACGTCGCCACGCTTGAGCGTGCCGCTGCTGACCAGGATGGTAGCGATCGGGCCCTTGCCCTTGTCGAGCTGGGCCTCCACCACCAGGCCCTTGGCCGGGGCTTCCACCGGAGCCTTCAGCTCCAGCACTTCGGCTTGCAGGAGCACTTGCTCGAGCAAGTCTTCCACACCTGTACCCATCTTGGCGGACACCGGCACGAACGGCGAATCGCCACCGTATTCTTCCGGCACCACCTGCTCGGCCACCAGCTCCTGCTTCACGCGGTCCGGGTTGGCGTCGGGCTTGTCAATCTTGTTGATTGCCACCACGATGGGCACGCCGGCAGCCTTGGCGTGCGCGATCGCTTCCTTGGTCTGCGGCATCACGCCGTCGTCGGCCGCGACCACCAGGATCACGATGTCGGTCGCCTTGGCACCGCGGGCACGCATGGCCGTAAAGGCCTCGTGACCAGGGGTGTCCAGGAAGGTGATCACGCCACGGTCGGTTTCCACGTGGTAGGCACCGATGTGCTGCGTAATGCCGCCGGCTTCGCCCGCGGCAACCTTGGTGCGGCGGATGTAGTCCAGCAGCGAGGTCTTGCCGTGGTCGACGTGACCCATCACGGTCACCACCGGCGGGCGCGGCAGCAGTTCGGCGTCGGTGTGTTCTTCACCGTCCACCACCAGCAGCGCTTCCGGATCGTCCAGCTTGGCGGCGAACGCCTTGTGGCCCATTTCTTCCACCACGATCATGGCGGTTTCCTGGTCCAGCACCTGGTTGATGGTCACCATCTGGCCGAGCTTCATCATCTGTTTGATGACCTCGGACGCCTTGACGGCCATCTTGTGGGCCAGGTCGGCCACGGAGACGGTCTCGGGCACGTGCACTTCACGCACCACCGGTTCGGTCGGCGCCTGGAAGCTGCTGCGGCTGTCGTCGTGCTGCTGCTGCCTGCCGCCACGGCCACGCGGGCCACCGCGCCAGCCGCCCACGCCGCCCGACGAATCGCCGCGCGTCTTCAGGCCGCTGCCCTTCTTGCGGCTGCTGTCGTCCTGCCAGCCTGCCTTCACGACCTTGCCCTTCTTGTCGGCGGTTGCCGTGGTCGTGGTCGTGGTGGCCGGCTTCTTGTCGTCTTTCTTCGCTTCCGTGGTCGCACCGGCCGGCTTCACCGGTTTGTGCAGCGTACCGGTCTGCTCGGCCTTCTTTTCTTCAGCCTTGCGCTCGGACGGCGCCTTCAGCACGCGCGGAGGTGCGTTCAGCATCTGCTGGATCGCACGAGCCTCGGCTTCGGCAGCCTCGCGGCGCTTGCGCGCAGCGACTTCCTGCTCGGCGCGGGCCTTGTCGGCAGCGGCCTTGGCCTCGTCCGCAGCCTTCTGCGCCTCGGCGCGTTCAGCGGCGACGCGGGCCTTCTCGTCCTCGGCCTTCTTGCGCGAGGAGTCTTCCGCGGCCTCGGTCACGGCGCGCGACGCGGCAGCCTCTTCCTCCACCTTCTTGGCGGCGAGTTCCGCCTGGCGGCGCTGTTCCGCTTCCAGGGCTTCCTGCTGGGCGCGGCGCTCGGCTTCCTCACGCTCGGCTGCCTCGCGGGCGGCCTTTGCTTCGGCTTCCTGGCGCGCCAGCAGTTCGGCCTGACGGCGTTCTTCCTCGTCGCGGCGTGCCTGTTCGGCAGCCTCGGCCGCGGCCGCTGCATGCCCTTCGGCGGCATCCGCCTGGACTTCAGGCTGGGCTTCGTCGCGCTTGATCAGCACGCGCTTCTTGCGCACCTCAACCTGGACGGTGCGAGTCTTGCCGGTGCCATCCGACTGGCGGATCTCCGAGGTCTCGCGCTTGGTCAGCGTAATCTTCTTGCGGGCGCTGTCGTCGGCCTGGCCGTGCGAGCGCTTCAGATAGTCCAGCAGCCTGGTCTTATCCGATTCCGTGATGATGTCTTCTGGCGCAGCTTTGCCCACCCCAGCCGCCTGCAATTGTTCCAGCAGGGCAGCTGCGCTGCGACTCAGTTCTGCGGCCAGTTGGGCAACTGTTGTGCTTGCCATTCAAACCCTTTCAATGCTTGGTGTCTTCGTCGGGACAAATCGTATGCGGAAAGCGCGCCCGGGCTGGTGTCGGCAGCCCGGCCGTGTCCCTCAGTTGAACCAATGTTCCCGTGCTTTCATGATCAGCGCCTTGGCTTCTTCCTCGGTGACGCCCGTCATCTCGACCAGTTCGTCGACGGCCAGTTCAGCCAGGTCGTCACGCGTGTGGATGTCACCTTCGGCCAATTTGCCGATCAGTTCCGGGTTCAGGCCGTCGAGCGATCGCAGATCCTGCGACACCTCTTCCACCTTTTCTTCCCGGGCCAGTTCCATCGTCAGGAGCGCATCACGCGCGCGGTTGCGCAGCTCGTTGACGGTGTCTTCGTCAAAGGCCTCGATCTCCATCATTTCACTGATGGGGACATAGGCCACTTCTTCCAGCGTGGAGAAGCCTTCCTCGATCAGGATGTCCGCCACTTCCTCATCCACGTCCAGCTTGGACATGAACAGCTTGCGCACGACATCGCTCTCTTCGGCCTGCTTCTGCGCCGATTCTTCCTGCGTCATGATGTTGATCTGCCAGCCGGTCAGTTCGGACGCCAGGCGTACGTTCTGGCCACTGCGGCCGATGGCGACGGCGAGGTTTTCCTCGTCGACCACCACGTCCATGCTGTGCTTCTCTTCATCGACAACGATCGACTGCACTTGCGCAGGTGCCAGCGCGCCGATCACAAACTGCGCCGGGTCTTCCGACCACAGCACGATATCCACGGCCTCGCCGCCGATCTCGTTGCGCACCGCGGTCACGCGCGTACCGCGCACGCCAACGCAGGTGCCGATCGGGTCGATGCGCTTGTCATGCGCAACCACCGCGATCTTGGCACGCACGCCCGGATCACGGGCGGCGGCCTTGATTTCCAGCAGGCCCTGTTCCATTTCCGGCACTTCGTTTTCGAAGAGCTTGATCAGGAACTCAGGGGCAGTGCGCGACAGCTCGATCTGCGGGCCGCGCGCGGCGCGGTCCACATTCAGGATATACGCACGCACACGGTCGCCGGTGCGCAGGTTTTCCTTCGGGATGATCTGGTCGCGGGCCAGCAGCGCTTCCACGCGGCCGGATTCCACGATCAGGCCCTTCTTGTCGGCGCGCTTGACCGTGCCGGTCATGATCTTCTCGCCGCGATCGAGGTAGTCGTTCAGGATCTGCTCGCGCTCGGCGTCGCGGATGCGCTGCAGGATCACCTGCTTGGCCGCCTGCGCGCCGATACGGCCGAACTCGACCGACTCGATCTGCTGCTCGATGTAGTCGCCAAGCTCAAGGCTGGGATTCTCATCGCGGGCTTCGAACAGCAGGATCTGCTTGTCCGGCTCCTGCAGGCCCTGTTCGTCGGGAACGACCAGCCAGCGGCGGAAGGTTTCATGCTCGCCCGACTCGCGATCGATCGCGACCCGGATATCCACGTCTTCTTCGAAACGCTTCTTGGTGGCCGAGGCGAGCGCCGCCTCCAGGGCACCGAATACCACATCCTTGTCGACGTTCTTCTCACGCGCAAGCGCATCGACGAGCAACAGAACTTCGCGGCTCATTGCTTGTTCCCTTTTCTTTGATTTCCTTTGAAGTCGAATACCGGCACCAGGCGTGCCTTGTCGACATCGGATACGGCAAATTCCAGCAGTGCCGGGCCATCCTTGCCCTCGAACTCCAGGCCGACCTTTTCCGCGCCGGCCTCGCCGGCCGGCTCGCGCAGGATGCCCGTGAAGTTCTTCTGCCCGTTGACCGGCAGGCGCAGCGTCACGCGCGCCTCGGCGCCGGCAAAGCGGACGTAGTCAGCCAGCTTCTTCAGCGGCCGGTCCAGTCCGGGCGACGAGACCTCGAGGCGTTCGTAGTCGACGTTCTCGACCGTGAACACGTGGGTGAGCTGGCGGCTCACCTTTTCACAATCCTCGATGGCAATGCCGGTTTCAGGCTGATCGATATAGACACGCAACAATCCGGCCGGGGCACGCTCGAGCTCAACCAGCTCATATCCCATGCCGTTAAGGGTGGTTTCGATCAAATCTGCCAGATGCACTGTTATCCCGAGTAATGGCCATCAACACCGTGGCAGGCAAACCCGCCGCGGCCGTCCGGGACGACCCTGCTGCAGTGCTGCCTGTCCGCCATCCCCCACGCGCCGGGGCGCGGGACCGAATTCGGGCGAACCAAAAAAAAATGGGCGCAATGCCCATCATTCGCCCACCCTCGGCGAGGATGGCTTTTTGAATAGACTTGAATTATACGCAGATTATGTCGAAAAGGCAAAAGCCAGACATACTCGCACGTTACTTGCCGCGCCGGCGGGCTCTCCGACCGCCGTGCGCAGCATCTGCCACTCAGCGGTTGCCGCCCCGGCTGCCCCCACGGTTTCCACCGCGGTTGCCGCCACCACCGCCGCCACCGCCGCCACCGCCGCCGCCACGCTGGGTACGGTTTCCGCCCTGCTTCGCCTTCGGCATGACATTTCCGTTCGGCTCGCCACCGCCACGACGCTGCGGCTTGCCTTGCCCGCCAAGGCCGGCGCCACCGCCGCCACGCGCCTGGCGCGTGCCGGTGCCGCGACCGCCGCCAAGGTTGGCCGCGTGCGAGGTCAATAGCGTGGGGCCATGACTGATGTAGCCCATCGACGTCTTCATCGGATCCGGCTGGCCGCCGCGGCTGCCGCCCCGTGCACCGCCTTGCTCGTAGCGCGGCAGGCCGTCCATGCCGGTGTGCATCGGCATGCCGGCAATCGCCGCTTCGGTGCGCTGCTTGCGCCCGCCGACCTTGGTCGCGCCCTTGCCGGACTGCTCTCCCTTGCCCGGCACCTTCAGGCCGACCGAGGTCATCAGCGCCTTGACCTCATTGGGCTCGACCTCCTGCCAGCGGCCGCGCTTGAGGCCGCGCGGCAGCAGGAACTGGCCGTAGCGCGTGCGGATCAGGCGCGACACGGTCAGGCCGACCGCCTCGAACATGCGCCGCACTTCGCGGTTACGACCTTCGGTCAGCGCCACGTGGTACCACTGGTTAACGCCCTCGCCGCCGCCATCCGCGATGCGCAGGAAGTTGGCCTCGCCGTCGTCCAGCTTGATACCGTGCAGCAGGCGCTGGCGATCGGCTTCGGCCAGCTCGCCCAGCGTGCGCACCGCGTATTCACGCTCGACGCCGTAACGCGGGTGCATGAAGCGGTTGGCGATATCGCCCGAGGTGGTGAAGATCAGCAGGCCTTCCGTATTGAAGTCCAGCCGGCCAACGGCGACCCACTTGCCGGTCTTGATGCGCGGCAGGCTGTCGAACACGGTCGGACGGCCTTCAGGATCCGACTGGCTGACGATTTCGCCGGCCGGCTTGTGGTACAGCAGCACGCGCGGCGGCTTGCTCGACACCTTGCGGTGGATCAGCTTGCCGTTGACGCGCACCTGGTCGGCCGGCAGGATCCGCTGGCCGATATGCGCCGGCAGGCCGTTGACCGAGACCCGCCCCTGCAGGATCAGCTCTTCCATTTCGCGGCGCGAGCCCAGGCCGCCTTCGGCCAGCACCTTGTGCAACTTCGGGGCGTCGTCCTCGGCCGACAGCTCGCGCACCGGCTTCGCCTTGGTGCGCGGGATGACCGTGTCTTCCTTGTCGTACTGCTCGGAAATCACAAAGCGGAACAGGTCGTCGCTGCTGGCCGCGGCCTTGTCGGCGCCGCCCTGGCCCTTGCGCTGGCCCTGCGGCTTGGCACCCTCCCTGCGGCGGCCCTGCGGCTGACGGCCGGCAGCGCCCTGCCCCTCGGCCGGCGCGGCTGACTTGCCGCCACGCGGGTTCGGCTTGCGCTTGCGGGCCGCCTGCTCACCCTTGTCTGCCTTCTCGGATCTTTCGGCCTTCTCGCCCCGATCAGCCCTTTCAGCCCTGGGCGCCTTGTCGGCCGGCGCCTGCGGCGCCTGGCCGCCCTCGCCCTGAGCCGGCTTGCGCTTGCCGCGGCCACGCTGGGCACCGCGCCCGCCGGCCGCCGCAGCCGCTTCTGCGGCTTCGCCGGGCACGCCAGCCTCGGCGCCTTCGGCGAGACCGGCATCGCGATCTTGCGTCGCCTGGCGGCGCGACGCCACCAGGTTCCTGAGCCCTCGGCGCAGCCCCTTGCGGCGGGGCGCGGCTTCGCTGCCCGATCCGGGTTCTGCGGCGCCGGGGTCGGCGGGTGCGCCCGCGTGGCGGGCGTCTTGCTCAACGGAATCAGACAAGGTATTCACTATCGGATGTTGCATGTTGTTCAGTTCGGCACGCGCTCGTCGTGCTCGCTCGGGTGCGGCGTGGCGCCGTCGTCCGGCAGTTCACCCCGCACCCCCTCCGGATCGGAATCGGCAGGATTGGCCGGTTCGGTTGGTTCGCCTTCTGCGCCCGGCTCCTCCGCCCCATGCTGGCGCGGCTGCAGGTCGAATCCGTTGGCAATGTCGCCGTCCGTGGATGCCTGGCTGGCATCCGCGGCGTCTGGCTCGCCGTCGGCGAATGCCTCGGCCTGTGCCGGCTGGGCAAACGCTTCTTCATCGGCACTACCGGGCTTGCCTGCCGCCAGCGCCTCGAAATCGATGGCCTGCTGGTCCAGCAGCGTTGCCTGCGCCTGCGCCTGGGCATCCTCCAGCGGAGGCAGCTCGTCCAGCGTGCGCAGCCCGAGATCATCCAGGAAGGCCTTGGTGGTGGCATACAGGGCCGGCCGGCCCGGCACGTCGCGGTGGCCAATCACTTCGATCCAGCTGCGGTCTTCCAGCTTCTTGATGACTTCCGTGCTGACTGTCACTCCGCGGATTTCCTCGATATCGCCGCGCGTCACCGGCTGGCGATAAGCGATGATCGCCAGCGTCTCCATCACGGCACGCGAGTACTTCGGCGGCTTTTCCGGATTCAGGCGGTCGAGGTATTCGCGCATCTCGGGGCGGCTCTGGAAGCGCCAGCCGCTGGCCAGCGACACCAGTTCCACGCCGCGCGGGCGCCAGTCCTGGCGCAGTTCCTCCAGCAGCACGCGGACGGTGTCCGCGCCGACGTCGTCGGCGAACAGCCGCCGCAGATCATTGACGCGCAAAGGCTCCTGCGCGCAGATCAGCGCCGTCTCGAGGACGATTTTCGCCTCTTGGGTATTCATGTTGATGGTGTGCAGCCTGTCTTTGCACCTGCTCCCGGACGGATCCGGGGCACCGGAGATTTTGGATACAGCGATGCCAATGCCATCGCCATCTCATCGCGCAGCTCACCCGGATACTCGCCGCATCCAAGCCGTGCACTTCCCTTTCTTTGCATCGAGTTGCCGGGTCACTCCGGCAGGAGATCGTTCGCATGCCGCCATGGGCCGGTCAGCGAACCTCTTGCGTGTCGCGTCCGTACAACGGACGGCGCTGTCGGCGAACTGAACGCCTCGGACGCAAGAAAAACGGATATCGGGAGCAAGGCCGGCATCTCCAACACCTCAGTGCCAGCCGGGCTTTTGAACCAGATCTTTTGAACCGGATGGACCGCGGGACGGGCCGGGCATCGAACTACCAACGCTTCCCGCCGCCGTGGGCGCACCTTCTGGCAGGAAGGCCGCTGGCGCTGCTCGCCGCTGCTTACAAAACACCGCGCGATACCGCAATGCTGGCGATTGTATGGCATTCCCACCCTCGCCCGCAACCACCATTCGCCGCGTTGCGCGCCCCATGCGTCTCAAAAGACCAGACAGAAACCCTGCTCTGCCAGCGAATGTGGCAGCAACACGGCGCGCGCCAGGCCAAGGGCCCCGAACGCCATGACCGCCACGCCCGCGCCCACGCGGACCCCGCGCCGCCGGGACAGGCTGCGCAGGTAGCCGGACAACCCCGACAACACCAGCAGGTTGGGCAGCGTGCCCACGCCAAACACGCCCATCACGAGCGCACCGGAACCGGCATTGCCGGCCAGCAGCGCCAGCGTCAGCGCCCCATAGACCATGCCGCACGGAACCAGCCCCCAGGCCAGGCCAACACCGTAGCGCCTGGCCAGCCCCCCATGCGCACGCACGAACCTGGGCATGCCGCCCCCCAGCCGGCCGAGCACCCGCGCCACGCCGCTGCCCGCCCGCATCGCCAGCCGCTCCAGCCAGGCCACGGTAAAGGCATTGCCGCGCAGCAAGCGCCAGCCCGACCACAGCAGCATGGCACTGCCGGCGCCGAACAGCCAGCGCTGCACCGGCAGGTAATCCTGCCTCCACGCGCCAGCGCCGACCGCGCCCAGCAGCGCGCCGAGCAGCATATAGGTCGAAATCCTGCCCAGGTGCATTGCCAGCAACTCGCCGGCCCAGGCAGCGCGGCTGCGCACGAAGGTCATGGTCACGGCGCCGCCACGCGGCTGCTCGACGGCCAGCGCGATGCCGCCACACATTGCCGCGCAATGCACGCCGCCCAGCAATGCCAGCATAAAAACGCTAATTAGCACACCCAATGGCAAATCTGACTCCCTGCCTCATCACATCGCACGGTAAAATGTCGTATCGCGCCCCCGCATCCACTCTTGCAGGTTCCAATTGCTCACCTCCATTCCAATCACCGAGATGTCGCCCCGTTGCTCTACATGCGCGATGGGGCAACTGTGCCTTCCGGTTGGCATGTCCCAGCAGGACCTCACCAAGATGGACAAGCTGGTGCAGGAACGCATCCGGGTCCATAAGGGTGAGACCTTGTATCGCATGGGCGACCCCCTCACCGCGGTTTATGCCATTCGCTTCGGCACGCTGAAAACGCATGTCACGACCGAAGACGGCCGTTCACAGATTACCGGCTTCCACCTGCCTGGCGAAATCGTCGGCCTCGACGGCCTCGGCGAGATGCAGCATGCCTCGGACGCGACCGCGCTGGAAGATACCGAAGTCTGCGTAGTCCGCCTTGGCGACCTGCAGACGCTGTCTGCAGACCTACCTTCGCTGCAGCATCAGTTCCTGCGGCTGATGGGCAAGGAAATCACGCATGACCAGCTGATGCTGGTGACCCTCGGCTCGATGCGCGCCGAAGAACGCCTGGCCGCGTTCCTGATCAACCTGTCGGAGCGCCTGTCTGAGCGCGGCTACTCGTCGACCGAATTCGTGATGCGCATGAGCCGCGAGGAGATCGGCAGCTACCTGGGCCTGAAACTCGAAACCGTCAGCCGCCTGTTCTCGCGTTTCGCCGAAGCCGGCCTGATCCAGATTCGCCAGCGCCACGTCAAGCTGGTGGATCTCGCCGGCATCAAGCAGCTCTACAGCCGCAGCTGCTGACCCTTCCCTCCGCTTCGCCGCGTTGCGCTTGCGCCGCGCGCGGCGGCGCAAGCATCGACCATCACTCCAACTCGTCGGTATCGCTCAGCCGGGTCGGCATCGTGTACAGCGTCAACCCGCTGGACAGCGCGCAGAAGATCCACGCCAGCAGGAAGCTCATCGTATAGATCGATTCGCGCGACGCCTCGATCGGATGCCCGAAGAACTTCAGGTCACCAGGATCCACGACGGAGAACACAGTCGCGGTGGCGAAGCCCGCCATCAGGAACCCCGGCCACAAGACCCACATCAGCCAGCGCAACCTCATGGCTGCCTCGCTGCGCTCGACTGAGGCCGAGCCGCCTCGGCCTTCTCGACCACCAGTCCATGGCGCGTTGCACCTTGCACCGGCACGTCAGGGTGCGACGACGCCAGCCAGATAGTGACGCCGCACGCCACCATCGCGACCAGCGGGCCGCTCATCAACAGCCACGGCCACGGCTCCTTCCACCACGGATTGCCTTGCTGATTCATCATGCCCCCTTGAATTCTGCACCTAGCGCCTGCCGTCACAGGCCGCGCGGCACGATAAAGCTGGTGCTTTGCCGGATTTCGGCGTTGCCCCGCTCAGTTCCTTCACTGGTCACCGTCACGCTGATCTTGTGCGTGCCTTGCGCCGCGTCATCGATCGGCACGCGTATGCGGATCGGCAACAGCCGGTTCGACGTCGGCGCCAGCGATTCGGCCTGCTTGTCGTATTCGACCGTCAGGTTCTTCAGCTCGTCACTGTCGGCTCGCACACTGATGTGCATCGGCCCTTCGGTCGTGTTGATCAGTTGCAGGCGATAGACGTTCTCGATCCAGCGGCCTTCGACCTCCCGGCCCAGTGCGCCACGGTCGCGGATGATGTCCACCTTCAGCGGCGTGCGCAGCGCGATCGAAGCCACGAAGCCTGCAAGCAGCGCGACCCAGATCACGGAATAGATGATGACACGCGGACGCAGCAAGCGCTTGCGCGACGCAGCCGCCGACAGCGCCTTGCGCATGGCATTCTCCGATGTGTACCGGATCAGGCCGCGCGGATAGGACATCTTGTCCATCACCTGGTTGCAGGCGTCGATGCACGCGCCGCAGCCTATGCATTCATACTGCAGGCCATCGCGGATGTCGATGCCGGTCGGGCATACCTGCACGCAGATGCTGCAGTTGACGCAATCGCCCAGGCCCGCCTGGTGATGGTCGGTCTTGCGCGAACGGCTGCCGCGCGGCTCGCCCCGGCCGATGTCGTAGGTCACGACGTAAGTGTCGCGGTCGACCATCACGCTCTGGAAACGCGCATACGGGCACATGTATTTGCATACCTGCTCGCGCATGAAACCCGCGTTGCCCCAGGTGGCAAACGCATAGAACAGCATCCAGAAGGTCTGCCACGGGCCCAGCGACAGGCTCGCCAGCTCGCCGCCCAGCTCACGGATCGGCGCGAAGTAGCCGATGAAGGTGAAGCCTGTCCACAACGCGATCACTATCCACAGGAAATGCTTCGTGGCCTTGATGCGCAGCTTGCGCAGGCTCCAGGGATCGCCGTCCAGCCGGATGCGCGCGATGCGGTCGCCTTCGATCCGCCGCTCGATCCACATGAAGATCTCGGTGTAGACCGTCTGAGGACAGGCATAGCCGCAGAACAGCCGACCGGCGATCGCCGTGAACAGGAACAGCGCCAACGCCGAGATGACCAGCAGGACGGCGAGATAGATGACGTCCTGCGGCCACAGCACCAGCCCGAAGATATAGAACTTGCGCTCGCCAAGGTCGAACAGCACGGCCTGGCGTCCGTTCCACTGGAGCCAGGGCGTGCCGTAGTAAATCAGCTGCGTGAAGAGGACCAGCCAGACGCGCCAGCTGGAAAAAGCGCCCGTGACCGAGCGCGGATAGATCTTGCGCCGGACCTCGTACAGCGTTTCATCCGAGGTCTCGGCAGGCGCAGCGGCCGACGGCTGACGGTCGGCCGCCCGGGCCACTTCTTCGGTCCCGGGTGCGTTCATGGATGGTTTCTCCCGCGGGCGGCCCGCGCCCGCTCAGATGAGTCGCCTGTCATTGGCCGGCACCCCCGCCGGTATTGGACAGACCCCAGACATAGGCCGTCAGCATGCGGATCCGCTCTGGCGTCAGGATCTCTTCATGTGCCGGCATATGGTTGTTATGCCCCTTCAGGATGGCGTCGACAATGCTGCCTTCCGAACTGCCATACAGCCACACGTTATCGGAGAGGTTCGGAGCGCCCAGTGCCTGGTTGCCCTTGCCGCCGGCACCGTGGCAAGCCGCGCAGGTCGACTTGAAGGTGCTTTCGCCACGCGAGGCGCGGATGGGATCCGAAGACAATCCCGACAGCGAACGGACATACTGCGCCACATCGCCTGCCAGCTTGCCGTCAACGGTGGATGCAAACGGCGGCATCACGCCATTGCGGCCCTTGGTAATGGTCTGCCGGATGGTTTCGGGTTCGCCGCCATACAGCCAGTCGCCGTCGGTCAGGTTGGGGAAGCCGCGGCTGCCGCGTGCGTCAGAACCATGGCATTGCGCGCAGTAGTTCAGGAACAGCCGCTGGCCAATTTCGCGGGCCTGCGGATCCCCGGCCACCTGCTTGACATCCATCTTCAGGTACTTGGCATAGATCTCGTTCTGCATCTTCTCCTGCGCGGCACGATGCGCCGCAAGTTCGCCCTGCGTGGAGAACTTCAGCACGCCTGCGTACTTGCCCAGGCCCGGATACAACACCAGGTAGACCAGGCCGAAGATGCAGGCCAGCAGGAACATCCACATCCACCAGCGTGGCAGCGGATTGTTCAGTTCGCGCAGGTCGTCGTCCCAGACATGGCCGGTGTCGTCGCCCGCGCTGGCGGTCTTGGTGATCTTGCGTTGCGAGAACAGCAGCCATACGCACCAGACGATGCCGACGAGCGCGATCGCGGCAATGTAGTAACCCCAGAAATCGGAAAAGAAATCGCTCATGGCTAGGTGTTCCGGCTCGATGTTGTCGTGGTTTCGTCAGGCAGCGCGAACGGCAGCATGGCGGATTCACGGTTGGCGGCCTGCCGGCCGGCCGACCAGGCCCACCAGCAGATGCCAAGGAAGACGACCATCGACACGACGGTCGCAATGGCGGTGATCATGGCCATGGCTTACTCCTTCGCCGGTGCAGCCGCTTCCGCTGCGGGCGCCGCCGGCGTAGCCGCTGCAGCGGTATCCACGCGGACATTGCGGCGGTTGGTGCCCAGGCCCTGCAGGTAGGCCACCAGCGCGTCTTCCTCGGTCTTGCCCTTGAGCTCCTCCGGCGCCTTGGCGATATCGACCTCGGTGTACGGCACGCCCAGCTTCACCAGCGCCCGCATGCGGGCCTGGATATCGTCGGTCGGCAGCGTTGCCTTCTCCAGCCATGGGTAGGAAGGCATGACCGACTCGGGCACCACATCGCGCGGATTGCGCAGGTGGATGCGCTGCCAGTCGTCCGAGTAACGTCCGCCAACGCGTGCCAGGTCGGGACCGGTACGCTTCGAGCCCCACAGGAACGGGTGGTCGTAGACGGACTCGCCCGCGGTCGAGAAGTGGCCGTAACGCTCGGTTTCGGCCTGCAGCGTACGCACCTGCTGCGAGTGGCAGCCGACGCAGCCTTCGCGGATGTAGACATCCCGGCCCATCAGCCGCAGCGGCGAATACGGCGTGATGCCCGGATCCGGCTTGGTCGTGGAATGCTGGAAGAACAGCGGCACGATCTGCACCAGACCCGCGATGCTGACCACGAGGATCGTGCAGATGATCAGCCAGCCGATGTTCTTCTCCAGCGTTTCGTGGGAAAAGAATCTTTGTTTTTCCGACATCTTTCTATCCTGGAATGATCAGTGTGCGGAGGCGGGGATGCTGGCCGGGATCGGCGCATCCACGGCACGCTTGCCGACGATGGTCTTGGCGACGTTGTAGGCCATCAGCAGCATGCCGGACAGGAAGCAGATGCCACCCAGCAGACGGATCAGGTAGAAGGGGTACTTGGCCTTGACCGCTTCGACGAAGGCATAGGTCAGCGTGCCATCAGGTTGCGTGGCGCGCCACATCAGACCTTCCATCACGCCGGCAATCCACATCGAGGCGATATACAGCACCACGCCGATGGTCGCGATCCAGAAATGCCATTCGATCAGGCGCACGCTGTACATCTGTTTTTCGCCGAACAGCCGCGGGATCAGGTAGTACAGCGACCCGATCGAGATCATTGCGACCCAGCCCAGAGCGCCGGAGTGTACGTGGCCGATGGTCCAGTCCGTGTAGTGCGACAGCGCGTTGACGGTCTTGATCGACATCATCGAGCCTTCGAACGTGGACATACCGTAGAACGACAGCGCCACTACCAGGAACTTCAGGATCGGGTCGGTGCGCAGCTTGTGCCAGGCGCCCGACAGGGTCATGATGCCGTTGATCATGCCGCCCCAGGAAGGCGCCAGCAGGATCAGCGAGAACACCATGCCCAGCGACTGCGCCCAGTCCGGCAGCGCTGTGTACTGCAGGTGGTGCGGGCCGGCCCACATGTAGGTGAAGTTCAACGCCCAGAAATGGACGATGGACAGGCGGTAGGAAAAGATCGGGCGCTCGGCCTGCTTGGGAATGAAGTAGTACATCATCCCGAGGAAGCTGGTGGTCAGGAAGAAGCCAACCGCGTTATGGCCATACCACCACTGAATCATCGCGTCCTGCACGCCGGCATAGGCCGAGTAGGACTTCCACAGCGACACCGGCATCTCGATGTTGTTGACGATGTGCAGCAGCGCGATGGTCAGGATGTAGGCACCGAAGAACCAGTTGGCGACGTAGATATGCCGCGTCTTGCGCTTGACGATGGTGCCGAAGAACACGATCGCATAAGCCACCCAGACCGCCGTGATCAGCAGGTCGATCGGCCATTCCAGCTCGGCGTATTCCTTCGAGGAGGTGATGCCCAGCGGCAGCGTGATTGCCGCGGCAATGATGACCAGTTGCCAGCCCCAGAACGTGAACGCCGCGAGCGGGCCGCAGAACAGGCGGGCCTGGCAGGTGCGCTGGACCACGTAGTACGAAGTCGCGAAAAGCGCGCTGCCGCCGAACGCAAAGATCACCGCATTGGTATGCAGCGGCCGCAGGCGGCCGAACGACAGCCAGGGCGTGTTGAAGTTGAGTTCAGGCCAGATCAGCTGTGCTGCCAGCAGCACGCCGACGGCCATGCCGACGATCCCCCAGACTACCGTCATGACAGCGAACTGTCTTACGACGCCGTAATTGAAGGTGTCGACGCGTGAAGACGCGGCAGTGACATCCATTCAGACCCCCAAAGCTTAGAAAAAAGAAAAAACCTACTGACGTTGTGACTTTAGAAAAACCCCGCCACCGGTGTGTTGATCTTTATCAAGTCGCCGAGGACGGGTAATGAACCTCGCGGCGAGGCCCCGGTCCGAGGCCGACGGCATGCCAAGACCTGGGCGCATCAGGGCTTGTCGTTGTCCAGCAGGATCGATTCCCCGGGCCGGTCGAGGTCATCGTACTGGCCCGCATGCAATGCCCACCACAACGCGGCGGCGATCACGACGACCAGCACCAGGCTCATCGGCACGAGCAGGTAAAGCGTTTCCATGCGGCTCCTAGACTCTCTTGCGGCCGGCGCGCAGCAAGCGCCAGGCGTTGGCCACCACCAGCAGCGACGACAGCGACATGCCGATACCGGCCATCCATGCCGTCACCAGCCCGGTCGCCGCAAGCGGGATCGCCACCACGTTGTAGAAGAATGACCAGCCCAGGTTCTGCCTCACCACGCGCCGCGCCTTGCGCGACACCGCCAGCGCTGTCGCAATCTCGTCGATGCCGCCGTGCGTGAGCACGGCGTCGGCGCCGGCCTGCGCCAGCGGCGCGCCGCTGCCGATCGCGATCGAAACTTGCGCCTGCGCCAGCACCGGCGCGTCGTTGATGCCGTCGCCCACGGCCAGCACCACCGCCCCGCCGTGCTGCAGCCGCGCGACGTAGTCGCGCTTGCCCTCGGGCGTCACTGCGCCGGCGACATGGCCGATGCCGAAGCGCTTTGCCCACCAGTGCACGGCCGCGGAGTTATCGCCCGAGACGAGGTGGCAGCTCACGCCCAGCTCACCGAGCCGCGCCAGCAGCGCCGACGTCTGCGCGCGCTCGACATCGGCCAGCACGAAGCTGGCGAGCACGCCGCCCTGCGCCGCCAGCCACACGACCGTGGCGCCGGGATGGGCCGGGTCCGCTACCGCCGGATCTGGCATGGGAGTGCCACCGGTAACGAGGCCACGTACAAAATCTAGCTGACCGAGCCGCAGGCGGCGCCCGTCGACCGTGGCTTCCAGGCCCTGTCCGGGCACGTTGCGGATGCCGGTGACCGTGCTGGCATGGCCACCACCATCAGGCACTGCCGCGAGCAGCGCGCGCGCGATGGGGTGCTCGCCGCCGCGCTCCATCGCCGCGGCTAGTGCAAGGCATTGCGCCTCGCCAAGATCGGCCAGCGGCTGCACCGCGGCCACGGCAAAGCGTCCTTCGGTCAGCGTGCCGGTCTTGTCCAGCACCACATCGGTCACGCGCGCCAGCGTCTCCAGCGCATGGCCGCGCGTCAGCAGCACGCCGCGCCGCGACAATGCGGCGCCCGCGGCGGCCAGCGCGGCCGGCGTGGCCAGCGACAGCGCGCAGGGGCAGCTGACCACCAGCACCGCGATCGTCACCAGCAGAGCGCGTGATGGATCGATCCACAGCCCCCATACCAGCCCGGTCAGCGCCGCAAGCACCAGTAGCGTCGTCACGAACCAGCCGGCGACACGGTCGGCCAGCGTGGCCAGGCGGGGCTTTTCCGCCAGCGCGCGGTCGAGCACCGCCACGATCTCAGCCAGGCGCGTGCCGGCGCCCACGCACAACACACGCAGCTCCAGCGGGCTGGCGGTGTTGAAGCAGCCGGCGAGCACCGTTTCACCGGCACTGCGGCGCACCGGCCGGCTTTCGCCCGTCAGCATGGACTCATCCAGTTCGCTGGCGCCGGCGACGACGGTGCCGTCGGCGGGTACGATCTCGCCCGCCTTCACGCGGATCAGGTCGCCCTGGCGCAAACGTGCCACCGGGATGCGTTCACCCGTGGCCCCTATTCCGGCAAGCCGCTCGCAGGTGGCGGGCAGCTGGCGCGCCAGCATCTCGGCGCCGCTGCGCGATGCCTGGCGCACGCGCAGTTCCAGGTAGCGCGCCAGCAGCAGGAAGGCAACAAACATCGTCACCGAATCGAAATAGACCTCGCCGATGCCGCGCACAGTGGCCAGCGCGCTGGCGATAAACCCCGCGCCGACGCCGATGGCAACCGGCACGTCCATGCCCAGATGGCGCTGACGCAGGCTGCGCCAGGCGCCGGCAAAGATCGGCGATGCGGAATAGAAGACCACCGGCAACGTCAGCGCAAAGCTGGCCCAGCGCATCAGCTGCAGCTGGCCGGGGTCGATGGTGGCCTCGTGGGTATAGATCGGCCATGCATACATCATCACCTGCATCATGCCGAGCATGGCCACGGCCATCCGCATCAGCAGGCCGCGGCGCGCGCGGCGGTCCTGCTGGTCGGTGCGCGAGACCTCGAACGGCCACGCCATGTAGCCAATGCCGGCGAGCGCGGCCAGCAATCCGGCCACGGACTGCGTGCCCTCGCGCCAGCGCACCACCACGCGCCGAGTGGCGACATTGGCAACCGCGGACTCCACGCCGGGCTGGCGCGTCAGGTGCTGCTCGATCAGCCAGGCGCACGCGGCGCAACGGATGTTCTCCGGCGCCAGCGTGATCTCGGCGCGGCCATTGTCGAGCGGACGCACGAACTGGTTGCGTAATTCAGGGGTGTCGTAGGCGGCCCAGATTGGTTCGGCTTCGCGCCGCGCCGCATCGTCGATCGGGCGGGCAAAGCGGGCTTCATCCCCATAGAGATGGGCAAAGCCAGCCGCATGGAGCGTCTGCGCCAGCGCCTGGCAGCCGCCACAGCAGAAGACCCTGCGTGCGCCGTCCAGTTCGGCTGCAAGTGGTTCCGCCTGCGCGACCGGCAGGCCGCAGTGGAAGCATGCGAGTTGCGCCCCGGCAGTGGCTGCGCCAGCGTTGACGGCAGGCGCCGCGGACGCTGCATGCAAGGCCAGCACGCTGGCGGAAGGGATGGTGGCTGGGGACGACATGGGGACCTTTTTCTACCCCCTGCAGGGTATAGGGCGGTCACGGCATCGACCTTGATTTAGGTCAATGCGGCCCGGCTATCGTCGCGCCGGGCCAAAATACAACACTCGGCAACCCTCAGGTGAGCGACGTATCCATGGTGCGGCGCTCGGATTCCAGGTACTCGCGCGACTGCATCTCGATAATGCGAGACACGGTCCGGTGGAACTCGTTGGCCATCTGGCCTTCTGTGTAAAGTTCGTCCGCCGGCACTTCTGCCGACATCAGCAACTTGACCTTGTGGTCGTAGAAGACGTCGATCAGCCAGGTAAAGCGCCGTGCTTCCGACGACATGCGCGGCGTCATGCGCGGCACGTCGGACAGGATCACGGTATGGAATTGCGAAGCCAGTTCCAGGTAGTCGTTCTGCGAGCGCGGCCCGCCGCACAGCGTGGCGAAGTCGAACCACACCACGCCATTGGCCTTGCGCAGCGCGCGCAGTTCGCGGTGCTCGATATGCAGCAGCGGCGATTCGTCGGCCACGCCGGCAATCGACGTGAAGGCATCGCGCAGCGCCGAGTTCGCCCTGGCGTCGAGCGGCGTGTGGTAAGCCTGCACCTGTTCCAGCGCGCGCTTGCGGTAATCGATGCCGGCATCGACGTTGAGCACGTCCATCTTCTGCTGGATCAGCGCGATGGCGGGCAGCACACGGTCGCGGTGCAGGCCGTCCGTGTAAAGCAGGTCGGGCCGGTAATTCGAAGTCATCACGAACTGCACACCGTTGTCGAACAACTGCTGCAGCAGGCGATGCAGGATCATCGCGTCGGCGACGTCGCTGACGTGGAACTCGTCGAAGCAGATCAGCCGGAACCGGCGCGCAATGCGCCTGGCGAGCTCGTCCAGCGGATCGGGGCGGCCGCGCAGCTCTTCCAGCTGGCGGTGGACCTCGCGCATGAATTCATGGAAGTGCAGCCGCGTCTTGCGCACCACCGGCACGCAGGTATAGAAGCTGTCCATCAGGAAGGACTTGCCGCGCCCCACTCCACCCCACATGTAGACGCCCTTGGGCACGTCGGGCCGGACCAGCAGCTTCTTCAGTGCGTTGTTGCGGCGGCTCTTGTAGGCCACCCATTCGTCGTAGCACTGCTGCAGCCGCGCCACGGCACGCAATTGCGCCTCGTCGGACGTGTAGCCGCGCTCCTTCAGTTCCTTCTCGTAGTACTCAGTGACGTTCATGCTTGGGGGCTCACGCGGCGCGCGCCGCAAGTGAAAACGGCGCGCCGCTGGTGCGGCGCGCCGGTACTCAAACAATGCGAGGCATGCGCCTTACATATTGAGCTGACGCTTGTCGACAGCCAGCGCGGCTTCGCGCATGACTTCCGACATCGACGGGTGCGGGTGGCAGACGCGCCCGATATCTTCGCTGGCGGCCTTGAACTCCATCGCCACCACGGCTTCCGCGATCAGGTCCGACGCGTTGGCGGCAACGATATGCACGCCCAGGATCTCGTCGGTCTTGGCATCGGCCAGCATCTTGACGAAGCCGTCCGGATGGCCCATGCCCAGCGCACGGCCGTTGGCCATGAACGGGAACTGGCCAGCCTTGAACTCGCGGCCTTCGGCCTTGAGCTGGGCTTCGGTCTTGCCGACCCATGCGATTTCCGGGAAGGTGTAGATCACCCACGGCACGCAGTTGTAGTCGATGTGCGGCTTCTGGCCGGCGATGCGCTCGGCCACGGCCACGCCTTCGTCCTCGGCCTTGTGCGCCAGCATCGGGCCGCGCACCACGTCGCCGATGGCCCACAGGCCCGGCACCTTGGTGGCGCAGTGGTCGTCCACCTCGATGAAACCGCGCTGGTCGACGGCCAGGCCGACAGCATCCAGGCCCAGGTTGTCGGTGTTGGGCACGCGGCCGACCGACACGATCAGGCGATCGACTTCCAGGGTCTGGGCGGCGCCGTCCTTGTCCGTGTACTTGACGGTAACGCCGTTCTTGCCGGTCGTCACTTCGTTCACGTTCACGCCGAGGCTGAACTTCAGGCCCTGCTTGGTCAGCTGCTTCTGGGCTTCCTTGGCCACGCCTTCGTCGGCAGCGCCCAGGAAAGCAGGCAGCGCTTCCAGCACGGTCACGTCGGCACCCAGGCGGCGCCACACCGAGCCCAGTTCCAGGCCGATCACGCCGGCGCCGATCACGCCCAGCTTCTTCGGCACTGCGGGGAACTTGAGCGCGCCCTCGTTATCGCTGACCAGGTCGTTGTCGACGGCGATGCCCGGCAGGTGGCGAGCCTTCGAACCGGTGGCGATGATGACCTGCTTGGCGGTCACGACTTCACCGGCGATCTCGACCTGGAAGCCCTCGGCGGTCTTGCCGACGAACTTGCCGTAGCCCTTGAGCAGCGTCACCTTGTTCTTGCGGAACAGGAACTCGATGCCCTTGGTCATCTTGCCGACGATATCGTCCTTGCGCTTGAGCATCTTGGACACGTCGACCTTGACGTCGCCCACGGTGATACCGTGGTCGGCCAGGTGGTGCTGGGCGTTCTCGAACTCTTCCGAGGAAGCCAGCAGTGCCTTGGACGGGATGCAGCCCACGTTCAGGCAGGTGCCGCCCAGGCGCGGTTCGTTCTTGGGATCGTCGTAGGCGTTGCCTTCGCAGCAGGCCACGTTCAGGCCGAGCTGGCCGGCGCGGATCGCGGCGATATAGCCACCCGGGCCGGCGCCGATCACCAGCACGTCGAATTGTTTGCTCATGGGAATTCCTTTGTGGCACCGGCAGCGTGTGCCGGCGCGCGGTCAAATCTGGAGATGCGCGCCGCGCGCGTCGGCACCAACCAACGCGCGCGGGGGACCGTCGATTACAGGTCCAGCAGCAGGCGGGCCGGATCTTCCAGCGCGTCCTTCATGGCGACCAGGCCCAGCACGGCTTCACGGCCGTCGATGATGCGGTGGTCGTAGGACATGGCCAGGTAGTTCATCGGGCGGATCACGATCTGGCCGTCTTCCACCACCGGGCGATCCTTGGTGGCGTGCACGCCCAGGATGGCCGATTGCGGCGGGTTGATGATCGGGGTCGACAGCATCGAGCCGAACACGCCACCGTTGGAGATCGAGAAGGTACCGCCGCTCAGCTCGTCCAGCGACAGCTTGCCGTCACGGGCCTTGACGCCGAACTCGGCGATCTTCTTCTCGATGTCGGCCAGGCTCATCTGGTCGGCATTGCGCAGGATGGGCACCACCAGGCCGCGCGGCGAGCCCACCGCGATACCGATGTCGAAGTAGCCGTGGTAGACGATGTCGTTGCCGTCGATCGAGGCGTTGATCAGCGGGAACTTCTTCAGTGCGTGGACCGCGGCCTTGACGAAGAACGACATGAAGCCCAGCTTCACGCCGTGTTCCTTCTCGAAGCGGTCCTTGTACTTGTTGCGCAGGTCCATCACCGGCTTCATGTTGACTTCATTGAAGGTGGTGAGGATGGCGTTGGTCTGTTGCGATTGCAGCAGGCGCTCGGCGATACGGGCGCGCAGGCGGCTCATCGGCACGCGCTCTTCCGGACGGTCACCCAGCGCGGCGAAGTCGACCGGTGCGGAAACCTGCTGCAGCGCCGGCTTGGCCGCGGCCGGGGCCGGGGCGGCCTTGGCGGCCGGAGCAGCGGCGGCGGCAATCGCGTCGCCCTTGGTGATGCGGCCGTCCTTGCCGGTGCCGGCAACCTGGCCAGCCGACAGGCCGGCTTCAGCCATCAGCTTGGCAGCCGACGGCATCGCCACGGCGCCGGCGGCGGCCGGAGCGGCGGCAGCGGCCGGTGCCGGAACGGCGGCAGCCGGAGCCGGGGCAGCGGCTGCGGGGGCAGCGGCGCCAGCGGTGGCTTCGGTGTCGATCTTGGCGATGATTTCATCGGCGACGACGGTGTCGCCGTCGTTCTTGACGATGATCGACAGCACGCCAGCCGACGGGGCCGGCACTTCCAGCACCACCTTGTCGGTTTCGATCTCGATCAGGATCTCGTCCTGGGCAACGGCTTCGCCCGGCTTCTTCTTCCAGTTGAGCATGGTCGCTTCGGCGACCGATTCGGACAGCTGCGGAACCTTGACGTCAACAATAGCCATGGTTGTGAATTCCTCGTGTTATGCGTGTTGTCTTTATATTGGCAAGCCACGGCGCACCTGCGCGCGTCGCCGTGGCTGCCACTGATTACTTGGTCAGAACAAAGCCCTTGAGCTTGGCGAAGGCAGCCTCCAGCAGCGCCTTCTGTTGCTCGTTGTGCTTTGCGTAGTAGCCCACCGCCGGCGAAGCCGAGGCGGGACGACCGGCATAACCGAGCTTCTGGCCATCCGTCATGTTTTCCATGATGTAGTGCTGCACGAAGAACCAGGCGCCCTGGTTCTGCGGTTCGTCCTGGCACCACACGATCTCGGTGGCGTTCGGATACTTCTTCAGCTCCGCTGCGATGGCCTTGTGCGGGAACGGGTACAGCTGCTCCAGGCGGATGACCGCGGTGTCGTTGGCCTCGCGTTCCTTGCGCGTATTGACCAGGTCGTAGTAGACCTTGCCCGAGCACATGATGACGCGCTTCACCTTGCCGGCGTTCAGTTCTTCCTGCTCGCCGATCACGGTCTCGAAGTGGCCCTTGGCCAGGTCCGACAGCGGCGACACGGCGTCCTTGTTACGCAGCAGCGACTTCGGCGTCATGATCACCAGCGGCTTGCGGAACAGGCGGATCATCTGGCGGCGCAGCAGGTGGAAGATCTGGGCCGGCGTGGTCGGCTGGCAGACCTGCATGTTGTGGTCCGCGCAGAGCTGCAGGAAACGCTCGATACGGGCCGAGCTGTGCTCCGGACCCTGGCCTTCGTAGCCGTGCGGCAGCATCAGGGTCAGGCCGGAGGCGCGGCCCCACTTGACTTCACCCGACGAGATGAACTGGTCGATCACCACCTGGGCGCCGTTGACGAAGTCGCCGAACTGGGCTTCCCAGATCACCAGCGCGTTCGGTTCGGCGGCCGAGTAGCCGTATTCGAAGCCGAGCACGGCTTCCTCGGACAGCACCGAGTCGATCACCGTGAACGGTGCCTGGTTTTCCGACACGTTCTGCAGCGGCACATACGAGCCGGCATCCCAGCGCTCGCGCGCCTGGTCGTGCAGCACGGCGTGGCGGTGGGTGAAGGTGCCGCGGCCGGCGTCCTGGCCGGTGATGCGCACGGGGTAGCCCGACGACACCAGCGAGGCGAAGGCCAGGTGCTCGCCCATGCCCCAGTCCAGCGGCTGGTCGCCACGGCCCATGTTGGCGCGGTCCTTGACAACCTTCTCGACCAGCGGGTGCAGCTTCAGCGTTTCAGGCGTGGTGGTGATGCGTTCAGCCAGGCGCTTCAGTTCGGTCACCGGCACCGCGGTGTCGGCGGCATCGGTCCACTTGCGGTTCAGGAACGGCATCCAGTCCACGGCGAACTTGTTCTTGAAGTTCGACAGGACCGGGTCGGCGGTGTGCTTGCCGGCGTCCATCGCGGCGCGGTATTCCTTGACCTTCTCGTCGCCGAACTCGGCCGGGACCAGCTTCTGCGCGGCCAGCTTTTCGGCGTACACCTTGCGCGTGCCCGGGTGCTGGCTGATCTTCTTGTACATCAGCGGCTGCGTGACCGCCGGGGTGTCCTGCTCGTTGTGGCCCAGCTTGCGGAAGCAGATGATGTCGACCACGACGTCCTTGTTGAATTCCATGCGGAAATCAACGGCCAGCTGCATGGCGTACACCACGGCTTCGGGATCGTCGCCGTTCACGTGCAGCACCGGGGCCTCGATCATCTTGACCACGTCCGTGCAGTACAGCGTCGAGCGGGCGTCGCGCGGGTCGGAGGTGGTGAAGCCGATCTGGTTGTTGATGACGATGTGCATCGTGCCGCCCGTGCCGTAGCCGCGGGTCTGCGCGAGGTTCAGCGTCTCCATGACCACGCCCTGGCCGGCAAAGGCGGCGTCGCCATGCACCTGCACCGGCAGCACTTCCTTGTGGCCGACTTCGCCGCGGCGTTCCTGGCGGGCCTTGGCCGAGCCTTCGACCACCGGGTTGACGATTTCCAGGTGCGACGGGTTGAACGCCAGCGACAGGTGGACCGGGCCGCCCTCGGTCGAGACATCGCTCGAGAAGCCCTTGTGGTACTTGACGTCACCGGCCGGCAGGTCGTCGACGTGCTTGCCTTCGAATTCGGCGAACAGGTCGGCGGGCATCTTGCCCAGGGTGTTGACCAGCACGTTCAGGCGGCCGCGGTGGGCCATGCCGATCACGATTTCCTGCACACCCTTGGTGCCGGCGTGCTGGATCAGTTCGTCCATCGCGGCGATAAAGCTCTCGCCTCCTTCCAGCGAGAAGCGCTTCTGGCCGACGTACTTGGTGTGGAGGAAGCGCTCCAGGCCTTCGGCCGCGGTCAGGCGGTCGAGGATGTGCTTCTTCTTCTCCAGCGTGAAGACCGGCTTGGAGCGCGTGGTTTCCAGGCGCTCCTGCCACCAGCGCTTCTGCGCCTGGTCGCTCACATACATGAATTCGGCGCCAATGGTGCCGCAGTAGGTTTCGCGCAGGTTGTTCAGCAGCTCGCGCAGGCTCATCGACTCCTTGCCAAAGTACGTATTGCTGGCATTGAAGACGATGTCGAGGTCAGCTTCGGAAAAACCGTAGAACGCGGGGTCCAGATCCGGCAGGGGCGGGCGCTCCTGGCGCTTGAGCGGGTCCAGGTCGGCCCAGTGCGAGCCAATGTTGCGGTAGGCGGCGATCAGCTGGGTGGCAGCGACGCGCTTGCGGCCCATGTCGGAATCGGCCGAGGCAACGATGGTCCTGATGGGGCCTTGCTTGGCGCGCTCGGCGAACGAGGCAACGATGGGAGCGTGGGCGACATCCCGGCCGTTCGAGCCGTCAACGGCGGGAACGTTCTGCATGGCGTCGAAGTACGAACGCCAGTTGTCGGGAACCGAGGCGGGATTCTGGAGGTAGGCTTCGTACAGTTCTTCGACATACGGGGCGTTACCGCCGAAGAGGTACGAATTGCTCTGGTACTGCTGCATCATGGGACGCTCACTATTCTCCGGGAATGCCGGAGTTCAGCGGGTTATTCAACCTTCCGCGACACGGCTTGACCGGTTAGCGGATTGCAAACAACTCTTGGGAGCCCAACTGAGGCGCCTACGCAAACGGCACCACTGGGGTGCCGCATGTGCCGACTTCCTCACAAGGCCCGAAAGGGCAAGTTGTGCGGGGAAGGACCTAAGTCTTCACGGCGGTAAGCATAGCACGTTTGCTTTTAAGCAATGTGTACTTTTCGCGATGCGAAACCTGTTCGCACGACAATTCGCATCGCCGTGGATGTTTTAGCAACAGCCACACAACAATCAAGAGCCCGGCGCTATCTTGTCCACGGCGTCGGTGATCAGCCCATCCAGCCCCCAGTCCAGCAATTGCGCGGCCTTTGCGGGGTCGTTCACGGTATAGCTGAGGACGCGGTACCCGGCCGCATGCGCGGCCGCAATGACGCCCTCGTCCAGCTCGCGGTAATTCGCATCGAGTGCCACGCATCCGAGCCGGCGCAGCCGCTCGAGCCAGTCCCCCGGCAGCTTGTCGAGCAGGAGCGCCCGCGGCAGGTCGGGCGCCACGCGTGCTGCCGCGGCCAGCGCCTCTTCCGAGAACGACGACAGCAGCGGCCCCGCCGCGGCGCCGGCCCACAGCGCCGCGGCATCGAGCGCGACCGCCGCCCCGGTGCGCGCTTCGGTGCCAGGCACCGGCTTGATCTCGATATTGACCAGGAAGCCGTTGGCTTGCGTATAGCGGGCGATGGCTGCCAGCGTCGGCACCGGCTCGCCGGCCCAGGCCGGGCTGTGCCAGCTGCCGGCATCGAGCAGCGCCAGCTCGCCCAGCGTCAGCGCATCGACCCTGCCCTTGCCGCTGGTGGTGCGGTCGAGCGTCGCGTCGTGCATCAGCACCGGCTTGCCGTCGGCGGACAGCTTGACGTCGAACTCGAACATCCGGTACCCGAAGCCGGCACCGTGGCGGAAGGCGGCGAGCGTGTTCTCGGGCGCCAGCTTGCCCGCGCCGCGGTGCGCGATATGGCGTGGGTACGGCCATGCCTGGGTGTCTGCAATGGCTGCCATGTCAGGCCTCGATGCGCTTGCCGGTGTCCGGCGCGAAGAAATGCAAGTGGTCGGGCGACGAGGTCACCGGCAAGCGGTCGCCGGCGCTCACCCTGGCATGGCTCTCCAGCCGCACCACCACCGGCTGGCCACCGAGCGAGCCGTACGCGAACGAGTCGGCGCCGAGCGCCTCCACCACGCGCACATCGACTTCGGCGATGGCCTCGTGCGCGGCGCACGGCTCGATATGTTCCGGCCGCAGCCCAAGCAACGCCTGTTCGGGCAAGTGCAGCCCCATCGGCAGGTGGCCGAGCGTGGCGCTGGCGCTGTCGCCGCCCTCCTTCGCCACCACCCGCATCTGCGCGCCACCATTGCCGGCGCCGTTGCGCACCACCGGGATCAGGTTCATCGGCGGCGAACCGATAAAGCCCGCCACGAAGGTGCTGGCCGGTTTTGAATAGACTTGCAGCGGCGTGCCGATCTGCTCCACCCGGCCGGCGTTGAGCACCATCATGCGGTCCGCCAGCGTCATCGCCTCGACCTGGTCATGTGTCACATACAGGCTGGTGGTGCCGAGGCGGCGATGCAGCTCCTTCAGTTCCAGCCGCATCTGCACGCGCAGCTTGGCGTCGAGGTTGGACAGCGGCTCGTCGAACAGGAACACCGCCGGCTCGCGCACGATGGCACGGCCCATGGCCACGCGCTGGCGCTGTCCGCCCGACAGCTGGCGCGGCTTGCGGTCCAGCAGCGGCGACAGCTCCAGGATGCCGGCGGCATGCTCCACGCGCTGCCGGATCTCGGCCTTGGCCATGCCGCGGATCTTCAGGCCGTAGGCCATGTTGTCGTACACGCTCATGTGCGGGTAGAGCGCGTAGTTCTGGAACACCATGGCGATGTCGCGCTCGGCCGGCTCCAGGTTGTTGACGACCTTGTCGCCGATATGGATCTCGCCGCCGGTGACGGTTTCCAGCCCCGCCACCATGCGCAGCAGCGTTGACTTGCCGCAGCCCGACGGGCCGACGATGACGATGAACTCGCCGTCGGCGATTTCCATGTCGATGCCGTGCACCACCTGGGTACCGCCGGCGTAGGTTTTCTGAACGTTGCGAAGCGACAGTTTTGCCATTGCTGTTGTCCTGCGCGCGCGCGGGTGGCGCGCCACGCTTGTTGTTCCGCTTATTTTTCGGTTTCGACCAGGCCCTTGACGAACCACTTCTGCATCAGCACCACCACCACCGCCGGCGGGATCATGGCCAGCATCACCGTGGCCATCACCAGGTTCCAGTCGGTGGCGGCATCGCCCGAGCGCGAGATCATCTGCGTGACGCCCACCACCACCGGCGTCATCGACTTCTGCGTGGTGATCAGCAGCGGCCACAGGTACTGGTTCCAGCCATAGATGAACTGGATCACGAACAGCGCGGCGATGCTGGTACGCGACAGCGGCAGCACCACGTCCCAGAAAAAGCGCAGCGGCCCGGCGCCATCGATGCGCGCGGCTTCCGCCAGCTCATCGGGAATGGTCAAGAAGAACTGGCGGAACAGGAAGGTCGCCGTCGCCGACGCGATGATCGGAATGGTCAGGCCGAAGTAGCTGTCAAGCAGACCGAGATCCGACACGACCTTGTAGGTCGGCAGGATCCGCACCTCGACCGGCAGCATCAGCGTGATGAAGATCAGCCAGAAGAAGGTCTTGCGCAGCGGGAACTTGAAATAGACGATGGCAAAGGCCGATATGATCGAGATCGCGATCTTGCCCAGCGCGATGCCCAGCGCCATGATCAGGCTGTTCTTCATCATGGTCGAGACCGGCGAAGCCGCCTCGCCCACACCCTGAAACAGCACGGTGCGATAGTTCTCGATCAGGTGGCTGCCTGGGATCAGCGTCATCGGTGCGTCCAGCACTTCTTCCGCGGTCAGCGTCGACGCGACGAAGGTCAGGTACACCGGGAACACCACCACCACGATGCCGAGGACCAGCACCGCGTGGATCAGGAAATCAAGGAAAGGACGTCGTTCTACCATGGCTGCCTCCGTCAGTACTGGACCTTGCGTTCCACGTAGCGGAACTGCACCACGGTCAGCGCGATCACGATCACCATCAGCACCACCGACTGCGCGGCCGAACCACCGATATCCATGCCGCGGAAGCCGTCATGGAAGACCTTGTACACCAGCGTGTTGGTCGAGTTGAACGGGCCGCCGTGCGTGACTGCGTCGATGATCGCGAAGGTATCGAAGAACGCATAGACCACGTTGATCACCATCAGGAAGAAGGTGGTCGGCGACAGCAGCGGGAAGATGATCGACCAGAAGCGGCGCCACGGCCCGGCGCCGTCGATGGCCGCGGCTTCGATCAGCGAGCGCGGGATGCTTTGCAGCCCGGCCAGGAAGAACAGGAAGTTGTAGCTGAT
The DNA here is from genome assembly GCF_000426345.1 of Cupriavidus phytohabitans. Taxonomy (GTDB): domain Bacteria; phylum Pseudomonadota; class Gammaproteobacteria; order Burkholderiales; family Burkholderiaceae; genus Cupriavidus. Next base: position 85,850 of record NZ_AUFE01000009.1, on the reverse strand, counting down.
CTGCTTCCATGCCGCGGCCAGCACCACCAGCAGCAGCGCCTGGTTGCCGTTGAGCAGGAAGTTCCATTCCACGCCCATCTTGCGCAGCGCGTAAGAGACCACGCCCAGCGTCGGGTTGAACATGAACATCCACAGCACGCCCGCCACCGCCGGCGCGACCGCGTACGGCCAGATCAGCAAGGTCTTGTAGCCGACCGCGGCGCGGATCACGCGGTCGGCAAAATAGGCCAGCGCGAGCGCGGTGGTCAGGCCCACCACGGTGACGCCGATGGCGAAGATCGCGGTGGTCTGGAACGACTCCACATACAGCGGGTCGTTCCACAGCATGCGGAAGTTGTCGAGGCCGACGAACTCCAGGTTAATGCCGAAGGCATCCTGCTGCAGCATCGACTGGTACAGCGCCTGCCCCGCGGGCAGGAAAAAGAAGATCAGCGTGATCGCGATCTGCGGCAAGACCAGCAGATACGGCAGCCATGGCGAGCGGAAAACGACGCGTTTTTCCATGAACGGATTCCGGCGGATGCCGCGGGTTGCGGCATCGTTCTAGGTACGGCGCTGCGGCTGGCCCGGTGTGGCCGGCCACAATGCAAGCGGGCGGAGGTTTCGCCGCCGCCCGCCCTTTCTTGTCAGCTTGCTTTCAGGCCGCGCTTATTCGCGCGCGGTCTTCTGGAAGCGCTCCAGCAGGTCGTTGCCACGGGCCACGGCCGAGTCCAGCGCCGCCTTGGGCTCCTTCTTGCCAGCCCAGACGGCTTCCAGTTCCTCGTCCACCACGGTACGGATCTGCACCATGTTGCCGAGCCGCACGCCGCGCGACTTGTCGGTGGTCTTGACCACCATCTGCTGCACCGACACATCGGCACCCGGGTTCTTGTCGTAGTAGCCGGACTTCTTGGTCATCTCGTAGGCGGCCATCGTCACCGGCAGGTAGCCGGTAGCCTGGTGCCAGTCGGACTGGATTTCTGGGCGCGACAGGAAGTTGAAGAACTTGGCCACGCCCTTGTACTCGTCCGGCTTCTTGCCGCCCATCACCCACAGCGAGGCGCCGCCGATGATGGTGTTCTGCGGCGCGCCCTGCACGTCCGAATAGTACGGCAGCTGGGCCACCGCGAACGCGAACTTGGCGTTCTTGCGAATATTGGCCAGCGAGGCCGACGAGCCGGTGAACATCGCGCACTCGCCGTTATAGAACTTGGCCTGCGATTCCGCCTTGCGGCCGCCATAGCTGAAGTAGCCCTTCTTCACCATGTCTTGCAGGTTGGTGATGTGCTTGACGTGCAGCGGGCTGTTGAAGACCAGGCGCGTGTCGGTGCCGCCGAAGCCGTTGTTCTTGGTGGCATAGAGCGTGTTGTGCCAGGCCGAGAAGCTTTCCAGGTGGACCCAGCCCTGCCAGTCGGTGGTGTACGCGCAGTTGGTGCCCGATGCCTTCAGCTTGGCCGAGTACTGCATCACCTCCGGCCAGGTCTTGGGCGGCTTCTCCGGGTCCAGGCCGGCCTTCTTGAAGGCGTCCTTGTTGTAGTAAAAGACCGTGGTCGAGCTGTTGAACGGGAACGACAGCATCTCGCCCTTGGACGAGGTGTAGTAGCCCGCCACGGCCGGGATGTAGGCTTTTTGGTCAAATTTCTCGCCGGCATCCTTCATTACCGTCGACACCGGCTTGATCGCGCCCTTCGCGCTCATCATGGTGGCGGTGCCGACTTCGAATACCTGCAGGATGGCCGGCGCGCCGCCGGCACGGAAGGCGGCGATGCCGGCCGCCATGGTTTCGTCGTAGTTGCCCTTGTTGACCGGCACCACCTTGTATTCGGTCTGGCTCGCGTTGAACTTGTTGGCGATCTCGTTCACCTTGTCGTTCAGGGCGCCTTGCATGGCGTGCCACCACTGGATTTCAACGGCAGCCTGCGCGCTGCCGGCCCCGGTCAGGGCGGCCAGCACGGCAAGTTTGAGCGCGGTACGGGATACGGACATCGATGCTCTCCTTGGTCTGTCTGTTTCTGTGCGGTAGGGAAAATCCGACAGCATGTGATTTTTTTGTGACAGCGGCATGTTACGCCGGTCGCACCCGGGCAAGCAAATCAGCAACTTCACGGATCCCGGCCGTTTTGCAGCGCAATAAGCGATATAAGCGACGAAGGCGGCAGGATGCCGATTACAATGGCCCGCCATGCAATCCCTGAACAAGCTCTCTAATTCCGCGCTGCAGCGCGTGCGCGGCGTGCTGACCGATATCGACGGCACGCTGACTACGGATGGGAGGCTGCCCGCCTCCACCTATCTGGCGCTCGACGGGCTGCGCCAGGCTGGACTGCACGTTATCCCGGTGACGGGGCGCTGCATTGCGTGGGCCGAGATCCTGACCCGCCTGTGGCCGGTGGACGCGATCATCGGCGAGAACGGTGCCTTCTATTCGCACCTGCGCAATGGCCGGCTGCATACCCGCTTCCTGGATGATGCGCCCACCCGGGCGCGCAACCTCGAGGGCATCCATGCGCTTGGCCAGCGCATCCTGCTCGAGGTGCCGGGCAGCGCGCTGGCGTCGGACCAAGCCTGGCACGCCGCCGACCTGGCGATCGACCATGCCGAAGACGTGCCACCATTACCGCAGGAAGCGGTGGCCCGTATCGCCGCTTTGATGCGCGAGGCAGGCATGACCGCCACGGTCAGTTCCATCCATGTCAACGGCTGGTTCGGACAGCATGACAAGCTGTCGATGAGCAAGCTGTGCGTGGCGGAACTGCTGGGGGAAGACCTGGATGCACGCCGGGATGAATGGCTGTTTATCGGTGATTCAGCCAACGATGCCAGCATGTTCGCGCATTTTCCGCTGTCGGTGGGGGTGGCCAATGTGCGGGATATCCTGCCGCAGCTGCCTGTGCCGCCGGCTTATATCACCGCGGCGGCGGGCGGCGAAGGGTTCGCGGAAATGGCGCAGCGGCTGGTGCAGGCGCGCGGCTGAGCACCACCCAAGGCAGAACGCAAAAAGCGCAAGAATGCAAAACGGCCGGGCATTGCCCGGCCGTCTGGTTGTTGCCTCTCAGCCGCTCAGTCGAATCCCAATTCCTGCAGCTTGCGCGTAATGGTGTTCCGCCCGATACCCAGCCGCGTCGCGGCCTCGACCCGGCGCCCGCGCGTGACACCGAGCGCGGCCTCCAGCACCGCCTTCTCGAACCGGCGTGTCAGCACATCCATGACCTCCGGCTGCCCGGCCTCGAGCATGGCGCGCGCTTCGCCGGCCAGCAGGTGTTCCCAGCCGGCGGCGCCGACCGGAGCGGCGCTGACGGCCGGCGCCGGCCGCACCACGGTAGCCGTATCCGCCTCCGCCACCGGCATGGCAAACCCGCCGTAGTCAGCCAGTTCGTGAGCGGTTTCGTACTCAGCCGCACGCGCCTCGACCATGCGCTCGGGCCGCGGCGCATTGATCGGCTCGCTGGTGCCCGCCTCCAGCATCTCGCGTGGCAGGTCCTTGACCTCGATGGTCTGGGCCGGTGCCATCACCGTCAGCCAGTTGCACAGGTTCTCCAGCTGGCGCACGTTGCCGGGGAATGGCAGCGTGCTGACATAGGCCAGCGCCTCGTCCGACATGCGCTTGGGCTCGACACCCAGTTCCTTGGCGCTCTTCTGCAGGAAATGGCGGGCCAGCAGCGTGATGTCCTCGGGCCGCTCGCGCAGCGGCGGCAAGCGCAGCCGGATCACGTTCAGGCGGTGGAACAAGTCCTCGCGGAACAGGCCTTCCTTGACGCGCAGCTCCAGGTTCTGGTGCGTGGCGGCAATGACCCGCACGTTGGCGCGCAAAGGGTTGTGGCCGCCCACGCGATAGAAATTGCCATCGGACAGCACGCGCAGCAGGCGGGTCTGCAGGTCGAACGGCATGTCGCCGATTTCATCGAGGAACAGCGTGCCGCCCTCGGCCTGCTCGAAGCGGCCGCGCCGCATGGTCTGCGCGCCGGTGAAGGCACCGCGCTCGTGGCCGAACAGTTCGGATTCAAGCAGGTCCTTGGGAATGGCTGCGGTATTGAGCGCGATGAACGGGCCATTGGCACGCGGGCTGTGCTTGTGCAGCGCGCGCGCAACCAGCTCCTTGCCGGTACCCGACTCGCCGGTGATCATCACCGTGACGTTCGATTGCGACAGCCGGCCGATGGCGCGGAACACGTCCTGCATCGCAGGCGCCTGGCCCAGGATCTCGGGCGCGTCGACCAGCCGGTCATCCATCTCCTCTTCGCGCAGGCTTTCTTCGAGTGCGCGGCGGATCAGCTCGACCGCCTTGTCGACATCGAACGGCTTGGCCAGGTATTCGAAGGCGCCGCCCTGGAACGCCGCCACGGCGCTGTCCAGGTCCGAGTAGGCGGTCATCACGATGACCGGCAGCCCCGGATGCCGTGCCTTGATGGCCTGCAGCAGGTCCAGCCCGGAGCCGCCGGGCATGCGGATATCGGAAATGAGCACCTGCGGCTGGTCTTCTTCCAGCGCGGCCAGCACGTCTCGCACATTGGTGAAGCTGCGCGAGAGCAGGCTTTCACGGGCAAGGGCCTTTTCCAGGACCCAGCGGATTGATTGATCGTCGTCGACTATCCAGATCGGCTTCATGTGCGTCGCTTGTCTGCTCGGTGTCATTTGGTCTTCCGCATGCCCGGCACTGCAGCGCGATCGCTCGCGGACAGCTAGTGCAACGGCAGCAGGATGCGGAAGTCGGTACAGCCCGGCCGGCTCTCGCATTCGATCAAGCCCTCGTGCTGCTGCACGAAGGTTTGAGCGAGTGTGAGACCGAGACCGCTGCCGCCATCCCTACCCGATACCAGTGGATAGAAAATGCGCTCGCGAATGTCTTCGGGGATTCCCGGGCCGTTGTCGATCACATGCAAGTCCAATGCCAGCTTGAACAGCCGCTTGGCGATGGTGACCTGGCGCGCCACGCGCGTGCGCAGCACGATCTGCGCATCGCCGCGCGCAATGCGATCGGCCAGCGCCTGCGCGGCGTTGTGCACGATGTTGAGCACCGCCTGGATCAGCTGCTCCATGTCGCCCTGCAGCTCGGGCAGGCTGGCGTCGTAGTCGCGCACGATCTCGAGCCCGTTTGGAAACTCGGCCAGCACCACCGAGCGCACCCGCTCCAGCACCTCGTGGATATTCAGGCTCGACACGATATGCGGATGGCGGTGCGGCTCCAGCAGGCGGTCCACCAGCGTCTGCAGCCGGTCCGACTCCTTGATGATGACCTGCGTGTATTCGCGCAGCGAGCGCTCCGGCAGTTCGAACTCCAGCAGTTGCGCGGCGCCGCGGATGCCGCCGAGCGGGTTCTTGATCTCGTGCGCCAGGTTGCGGATCAGTTCCTTGTTGGCCGAGGTCAGGTCGAGGATGCGCTCCTCGCGATCGCTGCGCACCTTCTGTTCGTTGGGGAGGATTTCCACCACCACGGTGTCGCCCGCCGCTTCCAACGCCGCGATCACCACGTGCGCATGGATGGGCTCCTGCAGCGGCGGGTGTAGCACAAGGTCCTGGCGGCGCACGTCGAACTGGGGCGCGACCACGGTGTCGAGCATGTTGTGCAACTCATCCGAGCGGCCAAACAGGTCGGGCAGCGACAGCTCCACCATGCCCCGGCGCGACACGCCGAAGGTCGCCTCGGCGGCAGGGTTGGCGTAGACCACGCGCAGGCCGGGCTGCCGCACCAGCAGCACCGGGTTGGCCACCACGTCGAGGCCGGCATGGAAGGCCGCCACGCCCATGGGCAACACCTGGGCGCTGCCGCCCGATTGCGCGAAGTCCGGCGCGGAGATCTCGCCACGGGCGCTGTCGGAATCACCGGCCTTGCGCGACACACCGCGAATCAGGCGACGCATAAGACTTAGTCCTTCAGGTTGCCAAGCTCGCGCCGCAGCGATGCCGCATTGGCCTCGCTGCGCGCGATGTCGTCGCGCAGCGCCGCGGTGCGATCCAGGTATTTCTGGTAATTGCGTTCGTTGCCCTGGCGCTCGGGCTGGCCGTTGTTGTATTCGACACGCAGCGCCTGCAGCTTGGCCTCTTCGGCCTGCAGCTCTTGCGTGAGTACGGTGCGGCGCTCGCTGTCGCGGCTGCGCTGCGTAGCACTGTCCACGCGCGGGAAGCTGGTGTTGCTGGCCGCGGGCGCACTGCCCTTGGCCAGAGCCGGCGCGACGCGCCCGCCAGGCACGATCACCACGTCGGGCAGGTTCAGCTTCTTGCACCCCTTGCCGGCGTTGCCATTGCGATATTCGGGGACGCCGTTGGGCCCGGTGCAAACGTAGACGTCGGAAGACGACTGCGCCTGCGACAGCCCGGCCCAGCCACCCAGCGTCAATGCCACGGCACTCACCAGAACAGGGAATCGAACACGAAATTGGTGCGGCGATGCGGATCGGCCGGCATTGCGCGAAGAAGCGTCCATGGACATGGCGTCAGGTGTGAACAGGGGATGGATCGGGATGGGATCGGATTCCCCATTCTAGCGAGCAAAGCAAAAAGGGACAGCCGAAGCCGCCCCTTTCTGGTGCAACTGTTGCCCGGTCACAACCTGCGTCATTCCCGGGCAAGGGCCGCTTACAGCGAGTAGTACATTTCGAACTCGACCGGGTGCGTGGTCATGCGGAAACGCGTGACTTCTTCCATCTTCAGTTCGATGTACGCATCGATCATCGAGTTCGAGAACACGCCGCCGCGGGTCAGGAACTCGCGGTCGTTGTCCAGGTACTCCAGCGACTGGTCGAGGCTCGAGCAGACGGTCGGGATCTTTGCATCCTCTTCCGGCGGCAGGTCGTACAGGTTCTTGTCGGCGGCTTCGCCCGGGTGGATCTTGTTCATCACGCCGTCCAGGCCGGCCATCAGCAGCGCCGAGAAGCCCAGGTACGGGTTCATCAGCGGATCCGGGAAGCGGGTCTCGATGCGGCGGCCCTTCGGGTTGGCCACATACGGGATACGGATCGAAGCCGAACGGTTGCGGGCCGAGTAGGCCAGCTTGACCGGAGCCTCGAAACCGGGCACCAGGCGCTTGTACGAGTTCGTGCCCGGGTTGGTGATGGCGTTCAGCGCGCGGGCGTGCTTGATGATGCCGCCGATGTAGTACAGCGCGAATTCCGACAGGCCGGCGTAGCCGTTGCCCGCGAACAGGTTCTGGCCGTCCTTCCACACGGACTGGTGCACGTGCATGCCCGAGCCGTTGTCGCCAACGACCGGCTTCGGCATGAACGTAGCGGTCTTGCCGTAGGTGTGGGCGACGTTCTGGATCACATACTTCTGCAGCTGGGTCCAGTCGGCGCGCTGCACCAGCGTGCTGAACTTGGTGCCGATTTCGTTCTGGCCCTGGCCAGCCACTTCGTGGTGGTGGACTTCAACGGGAATGCCCAGCGATTCGAGGATCAGGCACATTTCCGAACGCATGTCCTGGAAGGTGTCGATCGGGGCAACCGGGAAATAGCCGCCCTTCTTGCCCGGACGGTGGCCGGCGTTGCCGTGCTCGAATTCCTTGGCCGACGACCACGGGGCTTCTTCCGAATGGATCTTCACGAAGCAGCCTTGCATGTCGACGTTCCAGGTCACGCCGTCGAAGATGAAGAACTCGGGTTCCGGACCGAAGAAGGCGGTGTCGCCCAGGCCGGTGCTCTTCAGGTAGGCTTCGGCGCGCTTGGCGATCGAACGCGGGTCGCGGTCATAGCCCTTGCCATCCGACGGCTCGATCACGTCGCACGACAGCACCAGCGTCGGCTCTTCATAGAACGGGTCGATGTGGGCAGTGTTCGAATCCGGCATCAGCAGCATGTCCGAAGCTTCGATACCCTTCCAGCCGGCGATCGACGAGCCGTCGAAAGCGTGGCCGCTCTCAAACTTGTCTTCATCGAAGTGCGACACGGGCACGGACACGTGTTGCTCCTTGCCTTTGGTATCGGTGAAACGGAAGTCGACGAACTTGACGTCGTTTTCCTTCACCAGCTTCATCACGTCTGCAACGCTGTGGGCCATGCCAATCTCCTGGGTATTCGGCAAATGTCTGAGGTCTGAGAAAGCCAATTCTTGGGCCTGTCGCCGGCGCCGCCGCTACATGTTGCCGCGCTTGCCGACCTTGCCACGAAAGGACGAGGAATGTTAGCAGAAAGCGTGCCAAGCAAGCTCCCCACTATCCTCCCCGGCCCGAAAATTGTGCAACTCCGGCGAACCGCGCACCGTCGCGGGTAGGCACCGACCGTATCGTCGCGCCACGCTGCGGCCGGGTGGCGCACCATCGACATGCACATCCGCGGGCCGCCCACCCATAAAACACCAGAATAGTGCAATGGGCAAGTTATCGCACCGCAATAGCACCGATATAGTGCAGTGGCACCAAAAACGGTCATTTCCTGCCCGCTCGTGGCGCCATCCCGCAAGCGCTAGCGCGCGTTCCGGCCGCCGCGCTGTCGCGGCGCTATAGAATACCGGGTTACGGCCTTCGCGCCACTATTCCATCCATTTCTTTTGTCACGCAGATGACCACCCGAGACGATCTCCTCCAGGCCGCCCAGCAGCGCCAGCAACAGAACCAGCTTCCGTACTTCGGTGCGCTGTCGCCGCAGGAAGCCTATGCCCTGCTGCAGAACGACCCTGCCGCGGTGCTGGTCGACGTGCGCACGCAGGCCGAACTGGACTGGGTTGGCGGCGTCGATGTGCCCGACGCGCAGTTCGCCCATGTCGAATGGATGTCCTACCCGGGCGGCGCGCAGAACTCCCGCTTCGTCGAGGAACTGAAGGCGCGCGTCCCGGCCGACGTGCCGGTGCTGTTCCTGTGCCGCAGCGCGGCCCGCTCCAAGCACGCCGCGCGCGTGGCGACCGAAGCCGGATACCACTTTGCCATGGACGTGCTGGAAGGGTTCGAGGGCAATCGCGACGAGCACCACCACCGCAAGACGGTCGAAGGCTGGTGCGTGCGCGGCCTGCCGTGGCACGGGGCCTGAGCTACCTGCGCTACCACGCCAGCATGACGAAAGGGGCAGCCTGGCTGCCCCTTCTTGTTTGTACCGCCGCCGCGGACGCTCAGGCCTGCGCGGATTCCCTCGCCGGCTGCTCGACGACTTCAAACCCCATCGCGCGCACCCCGTCGAGCAGCATGGCATAGGCGGGCGCCACCAGGTCGGCTGGCCCCTTGACCCCCAGATCGATATGCCGGCGCGCGAAGCGGTCGCCGCGCTGCACGTCGCCGACCGAAGGCAGGCTGAACACGCGGATGCCGGCAAAGGCGGCTTCGACTTTCTCCATCAGCGGAGTCAGCGTGGACTCGGGCGCCTCGAACACATAGAAGGCGCGCTCCTGGCGCTGGACCTGGTGGAACAGGTGCGCATACGCATGGTCGAGCACCCATTCCATCATCGGCCATGCCATCACCGGGAAGCCGGGCATGAAGTGGTGATGTCCCACGGAAAAGCCCGGGATGCGGTTGTAGCTGTTGGGGATGATGCGCGCGCCTTCGGGGAATTCGCCCATCTTGAACCGGTGCTGGTTTTCCGGCTGGTTCAGGTCGGCCTTGACGGGATCGCCGCCGGCGGTCTCCGCGATGCGCAGTGCGATCTGCTCGCGCGCCTCGGGATGCAGCTGCAGCGGCACGCCGAGCGCCGCGGCCGCGCACTGGCGCGTATGGTCGTCGGGCGTCGCGCCGATGCCGCCGGTGCAGAACACCACGTCAGTTCCGGCAAAGGTGCGCCTGAGCGTGGCGGTGATGCGGTCGCGGTCGTCGCCGACATACTGCGCCCAGTCCAGCGCCAGGCCGCGCGTGCCCAGCAGTTCAATGGTGCGGCGCAGATGCTTGTCTTCGCGTCGCCCCGACAGAATCTCGTCGCCGATGATGATCAGGCCGAAACCCATGTTGCCCTCGCTTCAGGAATGTTCGATGCGCCGCACGTCGGAGGGCGCCAGGTCGATGATGTCGCCGCCCGCGGATGGACCGGAGGGTTGCTGTGCCGGCGGCGGTGCGGCGCGTTCAGCGCGCAGCTGCGCCAGCGCGCGCAGGCAGAAATGGCCGAACCACAGTGCCGAAAAGATAAAAATCAGCACGTACAGCCATAGCATGCCGGCCAGCACGAACGGGAACAGGAAGATCACCGCCGCGGACGACACCCACAGCAGCGTGGGCGCCGAGCCCAGCAGACCCACGGCCACGCCGATCACCAGCAGCGGCGTGCGGTGACGCCGCATCAGCGTCTTGCGTTCTTCCGCGCTGGCATGGTCGGACAGCGCGTCATAGGTCATCACCCGGTAGGTCAGCCAGCCCCAGAGCACCGGCGGGATCAGCGCGAAGAACGGTGGCACCAGCCACAGCGGCAGCGTCACCAGCACCAGCAACAGGAACACGACGGTGCTGGCGAGCGACTGGAACACGCTGCCGAGCAAGCTACCGCCGTGAGACTTGGCCAGGTCCGGGTAGCTGCGCTCCAGGTGGCGCACCACCGCCGGCACCGAGAACACGCCGATAAACATCAGCATCGATGCGATCACCAGCGGGACCGCCAGCGCGGCAACGAACAGCGGCGCCACCACCGCGCGCATCGATTGCAGGCTGAGCCAGTCCAGTGCGCTGTAGATCCAGCTGGTCAGCACCGAGGCTTCGAGGAAACCGCGCGTGGCGGTCATGATGGGATCCCAGCCCCACCAGAGCAGCCCGCCCCAGAAGAGCGTGGACAGGACGAAAGGCAGCACGGTCAGCAGCAGCATGCGCGGATGCAGCTGGCTGACAAGCGCGCGGCCAAACGAGCGGAAGATATCGTTCATGCAGCGTGGGTCCGAGCGTGGACTCGGCGTTTATGCGGTGGAAGGCGAATACAGCCGGCGTTGGAGCCGGCGCCGGTGCCGGCGGCAAACCGGAACACTAGCATACGCCACTTGCCCCCGCCGCGCGGACTGCGGCGGGGGCGGTAGAGGATCGCTTCAGCGCAGCCGCAGCAGGCGCTTGATGCCGTACCACTGGTGGGCGAGAAAGCCCGTGCCGTAGTCGTGGCCCTTGCCCAGCGGCGGCGGCAGCTGGTCGCGGATACCGGTGGGGTGGTAGCTTTCGGCAAAGACCGCGGTGCCGAACAGCATGTCCCACCATGGGAAGATCACCCCGTAATTGCAGCCGCCCAGCCGCGCCGGGGCACCGTCGGCCTCATGGCCGATGCCAACGGCATGATGGGTGCGATGAAAACGCGGCGAGATCAGCAGGCGTTCGCCGATGTTGCCGAAATGCAGCCGCAGGTTGGCATGCTGCAGGCTCTGCAGCAACTGCGACAGCGCCACCAGCAGCACATATTGCGAGGGCTCGACGCCGACGCCCAGCGCCACCAGCGCGAACACCAGGTCGCGCAGCATGTCGTCCAGCAGGTGGTTGCGGTTGTCGCTCCAGAGTGTCATCTGGCGCTGGCTGTGGTGCACCGCGTGCAGGTGCCACCACCAGCGGAACGTATGCGACAGGCGGTGATACCAGTAATCGAGCAGGTCGAACAGCAGCAGGTAGACGAAGAAGCTGACCAGCGGCACCGAAGTCACGCCCGGCCACCAGTCCTCGACGTTGATGCGGTGCCAGCCCATCAGCCGCAGGTGCCCTTCGAGCGAGTCGGTCAGCGGCGCCAGCAGGAAGAACATGGCGAGCCGGAACAGCCCGAGGCGGTGGATCGCCGTGTAGACCATGTCGGTGCGGATCGCGGCGCGGTCCGCCACCGGCTCGACCGGACGCCATTTTTCCAGCGGACCCAGGATCAGGAACATCACGGCGATCTGCACCAGCCCCACCAGCAGCCATTCGGTGCCGGTGAAGGCCTCTTCGGCATAGCGGCCGAAGCCCAGGTCATAGACCACAGGCAGCACCACGTCCTGGAACAGCGTGCCTTCGACCTGCCCGATCCAGCCGTTGAGCGACTCCCACATTACCGCCTGCCCTCCTGTTGTCCGCTGGCATGCCGGGCGATCCAGTCGCGGTAGGCCGGATGCTCGCGCAGCGTCGCGAAGCAGAAGCCCTTGCGCTCCAGCCCGGACAGCAGCGGCTCCAGCACGCCCGGCGCCCACGGATCCTTGCGCGACCAGATGCCCAGGTGCGCCATGGTGATGTCGCCATCGCGCAGCTTGCCGAGCGCTCGCTCGAGCAGCATTGCATTCGGGTAGCGATCCGACGCCAGCTCATCGCCCAGGAAACCGGCCGGCGCCCAGCCGACGTGGCGGAAGCCGCACTGCTCGGCCCATTGCAGCGTCTGTGGCGCGGTGCGGCCGCCCGGGGCGCGCCAGAGCGGCATCATCTCGGCACCGGTCATGTCGCGGAGAGCGTCGGCGCTGCGACGCAGTTCGCTGCAGAAACCGGCAGCATCCATCACGGTGTCCTTGCCCGCCTGCGCACCGAACTGCGGCCGCATGGTCACCTGCCCGGCACGCACGCCGCGCAGGTAGACATGGTCGAAAGTATGCGTGCCAAAGGCATGGCCGTCCCCGGCCAGCGCCTTCCAGTATGGCGCCCAGGAGCGGTCGAGCGAACTGTCCTGCCGCACCGTCGGTTCATTGGCCAGGAAGAAGGTCGCACGGATCTTGTGCCGGCGCAGCGTGTCGGCGATCAGCTGCGCCTGGCTCATGCTGCCGGTATCGAAGGTCAGGTAGAGCGTGCCGGCCGGGCAGGCTTTCGCAGCCGCCCCGGTGGCATCCGCCGCATGCAGCGCGGAGGGCAAGGCGCAGGCAAGCGCGAGCCCAGCCAGCATCCTGCCGAATCGTACGAATCCTCGGAATCGCGAAGCCCTGGTATCGCGCATTGGTCCTGCCCCGCCCGGTTCAGTACAGCGGCGCGCGCGTGCGGAAATAGATGCCGTGCGGCGAGCGGCCAACGCGCACGGTCTTGACCAGCTTGCGGCTCGGCACGTCGACCAGCCCGACCGCGCGCGCCCAGCGGAACGTCACCCACAGCGTCTTGCCGTCGGAGGTCAGTTCCATGTCGTCAGGGCCCGGCGGCAGGCCCGTGATGTCGCCGATCTTGGCCAGCGTCTGCTGGTCGATGATGCTGATGCTGCCGGTCACGCGGTTGCTCAGGAACAGGTGGCGCCTGTCTCCCACCGCGCGGAAGTTGTGCGCGCCCTTGCCCGTCTGGATCTGCTTGACCACCGCGCGGGTGCGCCAGTCGATCACGGCAACGTAGTCCGCGCCCGTCATGCCGACCAGCAGGTATTTCTGGTCCGGCGTGACCCAGATGCCGGCCGGCGCGGAGCCAGTCTCCATGCGCCACAACACGTTCTGCGTGATCAGGTCGATCGCGGCGACCTCGTTGGAGTCCTGCAGCGTGATAAAGGCGATGCGGCTGTCGGCGGTGAACGCGATATGGCTGGGGGTCTTGGCCAGCGGGTATTGCTTGGCCAGCTTCAGCGCCTTGCCGTCCCAGCGGTAGACATCGACGCGGTCGAGCCGGTTGCCGGTGGCGACGAACCACTTCTGGTCGGGCGAGAAGCCGATCTGGTAGGGGTCGTCGATATTGGGCATGCGCTGCTGCACCTTGCCGGTTACCGGGTCCAGGAACACCAGGTCGTTGCCGACCGCGTTGGCGATGATCAGCGACTTGTCGTCGGGCGTCGCGATCAGGTGGTGCGGCTCCTTGCCAATCGGGAAGGTCTCCAGCACCTTCTGCGTGTCCTTGTCGATCAGCGTGACGGTTGCATCACCCGAATTAAGGATCACCACCACTTCCGCCGATGCCGGCGCGGCCATCAGGCCCAGCGCGAGCGCGCCCACCGTGATCCCACCAGCCACCCACCGACGCAATGCGAACATAAGACCCGCTACAAGAAAGAACTGAATCGGCGATTCTAACGTTTGGGCGGCTAATTCCGATGACGTCTCGGCTGACGGCGGAGAAGAATTTGGCAGATTGTTGCGCCGGCACGACCATTCGGGCCGTACGGGCGCTCGCGCCTCAGCGCTGCATCGATTCCCACACCTTCTGCAGCCGCTTCACCGACATCGGCACGGGGGTGCGCAGCTCCTGCGCGAACAGGGCGATGCGGAGTTCCTCCAGCATCCAGCGGAATTCTTCCAGCCGCGCGTCCTCCCCGCCCCGCCCTTGCGTGCGCAGCTGCTTTTCGGCGCGCTGCCATTGCTGCAACAGCGGCGCCATCTCCTGGATGCGCTGGGTATCGCGCGCCGGATCGCCCTTGAGCTTGTCGATGCGCATGGCGATGCCCTTCAGGTAACGCGGGAAGTGGACCAGCTGCGTGTACGGGGTCTCGTCGATAAAGCGCTTGCTCATCACCCGGCCAAGCTGGCCTTCCATGTCGGCGTAGGCTGCCGCGAACGGCTTGGCCTGCAGCAGCTTGCGCGACAGCCCGGCGTATTCGGCAAGGATCGCGCCGGCCAGCCGTGCAATCTCCTGCGCCAGCAGCGACAGCCGCGTGCGGCCTTCGTCCTTGCGGGCGTTGAACTCGGCCTCATTGCGCGGCAGCGGCGCCTGCATGCAGGCGCGTTCCAGCGCCAGCATCACGATCTGGTCGCGCAGCATTTCCTGCGTACCCAGCGTCATGTACTGCATCGCCATCTGCTGCAGCCCGGGTATGTTCTTTTCGATGAACTTGACCTGTTCGCGCAGCTGCAGCGCGAACAGCCGGCGCAGCCCCAGGTGGTGGATGCGCGCGGCTTCCTGCGGATCGTCGAAGACCTCGACGTCGCAGTGCGTGCCGCGGTCGACCAGCGCCGGGTAGCCGAACAGCGTCTGGCTGCCCTTGCGGATCTCAAGCAGCTCCGGCAGTTCGCCGAAGGTCCAGCCGGTCAGGTTCTCATACTGGCCAGGCTCTGCGGCCGGCAGCTGCGCGGCCTGGTCGGGCGAGCCGGCTTGCGCGGCCGCCTGCGCCGCAACGCGCTGGAACGACTGCTGAGCCTGGCCGCCCAGCTCGGCGCGCAGTTGCGCCAGGTTGCGGCCCATGTCGAGCTGGCGGCCGTGCTCGTCGATGACCTTGAAGTTCATCGCGTGGTGCGCCGGCAGCGTTTCCAGCTTGAAGTCGGCGCGCTTGACCATGGTGCCGGTCTGCTCGCGGATATCAGCGATCAGCACGTCCAGCAGCTCGCCCTCGCCGAACGGCTGGCGCGAGACAAAGCCGGCCGCAAAGTCCGGCAACGGCACGCAATGGCGGCGCAGCTTCTGCGGCAATGACTTCAGCAGCAGGTGGACCTTCTCCTTGATCATGCCCGGCACCAGCCAGTCGGCGCGCTCCTGCCGCACCTGGTTGAGCGCGTACAG
Source organism: Cupriavidus phytohabitans (assembly GCF_000426345.1). Lineage (GTDB taxonomy): Bacteria > Pseudomonadota > Gammaproteobacteria > Burkholderiales > Burkholderiaceae > Cupriavidus. The sequence continues at coordinate 70,648 of NZ_AUFE01000009.1, read as the reverse complement.
CGGCACGGTCAGCGTCACACCGTCGCGGTGGCTGCCCGGCTCGAAGTGGTAGGTCAGCCCCATGTCCACCCCGGCCACGTTCATGGTCTTGGGGAACAGGTCGGTGGTGATGCCGGCCGCCTCATGCCGCATCAGCTCGTCGCGGTTCAGGTAGAGCAGCTTGCGGTCCTTGGCGCTTTCGGCCTGGTACCACTGCTCGAAGGTTGTTTGCTGGTTGATCTCGGCCGGGATGGCGCGATCATAGAAGGCGTAGATCAGCTCGTCGTCGACCAGCACGTCCTGCCGGCGCGACTTGTGCTCCAGGTTTTCGATCTCCCGCACCAGGCGCTGGTTGTGCGCGAAGAATGGCAGGCGCGTATCGAATTCGCCCTCGACCAGCGCGCGGCGGATAAAGAGCTCGCGCGCTTCCTGCGGGTTCATCGGACCGTAGTGGACACGGCGGTGCTGGTAGACCACCAGGCCGTACAGCGTGGCCCGTTCGAGCGCCAGCACCTGGCCGGCCTTCTTTTCCCAGTGCGGATCGCTCCAGCTCACCTTGAGCAGGTGCCCGCCGATCTGCTCCAGCCACTCCGGCTCAATGCGCGCCAGCGTGCGCGCGAACAGGCGGCTGGTCTCGACCAGCTCGGCCGCCACGATCCAGCGGCCGACCTTGCGCGCGATCAGCGAACCCGGCCACAGGTGGAACTTGATGCCGCGCGCGCCCAGGTACTCGCGGCCCTTGCCGTCGCCATCCTCGATGCGCACGCCGACGTTGCCGAGCAGGCCGGTAAGCAGCGCCTTGTGCACCTGCTCGTAGGTCGGCTCGCTCTCGTTCAGGCGCCAGCCCTGCTCGGCCACCGTGGTCAGCAGCTGCGAATGGACGTCGCGCCATTCGCGCAGGCGCAGGTGCGACAGGAAGCTGGCGCGGCACTGGTCCTGCAACTGGCGGTTCGACTTCTTGTGCGTTACCGCGTCCTCGAACCACTTCCACAGCTTGACCCAGCCCAGGAACTCGGACCTCTCGTCCATGAACTTGCGATGCGCCTGGTCTGCGGCTTCCTGCGCCTCCTGCGGGCGGTCACGCGGGTCCTGCACCGACAGCGCGCTGGCGATGACCAGCACCTCGCGCAGGCACTGGTGCTGGCGCGCGGCCAGGATCATGCGGCCCACGCGTGGATCGAGCGGCAGCTTGGCCAGCTGCCGCCCCGTCGGCGTGAGCTGGTTGGCGTCATCGACCGCGCCCAGTTCCTGCAGCAGCTGGTAGCCGTCGGCGACGGCGCGGCCCAGCGGCGGTTCGATAAACGGGAACGATTCGATGTCGGTCAGCCGCAGCGCCTTCATGCGCAGGATCACCGCCGCCAGCGACGAACGCAGGATCTCGGGGTCGGTGAAGCGCGGCCGACCGGTGAAATCCGACTCTTCGTATAGCCGGATGCACACGCCGTTGGCCACGCGGCCGCAACGGCCGGCGCGCTGGTTGGCGGCTGCCTGCGAGATCGACTCGACCTGCAGCTGCTCGACCTTGTTGCGATAGGAGTATCGCTTGACGCGGGCCATCCCGGTATCGACCACGTAGCGGATGCCCGGCACCGTCAGCGAGGTCTCGGCGACGTTGGTCGCCAGCACGATGCGGCGCGCGTTGGACGGCTTGAATACCCGCTCCTGCTCCTGCACCGACAGCCGCGCGAACAGCGGCAGGATCTCGGTATGCGGCGGATGGTGCTTGCGCAGTGCCTCGGCAGCCTCGCGGATCTCGCGTTCGCCCGGCAGGAACACCAGCACGTCGCCCTGGCCGACGCGGCACAGCTCGTCAACGGCATCGACAATGCCGTCGTAGAGGTCGCGCTCGCGCGCCTGCGCGCTGCGCGGCGCGGCGCCCGGCGGCGCGTCGTCGGTGATCGGGCGGTAGCGCACTTCCACCGGATACAGCCGGCCGCTGACCTCGATCACCGGCGCTGGCTTGCCGTTGAGCGTGAAATGCTCGGCAAAGCGCTGCGCATCGATGGTGGCCGAGGTGATGATCACCTTCAGGTCGGGCCGCTTCGGCAGGATCTGGCGCAGGTAGCCGATCAGGAAGTCGATGTTCAGGCTGCGCTCGTGCGCCTCGTCGATGATGAGGGTGTCGTAAGCGCGCAGCAGCGGGTCGTTCTGTGTCTCGGCCAGCAGGATGCCGTCGGTCATCAGCTTGACCGACGCGCCCGCCGACATGGTGTCGTTGAAGCGCACCTGGTAGCCGACATGCTCGCCCACCGGCGACCCCAGCTCCTGCGCGATGCGCTTGGCGGTGGAGGTCGCGGCGATGCGGCGCGGCTGGGTGTGGCCGATCAGCCCCCCACCCTCGCGCCCCGGACCGCGCCCGATCGACAGGCAGATCTTCGGCAGCTGCGTGGTCTTGCCCGAGCCGGTCTCGCCCGACACGATCACGACCTGGCTGGCCAGCAGCGCGGCGGCGATCTCGTCGCGGCGGGCCGAGACCGGCAGGGCCTCGGGGAACGTGATCGAGGGCAGCGGATTGACCACCCGTGGCGGGCGCGGCGGGCGCTCCTGGCGCGGGCCGCGCGGCTGGCGCTGGCCGGGTTCGCCGGCCGGGCGGGCGGCAGCGGGCTCCGGGCGTCCGGCGGGCGGCCTGGCCGGGCGCTGGGCCTGTCCTCGGGGCTGCCCCGGGGCCTGGCCTGGGGTCTGCCCTTTGGGCGGGCGGGACGGATGGGATGGCGTGGACTGGCCGGCACCGGCCGGCGTCTGCGGGGCGGCGGGTTGACCTGGCCTGACGGGCTTTGCAGCCTTGAAGGGGCGTTGTTCTGACATTGGCCGGGATTATAATCCGCGGGATGAACGCCAGAACCGATACGCCGCAGCCGGCGACCTCTACCGACACGGCAGCCGCCACGGCGGCGGAGCCGCCCGCCACGGCCGAACTCCCACCGCCCGCCCCGATTTCCACCGCGCCCGCCACCGCGCCGGTGCCGGTGGCCGCCGACACCATCGAACGCGGCGGCCCCGACCACCAGCAGTTCGTCGACTGGCTGCGCATGGTGGCGCCATATATCCATGCCTTCCGCGGCAAGACCTTCGTGATCGCCTTCGCGGGCGAACTGGTCAAGTCGGGCGTGCTCAATGCGCTGGTCAACGACGTGGCGCTGCTGCATGCGATGGGCATGCAGATCGTGCTGGTGCATGGCTCGCGCCCGCAGGTGGAAGAGCAACTGGCGCTGCGCCATGTCGAGTCGCAATTCGTCGACGGCGTGCGCATCACCGACAACGCCGCGCTCGAATGTGCCAAGGAAGCCGCCGGCGAGCTGCGGCTCGATATCGAGGCCGCATTCAGCCAGGGCTTGCCCAATACGCCGATGGCCGGCGCGCAGCTGTCCGTGATTTCCGGCAACTTCGTCACGGCGCGCCCGGTCGGCATCGTCAACGGCACCGACTACCAGCACACCGGGCTGGTGCGCAAGATCGATGCCGAGTCGGTGCGCATGTCGCTGTCGCATGGCAAGGTGGTACTGCTGTCGCCGCTGGGCTTCTCTCCGACCGGCCAGGCCTTCAACCTGTCGATGGAGGACGTGGCCAGCGCCACCGCCACCGCGCTCAAGGCCGACAAGCTGATCTTCATCACCGAGGTGCCGGGCGTGCCCGACCCGGTCGGCAAGCTGATGCCGGAAATGTCGCTGCGCACGGCCGTGGAGCGCCTGCAGAACAACCACCTGCCGCCCGACGTGGCCGACTACCTGCGCCACCTGGTCAAGGCGCTCAAGGGCGGCGTGCCGCGCGCGCACCTGATTCCCTATGCGCTGGACGGCTCGGTGCTGTTGGAACTGTTCCTGCACGACGGTGTCGGCACCATGCTTTCCGATACCGACCTCGAAAGCCTGCGCGAAGCCACGCTGGACGACGTTGGCGGCATCCTGCAGCTGATCGCGCCGCTGGAAGCGGACGGCACGCTGGTGCCGCGCGGACGCCACCTGATCGAGCGCGATATCGCCAACTTCTCGGTGATCGAGCACGATGGCGTGCTGTTCGGCTGTGCCGCGCTCTATGACTACCCGCGCGAGAACATGGGGGAAATGGCCTGCCTGACGGTCTCCGCCGAGGCCCAGGGCACCGGTGATGGCGAGCGCCTGCTCAAGCGCATCGAGCGTCGCGCGCGCACGCTGGGCCTGGACAAGCTGTTCGTGCTCACCACGCGCACCGAGCACTGGTTCCTCAAGCGCGGCTTCGTCCACGCCACGGTGGACGACCTGCCCGAAGACAAGCGCAAGCTCTATAACTGGCAGCGCAAGTCGATGGTGCTGATGAAAAAACTGTGACGGCGTAGGGTCAATGGCCGCCGCGCCGCGGCCAGCCGCCCTGCTTGGCTACAATAGCGCCAGCGCCCTCTAGCCCAGTCTAACGAACGAACAAGGAGTCCCCCATGGCCCGCATGGTCCATTGCATCAAGCTGAACAAGGAAGCCGAAGGCCTCGACTTCCCGCCGCTGCCCGGCGAACTGGGCAAGAAGATCTGGCAGAGCGTGTCGAAGGAAGCATGGGCCGGCTGGCTCAAGCACCAGACCATGCTGATCAACGAGAACCGCCTGAATATGGCCGACACGCGCGCACGCCAGTACCTGATCAAGCAGACCGAAAAGTACTTCTTCGGCGAAGGCGCCGATCAGGCGCAGGGCTACGTGCCGCCGCAGTCCTGATTCCCGGACCGCGTCAAACGACGAAGGGGTGCCCGAGGCACCCCTTTTTGCTGGCCGATCGACTGCTGGCCGATCGACTACCGCTTAACGGCCGACTGACCTATGCATCGGATCAGTAGTCCGTGCGCTGCACACCGTCGCCGGTGCCAAGCAGCAGCACGTCCGCGCCACGCAGCGCGAACAGGCCCACCGTCACCACGCCCGGCACCTGATTGACGGTTTGCTCGAGCCCGCGCGGATCGTCGATCTTCAGGCCGGCGACGTCCAGGATCACATTGCCGTTGTCGGTCTTGTAGATGCCGCCTTCCTTGGTCATGCGCAGCTTCGGCTGGCCGCCCAGCGCCTGCAGCTTGCGCGCGACCGCCGCACGTGCCATCGGGATCACCTCGACTGGCAGCGGGAAGGCGCCCATGGTACCAACCAGCTTGCTGCCGTCGGCGATGCAGACAAAACGCTTCGCCACCGAGGCAACAATCTTCTCGCGCGTCAGCGCGCCGCCACCGCCCTTGATCATGGCGCCGCTGGCATCGATCTCGTCGGCGCCGTCGACGTACACCGGAATCTCGTCGACTTCGTTCAGGTCCAGCACCTTGAACCCGTGCTGCTGCAGGCGGCGCGTGGAAGCCTCTGAGCTCGACACGGCACCCGCGAAGCGCTCCTTGAACGCCGCCACGGCGTCAATGAAGAGGTTGGCGGTGGAGCCGGTGCCCACGCCCAGCACGGCGCCTTCGGGAACTTCCTGCTTCACATAGTCGGCGGCGGCCTGCGCCACCAGCGCCTTGAGTTCGTCCTGAGTCATGACAACAGCCAGATTGCGTTGGGGAAACGCATAGTGTAGCGGATTGAGCGGCATACCCCGCCACCGGCGGTACAATGGATCAGCCGGGGCAAGCGCTTGCCGCCCCGCCACCGCAAACCGAATCGCCAACGATTCAGCGCCAATTCAGCACCAACGACTAAGCGACATGAACCAGCTCGAACAACTCAGGCAGTTCACCACGGTAGTGGCCGACACCGGCGACTTCCAGCTGATGAAGCAATACACCCCGCAGGACGCGACCACCAACCCCTCGCTGATCCTGAAGGCCGTGCAGAAGCCCGAATACCGGCACCTGCTGGAGAAGGCGGTGCAAGACCACCACGGCAACGGCGGCGTCGATGCGGTGATGGACGAGGTGCTGATCGCCTTCGGCTGCGAGATCCTGGCGATCGTGCCGGGCCGCGTCTCGACCGAAGTCGACGCGCGCCTGTCGTTCGACACGACCGCCACCGTCAACAAGGCCCGCCACCTGATCCAGCTGTACGAGCAGCGCGGCATCGCGCGCGAGCGCGTGCTGATCAAGATCGCGTCGACCTGGGAAGGCATCCGCGCGGCCGAGATCCTGCAGCGCGACGGCATCCGCTGCAACATGACGCTGCTGTTCTCGCTCGTGCAAGCCGTGGCCTGCGCCGAGGCCGGCGCGCAGCTGATCTCGCCCTTCGTCGGGCGCATCTTCGACTGGTACAAGAAGCAGGCCGGCGAGCAGTGGGACCCGGTCGCCAACGGCGGCGACAACGATCCCGGCGTGCGCTCGGTGCGCCAGATCTATGACTACTACAAGAAGTTCGGCTATCCGACCGAGGTGATGGGCGCCAGCTTCCGCAGCACCGCGCAGATCCTGTCGCTGGCCGGCTGCGACCTGCTGACCATCAGCCCGGAACTGCTGGAGCAACTGGCCGCCGGCCAGGGTGCGTCCGAGCGCAAGCTGTCGGTCGACCAGGCCCAGGCCGCCAATATCGCCCGCATCGCGGCGGACGAGGCATCGTTCCGCTGGCAGCTGAATGAAGACGCGATGGCCACCGAGAAGCTGGCCGAAGGCATCCGGCTGTTCGCGGCGGATGCGGTCAAGCTGGAAAAGCTGATCGGCGAGATTGCCAAATAAGCGCCAGTTAAGTCGGCAGATAAGCCGGCAGGGCCGGCTCAGTCGCGCTCAGTCGGGCTCCACGCCCGGCTGCGGCCACAGCAGCGGCAGGCAGGCGCCTGCCGCTGCCTGCACCACGAGGTCCGCGGTCTGGTCCAGCGCGGACGGCAGCGGGTTGATCACGATGACGGGCGCGCCGTGCTCCTTCGCCAGCGCCGGCAGCGCGGCAGCGGGATAGACCAGTCCCGACGTTCCCACTACCAGGCACAGGTCCGAGGTCTGCGCCGCATGCTCGGCACGAAAGCGCGCCACGCGCGGCAGGTCTTCGCCGAACCACACCACCCCCGGGCGCATCAGCGCCCCGCACAAGTGGCAGCGCGGCGGCATGCCGGGCAACGCGCTGGCTTCGTCGCAGCGTCCGCACCCCTCCAGCCATTTGTTGGCGAACAGGTTGCCATGCAGCTCGATCACATGCTGGCTGCCGGCACGCTGGTGCAGGCCGTCGACATTCTGCGTCACCAGCGTGACACGCTTTTGCACGGCCAGCGCCACCAGCGCGTGGTGCGCCGGATTGGGATGCGCGCCCGCGACCAGCGCGCGCCGGTGCAGATACCACTCCCACACCAGTTCGGGCTGGCGCCGGTAGGCCTCTTCGCTGGCCAGTTCCTCCGGATTGAACCGTTCCCACAGGCCAGTCATCGCATCGCGGAAGGTCGGCACGCCCGACTCGGCCGAAATACCGGCGCCGGTCAGCACGAAGATGCTGCGCGCCTGCGCTATCAGCCGACTCGCCTCTTCCATCCCGGGCCAGGGCTCAGAGGTGGGGCGCAGCGGATCGGCCACCATGGCGTCAGCGCGGCACGCGCCGCTGGCGCACCGCCTCGTACAGGCAGACGCCGCTGGCCACCGAGACGTTGAGGCTCTCGACACCGCCGGCCATCGGGATGCCGACCAGTTCGTCGCAGGTCTCGCGCGTCAGGCGGCGCATGCCCTCCCCTTCGGCGCCCATCACGATCGCGGTCGGGCCCTTGAAGTCGATGTCGTAGAGGGATTTCTCGGTACCGTCGGCGGTTCCGATCACCCAGATGCCGCGTTCCTGCAGCTCGCGCAGCGTGCGCGCCAGGTTGGTCACGGTGATATACGGCACGGTCTCGGCCGCGCCGCTGGCCACCTTGGCCACGGTTGCATTGAGGCCGACGCTGCGGTCCTTGGGCGCGATCACCGCGTGCGCGCCGGCGCCATCGGCCACGCGCAGGCAGGCACCCAGGTTGTGGGGATCGGTGACGCCGTCGAGCACCAGCAGCAGCGGCGTGCCTTCGATGCCATCCAGCAGTTCGTCCAGGTTCAGCGCGAGGGCAACGTCTTCGGCCCGCGCGACCACGCCCTGGTGCCGGTCGGTGCCCGCCATGCCGCGCAGGCGCTCGGCGTCGACCGGATGCAGGCGCACGCCCAGGCTTTCGGCCAGGCGCACGAAGTCTTGCATGCGCCGGTCGCGGCGGGCGGATTCGATGTAGATATCCGACACGCCCTTGGGATCTTGCCGCAGGCGCGCGGTCACGGCGTGGAAGCCGATCAGGAGTTTTTGTTTAGCCATGGGCGCGATTGTACTCGCCCGGGCGCTGTCCCCGCGCAGCGGGGACAGCGGTTAGCCTTAACCAGGCCTGACGTGCCTTAACGCTTGCGCGGCGTGCGCTTGGCGGCGGACTTGCCGGCCGTTTTGGCAGGACGTGACTTCGAAGCCGGCTTGCGCGGCTTCTCCAGGTGCGCGGGCTTGGGCTTGGCCGCGCGCTTGGCCGGCTTGCCGCCAGTACCGATGTGTGGCTTGAGCGGCGTGATCACCGCTTCGAACACCGGCTGCTCCTCGATCACGCGGTCGAGCGTCTCGTCGAACGACTCCTCCGGCTTGGACGATCCGCCCAGCAGCGCCGCCAGCTGGCGGCCCTTCTTGCGCGCCGGCACCGCATGGGCGGCCGGAACGCGCGGCTGGGTGTCGGTGCCCGTTGCGCGCGCGCGCAATGTCTTGGCCGATGGCTCCTGCACGAGGCGGAAATCGATCTTGCGTGCATCGAGGTCCACACGCGAGACCTGCACGCGCACGCGGTCGGTCAGGCGATAACGGATGCCGGTGCGCTCGCCACGCAGTTCATTGCGGGCCTCGTCGTACTGGAAGTAATCGCTGCCCAGTTCGGTCACGTGCACCAGCCCCTCGACATATAGTTCGTCGAGCTGCACGAAGATGCCAAACGACGTCACGGCGCTGACGGTGCCGGCAAAATCGCTGCCCAGCTTGTCGCGCATGAAGTAGCACTTGAGCCAGGCCTCGACATCGCGCGACGCTTCGTCGGCGCGGCGCTCGTTGGCCGAGCAATGCAGGCCAAGCTCGTCCCAGATCGCCTCGTTGCGCCTGGCGCGCGCGGCGGCCAGTTCCGCCTTCTGCTCGGCGTCCTTGGCCTGCAGGCGGCGCGCCTTGGGCGAGATCGCGGTGTTCAGCTCGGTACCGTGCGCAAAGGCCGGCTGGTACTTGGTGTGCGCAAGCACGGCCTTGATCGCGCGGTGCACCAGCAGGTCGGGATAGCGGCGGATCGGGCTGGTGAAGTGCGCATAGGCCCCGTACGCCAGGCCGAAGTGGCCGATGTTGTCGGGGCTGTAGACGGCCTGCTGCATCGAGCGCAGCAGCATCGTCTGCAGCATCGGCGCATCGGGGCGGGACTTGATCTTGTCCATCACCTCGGCATAGTCGGACGCCTGCGGCTTGTCGCCGCCGCCCAGCGACAGGCCGGCGGTCTTCAGGAACTCGCGCAGGTTCTTCAGCTTCTCTTCGCTGGGGCCGGCGTGGATGCGGTACAGCGCCGGGTGCTTGAAGCGCTCGAGGAAATCCGCCGCGCACACGTTGGCGGTCAGCATGCATTCCTCGATCAGCCGGTGCGCATCGTTGCGGGTGCGCGGCAGGATCTGCTCGATCTTGCCCTGCGCATTGCAGACGATATAGGTCTCGGTGGTGTCGAAGTCGATCGCGCCACGCTCGCGCCGCGCCTTGAGCAGGACCTGGAACAGCTCGTACAGGTTCTGCAGGTGCGGCACCAGCTCGGCACGCTTGTGTGCCTCGGGACCCTTGGTGTTGGACAGGACCGACCAGACCTCGTTGTAGGTCAGGCGCGCGGTCGAGTGCATCACCGCGGGATAGAACTGGTAGCCCTTGAGTTCGCCCTTGGCGGTGAGCACCGCATCGCAGACCATGCACAGCCGGTCGACGTTGGGATTGAGCGAGCACAGTCCGTTGGACAGCTTCTCCGGCAGCATCGGAATCACGCGGCGGGGGAAGTAGACAGAAGTGGCGCGGTCCAGCGCATCGGCATCCAGCGACGCGCCGGGGCGCACGTAATGCGACACATCGGCGATCGCCACGATCAGGCGCCAGCCTTTCGCACGGCCGATCTTGACCGGCTCGCAATAGACCGCGTCGTCGAAGTCGCGCGCGTCTTCGCCGTCGATGGTCACCAACGGGATGTCACGCAGGTCGATGCGGTGGTCCAGGTCGGCCTGGCGCACCTCGTCCGGCAATGCGGCGGCTTCCTTGGCCGCCGCCGGGGAGAAGGCGTGCGGCACGCCATACTTGCGCACCGCGATCTCGATCTCCATGCCGGGATCGTCGATCTCGCCGAGGATTTCCACCACGCGGCCCACCGGCTGCACATAGCGGTCGGGATATTCGATCAGCTCGACGCTGACCACCTGCCCCACGCGCGCCTTGCCCTGCGCCTTGGGCGGAATCAGGATGTCCTGGCTGATGCGCTTGTCCTCCGGCGCGACCACCAGCACGCCGCCCTCGCTCAGCAGCCGTCCGATCACGTAGCGGTTGGCGCGCTCGATGATCTCGACGATCTGGCCCTCGGGCCGGCCGCGGCGGTCGTAGCCCACCACGCGCACTTGCGCGCGGTCGTTGTGCATGGCCTTCTGCAGCTCGCGCTCGGGCAGGAAGATATCGTCTTCGCCATCGTCGCGGATCAGGAAGCCGAAGCCGTCGCGATGGCCCTGCACGCGGCCGGTGACGAAGTTGGGCTGGTGGGCCAGTTCATAGCGGCCCTTGCGGTTCAGTTCGATCTGGCCGTCGCGTTCCATCGCTGCCAGGCGCTTCTGGAAGCCGTCATGCTCCTTGCGCGTGACCGACAGGGCCTTGGCGATATCGCCTGCCGACTGCGGAGATCCCGACGTTCTCAGCACGCCCAGGATTTCTTCCCGGCTGGGGATCGGATAGTTGTTCTGATTCAATTTTTTCTGGAAACTATTTGACAAAATTCTCGCGCTCTCTATAATGAGCGCTTCGGTTGTTTCGACACCTGCCCAGGTGGCGGAATTGGTAGACGCACTAGGTTCAGGTCCTAGCGGTGGCAACACTGTGGAGGTTCGAGTCCTCTCCTGGGCACCAGATCACCGGGAAACCCGCAGCGCTTTCGAGCCCTGCGGGTTTTTTGTTTTCGGCGCATTGTTGGCGTACCAGATCCGGCAACTTCCACTCCTTGCTTGGCGGCAATCCGCCGCGGTGTCATACGTGAGCGTACGGGGTTTTTCCCGTCCCTGAAACCGCGCGCAATGCCTTGCGCGGCAACCAAACCACATCGGCCCGGCAATGTCGAGGAGTGTAACAGCTTCAGTGGCGATTCCGGCATTCCGACGACCACCATATCGCGTCCCCGTCCCTGCCATCGTGACGTCGTCATCAGCATGGCACGCTTCGCGCAACTGAACGCGCATCAGGTCACCTCGGCGGTGCGCCAGGCCGGCGTGCCTCGCCTGTTGGTGGTGGGCGGCGCGGGCAGCCTCCATGTCGCACCGGATGTGCAACTGGTGGATACGCCGACCTTTCCCCAGGCGTACCAGACCGAAGCCCTGGCGGGCCGCGATTTCCTCAATGCGCTGCATGGCGAGCAACAGATCGACTGGACCTTCCTGTCGCCGTCGGCGCTGTTCGAGCCGGGCGAGCGCACCGGCAACTTCCGTATCGGCGAGGAAGCCCTGCTGAGCGATGCCGCGGGCAAGAACTGGCGATGGAGGACTACGCGATTGCGATGCTCGACGAGATCGAAAAGCCGGCGCATTCGCGCCAGCGTTACACGGTCGGCTATTGACGCCATCCGTGCCCGTGCCGCGCGGCGGGCGACGCCGGCACAGGTGCGGCGAGCCGCGCTCAGGCGCTCGCGTCGTCGTCGAGCAGGCTGGCGCGCTTGCCGCGCTTGAGCCACGCGCCCAGGTTGTGCGGGCGCAGCGTGTCGTACTCTTCGAACGGCTGGTGGATCCAGGGGTTCGACGGCAGGAAAGTCACGTGATAATCCGGCTCGATCTTCGAGCAGGCCTTGTACCACAGCACCGCCGAGCGCACCTCGGTCACCGCCGGATAGCGTTCCTTCAGGTGGCGGCCCACGCGTTCCAGCGTGATGCCCGAATCGACCAGGTCGTCGACCAGCAGGATCTTGCCCGACAGCTCGCCGCGCGTCATGGTGATGTACTGCGCGATGTCCAGGTCGCCCTGCTGCGTGCCGGCGGCTTCGCGATAGCTGCTGGTGGCCAGGATCGCCAGGGGCACGTCGAAGATGCGCGACATCTGGTCGCCCACGCGCAGGCCGCCGCGCGCCAGGCACAGGATCTTGTCGAACTTCCAGCCCGACTCATGCACGTTCAGCGACAGGCGTGCGATCAGGCGGTGGTATTCGTCCCACGAGACCCACAGGTTCTCTTCATCGTTGGTTGGCAGGTTCATCGTTTTGCTCTAGATATCTTCGTGGCCGGTTGGCCCGGATCGCCAATAAGGCTCGGCCCGCTTGCGCGGGCCGATGATCTGTTGCAGGCCGCGGCGTTCGTGGCGCCGCGGCACTACGTCGTGCTTCCGGTGGTTGCCAGGTCAGGCCTTGTACGGGTGACGCAGCAGGATGGTCTCGTCGCGGTCCGGACCGGTCGAGATCATGTCGATCGGGATACCGACCACTTCTTCCACGCGCTTCAGGTAGACGCGGGCCGCCTCGGGCAGCGCGTCCCACGACTTCACACCGAAGGTCGACTCGTTCCAGCCCGGGAACTCTTCATAGACCGGCTCGCAGCGCGCCACGGCGTCAGAGCCGCGCGGCAGGATGTCGACGGTCTGGCCGTCGAGCATGTAGCCGACGCACAGCTTGATGCTGTCCAGGCCATCGAGCACGTCCAGCTTGGTCAGGCACAGGCCCGACACGCCGTTGATCTGCACCGAGCGCTTGAGCGCGGCGGCATCCAGCCAGCCGGTGCGGCGCGGACGGCCGGTGACGGAACCGAATTCCTTGCCGACGTTGGCCAGGCGCACGCCGACCTGGTCCTGGCGCTGCGGGTTGTCGTTGTCGTACAGCTCGCTCGGGAACGGGCCCGAGCCCACGCGCGTGCAGTAGGCCTTAGTGATGCCCAGGATATAGTTCAGGCGGCCCGGGCCGACGCCGGCGCCCGCGGCGGCCGCACCGGCCACGCAGTTGCTCGAGGTCACGAACGGATAGGTGCCGTGGTCGACGTCGAGCAGCGTGCCTTGCGCGCCTTCGAACATCAGGTTGCCACCGGCGGCATTGACCGCGTACAGCTCGGCCGAAACGTCGGCCACCATCGGGGCCAGGCGCGGCGCGAAGGCCAGCGCGTCGTCCAGCGTCTGCTGGAAGTCCACGGCTTCGGCGCCCAAGTACTGGGTCAGCATGAAGTTGTGGTAGTCCAGGTTCTCGCGCAGGCGCTCGGCGAACTGCTCGGGATCGAACAGGTCCTGCACGCGCAGCGCGCGGCGGGCAACCTTGTCTTCATACGCCGGGCCAATGCCGCGGCCGGTGGTACCGATCTTGGCCGCGCCGCGACGGGCTTCGCGCGCCTTGTCGATCGCGACGTGGTACGGCAGGATCAGCGTTGCCGCTTCGGAGATGCGCAGGCGGCTCTGCACCTGCAGGCCGGCGGCTTCGAGTTCTTCGATTTCACGGAACAGCGCCTCGGGCGACAGCACTACACCGTTGCCGATGTAGCAGATCGTGCCTTCGCGCATGATGCCCGACGGGATCAGGCGGAGAATGGTCTTCTTGCCGCCGATGATCAGGGTGTGGCCGGCGTTGTGGCCTCCCTGGAACCGCACCACGCCCTTTGCATGGTCGGTAAGCCAATCGACGATTTTTCCTTTGCCTTCGTCACCCCACTGGGTGCCGATCACGACGACATTGCGTCCCTGGCCTACTGCGGATGCGGACATATTGCTTTGGTCAATAGGTTAAAAACGTATTCTACTCTTGTTGCAGGGCGATTCCCGATTTTTGGCCGGGATTGCTCGCCCTGCGTCAGCGCGGCACCACGGCCCAGCTGGAATCCTGGCGCACCAGCTGGCGATCGCAGTTGAATTCGTCGAGCTCGTGGGTATGGCCGGGCAACGACTGGATCACGATCTCGCCGGCGGCACGCAGCGCGGAAATCGCCGCCCGCAGTGCCGGGTCCGCATCCCAGGGTGCGAATATCGCCTGGGCGCGCACTTCCACCGGTGACAGCGACGCCACTTCGCGCAGGTCGAGGGAGAAACCCGTCGCCGGGCGGGCGCGGCCGAAGGCTTCGCCCACCTTGTCATAGCGCCCGCCACGGGCCACGTAGTTGGGCAGGCCCGCCACGTAGGCCGCGAACATCACACCGCTGTGATAGTGGTAACCGCGCAGGTCCGACAGGTCGATATTGACGCTGGCGCCACGCACCTGCACCGCCAGCGCTGCGAGTTCGTCCAGCGCGCGGCCGATCGCCGGGCTCGCCGGCAGCGTGGCGCGGGCGCGGTCCAGCACTTCCACGCCGCCGTACAGCGTTGGCAGCGCCAGCAGCGCATCGCGTTCGGTCTGCGGCATGCCCGCGGTCAGCTCGCGCAGCGCGGGCACGTCCTTGGTCTCGAGCGCGGCAAAGAGCGCGTCCTCGGTCTTGCGGATCGACGGCAATCCGGCCAGCAGCGCCTCCAGGATGCCGGCGTGGCACAGGTCGATGCGGATCTCCGACAGGCCCGCCGCCTGCAGCGCGGCCAGCATCAGCTCCTGGATCTCGACGTCGGCTTCGAGGCCGGCGTGGCCGTAGATCTCGGCGCCGATCTGGATCGGCTCGCGCGTGGCATGGAAGCCCGCCGGGCGCGCGTGCAGCACGTTGCCGGCATAGCACAGGCGCGTCACGCCGGGCCTGTTCAGCAGGTGGGCGTCGATGCGCGCCACCTGCGGCGTGATATCGGCACGCAGGCCCATGGTGCGGCCCGACAGCTGGTCCACCAGCTTGAGCGTGCGCAGGTCCAGGTCATGACCGGTACCGGTCAGCAGCGACTCCAGGTACTCCAGCATCGGCGGCATCACCAGCTCGTAGCCGTAGGTGCGGAACAGGTCCAGCATGCGGCGGCGCAGTTCTTCGATCTTGCGCGCTTCCGACGGCAGCACGTCGGCAATGTTTTCTGGCAGCAGCCAATGGTTGGACATGGTGAATCTCTTTTCGGTCATTCGGTTACCCCGCGGGCTCGGCGCCCGCGGTGCCGGGCCGCGCCCGGCACATTGTTGCCGCGGTCTTGCCTCCCGGCGCGCCCGGTCCATCACTCGGCAATGATGGCTCCAGCCGGACAAAACCCCGGCAAGCCGGGGTTTCGTCAATTCGCCGCACGGACAAGCGGACGTTCTAGCGCTTGCCTCCGGATCCGCCGGACGCGGCCGCCGCGGCACCGCCGCTGGAACGCATGTAGCGGAAGAAGTCGGAATTTGGCTCCAGCACCAGCACGTCGCGCTTGTCGCGGAAGGTGTTGCGATACGCTTCCATGCTGCGCCAGAACTGCGCGAACTGCGGGTCGCGGCCAAAGGCATCGCCGTAGATCTGCGACGCCTTGGCATCGCCATTGCCCTTGATCACCTGGGCATCGCGATAGGCCTCGGCCAGCACCACTTCGCGCTGGCGGTCGGCGTCGGCGCGGATCTTTTCGCCCTCGGCGGCACCGGTGGAGCGCAGCTCGTTGGCCACGCGCTTGCGCTCGGCCTCCATGCGCCGGTACACCGATTCGCTGATCGCGGGCAGCAGGTCGACGCGCTTCAGGCGCACGTCCAGGATCTCGACGCCCACCGACTTGGCGTATTCGACCATGCCGTTGCGGATAGCCTGCATCACCTGTTCGCGCTCGCCCGCGACCACGTCGGCCACGGTGCGCCTGCCGAACTCCTCGCGCGCCACGGCGTCGATACGCTGGGTCATGCGGTCCTGGGCGCCACGCATGTTGCCGCCAAAGGCGACGAAGAACTTGCGCGGATCAGTAATGCGCCATTTGACGAACCAGTCCACCACCATGCTCTTTTTCTCGGCGGTCAGGAAGCGCTCGTTGGCGGCCACGTCGATGGTCTGCAGGCGGCGGTCCATGAAGACCACATTCTGGAACGGCGGCGGCAGCTTGAAATGCAGGCCGGGCTCACGCACCACCTGCTTGATCTCGCCGAAGGCGAACACCACCGCGTACTGGCGCTGGTCGACCACGAACAGCATCGACGACACCACGGCCAGCAGGATGAAAAAGCCAATCGAGAAGGAAATCAGTCGGTTCATGACGCGTCTCCTCAGCGCGAGTCGCGGTCACGGTTGCGCAGCGATTCGCGCGACCGGGTATCCGGCGAAGTCTCGGGAGCCGGTGCCGGCGTGCCGCCGGCACCCGGCTGACCCGGGGTGGCCGCACGGCCATCGCCGCCTTGCGCCATCAGCTTGTCCAGCGGCAGGTAGAGAAGGTTGTTGCCCTGGCGCGCGTCCACCAGCACCTTGGTCGAATTGCTGTAGATCTGCTGCATGGTTTCGAGATAGATCCGGTCGCGCGTCACCTGCGGCGCCTTGGCATACTCCGCCTGGACCGAGCGGAAGCGCGAGGCATCGCCCTCGGCCTGCGCCACCACGCGGGAGCGGTAGGCCTCGGCCTCCTCCTTCAGGCGCGCCGCGGTACCCTTGGCGCGGGGGATGATGTCATTGGCATAGGCCTGGCCTTCGCTGATCGCGCGCTCGCGGTCCTGGCTGGCCTTGTTGACGTCATCGAATGCCGCCTGCACCTGCTCGGGCGGCTGCACGCTCTGCACGTTGACCGACAGCACGCGGATGCCGGTCTTGTAGGCCGACAGGATGGCCTGGATCGACTTGGCCAGGCTCTGCGCGATCTGCTCGCGGTTCTCGTACAGCACCGCATCCATCTTGTTGCGGCCGACGATCTCGCGCACCGAGGTCTCGGCGGCCTGGGTCACCAGTTCCTCGTCGCCGCCGCGGTCGGTCTTGTTGAAGAACAGGAACTCGGTAGCGTCCTGGATGACGTACTGCACGGTGAAGCGCACGTCGATGATGTTCTCGTCCTGCGTCAGCATCGACGAGTCTTTCAGGTTGCTGTCCTTGATCGACGTGGAGCGGCCCACTTCGACCGAGCGCACCGCCGACAGATTGACAACCTCGGCCGACTGGACCGGCCAGGGCAGCCGCCAGTTGATGCCGGGACCGGCCGAATACTTGAACTTGCCGAATTGCAGGATCACGGCGGTCTGGCCTTCCTGCACCATGAAGAAGCCGCTGGCCAGCCAGATGCCGACCACCGCGGCCACGATCACACCGACGCCCACGCCCGAGCTCTTGCCCGGGGTGCGCGGGCCGCCGAAGCCCTGGTTGCCGCCACCGCCGTTTTCCTTGCGGCCGAGCAGGCCATTCAGGCGGCGGTTGAAGTCGCGCCACAGTTCGTCCAGGTCCGGCGGGCCGCCATCCTGCTGCGGGCGCTGGTTCTGCTGGCGGTTGTCGTCGCGGCCGTCCTTCTTCTCGTCGTCGTCACCATTGCGACCCCAGCGCGGATCGTTCAGCGAGAAGATGGCGCGCAGGCGCTGCCAGCCCGCGCGTGGCGCGAAACGGCTGCCTGGTATCAGGCTCGAATCAGCATTCCGGGGAAACTGGGGCATGAAGTGCACGGGTCCGGGGAAGTTTGTAACAGGGGGATTCTAGCAGTCATCTGCGCCACATTTGCCCAAATCGCGACCAATCCGTGGAAAGGCACGCCAAACCGGGCCGCCGAAGCACCGCTGCGGCATCCAGGCCGCGCGAAAAGCCGCGCTGGCCCGGCTCAGGACCTTACCCCCGACTGGGCGCCATCGGCGCCATCGCCTGCCAGATCGTCGCTGTCGCTACCGTCCTCATACAGATGGGCGTCACCCAGCCGCTGATCATAGGGCGCAGGCTCCGGCGGGCGGCTGGCCAGCCACTGGGCCACCTCGACCACCGATTCGCGCAGCGCATCCAGGCCGATGCCTTCGCGGGCGCTCAGGAACACCCGCGTGGGAATGCCATCTTCATCGCGCTCGATGCGCGGGCCCTGCTCCAGCAGTTCGGGCGCCGCATCGATCTTGTTCATCACCACGATCTGCGGGATGTCGGACGCGTCGATCTCGGCCAGCACGCGGTTGACCTGTTCGATCTGCTCATGGCGCACCGGGCTGGAGGCATCGACCACATGGAGCAGCAGGTCGGCATGGACCGTTTCCTCGAGTGTGGCACGGAACGCCGCCACCAGCTGCGTGGGCAGGTCGCGGATGAATCCGACCGTGTCCGACAGCACCACGTTGCCCAGCCCGTCCAGGAACAGCCGGCGCGAGGTGGTATCGAGCGTGGCGAAGAGCTGGTCGGCCGCGTAAGCGCGCGCCTTGGTCAGCGCATTGAACAGCGTCGACTTGCCCGCGTTGGTATAGCCCACCAGCGAAATGCTGAGCGTATCGTTGCGCGCGCGTGCGCGCCGCTGCGTGCTGTGCTGGCGCTGCAGCCGCGACAGGTCCGCCCTGAGCCGCTTGGCACGGTCGTCCAGCATGCGCCGGTCCAGCTCGAGCTGGCGCTCGCCGGGGCCGCCACGCATGCCAATACCGCCCTTCTGACGCTCCAGGTGGCTCCACGCGCGCACCAGCCGCGAGGCGCGGTACGTCACCTGCGCCAGCTCGACCTGCACCTTGCCGACGTGGCTCTGCGCACGCTGACCGAAGATGTCCAGGATCAGGCCGGTGCGGTCGATCACGTGGCGGTTCAGGAAGCGCTCGAGGTTACGCTGCTGCGCCGGGCTGAGCGCGTGGTTGAACACGACCACGTCGGCGTCGAGCGCGTCGGCGGCTTCCTTCAGCTCCTCGGCCTTGCCTGAGCCAATAAACAGCGCCGGGTCCGGCCGCGAGCGGCGGCCCGTCAGCGTATGCACCGGCAGCGAGCCGGCAGTGGAGGTCAGCAAGGCAAGTTCGCTGAGGCTTTCCTCGAAGTCGTGCTTGCCGAAATCGACGCCGACGAGAATGGCGCGCGACGGGGCAGTATTGGAAGTAGCTCTGGGATCCAAGGGATGGCGCGAATGCGCTGGGAATTAGGAATAGCGAGGAATAGTGGAACGCTTTCCGATGGTTTCAGGGGATGACCGACGGAAGTCCCGTCCTGCCCTGGCCCCAGCCGGAATGGCTACCCGCACCGGGCGGAAGGCCGCGGCGGCGAGGTGCGCCGCCAATCCGGCAGGCACCGGCCGCGCTGGCGCACCGGTACCGGGCATCGGTGCAACCCTGCGGGCTGCCAGGCCGATGCCTTGGGTCGGCGGCCGCAGCTTTGCGCGGCCGCGAGGCAGATCAGTTCTCGGAGGAATCATCCACGCGGAAGTTGACCGCGCGCGCCGGAACGACGGTGGAAATCGCATGCTTGTAGACCATCTGCGTCACGGTGTTACGCAGCAGCACGACGTACTGATCGAACGATTCGATATTGCCTTGCAGCTTGATGCCATTGACGAGGTAGATGGACACCGGCACGTGCTCTTTGCGCAGCGCGTTCAGGAACGGGTCTTGTAGCAGTTGCCCTTTGTTGCTCATGGCACACTCCAAATTTATAGGTTTAGTGGTGAATGATGGGGATGGAACTCCCCGGTTCAAGTCAATCGGCGCAAAAACGCGCCAGAAAAAAGATCAAAAACGGTACCAAGTCGGCGTCAATGCACAGGGAACCCCCCTGCTACCGTGAATTTAGCCGCAGTTCCAAACGAACGCAAACGAAAACTGGCCCGCCAAGGATCCGATTCCGGACTCAATCCTTCGAGTCCGCGTACGGGTTTTTGTTCGTACGGAATTCGATGCGCAGAGGGGTGCCCTTGAGCTTGAATGCCGCACGGAAACGGTTTTCCAGATAGCGCCGATAGGTCTCCGCGACCCCCGACAGCGCGTTGCCATGGATCACGATGATCGGCGGATTCGAGCCACCCTGGTGCGCATAGCGCAGCTTGGGACGCGACGCGCCGACGCGCTTGGGCTGCTGGAATTCCACGGCTTCCTGCAGCACGCGCGTCAGCTGCGGCGTCGGCAGCTTGACCATGGCCGCGGCATAGGCGTCATCGACGGAACGCATCAGCGCGCCGATGCCGGTGCGCTCGCGCGCCGACACAAAGTGGAAATTCGCGAAACTCAGGAATTGCAGCTTGCGCTCGAGGTCGTGCTTGATGCGGTCGCGGGTATGGCCATCCAGCCCGTCCCATTTATTGACGCCGACCACCAGCGCGCGTCCGGATTCAACGATAAAGCCGGCGATATGCGCGTCCTGGTCGGAAATGTCCTGTTGCGCATCCAGCAGCAGAATCACGACGTTGGCATCGGCGATCGATTGCAGCGTCTTGACCACTGAAAATTTTTCAATCGCCTCGAACACCTTGCCGCGCCGGCGCAGGCCCGCCGTGTCGATGAGCGTATAAGGCTTGCCGCCGCGTTCGAATTCCACGTAGATGGCGTCGCGGGTCGTGCCCGGCATGTCGAACGCGATCACACGCTCTTCACCGATCAGCGTGTTGACCAGCGTGGATTTCCCCACATTGGGGCGCCCGACGATGGCGATCTTGACACCCCTGCCGTCAGCGGGCTCTTCCGCGGCCAGTTCCGGGCGCTCCTGCACGGCCAGCTCGATCGCCTCGTCGACCAGTTCGCGCACGCCATCGCCGTGGGCAGCGGAGATCGCGTACGGATCGCCCATGCCGAGTTCGTAGAAATCCGCGGCGACCGAGGTGTACTTCATGCCCTCGGCCTTGTTGACCGCCAGCATGATGCGCCGGCCGGTCTTGCGCAGGTAGTCGGCAATCGCGCGGTCTTGCGGCGCCAGGCCCAGGCGGCCGTCGACGATGAAGATCACCACGTCGGCCTCGACCACCGCCTGCTTGGTCTGCTTGGCCATTTCGGCGACGATGCCTTCCTTGACCACCGGCTCGAAGCCGCCGGTATCGATGGCAATGAACGGACGCTCGCCGACGCGGCCCTCGCCATAGTGGCGGTCGCGCGTCAGGCCCGGCAGGTCGGCGACGAGCGCGTCGCGCGACCGGGTCATGCGGTTGAATAGCGTCGACTTCCCCACATTGGGACGGCCGACAAGTGCGATAACTGGTTTCATGCAATAAACGGAAACGGGGGCCGGCACCTGCCGTCCCCCGGTTACTCCGGAGTCAATGGATCCGACAGCACGCGCACCCGCTGGGTGCGCCATGCCGCTTGTCCTGTCGGGGCGCGGCGCCGGTCAGCAACCCGCTGCGCAATTTGCCGCACGACCAGGGATCATGCTACCGGATTCGGCGCGCACCGTACCGACAGGTGTACGGCAGCGCGCACTGCTTGCTGGTCAGCCCGGCTGGAACCCGAAGACGTCGCCGTCGCGGGTCTGTATCACCAGCGTCTGCCCCGCCACCACCGGCGCGGCGGTGATGGCGCTGCCATCGGTCTTCATGCGGGCGACGACCTGGCCGTCCTCGCGCGACAGGAAGTGGACATAGCCTTCGAAGTCGCCCATCACCACCGAGCGACCCAGTGCCAGCGGCGCACCCAGGCGGCGGTTGCGCATCTGGTCGTTCTTCCAGCGCTCGGCGCCGTTCTGGCGGTCAAAGGCATGCACGACCGACTGCTCGTCGCTGGCATAGATCGCATTGTCATCCTGCGCGGGACCGCTCGGCGAGGAGAAATCCTTGCCCCACTGCGGCTGGCCGGTGGCCAGCTCGAGGCAGGCCACGCGCCCCTGGAAGGTGGTGGCGCAGACCTGGCGGCCGCTGATCATCGGCTGGCCGGTGACATCGTTCAGGCGCTCGATCTCGGACACGCCCTTGGGATAGGAGATCGTGCTTTCCCAACGCAGCACGCCGTTGCCCGGCGTCAGCACGCCCAGCTTGCCGCCGGGGAAACCCATCACGATGCCGTCACCGGCGAACACCATGCCCATCGCGGCACGCAGGTTGAGCGGCGTCTGCGAGCGCTGGTAGATCCAGCGGCGCTCGCCGGTTCCGGCGTCGAGGCCGAACACGCGCGTGTCAGTGGTGCGCACCACCACCAGGCCGTTGCCGACCAGCGGCGCGGACAGCACCTCGCCGTTGACCTGCTTCTTCCAGATCTGCTTGCCGCTGGCGTCAAAGGCGTAGATCGCGCCCTTCTCGCCGGCGACCGCGGTCACCGAGCCATCGCTGCCCGGGCCGGAGGTCAGGTCCAGGTCGGTCTTGGCCTTCCACAGCACGCGCCCGGAGGCGCCTTCCAGCGCCATCACGTTGCCGTTGTTGGACGACACGAAGACATTGTTGCCCGCCGCGGCGGGCTGCATCGAATACGGGCCGCTCTTGCCCACATCGGCCTTCCACGCCTGGCGCACCGTCAACGTGGCC
Source organism: Cupriavidus phytohabitans (assembly GCF_000426345.1). Taxonomy (GTDB): domain Bacteria; phylum Pseudomonadota; class Gammaproteobacteria; order Burkholderiales; family Burkholderiaceae; genus Cupriavidus. The sequence goes on along the minus strand of NZ_AUFE01000009.1, from coordinate 48,414 downwards.
GAAACCGGCTTGAGTTCGGCGGGCGGGTGCTTGTTTTCCTTGCTGAACAGCGAGCAGCCGCCCAGCGCGGCCAGGCAGGCAGCCGCCACCAGCGCACGGGTCACGGTGCGGGCGGGCTGGCGATGTATGGCACGGGAAAGCACTGACGTCATAAGGTTACGATCCTGGTTTTGCGTGATGCCACAAAGCGCGTGCGGCCGCATCAGGCCGCGCCTAGCGCATCGAGCTTGAACTGGATGATCTGGCGCGTGGCCGGCTCGGTCCCGCCCAGCTTGTCCAGCGCCTTGCGATAAGCCGCGCGCGCGTCGTCGCGCTTGTCCTGCGCGGCGAGCAGGTCGCCGCGGCGGTCGGCATACAGCGACGCGAACGCTGCCGGCGGTTCGTCCTTCAGCAGCGCCAGGCCCTGGTCATAGGCCTTTTCGTCGAGCAGCACGCCGGCCAGGCGCACCCGCGCCAGATGCGCGTATTCTTCGTCGCCGTGGTCGACGGCCCACTGCAGCTGAGTCTTGGCCGCGGCCAGGTCGCCCGCGTCGTACAGCACGCGGCCGGCGACCAGCGCGCTCATCTGGCCATAGGCGGTACGCCCGAACTTGTTTTCCAGGTCGGTCGCGGCGCGCTTGACGCGTTCGACGTCACGCGCCTCGGCGGCCTTGAGCACCTGCTCGTACAGCACCGCGGCCTCGCCGGCCTGCTTGCGCTCCCAGTACTTCCAGCCGTTCCAGCCGGCAAACGCCAGCAGCGCGGCGATGAGCACCCAGGTCAGCGCATTGCCGTACTGGCGCCACCAGGCCTTCAGATTTTCAAGCTGTTCCTGTTCTTCTAGATCGTAAGCCATGTCGAGGCAATCACCTGCGTTGGTTGGATACGGGCGTCTTGGATGACGGTGGGGCCGATGCGCGCATATTCCGCGCTATTCCGCGCTTACTCGCTGGCGCCGACCATGGCGTCGATCAGGTAGTCGACCAGTCCCTCGGCCTGCACCGTGGCCTGTTGCCCACCGCCTTCGGCCTGATCGCGCTGGCGAAGTTCCTTGACCTGGACCACGCCAGCGGCCACTTCGTCGTCGCCAATGATAACGGCATAGGCTGCGCCGCTTGTGTCGGCGCGTTTCATCTGCGACTTGAAGCTGCCGCCCTTGCCGTCGGCGCTGGCGTGCAGCACCACGTCCAGGCCGGCATCGCGCAGCCGCTCGGCCGCAATCATGGCCTGCTGCGCGGCGGCTTCGCCCTGATGCACAAGGTAGACATCGCAACCCACGGCGTCGGGCACCACGCCCTCTTCGCGGATCAGCTCGATGATGCGCTCGACGCCCATGGCCCAGCCGCAAGCCGGTGCCGGCTTGCCGCCCATCTGCGCGATCAGCGGGTCATAGCGGCCACCGCCGGCGATGGTGCCCTGCGCGCCGAGCTTGTCGGTGATCCACTCGAACACCGTCAGGTTGTAGTAGTCCAGCCCGCGCACCAGGCGCGGATTGATCTTGAACGGAATGTTGTTGGCCTTGAGCAGGCGCTGCACGCCCTCGAAGTGGGCCAGCGACTCTTCGCCCAGGAAGTCGATCAGCTTGGGCGCGTTGGCGGCCATTTCCTGCAGCGCCGGGTTCTTGGTGTCCAGCACGCGCAGCGGGTTGGTGTACAGGCGGCGCTTGCTGTCCTCGTCCAGGATGTCCTGGAAGCCCTCCAGGTACTTGATCAGCTCTTCGCGGTGGGCGGCACGCTCATTGGCCTGCCCCAGCGAGTTGATTTCCAGTCGCACGCCGGTCAGGCCCAGGTCGTCCCACAGGCGCTGGCACATCAGGATGATCTCGGCGTCGACGTCCGGACCGGCGAAGCCGAGCGCCTCGGCGCCCAGCTGGTGAAACTGGCGATAGCGGCCGCGCTGCGGGCGCTCGTGGCGGAACATCGGGCCGGTGTACCACAGGCGCTTGGGGCCGTCGTACAGCAGGTTGTGCTCGATGGTCGCGCGCACGGCGGCGGCGGTGCCTTCGGGACGCAGCGTCAGTTGCTCGCCGTTGAGCGCATCGGTGAAGGAGTACATCTCCTTCTCAACGATGTCGGTCACCTCGCCAATGCCACGCACGAACAGCTGCGTGTGCTCGACGATCGGCGTGCGCAGCTGCTGGTAGCCGTAGGCGCGCAGCATGGCGCGCGCGGCATTCTCGAAATGCTCCCACAGCGGTGCGTCGGCCGGCAGCATGTCATTCATGCCCTTCACGCCCTGCAGGGCCTTGGCGGGCTTCACCTTCTGCTCGGCCTTCAGTTCGGCCTTCGGTTCAGTCTTGGCAGCGCCGGCGGCGGCTGCGTTATCGGATTGCGTCATTCTGTTCTTGTCAGCTTCTCGGGCCTGGCCGGTGCGGCTCAGGCTGCCACTTCTCTATTGGCCCGTGCAGCGCCCGGGCCGTAATGCGTGCGAACGTACTCGTCCACGATCGCCTGGAATTCCTCGGCAATACGCTCGCCGCGCAGCGTCTTCACCTTGACGCCGTCGACGAACACCGGCGCGGCGGGCGACTCGCCCGAGCCCGGCAGCGAAATGCCGATATTGGCGTGCTTGCTCTCGCCCGGGCCGTTGACGATGCAGCCCATCACGGCCACATCCATTTCCTCGACGCCCGGATAGGCGGTTTTCCAATGCGGCATCTGCTCGCGCAGGTACGCCTGGATGCTGGCCGCAAGCTCCTGGAACACCGTGCTGGTGGTGCGGCCACATCCCGGGCATGCAATCACCATCGGGGTGAAGTTGCGCAGGCCCATGGTCTGCAGGATTTCCTGCCCCACATACACTTCCTTCTCGCGCGGCGCGCCGGGTTCCGGCGTCAGCGAGATGCGGATCGTGTCGCCGATGCCTTCCTGCAGCAGCACCGACAGCGCCGCAGTGGAGGCGACGATGCCCTTGCTCCCCATGCCGGCCTCGGTCAGGCCCAGGTGCAACGCATAGTCGCAACGGCGCGCCAGCTCGCGGTAGACCGCGATCAGCTCCTGCACCTGCGATACCTTGCACGACAGGATGATCTGGCTGCCCGCCAGGCCGATCTCTTCGGCCTTTTTCGCCGAATCGATCGCCGACGTGATCAGCGCCTCGATCATCACGCTCTGCGCGGGCCAGGGCTCGGCGCGCAACGCGTTCTCGTCCATGATGCGCGCCAGCAGGTCCTGGTCCAGGCTGCCCCAGTTCACGCCGATGCGCACCGGCTTGTTGTAGCGGCACGCCATCTCGATCATCTGCGCGAACTGCGTATCGCGCTTGGCGCCCTGCCCCACGTTGCCGGGGTTGATGCGGTACTTGGACAGTGCCTCGGCACAGGCCGGATAGTCCTGCAGCAACTTGTGGCCGTTGTAGTGGAAGTCGCCCACCAGCGGCACGTCGACGCCCATGCGGTCGAGCTGCTCGCGGATCGACGGCACCGCCGCGGCGGCCTCAGGCGTGTTCACCGTGATGCGCACGATTTCCGAACCCGCGCGCGCCAGGTCCTTGACCTGGATCGCCGTGCCGATGGCGTCGACCGTGTCCGTATTGGTCATCGACTGCACGCGCACCGGCGCATCGCCGCCGATGGTCACGACGTTATCGCCCCACACGACGCGCGCCTGGCGCGTCTGGCGGCGCGGCAGCGAGCCGGGCAGGACCGGGAGACAGAGCTGTTGGTTCATAGCATTACCACCTTGCAAAGACGCACTGCGCCGCACCTCTCGCCGGCCCGGATCAGGGCAGCGTCAGGCGCGCCACGTTGTTGCGGTTGGCTGCCTTCAGGTCGACCGGCGTGCCGTTGCGCGTCATCGACTCGATCCCCTTGACGTTGCCGATCACCACCTTGTACGGAGCCTTGCCGCCACCGGACACCGCCTGGCCGGCCTTGGCCGTGCCGCCCAGCACGATCTTGCCGCTGCTGTCGCGGATTTCATACCAGGTGTCGCTGGCGAAGCGGATCTGCAGCTCACCCTCACCGGCCGCCGCTGCCAGCGCTGCCGTCGCTGCGGGCGCCGGCGCAGGCGTTGCTGCAACCGGCGCAACAGCAGGCACGGCCACCGCTACTGATGCCGGCGCGGCAGCCGCGGCCACGGCCACGGCGGTGGCCGGTGTGGTTTCGGCCGAGGGCGCCGGCGAGTCGGCGGCGGCCATTACCGGCGGCAGCGCTGCGGTCACCGTGCCGGGCTCTGTCGATTGCGCAGCGGCATGTTCCTCCGTCGTGGCAGTCTCGGCCGCGCTGCCGCGGGTATCGATCCACTGGCGGATATGGTCCAGGCCGAACCAGCCACCGGCGGCCAGCACTACCGCCACCAGGGCCAGCCAGATCCAGCGCCCACCGGCTCCGCCGGTGCGGAAGCGATTGCGGTCGTCGAACGTGGCATTGAGGCTGCCCTCGCGCTGGCGTGCAATTTCGGTGACCGGTGCCACCGGAGGCTGGAAGCGCGCCAGCAGCGCGTCGATATCGACATGCAGCATGCGCGCGTAGGCCCGCATCACGCCCTTGGCGAAAGTGACATCGGGCAGCGCCTGCAGGTCGCCGGCTTCGATCGCGCGCAGCTTCGGAGCCGCCACCTTCAGGCGCGCGCTGACGTCTTCCACCGACATCCGCTGCGCCTCGCGCTCGCGCGCCAGTGCCGCGCCAATCTCGCGCGCTGCGGCTTCGCGGTCTCCTTCGTGCGCGCCACCGCCGACGTATTGCGTCGGTACGGCCTGGCCTGCGGCGCGGTCGTGCTCACTCATCCCATGCTCCTTGTTCGTAGGCGGTCAACTCACGCGAATCGGGGAAGCGGCTGCGCAGCTGCGCGACCAGCGCATCCTGCGTGCGGCCATCGCCCTGGCGGTGTGCAATGCGCGCTCCCAGCCAGAGGGATTGCGCACTGGCAAATTGGCTGCTGTTGACGCGCTGGGCATACTGCCGGGCCTGCGCGAAATCGCCGCGCCGGTAGTAGACCAACGCCAGATTGGTGTTAGCCACCGGGTTGTTGCGGTCGTAGCCGAGCGCGGCCTTCAGATTCTTTTCCGCCTCGGCGCTGTTGCCGCGGCGCAGCTCGCACGCCCCCAGGCTGATCAGCGGCTTCACCGGGCCGCCCGCCGACGGTGCCGACACGGCGCGCTGCAGCATCGGCACGGCTTCGCCATAGCGGCCCGACTGGCACAGGAACCAGCCATAGTTGTTGAGCAGATCACCATCGTTGCCGCGCATCGACACCGCGGTGCGGAAGCTGTCGTCGGCCAGCGGCTGCTCGTTCATGTTCATATAGATCAGCGCGCGCACATGGTAGGCATCCGCGAGCGATGGATCGATGGCGATCGCCTGCTTGATCTCGTCAAGCGCGACCGCATTCTGGCCGGCCTCGAGATAGTTGGTGGCCAGCTGCAGCCGGATGCTGGCACGGCGCCTTGCATCGGTCTGGTCGGAAGCGGTCTGGAGATCCTGCGCCGGCGTGTGCGGCAGCTGGCAGCCGGACAACATCAACAGCCCGAACAGGGCTGCAGCGATCAGACGGATCATGCAGGGCGAGCCTCCCGAGGCTGGCCGGCGCCGTTGACCGGCACCAGTGGCGTGATCTTGCCGAACTTGCCGCGCTCGGCCAGACGGGTACGATCCTTCACTTCCCCGGCCAACTGGCCGCAAGCGGCGTCGATGTCGTCGCCGCGCGTCTTGCGGATGGTGGTCACGATGCCGGCGTCCATCAGCACCTGCGCGAAGCGCCGGATCTGCTCGTTGTTGGAACGCTTCAGGCCCGACTCGGGGAACGGGTTGAACGGGATCAGGTTGAACTTGCACGGCACGTCGGCGACAAGCTTCAGCAGTTCCCGCGCATGCTCGACGCCATCATTGACACCGTCCAGCATGCAGTATTCGAAAGTAATGAAATCGCGCGGCGCGAATTCCAGGTAGCGGCGGCATGCCGCCATCAGCTCGGCCAGCGGGTACTTCTTGTTCAGCGGCACCAGCACGTCGCGCAAGGCGTCGTTGGACGCGTGCAGCGACACGGCAAGGGCCACCGGCAGGTCCTTCGACAGCCGGTCCATCATCGGCACCACGCCCGAGGTGGACAGTGTCACGCGGCGGCGCGACAGGCCGTAGGCATTGTCGTCCAGCATCAGCCGCATGGCCGGCACCACGGCATCGTAGTTCAGCAGCGGCTCGCCCATGCCCATCATCACCACGTTGGAGATGACGCGGTCGTCCCTGGGGCCACGACCCAGCTGCTCGCGCATGGCGAACTCCGCCATCCACAGCTGGCCAATGATCTCGCCCGTGGTCAGGTTGCGCGAAAAGCCCTGCTTGCCGGTCGAGCAGAAGCGGCAGTTGACCGCGCAGCCCGCCTGCGAGGAGACGCACAGCGTGCCGCGCGTTTCCTCGGGGATGTACACCGTTTCCACTGCGTTGCCCTGGCCGACGTCGAGCAGCCACTTGCGCGTGCCGTCGGCCGACAGGTTGTCGGTAATGGCGGCAGGCGCGCGGATCTCGGCCCGGGTCGAGAGCTTTTCGCGCAGCGACTTGGCGAGATCCGACATGGCGTCGAAGCTGCTGGCACCATAGTGGTGGATCCAGCGTTGCAGTTGCCGCGCACGGAACGGCTTCTCGCCGAGCTCGCCGCAATAGGCGGTGAGCGCGTCCGCGTCGTAGTCGAGCAGGTTGACGAGATGGTTCATGACGGCAAACTCAGCTTCAGTGTCAGTCAGCAGCCGATCAGCGGCTGTAGACGTTCATGCCCGGGAAGAAGAAGGCAACTTCCACGGCAGCGGTTTCGGCGGCGTCCGAGCCGTGCACGGCGTTGGCGTCGATGCTGTCGGCGAAGTCGGCGCGGATGGTGCCCTTCTCGGCCTTCTTCGGGTCGGTGGCGCCCATCAGGTCACGGTTCTTGGCGATAGCGTTCTCGCCTTCCAGGGCCTGGATCATGACCGGGCCGGAAACCATGAAGTCGACCAGGTCCTTGAAGAACGGACGCTCCTTGTGCACAGCATAGAACTGCTCGGCTTCGCCGCGCGACAGGTGCACCATCTTGGCAGCAACGATCTTCAGGCCGGCGGCCTCGAAACGGGCGTAGATCTGGCCGATGACGTTCTTGGCCACGGCATCCGGCTTGATAATCGACAGGGTGCGTTCGATCGCCATGAAAAACTCCGAAAAATGAAGGGGTTACAAATGGATTAAACGTGCGATTCTAGCACGAAGATGATGACCCTTTCGAGGGTCTGGACCGCTCCGGCGTTGGTGCTACGGGTCCTGCGACCCATTTCGGCCGCAAGTCGCATTGGCGGCACATTACATCCTTGTCATGTCAGGAACACGACGCCCCGCCCTCCGTCAAACGAAGGCGGCGCCAAACCGGCTGTAACAGCGAATGCGGGTGCCTGCTGGGTTACCCCGCCCTTGCAATTCGGCCGGCCAGATGCCACATTGACGATGGTTCCGTCCGCGGTCCATTCGAATATTCTCTTTCTTTCGGACAGGCCCGGCAGCCTCACCGTTTTGAGACAGGAGTCACCATGGATAACAAGCTGAATACCTACGGTTTCGGCAATAGTGCGTCGACCGTCACTGACGTCGTCGTTCGCAACCGGGTCTTGCGCAACACTTACTGGCTGCTGGCCCTCTCGATGATCCCTACCGTGCTCGGTGCGTGGATCGGCGTGGCCACCGGCTTCAGCTTCATGGCGGGCAGCCCCGGCCTGTCGCTGATCCTTTTCCTGGCCATTGCATTCGGGTTCTTCTTCGCCATCGAGAAGACCAAGAACAGCAGCATGGGCGTGGTGCTGTTGCTGGCGTTCACGTTCTTCATGGGACTGATGCTGTCCCGGCTGATCAGCGTGACGCTGGCGTTCTCCAACGGACCGGCGCTGATCATGTACGCTTTTGGCGGCACGGCAGCAGTGTTCGGCGCGATGGCGACCATCGCCACCGTCAGCAAGCGCGATTTCTCCGGCCTGGGCAAGTTCCTGTTCGTCGGCGTGATCCTGCTGATCCTGGCCAGCGTTGCCAATATCTGGCTGCAGCTGCCGTCGTTGATGATCACGGTGTCGGTGATCGCGATCGGTATTTTCTCGGCGTACATCCTGTTCGATGTACAGCGCGTGGTGAACGGCGGCGAAACCAACTACATTACCGCCACGCTGGCGATCTACCTCGACGTATACAACGTCTTCGTCAACCTGCTGGCGCTGCTGGGCATCTTCGGCGGCAGCCGGGAATGACGGCAAACGCCGCGGCATGAAATAAGCCGGCCTGTTGGCCGGCTTTTCTTTTGGACGCACGCAGCGATCAGCCGCGGTCGAACACCGCGATCGACTCCACGTGCGAGGTGTGCGGGAACATGTTGACCACGCCGGCGCCGCTCAGCCGGTAGCCCGCCTCGTGCACCAGCAGGCCGGCATCGCGCGCCAGCGTGGCCGGGCTGCACGACACATAGACGATGCGCTGCGGCAGCACGTCGCTGCCCTGCTGTGCCAGCTCGCCGAGCGCCTTGCTCACCGCGAGCGCGCCTTCGCGCGGCGGGTCGACCAGCCAGCGGTCGAAGCGGCCCAGCGCGGCGATGTCGTCAGCCGTGACTTCGAACAGGTTGCGGCATGCGAATTCGGTCTTCTCGGCCAGCCCGTTGTAATCCGCATTGGCCAGCGCGCGCGTGGTCAGCGCCTCGCTGCCTTCGATACCCATCACCGACTTGCCCTGCGTGGCCAGCGGCAGCGTGAAGTTGCCGATGCCGCAGAACAGGTCGAGCAGGCGGTCGCCCGGCTGCGCATCGAGCAGGCGCAGCGCGCGGCCGATCAGCACGCGGTTGATCTGGTGGTTCACCTGCGTGAAGTCGGTCGGCTTGAACGGCATGCGGATGCCGAATTCCGGCAGCGTATAGGCCAGCTCGACGTCAGCCGGGTAGAACGGGTAGACCGTGTCCGGCCCCTTCGGCTGCAGCCAGAACTGCACCTTGTACGCGTCGGCGAAGACGCGCAGCAGGTCCTTGTCGGCGTCGGTCAGCGGCTCGAGGATACGCAGCACCAGCGCCGTCACTTCGTGCCCGACGGCCAGTTCGATCTGCGGCATGCGGTCGCGGATCGACAGTCCCGCCACCAGTTCGCGCAGCGGCACCAGCATCGCCGACACATGCGGCGGCAGGATTTCACAACGCGTCATGTCGGCGACGTAGCTGCTCTTGCGCTCATGGAAGCCCACCAGCACGCCGCCCTTCTTCACCACATGGCGCACGGTCAAGCGCGCGCGGTAGCGGTAGCCCCAGTCTGGCCCGGCGATCGGGCGGAACACCACGTCGGGCTTCACCTTGGACAGGTGCCACAAATTGTCTTCAAGCACGCGCTGCTTGATCGCCAGCTGCGCACGCGAATCCAGGTGTTGCATCGAGCACCCGCCGCAGACGCCGAAATGCTGGCAGCCCGGCTTCACGCGCATCACCGATTCCTGCAGGACTTCGCCGAGGTGCGCCTGCTCGAAGCTGGGCTTACGGCGATAGCTGCGATAGCTGACCGTCTCGCCGGGCAATGCGCCTTCGACAAAGATCACCTTGCCAGGCGTGCCGTCCTCGTTGACCAGGCGGCCGACGCCGCGCGCCTCCATGTCAAGGCTATCGATCGACACCACCGGATCGGCGCCCGGAGCATTGCCACTGGCATTGCCACGGCCACGGGACTCTTTTGCGGCGGGAGCGGCACCCGGTGCGGCTGATTCGGGCACGGCGGCGGACGTTTCTTGTGGGGAGGACACGGCTTGGGACACCAGATAAAACCTGACGTATTGTTTTACGAAAGGGCGATTGTATGCCAGACCGGCCGGGTCAACGACGGAGGCGTTGTATGGAACTGATTTCGTGGAATGTCCAGTGGGGCCGCGGCGCGGACGGACGTGTGGACCTTGCGCGGCAGGTGGACACGCTGCGCGCGATGGCCGATGCCGATGTGATCTGCCTGCAAGAAGTCACGCGCGGCTTCGGGGAACTGCGTGGCGAGCCGGGCATCGACCAGGTGGCAGAACTGAGCGCCCTGCTGCCAGGCTATCACCTGCTCTTTGCGTCAGGCGTGGACCGGCGCGACCGCAACGGCACACGCAAGCAATTCGGCAACCTGATCGCCACGCGGCTATCAGTACGCGAGGTATTCCGGCACGCATTGCCGTGGCCTGCAGACCCGCAAGTGGCGTCGATGCCGCGCGTTGCGCTGGAAGTCACCGTCGAAGCCGGCACACTGCCACTGCGCGTGATCTGCACGCACCTTGAATATTACTCGGCGCTCCAGCGCGCGGCGCAGGCCGAAGCCCTGCGCGACTGGCATGTCCAGGCCTGCGACCACGCGCGGCGCCCGGGCCGCAGCGAGAAGTGGCCCGGGCCGTTCACGCCGGAACCGCGCCCCGCCGAAGCCATCCTGTGCGGCGATTTCAACAGCAAACCCGACGACATTGCCTATCGCCGCATGCTGGAGCCGTTCGACGACGCCACCACGCCATGGCGCGACGCCTGGCTGCTCACGCATCCCGGCCAGCCGCACGCGCCGACCTGCGCCATCCATGACAAGGAGCAATGGCCCGAGCCACCGTTCGCCTGCGACTTCATGTTCGTGACGGATAACCTGGCCGCGCGGATCCGGCGTTGCGAGATCAACGCGGATACCGCCGACTCGGACCACCAGCCGATCCTGCTGTCGCTGGACCTCTAAGGCCGTGGCGCACGCCGGCGGGCGCCGGCGCGATCAATCCTCGAAGTCGTCGACTTCGGGCGTGAGGCGCTGCAGGCGGAAGGCCTGCAGGTATTCCATCCACTGCTCGCCGGGCAGCTCCGCCAGCGATTCCTGGACAAGGTCCATCTCCGTGTCGAACTCGCGCGGCGACATGCCGCCGCGCATCAGCTGGAAACGGCAGTACATCAGGTAGGTGTTGACAACGTCGGTCTCGCAATAGGCGCGGATCTCGTCGAGCTGGCCAGCCTGGTATGCGTGCCAGACCTTGCTGCCATCCATCCCCATCTTGCCCGGGAAACCGCACAGCTTGGCCAGGTCATCCAGTGGTGCGCTGGCGCGCGGCTGGTACATCGCCAGCAGGTCCATGAGATCCAGGTGCCGCATGTGATAGCGGCTGATGTAGTTGTTCCACTTGAAGTCGCGGCTGTCTTCGTCGCGGCCCTCGCCCATCTCCCAGTAGCGCGGCGCCGTGACGCCGTTGACGAGGCCGCGGTAATGCAGCACGGGGAGATCGAATCCGCCGCCGTTCCATGAAACCAGTTGCGGGCTGTAGCGGGCGATCAGTTCGTAGAACTTCTGGATCAGCGTGGCCTCGTTGTCCTCGGTGGTGCCGAGCGAGCCCACATGGAACACGGCCGAACCATCGCGGTGCGTGCGCCGCAGCACGCAGGAAATCGCGGCGACGCGCTGCAGGTAGTGCGGCAGGAAATCGCTGCCGGTCTTCTCGCGGCGGGCGGCAAAGGCGTGTTCGGCGACTTCGCCGTCGCTCATCGCGTCGGGGTGGTCATGCAAACGGCGCAGGCCGGCGACATCGGGAATGGTCTCGATGTCGAATACCAGCACAGGGGTCATAAAACGGCGTCCTTCCTGACACCTTGCGAAGCGAAATGCCGCTTGAGCTTGACCAGCGCCTCCTGCTGGATCTGGCGTACGCGCTCGCGCGTCAGGCCCATCTCCTCGGCGAGCTCTTCCAGCGTGGCTGGTTCGATATGGTTGAGGCCGAAGCGGCGCTCCACCACATAGCGATGCTTTTCCGACAGGCGCGCGAGCCAGAGCTTCATCAGCCCTTCCAGTTCGCGGTGCGCCACCTCCTGATCGGGGGCGGCGTTGTGCTCGTCAGAGAGGAAATCCAGGAGGCTCGAGCCGGGATCGAGGTCGAACGGCGTATCGAGCGAGGTGGTGTGTTCGTTGAGTGCCAGGACGTCCTGCACTTCGTCCGGCGTCTTGCCCAGCAGGTGGGCGATGTCTTCCAGGCTGGCGTCGCGCCCGTCGGTACCGCCCTTCTCCAGATGGCGCTTGGCGCGCAGCACCTGGTTCAGTTCGCGGATCACGTGCACCGGCAGGCGAACGGTGCGGGCCTGGTTCATGATGGCGCGCTCGATGCTCTGGCGGATCCACCAGGTCGCATAGGTCGAGAAGCGGAACCCGCGCGACGGATCGAATTTCTCGATCGCATGCATCAGGCCGAGATTACCTTCCTCGATCAGGTCCAGCAGCGGCACCCCCCGATTGAGGTATCCCTTGGCGATGCTGACCACCAGCCGCAGGTTGCGCTCGATCATGACCTGGCGCGCCGCAAAGTCGCCGTCCTTGGCCAGCGTGGAGAAATGCAATTCCTCCGGCGCGGACAGCAGCGGCTTGATGCTGATGCGGTTCAGGTAATGCTGGACGGTGTCGGCGGCCAGCTCGGTATGCAGCACCGTGCGGAAATCATCGTGCTCGGCCGCTGCGCCATCGCTGCCATTCTCGCCTTCGCTTTCTTCCTCGTCTTCAGACTCGTCATCGTCGTCATCGCGCAGATGGCGGTCATTGTCGTCGGCGAGCAGGTCCGATTCGCGCAGGCCCACCGAAGTGGAGGTGGCGATCGGCTCGTCGGTCACGGGAATCAGGTCGGCAGCAAGATCTGGCTCGAACGCTTGCGCGTCGGCGTGCTCGTCGGGATGTGCCACACCAGCCTTCACTTCCGGCTGCTTTGGACGGCGAGCCCTACTGACAGTTGTTCCGGAGGAGACGGTTTTCTGGCGTGGCATGAACCCTCACTGTGGCGGCAGGTACCGCATCGGATCAACCGGTTTTCCGTTCTTGCGAACTTCGAAGTGAAGCTTCACCCGGTCGGTATCACTGTTGCCCATCTCCGCAATCTTCTGGCCCTTGCGGACCGCGGATTGCTCTGCCACGAGCACCTTCTCGTTATGCCCGTACGCAGTAAGAAATGTCTCGTTGTGTTTGATGATGACAAGATTCCCGTAGCCGCGCAAGGGGCCAACGTGAATCACTCGGCCATCGTCGGCAGCCAGCACCGCATCGCCCTTCTTGCCCGCAATATCGATGCCCTTATTACCCTTGTCATCGAATTTACCGACCATCTGGCCGGTTGCCGGCCAGGCCAGCTTCATCGCGCCATCGGCGACCGGCGCGGACGGCGTGGCGGCCGCCGCGGCAGGCGCCGCGGGCGCTGACGGGGCCGGGGTTGCCACTGCCGGCGTGCCCACCGGGCGCGCCTGGTCGATCGGCTGGGCCTGCACCGTGGCCGGGGCGATCGGCGTGGTGGAAACCCCGGGCGCAGCGTTGACGTCGGCACCCGGAGGCACGATGCGCAACAACTGGCCAACTTCGATCTGGTTCACATTGGACAGGTTGTTCCAGGTCGCGACATCACGGTACGACTGGCCGTTTTCCAGGGCGATTCGATAAAGCGTATCGCCTCGCTTGACCCGATAGTATCCCGGTGGGGCCGGCTCCATCGAGGCGGCGGCAGCGCCCGAGGTGGAGGTGCGGTCAACGACAGGGGCCGGCATCGGCGAATTAGCGCAGGCGGCCAGCAGGGCCGTCAGCGCAGAAGCCGTAAAAAGTTGACCGGCGCGTGCGAAATATTGCGATTTCACGATGTTGTGCATAGTTCGACTCAGATGGTGCCCGATTTTAAGGGCACAAAGAAAACGGCTTCAAGCGCGGTTCTGTGAAAGCGATGTCGGTTGCGCCGCTCGATCAGCAGCAACTGCTGCGTCACGGTCTGGCCGGGCACGCCCGCCGGCGGCACCACGGCCACCGGGGCGATCAGCCGCCCGCCTACCTCCAGTTGTTCCAGCAGCGCCTGTGGCACTTCCATGCCGGCGGCGGCCAGGATGATGGCCGAGAACGGTGCCGCCTGCGGCAGGCCGAGCATGCCGTCGCCATAGTGCAGGCGCAGGTTGGGCACGCGCAGCGGGCGCAGGTTCGCCTTGGCCTGCTCGTGCAGCGGCCGGATGCGCTCGATCGAGAAGACTTCGCGCGCCACCTGGCTCAGCACCGCGGCCTGGTAGCCGCAGCCGGTGCCGATCTCCAGCACGCGCTCCAGCGGCGTGTCGGCGGCCAGGCCGTCGCGCAGCAGCTCGATCATGCGCGCCACCACCGATGGCTTGGAAATGGTCTGCTGGTGGCCGATCGGCAGCGCGGCGTCTTCATACGCCTGCGACGCCAGCCCCGGCTCGACGAACAGGTGACGCGGCACCGCAGCGATGGCCGACAACACGCGCTCGTCGCGGATGCCGCCGGCGCGCAGCCGCGCCGCCAGCGCGGCGCGCGCGCGCGCGGACGCCATGCCGCCGCCGCCGGCCGTGGCCGCCGAGGCGCGCTGCTCCACCGCGCTCGCGGGTGCGGGCGCCGGCGCCGGTGCCGCGGTGCGCGGCAGCCTTGGCTTGGCCGGTTTCGGTGGCGGTGCGGACGTGCCCGTGCGCCGCGCGTCGACGGCAGGCATGCCGGCGGTGCGTGCCGGTGCGGGCTTGCGTTCGACGACCGCGTCCAGCGGCAAGGGGAACTTGTTGCGTCGGGGCGTGGAACTCATCGGGGGCGCGACACTGCGAAGCGGCTGCCTATTTCAGCCACTGGTCGAGCGCATCGAGCTGCCCGCGATGGGTCAGGTCGAGCTGCAACGGCGTCAGCGAGACGTAACCGGCGGCGGTGGCATGGAAGTCCGTGCCTTCACTGGCATCGCGCGCATCGCCGGCCGGGCCGATCCAGTAGTTGGTGTCGCCGCGCGGATTCACCTGCGTGATCACCGGCTGCGAAGGATGGCGCTTGCCCAGGCGCGTGGCGCGATAGCCCTTGATGTGCTCGAACGGCAGGCTGGGGATATTGACGTTGAGCAGGAAGGGTTCGGCGGGCGGCTGGCCGATGATGCGCTCGACCACGGTGCGCGCGACGCGCGCGGCTGCGTCGAGATGCTCCCAGCCCTTGTCGACCTGCGAGAAGGCGACCGACGGGATGCCGAGCAGGTAGCCTTCGATGGCGGCGGCGACGGTGCCGGAATACAGCACGTCTTCGCCCATGTTCTGTCCCTGGTTGATGCCGGACACCACCAGGTCTGGCTTCTCGTCCAGCAGCCCGGTCAGCGCGATGTGCACGCAGTCGGTCGGCGTACCGTTGACGAAGCGGAATCCCTTCTGCACGCCTTCGCGCGCTTCGTAGATCGACAGCGGGCGCTGCAGCGTCAGGGAGTTGGAAGCGCCGCTGTGGTTCTGCTCGGGCGCGATGACCGTGATCCGGCCCAGCGGGGCGAGCGCAGCATGCAGAACGGCCAGTCCCGGCGCGAGATAACCGTCATCGTTGGCAAGGAGGATATGCATGGCGCGATTGTACCTGAGCGCGCGCCGTACAAGCGCCCCCTGAGCCGCGCCGGCACCATGTTCCGGGGCACTCCGCGAAACGCTATGCAGGGCGCAAATAACCGCTCCAGCGGCTTCGGCATGGAACAGAACGACCGTGCTATTTGTACGCTACACTTGCCCTGCCCGCCCGCATAAGCTTGACTGGCGCGGAATGCCACACGAATGCCATAAACATCGACCGGAGACAAGATGAAAGCCGTACTGTGCAAAGCCTGGGGCCCCCCTGATTCGCTGACCGTGGAAACCCTGCCCGATCTGGTGCCGGGCGCGGGCGAAGTGGTCATCGACGTGAAGGCGGCAGCGGTCAACTTCCCGGATGTGCTCATCATCCAGAACAAATACCAGGCCAAGCCTGCCCTGCCGTTCAGCCCCGGCTCCGAACTGGCCGGCGTGGTCAAGGCGGTGGGCGAAGGCGTCACCCACGTCAAGCCGGGCGACAAGGTCATCGCCTACCTGGGCAACGGCGCGTTTGCCACGCAGGCCAAGGCGCCCGCCGCCTCGGTGGTGCCGATGCCGCCGGGGATCGACTTCGAGACCGCCGCGGCCTTCACGCTGACCTACGGCACCTCGCACCATGCGGTGATCGACCGCGGCGAGCTGAAGGCGGGCCAGACCATGCTGGTGCTGGGCGCGGCCGGCGGCGTGGGCATCGCGGCAATCGAGATCGGCAAGGCCATCGGCGCGCGCGTGATCGCCGCCGCCTCGACCGACGAGAAGCTGGCGGTGTGCAAGGAGCACGGTGCCGATGCGTTGATCAACTACAGCACCGAAGACCTGCGCGAGCGCGTCAAGGCGCTGACCGACGGCAAGGGCCCGGATGTCGTCTACGACCCGGTGGGCGGCATCTATGCCGAGCCGGCGTTCCGCTCGATCGGCTGGCGCGGCCGCTACCTGGTGGTGGGATTTGCCAACGGCGAGATCCCGAAGCTGCCGCTGAACCTGGCGCTGCTGAAAGGGGCGTCGCTGGTGGGCGTGTTCTGGGGCGACTTCGTGCGCCGCGAGCCCAAGGCCAACCAGGCCAACATGGCGCAGATGCTGGGCTGGATGAAGGAAGGCAAGATCCGCCCGCATATCTCGGCGCGCTATCCGCTGGAACAGGCACCGCAAGCGCTCAAGGACATGGAGGCGCGCAAGGTGACCGGCAAGATCGTGATCGTGCCGGGAGCGTGACCTGAGCGTGATCCTGGGCACGCGCCGGGCGGCGGGCACCCTGCCCCGCCGCCGATAAAAGAAGGGCGCAGGACGTGCGGCAACGCCCTGCGCCCGCTGAGGCAACGCGCCTCAAGCTGCCTGCCGTCCTTGTCGGCGTACACCCCTACGCCAGGGCGGCAGGCAGTTCCCAATCGTCAATCGCCAGTCGGCTCCCGTCAGAAGCGGTGCTGCAGGCCGGCCATCACGCCGGTCTGGTTGCTGGCATAGCCGACCAGGTCGCGCGACACGCTGACGTTCTGCCCGTTGCGCGCCTCCGCATAACCGACCGACAGGTAGGCCAGCGTGCGCTTGGACAGCGCGTACTGGCCGCGCAGCGAGAACAGGATCGGGTCGGCATTGTTGCCGCCCTTGATGTTCTGCTTGTAGACCGCGCCGTACAGCGTGAATGCCGGGGTGAAGCCGTAGCTGGCGCCGCCCCAGTACATGTCGCTGCGGTCGTCCGGCGCGCCGGTGGTAAAGGTGCGCTTGTAGTTGCGGTAGCCGGCGAACAGCTTCAGGCCGCCGAAGTCGTAGCTGGCGCCGGCGTGGATGCCCTGGATGTAGTCGGTGCTGTCGGCCGGCGTGGTGCTGGCGCCGGCACCGTTCTGGCGGTCCCACGTCGCCGCCGCGGCGAACTTGCCGGCGTTGTAGCCGACGCCGAGCGCGTACTTGGACGAGCTCTTGAAATCACCCGCCACTTCGCCCAGCGCCATGGTCGCGCCCAGCTTCAGGCCGCCGAAGCTGCCGTCATAGCGGATCGCGTTGGACGCACGCGAGAACAGCCCGTCCTTGCGGCCGCCGGTGGCGGTTGACGACGTGGCCCATGAATAGGCCGGCGCATAGCCCATCGGGTCGAACGGCAGCATGAAGTCGTAGGTGGTGGTGAAGGTGCGGCCAAGCACCACCTGGCCATACCGGCTCGACAGCCCCACGGTGGCGCGGCGATCGAACAGCGTGTTGTCGGTGTCCAGCCGGCCGGTATCGATGGCGATGCCGCTTTCGAGGTTGAAGATGGCCTTGAGCCCGCCGCCCAGGTCTTCGCTGCCGCGGATGCCCCAGCGCGACGTGTTCTTGCCTCCCGAGGTCAGCTTCACCGCCGACCCGTCCGGGCCGGCATGGCTGACGTATTCGATACCGGCGTCCACCAGCCCGTACAGGGTCACGCTCGACTGGGCGGATGCCGAACCGGCTGCAGCCAGCCCCAACGTCGCGATTGCCATGGCCATGCGCTTCATGATGTCTCCTTGGTTTGTGTGGTTGTTGTGGTGTTGATGCTGGAACGGGGCGGATGGTAGGCGACGCGCACTTTCAGTTCGCTTTCGGAATCGGGTCAATTCACGCATGCCGGCGCAACCCGGGGTTGGGGGTTTCCCTAGCTTCTAAGGCGCAGCAGATCGCTGTATCAGTCTGGCCTCAGCCGTTCCTGCAGCACGCCTGCGGGATGCCATGCCGTTTTGCCGATCTTCCTGCCCTGCCCCTGTTCCATGCGTATCCTGCTTGCCGAAGACAATGTGATGCTTGCCAACTCCCTGAGCCAGGCCTTGGGCCAGGCCGGCTTCACGGTCGATTGCATGCACGACGGCCGCAGCGCCGACAGCCTGCTGTGCACCCAGGACTACGCCCTGCTGATCCTGGACCTCGGCCTGCCGGGACTCGACGGGCTGGAGGTGCTGCGCCGCCTGCGCCAGCGGCGCAATCCGCTGCCGGTGCTGATCCTGACCGCGCACGGCTCGGTGGAAGACCGCGTGCGCGGCCTCGACCTTGGCGCCGACGACTACCTGGCCAAGCCGTTCGACCTGTCCGAACTGGAGGCGCGCGCCCGCGCGCTGATCCGCCGCAGCCACGGCCATGACAACACGCAACTGGCGTTCGGCCCGCTCCACTACGACAGCATCAGCCGCGCGTTCATGCTGCACGGCGAGTTGCTGGCGCTGACCGGCCGCGAGCGCGCCGTGCTGGAAGTCCTGCTGTTGCGCGACGGCCGCGCGGTCAACAAGGCAGCCCTGTCGGAGAAGATCTTCGGCATCGATGAATCGGTGAACCCGGACGCAATCGAGATCTACGTGCACCGCCTGCGCAAGAAGCTCGATGGCAGCGGCGTGGCCATCGTCACGCTGCGTGGCCTCGGGTACCTGCTCGAGTCGCGGCCGGCGTCGGCCTGTGCGCGTCCGCAATGAAGATTGCGCGCCGGCCGCCCAGCCTGCGGCTGCAGCTGTCGCTGTGGTTGCTGGTGCCGCTGATGGGCCTGCTCGCCTTCGATGCCTGGCTCACATACCAGCGCGCCATGTCGGCCGCGCATACCGCGTTCGACCGCACCCTGGAAGCGTCGCTGCGCGCCATGCGCGAAGGCATCCGGCTGCGCGAGGGGCGACTTGACGTGGACCTGCCCAATCTTGCACTGGAGCTGTTCGACGACCAGGCCGGTCCGCACATCTACTACCGCATCCGCGACGAAGCTGGCGCCACCGTGACCGGCTACGACGACCTGCCGATGCCCGCCGAAGCACCGCTGCAGCTCTACCGTACCGTGTTCTACGACACCGAGTTCCGCGAACAGCCGCTGCGCATGGCGGCGCAGCCGCTGCCGGTCCACGACGTCGGCTCGGCCCGCACGCGGCTGGTGTGGGTGCTGGTCGGCGAGTCCATCGAGCCGCGCCAGCTGCTGGCGCGCGACATCCTGGTCGGATCGCTGCTGCAGGAGCTGGTGCTGGTGACGCTGGCGCTGGGCATCGTCTGGTTCGGCGTGCGCCGCGGACTGCGGCCGCTGCACCGGCTTTCCGACATCGTCGCGCACCGCGGCACCCAGCTGGACCCGATCGAGCAGAAGGACCTGCCTGCGGAGATGAAGCCGCTGGTGCAGGCGCTGAACCAGTACATGGCGCGGCTGTATCGCATGGTGCAGGCGCGCAAGCGCTTCTTTGCCGATGCCGCGCACCAGCTCAAGACACCGCTGGCGATCATCCAGGCGCAGTCCGAACTGGCATTGAGAGAACGCGATGGCGAACGCGTGCGCGAGCATATGCGGCTGCTGCACGGCACCGTGCGGCATGCGTCCAAGGGCGTGCAGCAGCTGTTGTCGCTGTCGCGACTGGAGCCGGACGCGGGCTACGCGCCGACGCTGCGGCCACTGCGGCTCGATACGCTGGCGCAGGGCGTGGCGCTGGAATGGGCACCGGTGGCGCGGGGCAGCCAGGTCGACCTGGGATTCGAGCAGGAGGGTCCGGTGCCGCTCGACGGACAGCCAGAGCTGCTGCAGGAGATGACGGGCAACCTGATCGACAATGCGATCCGCTATGCGGGCCGAGGCGCGGTGGTCACCGTCCGGGTTGCACTGTCGGGCGGCATGCCGGTGCTGCAGGTGGTGGACAACGGGCCAGGCATTGCGCCTGCCGAACGCGAGGCGGTGTTCCGCCGCTTCTATCGCGGCGAGAGCGGACAGTGCGCGGAAGGCACCGGGCTGGGCCTGTCGATCGTGCGCGAGATCGCGCGGCTGCACGGCGCCAGCGTGGTGCTGTCAGGGACGCCCGGTGGCGGACTGACCGCCTCGGTCCGTTTCGGCATGGCGGAAGCCGAGGATGCGGCCGAGGATGCGGCCGAGCCTACAGCTTCTCCGTCTCCCCGCTCCTAGGCTGCCACTTCATCAGCCGCTTCTCGCCGACGCCGACCATCCAGTCCAGCATCAGCGCAAACGCGGTCAGCACCACGATGCCGGCGAACACGGTGTTGATGTCGAAGGTGCCCTCGGCCTGCAGGATCAGGTAGCCCACGCCGCGCGCCGAGCCCAGGTACTCGCCCACCACCGCACCGACAAAGGCCAGGCCCACCGAAGTATGCAGCGACGAAAACACCCAGCTGGTGGCACTCGGCAGGTACACATGGCGCAGCAGCTGCTGCTGGCTGGCGCCCAGCATGCGCGCATTGGCGAGCACCACCGGACTCACTTCCTTGACGCCCTGGTAGACGTTGAAGAAGACGATGAAGAACACCAGCGTCACCGCCAGCGCCACCTTCGACCAGATTCCCAGGCCGAACCACACCGCAAAGATCGGCGCCAGGATCACGCGCGGCATCGAGTTCATCGCCTTGACATAGGGATCCAGGATCGCCGAGGTCATCGGGCTCAGCGCCAGCCACAAGCCCACGCCGAGGCCCGCCAGCGTGCCGATGCCGAAGGCCAGCACGGTCTCGAGCAGCGTCACGCCCAGGTGCAGGTAGATATCGCGCTCGATAAAGAACCAGCTCCAGATCCGCTGCGCGACCATCAGCGGTTCGCCGAAGAAGAAGGCGACCTGCTGCGAGCGCGTGGCGATGTGCCAGACGCCCAGGATCACCACCAGCACCAGCAGCTGCCAGACGCGCAGCATGCCTTTGGAGTCGTTACGGAATGCCATCGGGATTGGTTGTCGTTGTGATGACGTTGCAATGGGCGGGCTCAGGCCACCTTGCGCTGCTGCGCGTAACCCTTGAGCACTTCCTCGCGCAGCACGTCCCAGATCGCGGCGTGCAGTTCGACAAAGCGCGGATGGTTGCGGATCTCGGCCACGTCACGGGGGCGCGGCAGGTCGATGGCGAACTCGCCGATGGGATGCGTGGCCGGCCCTGCCGACAGCACCACCACGCGGTCGCTCATGGCAATGGCCTCGTCGAGGTCGTGGGTGATGAACAGCACGGCCTTGCGTTTTGCGGCCCACAGGTCCAGCACTTCGTTCTCCATCAGCTGCCGCGTCTGGATATCGAGCGCGGAGAACGGTTCGTCCATCAGGATGATGTCCGGGTCCAGCACCAGCGTCTGCGCCAGCGCCACGCGCTTGCGCATGCCGCCGGAAAGCTGGTGCGGATAGCGGTCGCCGAAGCCGCCCAGGCCCACGCGGCGCAGCCAGTCCTCGCCCTGCCGCACGGCCTCGGCGCGCGCCACGCCGCGGAACTCGAGGCCGGCAACGACGTTGTCGAGCGCGCTGCGCCATGGCATCAGCGCCTCGGTCTGGAACATATAGCCGGCGCGCCGGTTGATGCCGCGCAGCGGCTCGCCGAACACGCGTACCTCGCCGGTGGAAGGCTCAAGCAGGCCGGCGCCGACGTTCAGCAGCGTGGACTTGCCGCAGCCGGTCGGGCCGACCACCGAGACGAACTCGCCCGGCTGGATCGACAGCGTGACGTCCTTGACCGCGGTATAGCGCTGGCTGCGGTCATCGCGCGAAACAAAGGTGCAGGTGACCTTGTCGAGGGAGAGTGCGGGAATGCTCATGGTGCACCGTGTTTTTCGCCGGCCGTGCCGCTGGCGAGTGATGATGGAGTGGCCGCCGCTGCCGCAAAGCAAAGGCCCGCTGTGAACAGCGGGCCGGTGCCGTGCGCGATACGGTCTTACTTGTACTTGGCGTTGGCCTTCTGCACAAAGGCGTTGGTGTAGGTCTCTTCCAGCTTGATCGGCTTGCCCTTCAGTTGGGCGTCGAACTGCTGCAGCGTATTCAGCGCGGTGCGCGGGCCATCGGCCGGCATGGTGCCGTCCGGCGAAATCGCTTCCCTGACCTTGTCCCAGGCGGCCAGGTACAGCGCGCGGTCGCCCAGCAGGTAGCTTTCCGGCACGGTCTTGACGATGTCGGACGGACCCGCCTTCTGCAGCCATTTGAGCGCGCGCACCATGGCATTGGTCAGCGCCTGCGTGGTGTTGGGGTTCTGCTGGATAAAGGCCTGCGAGGCGTACAGGCAGCCCGACGGCATGCTGCCGCCGAACACTGCCTGCGTGTCCTTGAGCGTACGCGTGTCCGAAGCGACGCGCACCTCGTTCTTCTGCGTCAGCATCGAGATCACCGGGTCGAGGTTGGCCATCGCATCGATCTGGCCCGAACGCATGGCAGCCACGGCGCCGGCGCTGGCGCCCACGCCGATGAAGGACACGTCAGACGGCTTCAGGCCATGCTTGGCCAGCACGAAATTGGCCATCATGTTGGTCGACGACCCGGGCGCGGTCACGCCGATCTTCTTGCCCTTCAGGTCGGCGATCGACTTGAAGTCGGGCATGGTCTTGTTCGACACCACCAGCACGATCTGCGGCGCCCGGCCCTGCAGCACGAATTCCTGGTAGCGCTGGCCCTTGGCCTGCAGGTTGATGGTGTGCTCGTAGGCGCCCGAGACCACGTCGGCGCTGCCGCCCACCACGGCCTGCAGCGCCTTGGCGCCGCCGGCGAAGTCGACGATCTCGACATCCAGGCCTTCGTCCTTGAAGTAGCCCTGGCGTTCGGCGATGGTCAGCGGCAGGTAGTAGAACAGGTTCTTGCCGCCGACCGCGATGGTGACCTTGGTTTTCTCCGGCTTGCCCTGCGCCTGCGCATGGCCGAAGGTGAACCAGCCGGCCAGGAACAGCGCCAGCGCGATCAGGAACTGCTTCCAGAATTTCTTGTTATACATGCTTGTCTCCTACCCGTTTCCTGTCCGTTTGGATCCGGACGGCGGTGCACGAAAACACGGCGTGCCGCCGTGCGGCAAGTTGCGATGCTACTGGGTGGGTAGCACGCCCGCATCGGTATCTATACCTAGGCGAGCTGCCGGTGTGCTCCCCTCTCCCGCGTGCGGGAGAGGGGAGACAAGATTCGTCCTCCTTACTCGGCGTGGATATCGGCGGACTTGATCACCTTGCCCCAGCGCGCCAGTTCCGCCTTCTGGTACTGCGCCAGCTGCTGCGGGTTCATGTACTTCGCCTCGGCGCCCAGTTCCTCGGCCTTCTTGCGGAAGGCTTCGGTGCGCATGATCTTCTCGATCTCGCCGGCGAGCTTGTCGACCACGGCCTTGGGCGTGCCGGCCGGCGCGTACATCGCGAACCACGACGACACGTCGAGGTCGGGAGAGCCGGCCTCGGGTGCCGACGGCACGTCCTTCAGGCTGGGCAGGCGCGTCTTGCTGGTCACCACCAGCGGGCGCAGCTTGCCCGCGGCGATATGGCCCATCAGCGGGGGCGGCGTGGTCATGGTCAGGTCGACCGTGCCGCCCAGCAGGTCGGTGATGGCCGGACCGGTGCCCTTGTACGGGACGTGGGCGATCCTGGTGCCGGCCATCTGGTTCAGCAACTCGGTCGAGACGTGCTGCAGCGAACCGTTACCCGACGACGCGTAGTTGAGCTTGTCCGGGTTGGCCTTGGCATATGCCACCAGTTCCTTCAGCGACTTGACCGGCAGGTTCTGGCGCACCACCAGCACCTGCGGCGCCGACAGGATATTGGCCACCGGCGCGAAGTCCTTGACCGGATCCCACGACAGGTTCTTCATCAGCAGCGGCGTGATCACGTGGAAGCCCGAGTACTGCAGCATCAGCGTGTAGCCGTCCGGCTTGGCGCGCGCCACCAGCTGCGCGGCGATGCCGCCGTTGCCGCCGGGCTTGTTGTCGACCACGACCGGCTGGCCCAGCGCCTTGGACAGCGGCTCCGAAATCATCCGTGCCGCGATGTCGGTGGTGCCGCCTGCCGCGGCGGATACCACCAGCGTGACCGGGCGGCTGGGATAGGCGTCCTGCGCCAGCGCGGAAGGCGCCAGCCACGCGGCACCGAGAGCCGCCAGCGTGGCGGCGACGGCCTTGCGCCGGTTGGCGAAGGTGGTGGTGGGCTTGGCGGCGATGCGTTGAAGGGCTTGCTTCATGAGGGTCTCCATTTGTATTGCCAATGTCTTGTTGTTGTCCGGGTGCGGCACTAGGCTTGCGCCGCGAAATGCTCCGCCATCCATGCCGGCGGCTGGTGCGTGCGCAGGCGCGGGCCGGCGATGAGCAACTGGCTGTGGATGTCGCGGCCGACCAGCGCGGGCAGGCCGGCTACCGCATCGAGCAGCGCACCGAGGTTGACGCCGGTCTGCACGCCCATGCAGTCGAACATGTGGACCAGGTCCTCGGTGCTGACGTTGCCGCTGGCACCGGGCGCGTACGGGCAGCCGCCGAGGCCGCCAGCGGCCGCGTCGAAGCGGGCCACGCCGGTCTCCCATGCCGCCAGCGCATTGGCCAGGCCCATGCCGCGCGTGTTGTGCAGGTGGATGGTGAGGCCGGTGCCGGGCAGCGCCCCCTGGAACCGCTCGCACAGCGCGGCCACTTGCGTGGGATAGGCCATGCCGGTGGTGTCGCACAGCGTGATGCCCGCCGCGCCGGCTTCGGCGAAGCGCGTGGCCAGCGCCATCACTGCGCCGGCCTCGACCTCGCCCTCGAAGGGGCAGCCGAACACCGTCGACAGCGAGATATTGACCGGCACGCCGGCCGTGCTGGCGGCTTCGATCATCGCCAGCAACTGCGCCTGCGATTGCTCGCGCGTCATGCGCAGGTTGGCGCGGTTGTGCATCTCGCTGGCCGACATCACCAGGTTGACCTCGTCCGGCCGGCACGACAGCGCGCGTTCCAGGCCGCGCAGGTTGGGCACCAGCACCGTGTAGCGCACGCCGGTGAAGCGCTGGATCTGGTGCATCACCGCTTCGGCATCTGCCAGCGCGGGGATGGCCCGTGCCGACGTGAACGAGGTGGCTTCGATGCGGGCGAAGCCGCACGCCGACAGCGCGTCGACGAAGGCGACCTTGCCGTCGGTAGGCACCACCACCGGCTCGATCTGCAGGCCGTCGCGCGGCGCGACTTCATTGATCTCGACGCGGGCCGGGCCGCGCAGCTGGGCGGCGGCGCTCATGCGATCACCTTGCGGGCGCGCAGGTCGGCAATGGCGGCGTCATCGAAGCCCGCCTGCTTCAGCACTGCATCGGTATGCTCGCCCAGCGTGGGCGCGCGGTCATGGATGCCGCCCGGGCTCGCCGACAGCCTGGGCACCACGCCCGGCACTTCCACGGTCAGGCCGCCGGCCGAGGTCACCGACTCGATCACGCCGCGGGCGCGGTAGTGCGGGTCTTCGGCAATGTCCTTGACGGTATAGATGCGGCCCGACGGCACCTGCGCCTCGCGCAGCACGGCCAGCACCGATTCCACCGTCTGCGTGCGGGTCCAGTCGGCAATGGCGGCATCGATCTCGTCGACGCGTTTCACGCGGCCGTCGTTCTGGGCCAGCGCCGGGTCATCGGCCAGGTCAGGCCGGCCGATGGCCTGCATCATGCGCTTGAAGATGGCATCGCCATTGGCCGCCACCAGCACGTATTCGCCGCTGCTGCAGGGGTAGGCGTTGGACGGGGCGATGCCGGGCAGCGCCCCGCCGGCGGGCTGGCGCACCGCGCCGAAGGCGGAGTATTCCGGCAGCAGGCTTTCGCTCAGGTTGAACAGCGATTCATAGAGGGCCACGTCGATCACCTGGCCTTCGCCGCCACGCGCATCGCGCTGGTACAGCGCCAGCAGAACGCCCATGGCGCCGTGCAGCCCGGCGATGGTGTCGCCCAGCGACAACCCGGCGCGCACCGGCGCGCGGCCCGGCTCTCCGGTCAGGTGGCGCAGTCCCGCCATGGCCTCGGCCACAGCGGCAAAACCCGGCTCGTCCTTCTTCGGGCCGGTCTGGCCGTAGCCCGACACGCGCAGCATGATCAGGCGCGGGTTGTCGGCATGCAGCACGTCCCAGCCCAGGCCCCACTTCTCCATGGTGCCAGGGCGGAAGTTCTCGATCAGCACGTCGGCCTCGGCGGCCAGCTTGCGCACCAGTGCCTGCCCTTCCGGCTGGCGCAGGTCGATGCAGATCGATTCCTTGTTGCGCGATTGGGCTTCCCACCACACCGACGTGCCTTCGTGCAGCATGCGCCATTTGCGCAGCGGATCGCCCTGCCCGGGCGGCTCTACCTTGATGATGTGAGCGCCGAAATCGGCCAGGGTCTTCGCGGCAAAGGGGCCGGCGATAAGTTGTCCGAGTTCGAGGACGCGGATGCCCTCGAGGATCTGTTGCGCCATGGCGTGTCTCCGTGCAATGCGGGGGATTTGTTGCGCCGCGAAAATTCGATCCGTGGGATCGATACCGCCGCGTCTGTCATTGGCACGGAGTGTGCCCCAGCCAGGGGCGAGCCAGGAATCGGCAATCGGAGAAGCGGGTTTTCTCGGAACGCGAAAGGCTCCGGGGGCGCCTGGCGCCCAGGGCGTCAGAACGGCGCCTTATCCCCGCACAGATGGGTGATCAGCAGCCGCGCCGACACCGTCAGCCCGGCCGGGTCGCGCAGGCCGATCAGCAGCGAGCGGCGCGCCCAGGCATCCTGCAACGACACCAGCGACAAACCCATCGACTTGACGTGCGGCTCGGCGGCGATGCGCGGCAGCACACCCACGCCGAGTCCGGCCATCACCATGCGGCACATGGCGTCGAAGCTGCGCACCTGGATGCGCAGCCGGAAGGGTCGGTCGAGCCGGCTGCTTTCCTCGAGCAGCCGCGCCGCCAGCGAGGTTTCCTGCGGCAGGCTGACGAAGTCGAATTCGAGCGTATCGGCGTAGCGCACCGGGCCGCGCGCAGCCAGCGGATGGTTGGGCGGCGTGATGATGACCAGCTCATCCTGGCGGTACTCAACCGTCATCAGCCCCGCCGCCGGGGTGCGGTCGGCAAAGATGCCGACATCGGCGCGGTTCTCCACCAGCGCGGCAACGATGTCGCGGCTGTTCTGCTCTTCCAGTTCGATGCGGATGGTGGGATGGCGCTGCATGAACGACGCCAGGTCGTCCGGCAGGAACTGCGTGATCGCCGATGTGTTGGCGCAGACGCGCACCTGTCCGCGCACGCCGGACGCATAGTCGGACATCACGCCGGCCATGCGCTCGACATCCTGCAGGATGGTCAGCGCATGGTGGAAGCAGGCCTGCCCGGCTTCAGTCAGTTGGACGCCGGCGGCATGGCGGAAAAACAGCGGCGCGCCCACCGCGTTCTCCAGGTCCGAAATGCGCTTGCTGGCGGCGGCCACGGCCAGGTGCGACTGGCGCGCGCCGGCCGAGATGCTGCCTTGGCGCGCCACGGCGACGAACAAGCCAAGCGTGACGAGATCGAAGCGGGCCAGGTTCATGGGGCAGGCAGACGCGGAAAAGTCCGGCGCGGGCATGCCGCCCCGCGCCGCTGGGATCAGAGAGTGCGGCGGTCCATCACCGCGCGCGCAATGGTGCCGGCGTCGACGTATTCCAGCTCGCCGCCGACCGGCACGCCGCGCGCCAGGCGCGACACCTTGAGGCCGCGCGCCTTGAGCATTTCGCCGATGTAGTGGGCGGTGGCCTCGCCTTCGCTGGTGAAGTTGGTGGCGACGATGACTTCGCCGACCGGGCCGCCCAGCTCAGGCTCGGTGGCGCGCGCCAGCAGCCGGTCCAGGTGGATCTCGCGCGGGCCGATGCCGTCCAGCGGCGAGAGCCGGCCCATCAGCACGAAGTACTTGCCGCGGTAAGTCAGCGTCTGCTCGATCATGACCTGGTCGGCCGGGGTTTCCACCACGCACAGCAGCGCGGCGTCGCGGCGGTCGTCCAGGCAGGTTTCGCAGATCTCCTGCTCGGTGAAGGTATTGCAGCGCTGGCAGTGGCGGATATGGTCCGCCGCGCCGCGCAGCGCGTCGCCCAGCTTGCGCGCGCCCTCGCGGTCGTGCTGCAGCAGGTGGTAGGCCATGCGCTGGGCGGACTTGGGCCCGACGCCCGGCAGCACCCGCAGCGCCTCGACCAGCGCCTGCAGCGAAGTCGGCGCGGAACCCTTCACACCCGCTTTCACCCCTGCCTTCAGAACGGCAGCTTGAAGCCAGGGGGCAGCGGCAGGCCCGAGGTCATCGAGCCCATCTTTTCCTGCGTGGTGGCCTCGGCCTTGCGCACAGCGTCGTTGAAGGCGGCGGCAACCAGGTCTTCCAGCAGGTCCTTGTCCTCGCCTTCGGCCAGCAGGCTGGGGTCGATGGTGACGCGCTTGACGTCGTTCTTGCAGGTCATGACCACCTTGACGAGACCGGCGCCGGACTGGCCCTCGACCTCGATCTGGGCCAGCTGCTCCTGCATCTTCTTCATGTTTTCCTGCATCTGCTGGGCTTGCTTCATCAGCCCGGCGAGTTGACCTTTCATCATGATGGAACGCTCCTGGATTCGGTAGGAAATCTGTGGTGGAAATTCGTGGCGGATGGTGGCAGATCCGGGCCGTCAGGCCGCGCGCGGCTGGATCGAGCCCGGCACGATCTGGCCGCCGAAGTCGCGCAGCAGTCCTTGCACAAAGGGGTCGGCCTCGATCGCGGCCTCGGCTTCGCGCTGGCGCTCGGCACGTGCCTGGGCGTCGGCCGCCGCGGCGGTGACCGCGACCGCGCCGACTTCGCACAGCACGCGCACCGGCTGGCCGAAGTGGTCGCGCAGCACCTGCTGCAGGCGTTCGGCGACGCCGTTCTCGCCGAGGGCGGCCACCGGGATGCGCAGGTTGAAAGTATTGCCGACCACCTGAGTCAGTTCGCTCTGGTATGCCAGCTGTTGCGCCAGGCCCTTGAGCGGCAGGCCGGCAGCCAGCGCCGGCCAGTCGCCGGTGAAGACCGGCGGCGAGCCGTCTTCGCCGGCTGCGGGCGGGCGTGGGGCGACTAGCTTGGCGCCCTCAGCGGGTGCAGCCGGCGCGGCGGCCTCACGCACAGCTTCGGCTTCGCGCACGGGCGCGCTGGCGGGCCTGGTCGCGCCGTTGCGTGGATTGGCACGGACCGGCGGCTCGCTGAAACCGTTGTCGCCGAAGCCATTGTCACGCTCGTCGGCGCGGTAGCCCGGGTCGCTGTCATAGGGACCGATGACAGGCAGGTCCGGCGGCAGGTCTTCCCATGGCGGCACATCGCTGCCGCCGGCAATTTCCCACGGCGGCACCGATTCCGGTTCAGGCCGGCGCGCGGCCGGGGGCGCGGCGGGACGGCTCACGGCTGCGGCACCCGGCGCGCGCAAAGGCTGTGCCGGCGGGCGCTGCGCGGGAGCCGCTGCAGCGGCGGGCGCGGCAGGCGGCGGCGGGGCATTGCGCGCGCCACCGCGCGCGGAGGCGGCACGTGCGGCCGCCAGCGCGGCACGGGCTGGCGACATGGCGGCGTCGTGCGCGGGCCGGGCCGGTGCGGCTGGCGCAACTGGTGCTGCGGGCTCGGCCACTGGATCGAAGACGGGTGCCGGGGCGGCGGGCTTTGCCGCCGTCGGCACCGGCGCCGTGACAGCAGCCGGTGCGGGCCCAGCCGCCACGGCGGCATGCCGGGGCGTGGCCGGATCGGCCGCCAGCGCCGCACTGCGCGGGCGCGACGGCGCGGCGCCGCCGCCCTGCCCTTGCGCCACGGTCGGAGGCGCCGGCTCAGGCGACGCCGACGGCCGGAACGCCAGCATGCGCAGCAGCGTCATGGTGAAGCCGGCGTACTCATCCGGTGCCAGCGCCAGTTCATTGCGTCCGAGGTTGGCGATCTGGTAGAACAGCTGCACTTCCTGCGCGTCGAACACGCCGGCGAGGCGGCGCACATCGTCCGCCTCCGGCCATTCGTCCTGCACCGAAGCCGGCACGGCCTGCGCCAGCGCCACCTTGTGCAGAAGCGAACCCAGGTCCTGCAGCGCGCCGGCGAACGACAGGCTGCGGTCGGCCATGGCATCGGCGATGGCCAGCATGGCGGCGCCTTCCTCGGCGGCGAGCGCATCGAGCAACTGCACCAGGTAGCCCTGGTCGATCGCGCCCAGCATGCCGCGCACCGCTTCCTCGGAGACCTGTCCCGCGCTGTAGGCGATGGCCTGGTCGGTCAGCGACAGCGCGTCGCGCATCGAGCCGTGCGCGGCCTGCGCCAGCAGCCGCAGCGCATTGCCGTCGTGGCCGATGCCTTCCTGCGCCAGGATATGGTCCAGGTGCGAGACGATATGCCCCGGCGGCATCTGCTTGAGGTTGAACTGCAGGCAGCGCGACAGCACCGTGACCGGGATCTTCTGCGGGTCGGTGGTGGCGAGGATGAACTTGACGTGCCCGGGCGGTTCTTCCAGCGTCTTCAGCATGGCGTTGAAGGCGTGGTTGGTGAGCATGTGCACTTCGTCGATCATGTAGACCTTGAAGCGCCCGGTGCCGGGGGCGTACACCGCCTTGTCGAGCAGTTGCGCCATCTCGTCGACGCCGCGGTTGGAGGCGGCGTCCATCTCGATGTAGTCGACGAAACGGCCGCTGTCGATCTCGGTGCAGGCCTTGCACACTCCGCATGGCTGGGCGGTGATGCCGCCATTGCCGTCAGCGCCGGTGCAGTTCAGGGCCTTGGCCAGGATCCGCGACAGCGTGGTCTTGCCGACCCCGCGCGTACCGGTGAACAGGTAGGCGTGGTGCAGCCGCTGCTGTTCCAGCGCGTGCGTGAGCGCGCGGACCACGTGCTCCTGGCCGACCAGCGTGGTGAAATCCCTGGGGCGCCATTTGCGCGCTAGAACTTGATAACTCATGGCGGCGATTGTAGCAAATGGCGACCGCCCCAGCCCGCCGTGCGGCCGGAGTTTGCGGCCTGGAGCCCAGGCCTGCCAGCGGCGCCGCGCCGCTGGCGGGTTTCAGGCGCGGGACGGGGTCAGCCGCATTCGCCCACGTAGCCGCAATTGGCGCATTTCGCACAGCCGTCGACCTTGTGCAGGGCGTGCGCGCCACACTCCGGGCAAGGCTTGCCGGTGCCCACGCCGGGGGTGACCACGCCTGCGCTGGCCTGGACCGTGATCCCGGCCTCGGCGGCAGCCGCTCCGCCGCCGTCGCGCTGCGCCAGCCGGGCCGCCAGCGCCGTCACCGGCACCTGAGCGCCTTCCGCATCGAGGAAGCCGCGCTTGATCAGGATGCGCTGCAGCGCGTAGCCGAGCGCCGCCACCTCCGAATCATGGAAGCGCGGCACCTCGGTGCCGTCCTGCCGCACCAGCGAGCCGTAGCGCACGGTGCCTTTGTCCCACACCACGTTACGCATGTCGGCCAGCGCCTTGGCGACCGAGCCGCCCGAGCGCGCCACCATCGACAGCAGCCGCATGGTCGAGGTGATCCACTGCTGGCCCTCGCTGCGCTGCCCCGCCGGCATGAAGAACTCCACCGGCCGCTCGATCGCCACTGGCTTGCCGTCGACGACACCCGCCACGCGCATGAAGTTGACGGTCAGGTAGACAGTCTTGTGGCCTTCGTAGGTCAGGTATTCGACCTTGGAGGTCACGCCCTCCAGGTCGCCGACAGGCCGGCTGTTGAACGGGCGCACCAGCGGGTTGTCATCGGCCACCGCCGCAGGCGCTGCCGCTGGCGCGTGGACGGACAGCACCGCGCCAAGCACCGAATTGGGGCGATAGGTCGCCAGACCCTTCAGTCCCGCCTGCCAGGCCTCCAGGTACAGGTGGCGGAAGGCCTCGTAAGGATAGTCCTCCGGCACGTTGACGGTCTTGCTGATGCTGGTGTCGATATATGGCTGCACCGCTTCCAGCATGCGCATATGGTCCAGCGCCGACATCTGCAGCGCCGTGACAAAGCTGTCCGGCAACTGCGCCATGTCGGCGCCCATGTGACGGTAGAGGCGCCAGGCGTGGTCCGCCACCTCGAACGAGCGGTAGCTGTTGTCAGGCATCCGCTTGCGGCGGTTGTAAGTCCAGGAGAAGGCCGGCTCGATGCCGTTGGAGGCATTGTCGGCAAAGGCCAGCGTGATCGTGCCGGTCGGCGCGATCGACAACAGGTGCGAATTGCGCAGGCCATTGCGCGCAATGGCATCGCGCACGGCCTGCGGCAGCCGGCTGGCGAAGCCGCTCTGCAGGTAGGCGTCGACGTCCAGCAGCGGAAAGGCGCCCTTCTGCGCCGCCAGTTCTGTCGAGGCCAGATAGGCCTCGTCGCGCATGCGTTCGGCAATGCGCGCCGCCAGTTGCCGCGCCGGCTCGGTGTCGTAGCGCAGGCCCAGCATCACCAGCGCGCTGCCCAGCCCCAGGAAACCCAGGCCGACGCGGCGCTTGGCGTGGGCCTGGGCCTGCTGCTCGGGCAACGGCCAGAAGGTCACGTCGAGCACGTTGTCGAGCATGCGCGTGGCCACGCGCACCACTTCGGCAAAGGCATCGAAGTCGAATTCAGCCTGCGGCGAGAACGGCTGGCGAACGAAACGCGTCAGGTTGATCGAGCCCAGGCAGCAGCAGCCATACGGCGGCAGCGGCTGCTCGGCGCAGGGATTGGTGGCCTCGATGCGCTCGCAGTAATAGAGATTGTTGTCGGCATTGATGCGCGACAGGAACAGGATGCCGGGCTCGGCGTGGTCGTAGGTGGCCTGCATGACCTGGTCCCACAGTTGCCGCGCCGGCAGGCGGCGGTACACCCATTGGCCGTCGTCGCGGCGGTAGGCGCCGGCGGCGATCATGTCGGCGCCGGGCTCGGCTTCATGGATCAGCTCGACCTCGCCATCGTCCTGCACCGCGCGCATGAATTCGTCGGTGACGCCGATCGAGATATTGAAGTTGGTCAGGTCGCCCTTGTCCTTGGCGTGGATAAAGCTCTCGATATCCGGATGGTCGCAGCGCAGCACGCCCATCTGCGCGCCGCGGCGCGCGCCGGCGGATTCCACCGTCGCGCACGAGGCATCGAATACCTTCATGAAGGACACCGGCCCCGACGCGCGCGAATGCGTCGCGCGCACCAGCGCGCCCGCCGGCCGGATCGCCGAGAAGTCATAGCCGACGCCACCGCCACGACGCATGGTCTCTGCCGCCTGCGCCACCGCGGTGTAGATGCTGGGTCGCCCATCACGCGCTTCCGACACCGAGTCGCCCACCGGCTGCACGAAGCAGTTGATCAGCGTAGCCTGGATGCCGGTGCCGGCGGCCGAATTGATGCGCCCGGCCGGCACGAAGCCGTGTTCCTGTGCCCACAGGAAGCGCGCGCTCCACGCCTCGCGTTCGCCTTCGGGCTCGGCCTGTGCCAGCGCGCGCGCCACGCGCTGCCTGACCTCGGCAATGCTGCCTTCTTCGCCCTTGGCGTATTTTTCGATCAGGACTTCGGTGGAGATTTCCTGCGGCGCCATGGCACCGTGAATGATCTGGTCGTTTGCGTTCATGTCTGGGCTCACCACGCTCCGTGGTTGGGTGAATCAGTGGATCCGGGACGCGCATCGCCGGCGCGCCGCGCCGCTGATAGTGCGGCGGCCTGTCATGGTCGGGCCAGCGCGGCCTGCACTGCCTGCGCCAGATCAAGCCGGCGCTTTGCCGCATGCAATGACCCGCGGCGGACAAGGCAATTCGACGCAACGCCCCGGACTAGGTTACAATGCCGCTCGGACGGGCCTCCTCGCATGGTGGCGCGGTCAACCTGGTCAGGTCGGGAACGAAGCAGCCACAGCCGTTTTCCACCAGTGCCGAGGGTCAGGCTCGTCCACCTCTACGCCCCACCTCGCCCCTCCAGCTTCACCCTTCCAACGCTTCACCACGCTCCCGCGAACAGCTTTTCGCATCGGCATGCCCACGCCGCTTGCGGCGCCGTCCTTGTCACTTTAGTACAGCATGCCGGCCGGCGTGCGCCGGACACGGCGCACCCAGGGCCCATTCTGCGCCGATTTACCGACGCTGTCCGGCGCTCCGCTCAGAACAGCGAACCCTGCTGTGTCAGCATCGGCGGTGCCAGCCGCTCGGCGGGAATCCACTCTCCGTCCGCGGTTGCCACGCCGGCCTCGATGCGCTTGCCCGGGAACAGCGGCGCGACCGCCGCCACGTAGCGCCCCAGCTGCGCGCGATAGGCCGCGTGCTCCTGCGGCAGCAATCGCAGCTTGTAGTCGACGATGACGACGCGGTCGTCGAATTCCACCAACCGGTCGATACGCAGCAGCCGGCCACGCGCGTCATACAGCTCGACTTCATTGCGCGCGCTGCCGGCCTCGTCCGCCGACAGCAGCGGCGCCAGCGCCGGCGCGCCCAGCATCGCGCGCACCGCCGCGAGCGCTTCATCGACCTGATCGCGCCACACCTGCCGCGCCTCGGGCGAATGCGCGCCGGTCAGCGGGAACCAGCGCAGCACCGTGGCGATGTCCGGAATGCCGGCAAAGGCTTCCGGATAGCGCGTGAGCCGCTCCAGCAGGGCATGCACCAGTTCGCCATGGCGGGCCGCCGCGGCGTTGAAGACGATGCCGTCGCCTTCCGACGGTTCTTCATCGGCCTGCGCGTCGTCCTCGAACGATGGCAGCGCGCCGGCGTCCCGGTAGCGCATGCGGAAGTCGGTGAAGCGCACCGGCTCGCTCAGGCGCGCCGGTATGGCCGCCTCGCTGTCGGCCGCTTGCGCCAGGTGTTCTGGGTATGCGGGCAACATCTCGCCCACGCCGGCACCCTGCAGCCGCACGTACCAGCTGCCGGCGATCTCCGCGTTGTTCTCGCCGGCGCCGGCGCGGCTGGTGCGGCCCTTCACGCCGCTGACCAGCAGGCCTTGTTGCGCCCGCGTCATGGCGACATACAGCAGGTTCCAGTTCTCCCGCTCGCCCAGCGCCAACTCGGCCTCGAACATCGGCGCGCGCGCCAGTCCGCGTTCGCTGCGCTTGCCGTACGCCGAGAAATGCAGCGGCACCGGCGACGACGGCGGCCAGTCGACCAGGATCCCGCCCTTGTCCGCGGCGGGATCGCTGTGGTTGGCATCGAGCAGCACCACGAACGGCGCCTCCAGGCCCTTGGCCGCATGCACGGTCAGGATGTGAACCGCATCGAGGCCGGCGAAGGCGGCATCGTCCTCGGCCGGCTCGATGTCTTCTGCGTTGTCGCCCATGCCGCCTTCGTCAGGGCTCTCGCCCTCGTCGCCACGGCGGATTTCCTGCAGCTCGTCGATGAACTTTGGCAGGCTCGGATAGCGGCCACCGTCGAGGTCGAGCGACAGCTTCAGGAAGGCATCGAGATTGGCCAGCACCTGCTCGCGGATATCCGGCGGCGCGGCCTCGGCATAGCGGCGCCGGACTTCGCCGCCGTGGAAGATCTGGTCGATCAGGTCGTGCACCGGCATGTGCGGCGCGATCCGCAGCCACTGGCGCAGCCGCGGCACGCCTTCGCGCAGCGCGTCCGAGACGTGCCCGGGCAGGTCGTTGGCTTCGATGCGCGCCCACCAGCCGCCCTCGCCTTCCAGCTGCGCCAGGGCCAGCAGGTCATCGTCGGTCGCTCCGACCAGCGGGCTCTTCAGCACATGGGCGAGATCGAGGTCGGACTCCGGCGTCATCAGGAAGGCCAGCAATGCCGACAGGTCCAACGCCTCCAGCGTGGCCAGCAGGCCGCCGCGACGCGGGCTCAGGCATGGAATGCCGGCCTCGCGCAGGGCACGCTCGTAGTCGGCGAGGTGGGTCTTGCGGCGCACTAGCAGGTGCATGTCGCTCCAGCGCGCGGGGCGCGTGGCGCCGTTCTCGTGCACCGGCACGGTGTCGCGCACATGGCGCAGCCACGCGGCCACGCGCCGCCCCTCCTCCAGGCGCAGCGAATCGCCGGACTGCCGGCGCGGCTGCAGCAGCGTATCGCGGTGCATGGCGTCGTCGCCAGCCTGTGCTCCTGGCTCGTTCGCTTCGCTGTCGCCTGCCTTGCCTTCGGACTTGTCTTCGGACCTCTCTTCGGCCTCTACCAGCGGCAGCAGCCACACCGGACCGCCGCCTTCGGCCAGCGCCGAGGTCTGCGTCTCGTACAGCGGGTAGCGCCCTTCGGCGCGCGCCGCGTCGAACACGGCATT
This sequence comes from Cupriavidus phytohabitans, assembly GCF_000426345.1. Taxonomy (GTDB): domain Bacteria; phylum Pseudomonadota; class Gammaproteobacteria; order Burkholderiales; family Burkholderiaceae; genus Cupriavidus. The sequence continues at coordinate 12,405 of NZ_AUFE01000009.1, read as the reverse complement.
GACCCAGTCCAGCACCTCGGCACGGTTGCGCCGCGTGCGGTTGGTGCGCAGCACCGTCGCCCCGAATGCGTCGCGCAGCATCTCGCCGGCAGCGCCGAACAGGCGCGCGTCGGCGCGGCGGAAGCGGTAGATCGACTGCTTGGGATCGCCCACCAGGAATACGGTCGGCCGCTCGCCCAGGCCCGCGTATCCGGCCAGCCAGCCCTGCAGGATGCGCCACTGCAGCGGGTTGGTATCCTGGAACTCGTCGAGCAGAAGGTGGCGGTAGCGCGCGTCCAGGCGCACCTGCAGGTAAGTCGCGGCCTCTTCGTCGGACATCAATTGCGCGGCCTGCCATTCCAGGTCGGCAAAATCCATCGCGCGCTGTTCCTGCTTGTGCTCCTGGTAGCGCGTCAGCAATGCGTCGCCGATGCAGAACAGCGCCTGGTTGATGGCGAGCACCGCGGCCTCGCAGCAGCGGGCGCTGATCTCGTCGAGCATCGCGCAGATGGACGCGTGCTGGTCGAGCAGCGTGTCGACCATGCCCTCGCCCCCCGCTGCCTTGATGAGCGCGTTGGTCCGGCGCAGCGAGCGTGGCTCGCCCGTGGTAGTGAAGAACGCCGCGCGCAGTTGCGCGAACACGCGTTCCGCGGCCTTGCCCGCTGCCTTGCCCGGTGGTGCGCCGGCTTCGCGCCAGGCGGTGATGGCCATCAGCGCGTCGGTGATGCGCGTGGCATGGGTCTGCTCGGTCTTGCCACCGGCGCCCAGGCGCAGCGCCAGCGCCTCGCAGGCATCGCGCCAGCCTTCGTCGGCCAGCGCCTGCAGCAGGACATCGCCCTGCGCGTCTTCGCCAAGGCAGTCGCACAATGCCTGCCGCGGATCGCCGCCTTCCTGCATCGCCCACCATTCGCTGCGGGCATGGAACATGGCGTCAAGCAGCGCGCGCGCCTGGAAGTCGCCCACGGTGTCGACCAGCGTTTCCCATGCGGCACGCAGGTCGGCGTATTGCGGCGTGGCCAGCGCGCGCCAGACCGGCGCCCACGCTTCACGCTTCATGCGCAAGGCATCCTCGCGCAGCGACGCGCCGGGCACGATGCCCGATGCCAGCGGCGCGCCGCGCAGCAGCGTGCCGAACCAGCCGTGGAAGGTATCGATCGCCATGCGCCCGGGCGCGGCCAGCACCTGCGCATGCAGGCGGCGCGCGCGCGGCAGCGCCTCGCGCGCGGCTTCCGGGCTCAGGCCGCGCTGCACCAGCGCGGCGACAACGACGTCGTCGGGATCGCGCGACAGTTGCGCCAGCACTTCCAGCAGGCGGTCGCGCATTTCTTCGGCGGCCTTGCGCGTGAAGGTGATCGCGAGGATCTCGTGCGGCGCGGCCCCGGCCAGCAGCAGGCGCACCAGGCGGGCCACCAGCAGCCAGGTCTTGCCGCTGCCGGCGCAGGCCTCGACCACGACCGAGCGCACGGGATCGCAGGCGGCGCGGGTGAACTCGGCCTCAGCCACGGGATGGCCATCGCGCTGGTAGGGCTGGACCTGGGTATTGAGCGGATCGTGGACCATCATGTCTTCAGCACCGGCACGGCGGTGGATTCCCAGAAGCCCTTGCGGCACAGGCCGCGGGCGGTGCAATACACACAGGCCGAGGCATCGCCAAATGCCGGCAGCCTGGCTCCCTGGCGCAGCCGCATCACATCATGGCGCATCTGCCGCTCGAGCCAGGTGACGGCGGCCTGGAAGTCGGGCAGCCCGACCTCGCGCTGCGCCGCTGCCGAGGTGTCGCGCGCGCTTTCCTTAGCGCCTTCGAGCGACACCCAGCTGCCGTCCACCGCGTCGGCGCGCAACAGCCCGTAGAACGGCAACTGGCAATCTTCCTCGACCTCGGCCAGCTTGCGCTTGAGCCGCGTGGCGCTCTGCGTCTTGTAGTCGAGCACCGCATGCGCGCCGTCCGGCCCCTGGTCGAGGCGGTCGATGCGTCCGGTCAGCCGCAGCGGCTGGCCGTCGGGCATGGGCAGGTCGATGCCGGCATCGAGCTCGCCGCCACGCCAGAACCAGCCCTCGGCCTCGCGCGCCGCCTGCCACGCGACATACGAGGGCAGCACCTCGCACCAGCGCCGGTAATAGGCGATGGCATTGCCGTCTTCGGCCATCAGCGCGCCGAACACATCGTCGGAGATCTCGCGCAGCCGCGCCGGGCGCTGGTCTTGCGGCAGCGGCTCGCCGCGCTCGCGCCGTGCGTGCAGATCCTTGTGGTAGCGCAGCAGCACGCGGTGCAGGTGCTCGCCGATCTCGCGCTTTTCCAGTTCGTCGCTGACTATCTCCAGCCCGGCCAGGCCGAGCATGCGGCCGGCGAAGAACTGGTATGGGCAGCGGCGCAGCATGTTGTAGGCCTGCGCGCTCCAGCGCTGCGGCACCAGCTCCGGCAACGCACACGGCGCGGGCATGCCTTGCGGTTCGGCGAAGGTTTGATAGGCCTGCGGCACCGCGTTGCCGTCGATGACGACGCCGCTGCGCGCGCAGCATGCCGCCAGCCGCTCGATCCAGCCCGACACGTGATGCGGTTCGCCGCGGCCGCCGAACCGCTGCCAGGTCATTACCACCTCGTCGTTGTTCAGCAGCACTTCTGCCAGGTCGCGCGCCTGCTGGGCGAAGCGCGCCTCGCGGTCCTCCAGGTCGAGCTCGCGCCGCATCTGGTTGGAGAAGAACATCAGCTCGGCCGCGCTCGAAGGCAACTGCGCATCGTCGCAACCCACGATCACCACGCCCTCGAAACGGCGCATGCGCGCGCCGTTCAGCGGCAGGATGGTGATGCGTGCCGGGCCGCTTGCCGAAGGCTCCTTGTATGCGACCGATTCGAGCAGCGCCGACAGCATGGCGCGGAATTCGCCCTGCGACAGCGTGGCATGGCCACCGGTTTCGTCCTGCGGCAACTCTTGCAGCCGCGCCAGTGCATCGAGCAACTGGCTGCCCGCGTCGTCGGCCGCCAGCGCGGCGCGCATGCCGAGGCCATCGAGCATGCCGTCGAGCCGCTCCAGCCACGTCGCCAGCGGATGCTGCGCCAGGCCGCGCGGCCAGCGTGCCGCCTCGTCGGCCAGCAGCACGACCAGCGCCCGTGCGGCGCGACGCGGCGCCTCGGCTGCCTCACCCTCGTCGCTGCCAGGCTCGGGCCCCCTCGTCGGTGCGCTGCCGAACAATTGCCGCAGGCGCGGCCAGCCGCCGGTAATGCCCTCGCGCCGCACCTGGCGCTCCAGCAGCGCGATGGCCGCGCCACGCTCGGCGAAATCGGGCAGGCAGAACGGGCTTTTCAACAGGTCGAGCAGTGCCGCGGTATCGCCGTCGCGCACCAGCAGGTCGAACCAGCGCATCAGCGCAGCGGCCGCGCGCGTGGTCGACAGCTTCCAGCCGGTCTCGTCGCGCACCGGGGCGCCGGCACGTGCCAGCAGCGCGCGCGCGCGCCGCGCCACCACGCGGTCGTGGGCCACCAGCGCGACCTGGCGGCGTCCTTCGTTGAGCCATTGCACAAGCTGCGCCGCTGCGGCCGCGGCTTCGTCCTCGAAGCGCGCGCTGCCAATCACGCGGAGGGCCGGGCGTTGCCCGGGCAGTGCCGGCGTGGCAGGCGGCGGCGCGATGACCTCCCCATCCCCGGCTATCCGTGCTTCGGGCCATAGCGACAGCAGCGTCCGGTACCAGTCGGTATTGGTATCGGCGTCCGCTTCGCCCTGCCCCGCCCAGTCATAGCCAACTTGCAGCACCGGCACCAGTTCGGCGGCATCGCGCAGGAACGCGGCTTCGAGCGGCGTAGGGGGTGTCGGCGCGATCCACACCACCGGGCCGCGCAGTTGCTGCGACAGTTCGCGCAGCACGCGGCGCCGCGCCGGCAGCGGATCGTCCGGCCCGGACAGCGCTTGCCAGAATGCCAGCACGATGCGCGCCTCTTCGCCGAGGAAACGTTCGGACAAGCGCGAATAGGTGCGTTCCAGCGCGCCCTGCAGCAGCGCGGCACGGTCGTCGCCGTCGATGTCGTCGTCATCGCGGATGGCGGCGTCCTCGAGCCAACGCCCATTCAGCTCGTCGCAAATCGCAAGCAGCGTCTGCGACAGGCCCCACGCCGCGGTCTCGTTCTGCGCGCCGAAGGCGCGGCGCAGCCACTCTTGCCCGCGCACGGCCTGCTGCACCGCCAGCAGTCGCGCCGCGTGGCTGCGCACCGGCGTGCCGTCAGGCGGCAGGTCGAGCAGCCAGTGGCCCAGCGTCAGCACGCGCGGCAACAGGCGCGGCCGCCCGGCCGCGCGCGCGGCGGCGTCGAGCGCCTCGCGCACGCCCGGGATCTGCGCCGCGGTCGGCACCACCACGTGCGCGCCGGCTTCGGGCGCGCCGCAGCGGTCCAGGAAAAACCAGGCAGCGGTGGCCGCCTGCCCGAGGAAATCAGGGCCAGGGCGAAAACTTAGCGACGTCATGGGCTCGTGGGCCGCAGCGCGGCATGGCTGCGGTAACTGCGTCGGTCGGGGAAGACGTCAAGGGCGTCAGGGGCGTCAGAGGCGTCAGGGAACAAGGCAAAGGGAATACCGGACGCCGCCGGCCAGCACGGCGGGCGGCGATTCATGGAAGGGCCCCGGTGCGCGGTGCGCGGAGCCGTTTGCGCTCGGGCGGGCCGCTCAGTGCGTGCCGCCCTCCAGCCGGGCACGGATCTCGCGCGCGGTTTCGAGCAGGCCCTCGTAGCCGGAGCGCGCATGCTCGGGGAGGTCCGGGTCGCCCACCAGGGTACCCAGCGTTTCGATGATGCTGTAGACCAGGCCCTTGGCGGCGCCGCTGGCAATGCTGTTGGTCTCGACCGCGCTGCTGATATGGTCCAGCGCATCGCTCAGATGGTCCACGTCCGGCGTCTGGCCGGATTCGGGCTGGGTAGGCTTGCGGGGATCGGTGTTCATATCGATGACCTTGTCGATGGCCTTCTCGGGAGAGCAGGGTTCGTGAGGTCAGCCGGCCGGTGCGCGGCCCGCGGACCGCTTTCTATTCTACGCGCACGCAACGCGGATCCGGCACCGCGCCGAGCCCGCATGTGCACGCCATGGCACCCACGCCGATTGCCTGAATCTCTTGGCGCCATTGAAAATAAGCATTTCTACTAATCACCCGATTGCAGCAGAATCATTAGCGTTGCCGGCGACGTTTTTCAGCCCCGTACCAGTGCCAGTCTTGAAAATCGGCAAACTGGTAACATATTGCCAGCAACGGGCGCGGCTGCGGCCGCCAGAGCCAGCCGGCAGGCGGCAAAGGCGTCTTCGGCGGGTCCGAGCAATCTCGTGTAAGGTTACGGTTCTGCCCTATCCAGCTTCCCGGCCTTCAACATAAACAGAGCGAAACCAGAGGTTTTCCGCCATGAGCGAACAAATCAAGTATGTGAGCGACGCCTCCTTCGACGCCGACGTCCTCCAGTCCGACAAGCCCGTCCTGCTCGACTTCTGGGCGGAATGGTGCGGCCCCTGCAAGATGATCGCCCCGATCCTGGACGAAGTCGCCAAGGACTATGGCGACAAGCTGCAGGTCGCCAAGATCAACGTCGATGAAAACCAGCAGGTCCCGGCCAAGTTCGGCATCCGCGGCATCCCGACGCTGATCCTGTTCAAGAACGGCGCGGTCGCGGCCCAGAAGGTCGGCGCGCTGTCCAAGTCGCAACTGACCGCGTTCCTCGACGGCAACCTGTAAGCTGCGCGCCGGAGCGAAACCAACCGCTCCGGTTTTGTCACGATCCGACGTGCGTGCGCCACACCCTGGCGCACCGGTTGGATTGTGCTAAGATGCCACCAACAACTCCCCGAGCGTTCGCTCATTTTTCCCCCTTCTCTTTCAGTCTCGCCCGTCCGGGCAAATCTGTACCCCTCGTCTATGCACCTGACAGAACTCAAATCGCTTCACGTGTCTGCGCTTCTCGAAATGGCGGCAACGCTCGAGATCGACAACGCACAGCGGATGCGCAAACAGGAACTGATGTTTGCGATCCTGAAGAAGCGCGCCAAGATGGGCGAAACCATCTTCGGAGACGGCACGCTGGAAGTTCTGCCGGACGGCTTCGGCTTCCTGCGCTCGCCGGAGACTTCGTACCTGGCCAGCACGGACGATATCTACATCAGCCCGTCGCAGATCCGCCGCTTCAACCTGCATACCGGCGACTCGATCGAAGGCGAGGTGCGCACGCCCAAGGATGGCGAGCGCTACTTTGCGCTGGTGAAGGTGGACAAGGTCAACGGGCAGCCTCCCGAAGCGGTCAAGAACCGCATCATGTTCGAGAACCTGACGCCGCTGCACCCGAACCGGCCGCTCACGCTCGAACGCGACATCAAGGCTGAAGAGAACATCACCGGCCGCATCATCGACATGATCGCGCCGATCGGCCGCGGCCAGCGCGCCCTGCTGGTGGCCTCGCCCAAGTCCGGCAAGACCGTGATGCTGCAGCACATTGCACACGCGATCGCGAACAATCATCCGGAAGCCGACCTGTTCGTGCTGCTGATCGATGAGCGTCCGGAAGAAGTGACCGAGATGCAGCGTTCGGTGCGCGGCGAAGTGGTGGCGTCCACCTTCGACGAACCGGCCATCCGCCACGTGCAGGTTGCCGAAATGGTGATCGAGAAGGCCAAGCGCCTGGTCGAGCTGAAGCGCGACGTGGTGATCCTGCTGGACTCGATCACGCGCCTGGCGCGTGCCTACAACACGGTGGTGCCGGCCTCGGGCAAGGTGCTGACCGGCGGTGTCGACGCCAACGCGCTGCAGCGTCCGAAGCGCTTCTTCGGCGCCGCGCGCAACCTGGAAGAAGGTGGTTCGCTGACCATCATCGCCACTGCGCTGATCGAAACCGGCAGCCGCATGGACGACGTGATCTATGAAGAGTTCAAGGGCACCGGCAACATGGAAGTGCACCTGGAACGCCGCCTGGCCGAGAAGCGCGTCTACCCGTCGATCAACCTGAACAAGTCGGGCACGCGCCGCGAAGAACTGCTGATCAAGCCGGACATCCTGCAGAAGATCTGGGTGCTGCGCAAGTTCATCTCCGACATGGACGAAGTGCAGGCCATGGAGTTCATCATGGACAAGATGAAGGCCACGAAGAACAACGCGGAGTTTTTCGATATGATGCGCAGAGGCGGCTAAGCCTCGCTGCGGCATACCGCTCAGAGACGCGCCGTAAGACGAACAAAAAGGCGTGCCACGGCACGCTTTTTTGTTGTCCGATGGGTTTCCTATGCTCGGCAAACTGACTGCCTTCCTGCGCACCCGCTCCAGGGCCCGCAAGCTGGAGCACTATGCGATCCCCGACGACCTGTGGGAGAGCACCATCGCCACGCTGCCGTTCGTGCAGCGCTATGGCAGCGAAGACCTGGCCGCCCTGCGCGAGCTGGCCACGCTGTTCATTGCGGAGAAGGAATACTCCACCGCGCACGAACTGCCGCTGGCCGACGACATGGTCGTCAGCGTCGCCGTGCAGGCGTGCGTGCCGATCCTGAAGCTTGGGCTGGCGTGGTACCGTGGCTGGCACGGCATCGTGCTGTACCCCGGCGAATTCATTATCCGCCGTACCGTGCAGGACGAGATCGGCCTCGTGCACGGCGTGGTGGAGGAAGCCAGCGGCGAAGCCTGGGAACATGGCCCCGTGATCCTGTCCTGGCCGGACGTGCACACGCCGGGCGCCGGCATCGACAGCGAACACGAGTTGCCGGCCGACACCTACAACGTGGTCATCCATGAGTTTGCCCACAAGCTGGACATGCTCGACGGCGAGCCGGACGGCGTACCGCCCTTCTCGCGCGTGCTGCATCCGGATATCGATGCTGAAGCGTGGGCGGAAACCTTCCTCACCGAGTACGACCGCTTTGCCGAGGCGTGGGAGGCGCGCAAGGAGTCGGATTGGGAGCATCCCGAACGGCTGCCGCCGGCGCTGCGCATCATCGACCCATACGGTAGCGAGACACCCGGCGAATTCTTTGCGGTGACGTCGGAAGCATTTTTTGTCGAGCCGGGCGGCCTGTCCCGGCATTGGCCGGTTGTCTACGAGTCGCTAGCCTCTTTTTATCGCCAGGATCCCGCAGCGATGTGAGTAAAAAGTCATATCCAGCCTTCCAGCCCGGCCAGCGCGTGATATGCCTCTTACTCTTCCCCAAGTCATTGTTTTTCTGCCATAATTCCGGTTTGCCCGTTACCGGCAAGTGGTTCGTTCGTCGACGCGTCGTGTTTTCAGCGGTGAATTCAGCAGTAAAGCGCGGATCGCAACGGACTGGCTACCCAACCAGAAAGGACTCATCATGAAAGAAGGCATTCACCCGAATTACCGCGAAGTCGTGTTCCAGGACATGTCCAGCGACTTCAGCTTCATCACCCGCTCGACCATCCAGACCAAGGACACGATCGTGAAGGACGGCAAGGAATACCCGCTGGCCAAGATCGAAGTCTCGTCGGAATCGCACCCGTTCTACACCGGCACCCAGAAGATCATGGACACGGCTGGCCGCGTCGAGAAGTTCCGCCAGAAGTTCGGCAACAAGCTGGGCAAGGCTGCGAAGTAATCGCTTTCGGCGAACCCCGCTTCGCGCGGCCCGCGGACAGATGCTCCGGGCCGGCGCGAACCAGCAAAGAGGCAGCATCGGCTGCCTCTTTTCTTTTGTGCCCGCCAGTTGCGTGCCACCGGCCGACCGGCGCCGGCACTGTTCACTGTTGTATCCACCGGAATCCCTCACCCGCGTGAGGCTTCTACGGCATGTCACGGCCCTCGCGGCCGCCGCATGCGCGATACTGTGGCCTTCGCGCCATTGCGCCACGGCCCGACCCGAGCATCGATGCGTCAAGCCAATACTTCACCCGTCCAGTTGACCGCTGCCGCGACCGGCGCCCTGCCGCGCGCGCTGCTGCTGGCGATCTGCATCATCTACGGCCTGGTTGGCCTGTTCGGCCGCGATCCGTGGAAGAACGAGGACGCCGCCGGCTTCGGAGTGATGTGGCAACTGGCTACCGGCGGCCTGCATGACTGGCTGATGCCGAACATCGTCGGCCGGCCCTTCACGGAAGACGGCCCGCTGGTGTTCTGGATCGGCGCCCTGATGATCCGCGGCTTCGGCAGCTGGCTGGGACCCACCGACGCCGCGCGCCTGGCCACAGCCCTGTTCTTCTTCTCGACCTGCGCCTGCATCTGGTACAGCACCTACCTGCTGGGCCGGCGCGACGAGGTCCAGCCGTTCGCCTATGCGTTCGGCGGCCAGCCCAATGCGCGCGACTATGGCCGCACGCTGGCCGACGGCGCGCTGCTGATCTTCCTCGCCTGCGTCGGCCTGGCCATGCGCGGGCACGAGACCACGCCGCAGGTTGGCCAGGTAGCCTTCATCGCGCTGGCGCTGTATGCGCTGGTGCGTAGCCTCGACAAGCCGCTGATGGGCAGCCTGGTCTATGGCGCCGCGCTCGGCGGCCTGGCGCTGGCCAGCGGCCCCATCCTGCCGCTGGCGCTGCTGTTCGGCACCGCGGTCTGCGCGCTGGCGTGCAAGCCGCTGCCGTGGCGTCGGCTTGCCGCCATCGGCATCCCGCTGGCGCTGCTAATCGTCGCGGCCTGGCTGGCCGCGGCGTATTTCGGCGCGATGGACCGTACCGAAGCCGTGACCTTTATCCGCGAATGGGCGCGCTATGACCGGCGCAACTATGGTTCGCCGAACATGCAGACGTTCGGCTTCAACATGCGCAACCTGTTCCTGTACACGTGGCCGGTGTGGCCGATCGCGGCGTGGGCATGGGTTGCCTGGGCCGGCATGCGCCGTGCCGCCCACGTGGCCATGCCGCTGGCGGTGCTGCTGCCTGTCGTGGTGCTGCTGTTCCTGCAACGCAGCGGCGGCGACGTGCAGTTCATCCTGCTGCTGCCGCCGATGGCGGTGCTGGCAGCCTTCGCGCTGCCGACGCTGGCGCGCGGCGTGATCAACGCGATCGACTGGTTCGCGCTGCTGTTCTTCACCATCTTCGGCGGCACGGTCTGGTTCATGTGGATCGCCAAGACCACCGGCTGGCCGCCGCGCGTCGCGCGCAACGTGTTTCGCCAGTTGCCGGGCTACCAGCATGAGTTCACGATCACCGCGGTGCTGATCGCGCTGGCGGCGACCATTGCCTGGGTGCTGATCGTGCGCTGGCGCCTGTCGCGCGCGCCCAAGCAGATCTGGCGGCCGGTGGTAATCTCGGCCGCCGGCACCACGCTGATGTGGGTGATGGCGATGACGCTGTGGTTGCCATCGATCAACTACGGCAAGACCTACCGTGACGTGGCCCAGGCCGCGGCGATGGCGCTGCCGCCCGCATACCAGTGCGTGCAGCCGATCCGCATGGGCGATGCGCAGCTGGCGTCGTTCGCCTACTTCGGCCATATCCGCTTTGGCGGACCCGGCGACGGCTGCGACGTACTGCTGCGCCACGATGCGGTGGACTATGGCGAGCCCGGCAATATCTCGCATTTCGAATGGCGGCTGATCTGGGAAGGCCGCCGCCCCGCGGACCGCGACGAGCGCTTCCGCATGTACCGGCTGGTCGATACCGCGCGCGCCGTGCACCCGCGTCCCGACCTGCCGCGCCGCCGCCTGCCGCGGCAGCCCTGATCCAGCACCGGTACGAGCCCCGCTAAGCTCCCGCAGGGCCATCGAACCATTCCGGCCGCAGGCGGCTGCGGGCATCGTGCCCGGTCTACGCCCCTGACATCGCCCCTGAGGCCTGAATGACCCTGTTCCAAGACCTTCGCCGCATCTTCAGCCTGGCCGCGCCGGTACTGGCCGGCCAGCTGGCCGTGATCGCCTTCGGCGTCATCGACACCGTGATGGCAGGCCGCGCCTCCGCCACCGATCTTGCGGCCGTCGGCCTTGGCGGTTCGATCTACGTCACGATCTATATCAGCCTGATGGGCGTGCTGCAGGCGCTGGCGCCTGTCGCCGGCCAGCTCTATGGCGCCGGCCGCGTCGAGGCGATCGGCGCCGAGGTGCGGCAGGCCGCGTGGCTTGGCGCCGCGCTGGCGATCCCCGGGGTGCTGCTGCTGGCCTTCCCGGCACCATTGCTGACCTTCGCCAAGGCGCCGCCCGAGCTGGTCGACAAGGCCACCGCCTACCTGCATTTCGGCGCCTTCGGGTTGCCCGCGGCGCTCGCCTTCCGCATCTATTCGGCGCTCAACAATGCGATGTCGCGCCCGATCATGGTCACGGTGCTGCAGGTCGGCGGGCTGGCGCTGAAGATTCCGCTCAATGCCTGGTTTATCCACGGCGGCCTGGGTGTGCCCGCCATGGGCGGTCCCGGCTGCGGGCTGGCCTCGACGCTGATCAGCTGGACGTGGTGCATCGCCGGGCTGCTGATCCTGCGCCACAGCGCCGCCTACCGGCCGCTGCGGATCTTCGCCACCTGGAGCTGGCCGGCAGCCGCGCCGCTGCGCGCGCTGCTGCGCCTGGGCGTGCCAATGGGGCTGACGTACCTGATCGAGATCACCTCGTTCACGCTGATGTCGATCTTTATCACGCGGCTGGGCACGGTCACCCTGGCGGGGCACCAGATCATCGCCAATCTGGGCGCCGTTGCCTACATGCTGCCGCTGTCGCTGGGCATCGCCACCTCGACGCTGGTCGCGCAGCATGTCGGCGCACGCGATCTCGCCGGTGCAAGCCGCATTGCCTGGCGCGGCATCCGTGCGGCCGTGGCACTGGCCATGCTGACCGGGTTGCTGCTGTGGCTGCTGCGCGAACCCATCCTGCACGCCTATGCGAGCGATCCCGCCGTGGTGGCGGCCGCGCTGCCGCTGGTGCTGTTCGTGGCCTTCTACCAGGCGTTCGATGCCGTGCAGGTGATGACGGCGTTTATCCTGCGCGCCTACAAGATCGCGGTGATTCCGACGCTGATCTACGCCGGGTCGTTGTGGGGCATCGGGCTGGGCGGCGGCTATGTGCTGGGGTTCGGCCTGATCGAAGGCCTGCCGGCGTTCACCCAGGGGGCCAGTGGGTTCTGGCTGGCCAACAGCGTAAGCCTTGCCATTGCCGGCGGATTGCTGGTGCGGTATTTCGCGCGGGTAAGCGCCGAGGTGGAGGACTGAGCCGATCGCAGCTTCGATCACGCGCCTGCGCTTGCCGCGGGCGTGCCTCTATACCGATGCGTAAGAAATAGCCGGAGCAGAAAAGAAAAACGCCCGCTTGCGCGGGCGTTTAATTTTGGCGGAGTGGACGGGACTCGAACCCGCGACCCCCGGCGTGACAGGCCGGTATTCTAACCGACTGAACTACCACTCCTTAGTCGGCGTCGTTTCAAGCATTTGGCTTGAGACGACTGCTGGACGTCTGATTACGCCCGGCTGTTTTGGCGTCCCCTAGGGGATTCGAACCCCTGTACTCACCGTGAAAGGGTGATGTCCTAGGCCTCTAGACGAAGGGGACAGAAACTTGT
>NZ_AUFE01000008.1 GCF_000426345.1 Cupriavidus phytohabitans | reverse complement strand
CTGCGCGACCGTCTGCTTGCACACTATCAATTGGCTTTGGCCGAGTGGCTGGCCGAAGATCGGCAGGAGCATCCTGATGGCCTTGGCGATCTCGCCGATAACGACTTCTGATCCAGCAACAAGGGGCCCGTCGGGCCCCTTGTTACATCAATGCCGTCGCTCCACATCTGGACCTCCGCGTTTGATCGCCACGTCCATCAGCATCACCCGACGACCTGCAACATTGGCGATGGACCAGACCGCAGCCACCCATCATTTACCGTGCCCGCGCGCCCATCGAATCCCGTGCTCACGCACACGCCGCGCGCGGACAGGACAGAGCAATAGCCGTTCCTGATGCCCGTGCGCCTGCGAGCCTCTGTACAAACACAGCTACTGAGGTTGTTTAACTTCGAAAGCTACTTCCGCCAGCAACTTGCCCGCCGCATCCTTCGCCGTAAGGAACGGAGTGCCCTGTAGGGGCCAGCGCACACCAACCGACGGATCACTCCACAACAGAGTGCGCTCGTGCTCAGGGTACCAGTAGTCAGTCGCTTTATAGAGGACTTCGGCCTGCTCGGACAAAACCAGAAATCCGTGCGCGAAGCCTTCCGGTATCCAAAGTTGCTTCTTGTTTGCGGCCGAGAGCGTCACACCCACCCACTGACCGAAGGTAGGTGACTCGATGCGGACATCCACCGCGACGTCAAACACTTCCCCCGCGATTACCCGCAGCAGTTTACCTTGGGGATGCCGGACTTGGTAATGCAGGCCGCGGAGGACATTGCGCATTGAGCTGGAATGGTTGTCCTGGACGAAGGTAGGTCGGATGCCGGTCGCCTGCACGAACGCCCGCGCGTTGAAGGTTTCCATGAAGAAGCCGCGCGCATCGCCGAACACCTGTGGCTCGATGACCAGCACTTCGGGCAGTGCGGTGGGAGTGACGGTGAGTTTCATTTGACCGGATCCGCAATGATTTGCCTCAGGTACTTTCCGTAGCTATTGTTGTCCAACGATCCGGCAAGCTCGGCAACCTTGTCGGCGTTGATCCACTGACTGCGGTAAGCGATTTCTTCCGGGCAAGCCACCATCAGACCTTGCCGGTTCTGTAGTGTTGCGATGAAGCTGGCCGCCTCCAGCAATGATTCATGCGTGCCGGTATCAAGCCAGGCATAGCCGCGCCCCATGATCTCCACATCGAGCTGTCCGGCCCGCAGATAGTGATTGTTGACGTCGGTGATCTCCAGCTCGCCGCGCGCCGATGGCCGGATCCCTGCGGCGATGTCGCATACCTGGTTGTCGTAGAAATAGAGGCCGGTCACCGCATAGTTGGAGCGCGGCTTGCGCGGCTTTTCTTCCAGCGACACGGCGCGAAAGTCCTCGTCAAATTCCACCACGCCATAGCGCTCGGGATCCTGCACGTGGTAGGCGAATATCGTGGCGCCATCGGTCTGTCTGGCGGAGCACCTGAGCTGGGCCACCAGGTCGTGGCCATAGAAGATGTTGTCGCCGAGGATCAGCGTAGACAAATGATTGCCGATGAAATCCTTACCGATGATGAAGGCCTGCGCCAGTCCATCGGGCGATGGCTGCACGGCATATTGGAGGTTGATGCCCCAGTCGCTGCCGTCGCCGAGCATCTCGGCGAAGCGCGGCGTGTCCTGTGGCGTGGAGATGACCAGGATGTCGCGGATGCCGGCCAGCATCAGGGTGGACAGCGGGTAGAAGACCATCGGCTTGTCGTACACCGGGAGCAGTTGCTTAGATACCGACCGCGTAATCGGGTATAGCCGGGTGCCGGAACCCCCGGCGAGGATGATGCCTTTACGCATGGAAATCTCGCTCAGCAAGGAGCTGGTCCAGCAGATAGCGCACCCCTTCTTCCCATGGAGGAAGGTGGATGCCGAAAGCCTGGCGCACCTTTGCCGTATTTAGCCGGGAGTTTGCCGGCCGTGGCGCTGCGGCGGCATACTCTTCCGCAGCAATGCCTTCGATATCGTCGGGCCCAGCCTTCAGGGCGATGCCGCGTGCCGCCGCATGGCGCAGGATTTCCTTCGCATAGGCATGCCACGTGGTCTCGCCGGCAGCAGCCAGGTGGTAGATGCCCGCCGCAAAGTCAGCTCGATTGCCGGACAGCCAGTGGCGCGCAACGATCTGAGCCGTTGCGTCGGCGATCAGCGCCGCCGAGGTCGGCGCGCCGCGCTGATCGGCCACCACCCGCAGGCTTTGGCGCTCGCGGGCAAGACGCAGCATGGTCTTAGCGAAATTGTCACCGTGCGCCCCCGCCACCCATGCCGTGCGCAGAATCAGGGCAGGAATGCCTGCCGCCCCGATCGCGGCTTCGCCGGCCAACTTGCTCTTGCCATACACTGAGCGCGGATTGACGGGGTCGCTTTCCACATAGGGACTGTCCTTGCTGCCGTCGAACACATAGTCGGTGGAATAGTGGACCAGCAGCGCACTCATGGTGCGTGCTTCTTCGGCCAGCACCACCACTGCCGCGGCATTGATGGCAAAGGCAAGCGCAGGCTCGGCTTCCGCCTTGTCGACCGCGGTATAGGCGGCAGCATTGACGATCACGTTGGGGCGATACTTGCGGAGCGCGCGGCGGACCTGGTCGGGGTCGGCAAGGTCGCACGCAGACCGGTCGAGCGCCACGACGCGGCCAAGCGGCGCCAGGCTGCGTCGCAGTTCGAAGCCGACCTGCCCGTTGCTGCCGGTGACGAGAAGCGTGGGGGTTTCCATGCTATGCGGCATATTGCTTCGCCACCCAGTGGCGGTATTCGCCGGACAGCACGTCCTGCACCCAGTCCTGGCTGTGCAGATACCACTGCACGGTCTTATGCAGGCCGGATTCGAAAGTCTCGGCCGGCTTCCATCCCAGTTCCCGCGCCAGCTTGCTGGCGTCGATGGCGTAGCGCCGGTCGTGCCCGGGGCGGTCCTTGACGAACGCGATCTGGGTTCGGTACGAACCGGAGGCCTTGGGCTTCAGTGCGTCCAGCATGTCGCAAAGCGTATGCACGACCTCCAAGTTGGTTTTCTCGTTCCAGCCGCCGACGTTGTAGGTTTCGCCGGGGCGGCCGCATGCCAGCACCTCGCGGATGGCCGCGCAGTGGTCGCTGACGTAGAGCCAGTCGCGCACGTTGAGGCCATCGCCATAGACGGGCAGCGGCTTGCCGGCCAGCGCGCTGGTGATCATTAGCGGGATCAGCTTCTCGGGAAATTGGAATGGCCCGTAGTTGTTGGAGCAGTTGGTCGTGATCACCGGTAACCCGTAGGTATGATGGTAGGCGCGCACCATATGATCCGATGCCGCCTTCGAGGCGGAATACGGACTGTTCGGCTGATAGGGCGAGGTTTCCGAGAACGGCGGGTCGGCAGGGCCGAGCGAGCCGAAGACTTCGTCGGTGGAGACGTGCAGGAAGCGGAATGCGGCCCGGGCGGCGGCATCCAGTGCTCGCCAGTAGGCGAGGACCGCTTCTAGCAGCGTGAGCGTGCCCACCACGTTGGTCTGCACAAAGTCGGCCGGCGCATCGATAGAGCGATCGACGTGGCTTTCCGCCGCAAAATGCAGGACCGCGCGAGGCCGGTAGGACTGCAGCAAGCGGGTGATCGCTGCGCCGTCGCAGATATCGGTTTGCGAAAAGATGTGCCGGGGATCGCCTTCAATGGCGGCCAGGTTCTTGCGGTTGCCGGCATAGGTCACCTTGTCGACATTGACGATTCCGTCGGCGCCGCCCTGGCGCAGCCAGTCGAGAACAAAGTTGGCGCCGATGAAACCTGCGCCGCCTGTAACCAAAATGTGCGACAACGCTTGCTCCTGCCAATGTATGTCGACAAACCCGTCATGCCGGGCGCTCAATTTCGAGAAGAAAACTACGGCTGCGTTCATCCCCTCTGAAAGGAACGGTATTCTATCTGCCGGTAACCCATCCTACGATCGCCGCAGTTCGTTGGGTAGCCTCAGATAACAGGTACCGGAACGGATTGCGGATGCGGCTCACCCTAATGACAAATCACAAAGCATTCCAAGCATCACCCTACGCCATTGGCGACCTTCAGGGCTGTGCCCCCTCCCTCGATAATCTTCTCGCCCAACTCCATGCCGAAACACCGGTGCGCTTCGTCGGCGACCTGATCAACCGCGGCCCCGCCGCGCTGCCAACGCTGCGCACCGTCCGCGCCATGGGCATCCGGGCTGAAACTGTACTTGGCAACCACGACATCCACCTCCTTGCCGTAGCCGCGGGCGTCCGCAAAAGAGGCAAATCGGACACCTTGGACGACATCCTCGCCGCGTCTGACTGCGAGGAACTCCTGACCTGGCTCCGCCACCGCCCCCTGGCCCTGCTCGAAAACAATTTCCTCCTGGTCCACGCCGGCGTCCTCCCCCAATGGACCGCCCCCCAGGTCATCGACCTAGCCCAGGAAGTCGAAGCCCAGCTCCAGGGCCCCAACTGGCAAGGCTTCCTCGCCGACATCTTCGGCAATACCCCCGACCGCTGGCACGACGGCCTGCGTGGCATCGAACGGCATCGCGTGGTGGTCAATGCACTTACCCGACTGCGCTTTTGCACCGTCGATGGCGTGATGGACTTCAAGACCAAGGAAGGGCTCGGCAAGGCGCCGGACGGCTTTATGCCGTGGTTCGATGTGCCGGGACGGCGCACCGGGGATGTGACCGTGGTGTGCGGGCACTGGTCGACGCTGGGCCTGGTGATGCGGCCGGACCTGATGGCACTGGATACCGGCTGCGTCTGGGGTGGCAAGCTGACGGCGGCGCGCATGGCGGCGGATCCGGCCGAGCGGACCGTGGTCCAAGTCGATTGCCCGCAATATTGTGATCCGCTGGCCTGAGGCGCAATCCCGCGTTGGCGGGGAGGACAAGCGCGCTAGCTGATGGCAGCGGAGGCTGCCGCAGGTTCGGCGACAGGGTTGGCCGGCTGGTTCAGCCGCTCGACCGTTGCCACTGCCTCGTCACCGGCACCCTGCGCGAGATGATGAACAACCTCGCGGGCGGCACTTGCCAGTTCGCGGCGGTCGGCTGAGATCGGCATCAGGGACGGGCCGATGACCACCCGAGCCTTGATGCGCGGGGCGCGCAGGACGGCATTCAGCGACTGCAGCAGCGTGGTGTCGTCGATGTAGGCGGCCGCCAGCGTCGGCTGGCCGGAGGCCGCGTCGAGGTAGTTCAGTCCGACCGGCTGCACCGGCAGGCCGCCGGAGATCGGGGCCTGCATCAGGTTGGCGTGAAACGGCAGCACCCCGGTGCCGTCGGTGGTGGTGCCCTCGGGGAAGACGCCGACTAGGTCACCCTGCAGCATGACGTCGGTGATGTCGTGCAGGACCCGGTGGGCGTCGCGCTTGCGCGCGCGTTCGATGAAGATGGTGCCGGTCTTGTCACACAGCCAGCCGATCAGCGGCCAGTCGCGGATCTCGGACTTGGCAACGAACCGTACGGGCTGCCAGCTATGGATCACATAGATGTCCAGCCACGAGATATGGTTGGAGACGACCAGCGCGCCATGTCGGGCCGCACCTTGCGGGGCCTCGCCGCGGACGTCGACGACTTCGACCTCGATCCCGCAGATGCGCAGCAACCGCCGCGACCAGCGCCGGATGTGCCAGGCGCGCGAACGCGCGCCCAGCCACGGGAACAGCACGGCGCAGGTCAGCAGCCCACGCAGCAGGTGCAGCACCAGCGCGGTCTTGCGCAGCCAGATCATGCGGTGGCGTGGTTGCCGTTACCGCTGCCGCTGCCGTTGCCGCTGCCGTTGCCATATACGATCTGGCCGCCGACGAGCGTCACGCGCACCCTGCCTTCCATCTCATAGCCGAGCCACGGCGTGTTCTTGCCCTGGCTCTTGAGCGAGCGGCGATCGACCTTCCATACCTGCTTCGGATCGAACACGCAGACATCGGCGGTGGCGCCGGCGGCCAGCGTGCCGGCCTTCAGGCCGCTCACGCGCGCGGGCTCGGAGGTGATGCGGGCCAGTGCCTGCGCCAGCGGCACCTTGTGCTCGGCGGCCCAGCGCAGGGTCAACGGCAGCAGCAGTTCGAGGCCGGTGGCGCCGGGGGTGGCTTCGGCGAAGGGCAGCAGTTTCTCGTCGTCGTCCACCGGGGTGTGGTCGGAGCACAGGGCGTCGATGGTGCCGTCGGCCAGCGCGGCGACGATGGCGTCGCGGTCGCGGGTGCTGCGCAGCGGCGGCGAGAAGCGCATCTGCGAGTTGAAGTAGCCGATATCCATGTCGGTCAGCGAGACGTGGTGGATATTGACGTCGCAGCTGACCGGCAGGCCTTCGCGCTTGGCCTGGCGCACCAGCTCCAGCCCGGCGGCGGAGGACAGGCGGCACAGGTGCACGCGGGCGCCGGTGGAGCGCATCAACTCGAAGATGGTGTGCAGGCGCACGGTCTCGGCGATCACGGATACGCCGGACAGGCCGAGGCGCGACGCCACGGCGCCGCTGGCGGCCACGCCGCCGCCCAGGAACGGGTCTTCCGGGCGCAGCCAGACCGTAAAGCCGAAGGTCTGCGCGTACTGCAGCGCGCGCAGGAGCACCTGGGTGTTGCGCACCGGCTCCTCGGCCTGGCTGAAGCCGACGCAGCCAGCCTCGGTCAGCTGGTTCATTTCGGTCAGCACTTCGCCCTTCAGCCCCAGCGTCAGCGCGCCCAGCGGGTAGACGTGGGTCTGGTTGAGCGTGCGCGCGCGGAATTTGAGCATTTCGACCAGGCCCGGCTCGTCCAGCACGGGGTCGGTGTCGGGCGGGCAGATCAGGCTGGTGACGCCGCCGGCGGCGGCCGCGGCGACTTCGGATTCGAGGGTGGCCTTGTACTCGTAGCCGGGTTCGCGCAGGCGTGCGGACAGGTCGACCAGGCCGGGGCACACGATCAGGCCCTTGGCGTCGACCACCTTGTTGGCGGTGAAGTCCGCCGGGGCGCTGCCGACCCCGACGATCTTGCCGGCGGCGAGATAGAGGTCCTGTACGGCATCGGTGTTGCTGGCCGGGTCGATCAGGCGGCCGCCCTGGATGTGAATCTTCATCAGATTTGCTCCGAGAAACCCCGACCTTCAGGGCGGGGAAGGAAAGGAGCGCTGCCAGCAGCAAGCAATCCCAAATTAGAATGACCGGCATGCTTCTCGTCTATCGCTACCGGGTGAAGTCGCTGAACGGCCTGCTCAATCAGCAGAGCCGCGTAGTGAACTACGTCTGGAACTTCTGCAATGACACGCAGAAGCACGCGCTCAAATGGGGCAAAAAATGGCCTACGGGCTTCGATCTGAACGTGCTGACGAGCGGCAGCAGCAAGGAACTTGGTATCCATTCGGGTACCGTCAATGCGGTTTGTGAGCAGTACGCCAAGTCGCGTAACCAGCATCGCCGGCCCTACTTGCGCTATCGCGGCCGCAAGTCCCTTGGCTGGGTGCCGCTCAAGGGGCGGGATCTCAAGCGTTCGGGCGATGCCTTCCGCTTTGCCGGCAATACGTTTCGCATTTTCAGCTCCCGCCCCCTTCCCGAAGGCAAGATCAAGGACGGCACGAATTTCTCGCGCGACGCGCGAGGCAACTGGTTCCTGAACATCGTGATTGAAGTTGCCGACACGCAAGCCCGCTGCCCGGCGCGCGGCGTCGGTATCGATCTGGGCCTGCAGGACCTTGCCACACTCTCGACCGGCGAGAAGATCGGGAATCCGCGCCACCTTGGCCAACTCGAGCAAGCCCTTGCCAAAGCGCAGCGTGCGCGCAAGAAACGACAGACCACAAACCTCCACGCACGTATCAAGAATGCGCGGCGTGACTTTTTGCACCAGCTCTCGCATCGCATCGTGCGGGACTTTGACTACATCGCGGTGGGTAATGTGAATGCCGCCGGACTCGCCAGGACCAGCATGGCAAAGTCCGTCCTCGATGCGGGCTGGTCGTCCTTCCGCACAATGCTCGCGTACAAGGCGATTGCGCATGGCGCGTGGTACGAGGAAGTTGACGAACGTTTCACCACCCAGGTTTGTTCTTCGTGCGACGCGATGCCGCCGGAGAGGCCGAAAGGTATCGCAGACCTTGGAATAAGGCAGTGGGTATGCAGTGAATGCGGTGCTGTACATGATCGCGATGTGAACGCTGCGCTAAATATCCTTGCCCGATCGGGACATCGATCGCCTGCAGAGGGAATCCTCTCCCTTTAGGGAGGGGAGGATGTCAAAGCTTGGCTTGTCGTTTCGCTCGGCGTGTTCGGAATGTCCTGGCTCGACGGCATCGTTTCAGTCGTTGTTCCCTGCCACGATGCCCATCACCGCCATGCGCACGGCGATGCCGAAGGTCACCTGGTTCAGGATCACCGACTGAGGGCCGTCGGCCACGGCGGAGTCGATCTCCACGCCGCGGTTCATCGGGCCCGGGTGCATCACGATGGCGTCGGGCCTGGCCAGTGCCAGGCGCTCCGGCGTGAGGCCGTATGCCTTGAAGTATTCCTGCGCCGACGGCAGCAGCGCACCGCTCATGCGCTCGTTCTGCAGCCGCAGCATGATGACCACGTCGACGCCCTTGAGCCCTTCTTCCATGTTGTGGAAGACGCGCACGCCCATCTGCTCCAGGCCGGATGGCAGCAGCGTGCGCGGGCCGATGGCGCGCACTTCGGGCACGCCGAGCGTGGTCAGCGCGTGGATATCCGAGCGCGCCACGCGGGAATGCAGGATGTCGCCGACGATCGCTACCGTCAGGTTAGTGAAGTCCTTCTTGAAGTGCCGGATTGTGTACATATCCAGCAGGCCCTGCGTCGGGTGCGCGTGGCGGCCGTCGCCGGCGTTGATCACGTGCACGTGCGGCGCGACGTGCTCGGCGATCAGGTAGGGCGCGCCGGAGCTGGCATGGCGCACCACGAACATGTCGGCGGACATGGCGGACAGGTTGTTGATGGTGTCGAGCAGCGACTCGCCCTTGCTGGTCGACGACGCATTGATGTTCAGGTTGAGCACGTCCGCCGACAGCCGCTTGGCCGCGATCTCGAAGGTGGTGCGGGTGCGGGTGGAGTTCTCGAAGAACAGGTTGAACACGCTCTTGCCGCGCAGCAGCGGCACCTTCTTGACATCGCGGTCTGAGTCGGACAGCGATACGAACTGGCTGGCGGTGTCGAGGATGTGCGTGATCATGTCACGCGACAACCCCTCGATCGACAGCAAATGCTTCAGTTCGCCGTTCTTGGTGAGCTGCGGGTTGCGGAACGTCTTGGTCATGGCAGGTCGGGCGCGGGCAAAAAACGGGGTGGTGTGGTCTCGTGGCAGGCGCCAGGCGCGCTACAGCGCAATGCGGCGCAATGCGGCGCCTGGCACGCAACGCCGGCTCAGCCGGCGGCGGTATCGGCAGGTTCGGTGGCGAAGGCGAAGCGCGCGTCGGCGCCCTCGCCCTGGCGCGACAGCACCAGGGTCGTGCCGCGCGGCAGTTCGATCTCGGCGGCGACCAGGTCGGCGGCGATCGGAAGCTGGCGCCCGCCGCGGTCGGCCAGCACGCCCAGCGCCACGCGCGCCGGACGGCCGTAGTCGAACAGTTCGTTGACGGCGGCGCGGATGGTGCGGCCGGTGGCCAGCACGTCGTCGATCAGCAGGATGTTGCGGTCTTCCACGGCAAACGGCAGCGTGGTCGACTGGGCCTGGCTGTGCAGGCCCTTCTTGGCGTAGTCGTCGCGATGGAAGGCGACGTTGATCACGCCATGCTCGGGCAGGTTCAGGTCCGTGGCCAGGCGCGCGGCGATCCACGCGCCGCCGGAGTGGATGCCCGCCACCGACCAGCGTTCACGCTCGGCGTCGGGGATCAGGGCGCGGGCCTGGTCCAGCAGCTTGCGGTACAGCAACTCGGCGTCGGGTGCGGAAATCTGCGTCATAGCGGGAATTGGTCGAAATACTGTTGCAGGATGATGCGCGCGGCTTCGGCGTCGAGTTCGCCGCGGCGCGCGCCGGCCATCGAGGCGGCGCGCGAGGAATAGCGCTCGTCCACCCATTCCACCGGCAGGTTGAAGCGGCCGTTGAGCTGGTTGCCGAAGCGCCGCGCCAGCCGCATCATCGGCTGCTCTTCGCCGTCCGGGTTGACCGGCATGCCGACGATCAGCTGAACCGGATTCCACTCGTGGATCAGTGCGCCGACGGCCTCGAAGCGGCCTTCAACGGTGATATTGGGAAGGATGGTCAGCGCACGCGCCTCACGCGTGATGAAATTGCCCAGCGCGACGCCGATCTTTTTCTCGCCGTAGTCGAATGCCAGGACCGTGCCGTCGCGGGGCAGTTCACGCCCCACGGCGTCAGGCATGCCCGGCCTCGCCGGACAGCATGTTGACGTCGACGCCCAACAGGCCGATGGCCGCGGCAAA
The DNA here is from genome assembly GCF_000426345.1 of Cupriavidus phytohabitans. Lineage (GTDB taxonomy): Bacteria > Pseudomonadota > Gammaproteobacteria > Burkholderiales > Burkholderiaceae > Cupriavidus. The sequence goes on along the minus strand of NZ_AUFE01000008.1, from coordinate 181,415 downwards.
GCGCCCTTCGGGCGGCACGCTGAAGATGATCTCGGGATCGGCCAGGACGGTCAGCCAGCCGTTGCGGCTGAGTTCTTCTTCCAGCTGGCCGGCACCCCAGCCGGAATAGCCCAGGGTCAGCAGGAAGCGATGCGGGCCGCTGCCGTTGGCCACGGCCTCCAGCACGTCCTTGGAGGTGGTCATTTCCAGCCCGCCCGGCACCGCCAGCGACGAGACATAGACGCCGACCGGGTCGTGCAGCACAAAGCCGCGCTCGGTCTGCACCGGGCCGCCGAAGTAGACCGGCTGGGCCGCCACTGGCTGGATTTCAAGCTTGAGGTCGATCTTGTCGAACAGCGTGGCCATGTCGATGTCGATGGGCCGGTTGATCACCAGCCCGAGCGCGCCACGCTCGTTGTGTTCGCAGATGTAGACGACGGAACCCGAAAAGGTCGGATCAGCCATGCCAGGCATGGCAATCAGGAACTGATTGGTCAGATTGATGGGTGCTTCGGGCTTCGCCATGCCTTGCATTTTATCAAATCGCCGGGGGTCTTCCGGAAAAGATTGGCGGGCGTTGCAGTGCAGCAATGGGCGCCCGCGCGGGCCGCTTGCCGAAAGCTACGGACCGATGATACGGCCCTTTGGTCATGCCTTGTCATGCCTTGTCATGCCTTGCGGGTCAGCGCCGCGAGCTCGTCCGCCGTCAGCCAGCGCCATTCCCCTTCGGCCAGCTCCGGATCCAGCTGCAGGCTGCCGAGCGCGCTGCGGTGCAAGGCGCTGACGTGGTTGCCAGCCGCGGACACCATGCGCTTGACCTGATGGTACTTGCCTTGCAGCAGGGTCAGCCGCATGCTGCGTTCGCCGGTGATCTCGCAGGCTTCTGCGGCGATCGGCGCCGGTTCGTCCAGCAGCTGCACGCCGGCGACCAGTGCCTGCGCCTGTTCGGGCGTCACCGGCTCCGCAGTCGTCACTTCATAGACCTTGGGCACCTTGCGCTTGGGCGAGGTCTGGGCGTGGATGAACTGGCCGTCGTCGGTCAGCAGCAGCAACCCGGTGGTGTCGTGGTCGAGCCGGCCCACGGCCTGGACTTCGCGCTGGCGCAGTGGCACCGGCAGCAGGTTGTAGACGCTGGGATGATGGCGCGGACGCTGCGAGCATTCATAGCCGGCGGGCTTGTTCAGCATCAGGTAGGCCTTGGTGCAGGCGATCCACTCCTCGCCGTCGACGGTCAGGCGCAGGCCGTCCACCTCGAACTGGGCGCGGGGATCCTCGCACAGCTCGCCGTTGACTTCGACCAGCCCGGCGGCGACCAGGTCGCCGCAGTAGCGGCGCGTGCCGAAGCCCTGGGATTGGAGGATGCGGTCGAGTGTCATGTGCTTTGTTGCTGTATTCGTTGGTTGAGTGGCAGATTGGTGCCGAACCGCTATGTTAGGGTATTGGCGCGACGCACCCGGCGACAGTCCTCGCCGCGACGCCCACTTGCCGGCCTCATTGCGCGCATTTTCCTTCGACTCCGTCAGGCAGCGAGCATGCAGCCAGCAGACCCTTCGGCATCGGGCCGCAAACCTTACCGTATCGGCCGGGATTTCGAGCGCGGGCTGGCCTGGTTCCGGCGCGACCTGCGCGCCAGCGACCACGCGGCGCTGCATTATGCCCTCAGGCATTGTGCCCGGGTGTGGTGCGTCTTCGTATTCGACCGCGACATCCTCGACCCGCTGCTGGCGCGCGGCCTGCAGGCCGACCGGCGCGTCGAATTCATCCTCGAATCATTGCGGGAGCTGGCCCGCACGCTGACTGCGGCCGGCGGCGGGCTGATCGTGCTGGACGACCGCGCCGTCGACGCCGTGCCCGCGCTGGCGCAAGCGCTGGACGTCCAGGCGGTCTTTGCCAACCACGACTACGAGCCTGCCGCCATGGCACGCGATGACACCGTGCGCCAGGCGCTGGCGGCACAGGCGCGCCTGCTGTTCACGTTCAAGGACCAGGCCGTCTTCGAACGCGACGAGATCCTGAACGGCCAGCGCAAGCCCTTCTCGGTGTTCACGCCCTACAAGAATGCCTGGCTGCGGACAGTGCAGCCGTTCGACCTGCGCCCGTATCCGATCGACCCGTACCTGCACGCGCTGGCGCCGGTGCCGGCAGCATATCGCAAGCCGTTGCCGACGCTCGAACAGCTAGGCTTCCGCAACAGCAACCTTGCCGAAGTCGCCATGCCGACCGGCGCCGCCGGTGCGCAGGCCCTGTTCGAGGAGTTCACCGGGCGCATCGGCGACTACGGCCGCCGCCGCGACTATCCTGCCCTGCGCGGTCCCAGCTACCTGTCGGTGCACCTGCGCTTCGGCACCATCTCGATCCGCACGCTGGCACGCGCCGCGCATGAAGCGGTGCTGCGCGGCGGCGCGGACAGCGCGGGCGCGGCGGTGTGGCTGTCCGAGCTGATCTGGCGCGACTTTTACTTCATGATCCTGCACCACCATCCGCGCGTGGCCGCCGGCGCGGCCTTCCACCCGGCCTACGACGCGATCCGCTGGCAGGACGGCGCAACCGGCGAGCGCTATTTCCGCGCCTGGTGCGATGGGGCCACCGGCTATCCGCTGGTCGATGCCGCCATGCTGCAGATCCGGCAGAGCGGCTATATGCACAACCGGCTGCGCATGGTCACGGCCAGCTTCCTGGTCAAGGACCTGGGCGTGGACTGGCACCGCGGCGAGCAGTATTTTGCCGACCTGCTCAATGATTTCGACTTTTCCGCCAACAACGGCGGCTGGCAATGGGCGGCGTCGACCGGTTGCGATGCGCAACCGTGGTTCCGCATCTTCAACCCGGTGACCCAGTCGGAGAAGTTTGACCCGCAGGGGCGCTTCATCCGCAAGTACCTGCCACAGCTGGCGGCGCTGCCGGACAAGTACCTGCATGCGCCATGGACCGCGCCAGACCATGTACTGGCGGACGCCGGCGTGCGGCTGGGCGAGGACTACCCGCGTCCGCTGGTGCAGCACGATATTGCACGCAAGGAAACCCTGGAGCGCTATGGGGTGGTGAAGGAAGCCGGCAAGCGCAGCGCCGCCGGCTTGGAACAGGATGCCCCCGACGACTGATCGCCCGGGGGGCGCCGCTCAGGCCGCCAGCATCGCGCTTTCGCGATAGTGCCGCTGCGCGTCGTCGAAACGCTCGGTTTCCTCGAACAGCCGCGCCAGCGCCAGGTGCGTGCGCACGCGCAGCCGCCGCTGCTGGTCGATATCGGCGTACTTCAGCGCGCGCTCGAAGCTGGACTGGGCCTTGCCCCACAGCTTCTCGCCCAGGCACAGCACGCCCAGCGTGTAGTAGAGGTCGGCGTCGGCGGGATGCCCCGCCAGCCATTTCTCGGCCTGCTGGATCTGGGGCAGTGCGTGGCCGGGCACCGCGCAGTCGGCATAGCGCAGCACCAGGCGGCTGTCCCAATTGAATTTGAGCGCGTCCTCGATGATGCGGCGGGCTTCGTTCTGACGGCCCAGCGCAGCAAAGTAGCGCGCGGCGGGTTCGGCGATGCGCGTGGCGCGGCGTTCGTCGGCGGACAGCGAGCGCCAGAATTCGCCGAGGGCGTCGGCATCGTGGCGGCGCTCGTCGAGCATGGCCTCGACCGCCATCTGCTTGAGCCGCAGCGCCAGCACCGGATGCAGCGCGTTGCGCTTCTCCAGCGAGCGCGCCAGGCGCAGTACCTCGGACCAGTTCTTCAGGTGCTGGTGCGCGCGCAGCGCAATGCGCTGCACGTGGATCTGGCGCGCACCCTGCGCCTGCAGCTGGGCGATGGTTTCCAGCGCGCCGTCTGCGTCGCGTGCGTCAACCAGCAGCTCGGCCATCGACACCAGCCGCGCCTGTTCGCGCTCGGGATCGGTGACCTGCGACATCCAGGCATCGCGCCGTTCGGTCTCCTGCATGCGGTGCGCGGCGCGCGCGCCGATCAGCGCGGCGGTCTGGGCCTGGTCTTCCCACGACTGGGCCTCGCGCGCGCAGCGCTCGGCGCGGGCAAAGCGGCCGGCGAACAGGTTTTCGATCGACTCGCGCAGCGCAGCCTGGGCCTTGTTCATGCGGCTGCGTTCGCGGTAGGCGGCAGCGCGGCGCGGCATGTCGCCCAGATGGCGGATGGTGGACATCACCGTCCAGACCACGAAGAACAGCAGCAGCAGCAAGGCCAGTGCCAGGTTCAGCGACAGCTCGACGCGGTACGGCGGATAGAACAGCACCACATTGCTGTGGTTGAACTGCGTGAACAGCGCCAGCCCGACGGCGCCGCCGAACAGGACCGCAACCCAGAACAGAAGGCGCATGGGCTTACTCCTTCTTCAGGGCGTTCAACGCGCCCAGGCTCTCGGACATGGTCGGCAGCTGCACCGTCACCGCGCCTGCCTGTGCCTGCCTGAGCAGGGTCAGCACGCCCTGCACGCGGCGCGACTTGGTGTCGAAATAGCGCCCGATCATCGCCTGCGCGGCGGCCAGGTCATTGCGGAACACCGGCTCGTTGCGCGACAGCAGCGCCAGCCGCGCATTGAGCAGGCGCAGCTTGACGTTCTCGCGCAGGAACCAGCCCTGGTCGCCGGACAGCAGCAGCGCCTCGGCGTCGTCGACCTTGCGGATGCGGATCACCTGGGCCATTTCGTCGCGCAGGTAGGTCCACAGGCGGGAGAACCAGCCGTTGGTGGCAGCGGCGGCCGCCGGGGCGCTGGCCGCGCCCTTGCCGGCCGCGCCATCCTTGCGGGCATCGGCCTCGGTGCGTTCGAGCATGCGTTCGCTGGACAGCAGCGGCAGCGCGTCGACCTGGTTGATGGCTTCGTCCAGCTTGATCGCGGCGCCGGTCAGGTCGGTGTCGGGCACGGCCTTCATGCGCGCGATGTCGCGGGCGATGGCCCGGCGCAGCAGGTTGTACTGCGGCTTGTCGGCGCGTGCCAGGCGCGCGTCGGCGCTCTGCAGCGCGGCCAGCGCGACCTGCACGTTGCCGGTCAGCTGCAGCTGCTGGCCGGCGTTGGTCAGCAGTTGCTGGATCTCGGCGATTTCCCAGTCGTCGCGGTTGCGCATCAGGTCCTGGTAGACCTGCTCCAGCGCCACCTGCTTGTCGCGGGTTTCGCCGACCTGGTTTTCAAGCGCGCCGACCTTGGTCTGCAGTTCCTTGACCGTGTCCTGCGCATTGCGCGTCAGCACGCGCGACTCCTGCACCAGCGCATCGTTGCTTTGCTGGCGCCGGGCCAGTTCGCCGGTCAGGTGGTCGACGCGCTGCTGCAGCCACCAGAAGCCGCCGGCGGTGGCGACCAAGAGCACGGCCACCAGGGCCCACAGCGCCGCGGGCTTGCGCGCGGCAGCATGCTGGCCGGCGGAGGAAGCGGAAGCGCCGGAGCCCGGCACGGGCGCCGCGGCCGCCGAGGGCGGAGGTGTAGCGGAGGAGGACGTGGTTTCTTGCGTCACGCGTTCGACCTTCGTTGACGTTGCGGGGACTGCGGCAGCCGGCGCGGGCGCCGGTGCCTCGGCGCGCGCCGGGCCGGTGTCTGTTATCGCACTGGCGCGGCCGGATGCACCGGATGCATCCGGCGCAGCGGCCACCGGCACCGGACCGGCGTGGGCATCGGCCCATTGCAGGCACGCCGCGAGCAGGCCGGCATCGCCCGGCGCGGCGCGCAGGATGTGGCTGAAGCCCAGTACCAGCGCTTGTTCGGCGATTCTCGCATGCGGCGCGATGCACTGCACCTGCCGCAGGCCGGCATTTTCCTGCGGCGAAAGGTGTTGACGCGCGAGCGTGTCGAGGTTACGCACGGCCTCGGAGCTGGTCAGCAGCCATACATGGGGCGGCGCGCCGGCCTGCAGGCTGTCGCGCACGGCTTGCCATTGCATCGCGCCGGGCTCGGGCAGCGTGCGCCGGTAGGCCTCGACGGCCTCGACCTGGGCACCGGCTTCGCGCAGGCGGTCGCCGAGCCAGTCGCGGCCGCCGTTGCCGCGGACGATCAGGACTGGCTTGCCGGCGAGCGCGGCGGGATCGAGCTGGGCCCACAGTGCCTCGGAATCGAAGCGCGGGCCGTCGGCGTCGTGGTTCGAATCGTGGTTCGGGTCGTGGTTCGGGTCGTGGTTCGAGCCGTGACTGAGACGGTGACTGGCATTGTCGCCGGCGTCATCGGCACCCTGCCCGTTCGTGGCGGCGCCGGCCGGCGCGATCACCCGGCACGTGGGCGGCGCGATGCCACGCTCGGCCAGCGCCGCCACGCTGGCCGGCCCAACCACGGCGGCCGGCACCTGGGCGGGCCATTGCGCCGTGGCGGCACCTTGCACGCCGGCCAGCGCATCCAGCGCATAGGCAATGGCGTTGGGACTGACAAAGACCACCAGGGCAAATTGGTCGAGCCGCGCCAGGGCCGCGCGCAGCGGCGCGTCGTCGGCCGACGGGCCGATGGCCAGCAGCGGAAAGCTGAGGACGTCGAGACCGGCGGCCTGCAGCGCCTCGGTCAGTTGCCGGGACTGCCCGGCGGGTCGTGTGACAACGACGGTCGGGCGGGGCATCGGGCAGCCTCAGGCGGGTGCTTGCGTGCCGGGCGAGCCGGCTGCCCGATCGTCGAGCGCGGCGAGAATCGCTTCGGCCCCTTGCGCAAGCAGGTCGCGCGCGCAGGCCTGGCCGAGCGCCTCGGCGGCGGCCAGATCGGCGGCCGGGCCCGCGGCGGCGGCGCGCAGGCCGCGCGTGCCGTCGGGCATGCCGACAAAGGCGTCAAGCTTGAGCTGGTCGCCTTCCCAATACGCGTGGGCCGCCAGCGGCACCTGGCATGACCCGCCCAGCATGCGCGCCACTGCGCGTTCCGCGGTCACGGCCAGCAGCGTCGGCTGGTGGTTGAGCGGCGCAAGCCATGCGGCCAGCTCGGGGCGGTTGGCAGGGATCTCGATGCCAAGCGCGCCCTGCCCGGCAGCAGGCAGCGACGATTCAACGGGGATCAGCGCGCGGATGCGGTCATTCAGGCCCAGGCGCTTGAGCCCCGCGGCGGCCAGGATGATGGCGCCGTATTCGCCGCGGTCGAGCTTGCCCAGCCGCGTGTCGAGGTTGCCGCGCAGCGGCTTGACCACCAGGTGCGGATAGCGGGTGCGCAGCAGGGCCTCGCGGCGCAGGCTGGAGGTGCCGACCACGGTGCCGGGCGGCATCTCGTCGAGCGAGGCGAAGCTGTTCGAAACCAGCGCGTCGCGCGGATCCTCGCGCTCCATCACCGCGGTCAGCGCGAAGCCGGCGGGCAGTTCCATCGGCACATCCTTGAGCGAATGCACCGCCAGGTCCGCGCGGCCTTCGTCCATCGCGAACTCCAGTTCTTTGACAAACAGACCCTTGCCGCCGACTTTCGACAGCGTACGGTCTAGAATCTGGTCTCCGCGTGTGGTCATGCCGAGAATGGACACGTCGCACGCGGGATAGTATTGTTGCAATGCAGCACGCACATGTTCAGCCTGCCACATGGCCAGACGGCTCTCGCGGGAGGCAATGACGAGCTTTTGCGGAAGGTTGCTAGACACGACAGCAGTAGAGGAAGACGGGGTGGCGGGTGCTTGCATCCGTGAATGGTAGCACGCGACCCAATAGCCGCTCCGCACCATATATCAGATAAGCAGACGAGGAGATTGCATGACGCAGCACGCTGCGCGCCCCGCTGGCCGCAAGTCCGCCGCTTCGGGCGCTTCGGGCACATCCGGCGCTTCGGCCACGAAGGATCCGGCCGCTGGCCAGGGTGAAGCAAACGGCGCATCCGCCGCCAAACCGACCCGCGCGGCCCGCCGCAGCGGCACCAACGGCACCAGCGGCGTCACCTCGTCGCGCGCCAAGCGCGTCACCAAGCCCCAGCTTTCCATCGTGTCGAGCAACGGAACCACCGTCGCGGCCGCCGCCGGCCGCCGCACCCCCGACAAGGACCTGCCGCTGCGCGAGGACATCCGCTTCCTCGGCCGCCTGCTGGGCGACTGCCTGCGCGAGCAGGAAGGCGACGCCGCCTTCGAGGTGGTCGAGACCATCCGCCAGACCGCGGTGCGCTTCCGCCGCGAGAACGACCGCGCCGCCGGCGCCGAGCTGGACCGGCTGCTCAAGCGCCTGTCGCGCGACCAGACCAACCAGGTGGTGCGCGCGTTCAGCTATTTCTCGCACCTGGCCAATATCGCCGAGGACCAGCACCACAACCGCCGCCGCCGCGTGCATGCGCTGGCCGGCTCGCCGCCGCAGGCCGGCAGCCTGCAGCACGCGCTGGAAAAGATCGACGCCGCCGGCGTCACCGGCAAGCAGCTGCGCAAGTTCTTGGACGAGGCGCTGATCGTGCCGGTGCTGACCGCGCACCCGACCGAAGTCCAGCGCAAGAGCATCCTGGACGCAGAGCGCGAGATCGCCCGCCTGCTGGCCGAGCGCGACCTGCCGACGACCGCGCGCGAGCGCGAGCACAACACGGCCCAGCTGCGCGCCAAGGTCACCACGCTGTGGCAGACGCGCATGCTGCGCGACGCGCGCCTGACGGTGGGCGACGAGATCGACAACGCGCTGTCTTACTACCGCACCTGCTTCCTGCGCGGCATCCCGCAGCTGATGACGGAGCTGGAAGAAGACATCGCCGCGGTGTTCCCGGCCACGCGCAAGCGCAAGGGCACGCCGGGCGCGCAGCAGGCGCCGCTGGCGCCGTTCCTGCAGATGGGCTCGTGGATCGGTGGCGACCGCGATGGCAATCCCAACGTGACCGCCGAGACCCTGGAGCATGCATCCAGCCAGCAGGCCCAGATGATCCTGGACTGGTACCTGGATGAAGTCCACGCGCTGGGCGCCGAGCTGTCGATGTCGACGCTGATGGTCGATGCCAGCCCCGAACTGCTGGCGCTGGCCGAGCGCTCGCCCGACCATTCCGAGCATCGCGCCGACGAGCCGTATCGCCGCGCGCTGATCGGCATCTACGCGCGCCTGGCCGCCACCTGCAAGACGCTGACCGGCCATGCCGCGCCGCGCCGCCCGGTGGCGCCGGCCGAGCCCTACGACAACGCCGAAGCCTTCGCCGCCGACGTGCAGGTCGTGATCGACTCGCTGCGCGAAAACCACGGCCAGGCACTGGCAGGCGCGCGCATCGACGCACTGGCGCGTGCCATCGGCGTGTTCGGCTTCCACCTGGCGTCGGTCGACATGCGCCAGGTGTCGGACGTGCACGAAGCCGTCATCGCCGAGCTGTTCGCCGCCGCCGGCATCGCCGCCGACTACGCCGCCCTGCCCGAGCAGCGCAAGCTGGAACTGCTGCTGGCCGAGCTGCGCCAGCCGCGCCTGCTGACGCTGCCGTGGCACGAGTACTCCGAGCAGACCCGCAAGGAACTGGCGATCTTTGCCGCCGCGCGCGAGCTGCGCAAGCGCTATGGCAAGCGTATCGCGCGCAACTACATCATCTCGCACACCGAGACGCTGTCGGACCTGGTCGAGGTCATGCTGCTCCAGAAGGAATCCGGCATGCTGCAGGGCACGCTGGGCAGCAAGACCGACCCGGCGCGCATGGAACTGATGGTGATCCCGCTGTTCGAGACCATCGAGGACTTGCGCAACGCCGCCGGCATCATGCAGTCGCTGCTGGACCTGCCGGGCTTCGATTCGGTGATCGCGCACCATGGCGTCGAGCAGGAAGTGATGCTCGGCTATTCGGACTCCAACAAGGACGGCGGCTTCCTGACCTCTACCTGGGAGCTGTACAAGGCCGAGCTGGCGCTGGTGCAGCTGTTCGAGGAACGCAAGGTCAAGCTGCGCCTGTTCCATGGCCGCGGCGGCACGGTAGGCCGCGGCGGCGGCCCCACCTACGACGCGATCCTGTCGCAGCCGCCGGGCACGGTCAACGGCCAGATCCGCCTGACCGAGCAGGGCGAGATCATCAACAGCAAGTTCGCCAACGCCGAGATCGGCCGGCGCAACCTGGAGACGGTGGTCGCCGCCACGCTGGAAGCGTCGCTGCTGCCGCAGCAGAACGCGCCCAAGGATCTCGACATGTTCGAGGCGGTGATGCAGCAGCTGTCCGACCGCGCCTTCTCGGCCTACCGGGACCTGGTCTATGAGACCCCGGGCTTCAAGGACTACTTCTTCGCCACCACGCCGATCACCGAGATCGCCGACCTGAACCTGGGCTCGCGCCCGGCCTCGCGCAAGCTGATGGACAAGAAGAACCGCCGCATCGAAGACCTGCGGGCGATCCCGTGGGGCTTCTCGTGGGGCCAGTGCCGGCTGCTGCTGCCGGGCTGGTACGGCTTCGGCAGCGCGGTGAAGTCGCTGCTGGACCGCGCGCCGGACGACAAGGCACGCAAGTCCGCCGTCACCACGCTGCGCCGCATGGTCAAGACCTGGCCGTTCTTCTCCACGTTGCTGTCCAACATGGACATGGTGCTGGCCAAGACCGACCTGGCGGTGGCTTCGCGCTATGCGCAGCTGTGCGATGACGCGGCGCTGCGCCGCAATGTGTTCAACCGCATCAGCAAGGAATGGCACCTGACCAGCGAGATGCTGGCGCTGATCACCGGGCACCAGGACCGGCTGGCGGACAACCCGCTGCTGGCGCGCTCGATCAAGAACCGGTTTGCCTACCTGGATCCGCTGAACCACTTGCAGGTGGAGCTGCTGAAGCGCTACCGGGCCGGCAAGGATGGGGATGATATCCGTGTCCGGCGGGGGATCCACCTGACGATCAATGGGGTGGCGGCGGGGTTGCGCAATACGGGGTGACGACCGCTGGCATAAGACGAAAGCGGGCTGCCGGTTTGCTCCCCTCTCCCGCGCAAGTGGGAGAGGGGCCGGGGGTGAGGGCTGGCGCCTGCAACGGGCGGCGGCCTCCCCGGTGCCAGACCCCGATCTGCCGGCAAATCGACCCCCTGCAGTCCTGCCAACGCCCGCCCTCACCCCCTGCCCCTCTCCCGCTAGCGGGAGGGGAGCAAACAATCGGCAAGCGTTGCCGACCTCAGCCCACAAACGCACCCGGCACCGGGTCCTCACCCAGCGCATGCAGCAGGACGGCCCAGTGCATTGCCTCGTCCCCGAGGATGCTGCCGGCGGCCCGGGTCAGCTCGCGGTTGTGGAAGTTCGGCAGCACGCCCAGGTAGGCGGCGGTCGCACCCTTCTCCAGCCCCGCGGCAAAGCGCAGCACATCGGCCTGGTTCTTCAGGCTCTCGGTCGGGAATTTGTATTCCAAGGCTTTCTTCGCCACCACCGGCGTCCCACCCAGCTTCGACACCGTCCCGGCCAGCACCTGCGCATGGGCCTTGTGGTGGTCCTGGAACTTGACCGCGGTGGCCAGCACCGGCTTCTGCAAGAGGCCGCTTTCTGCGCCAACCTGGTAGGCGGCGATCGCCTGGTACTCCAGCCCCAGCGCGGTATTCAGGATATTGATGTCGTCCTTGGTGCTGCCCGACTGCGTCTGCGCCCATGCCGGCATCGACTCCCCGAGCGTGATGACGGCCAGCGAGCCGAGCGCGAACAGGCCGGGCGCCTTGAGCAAGCCCCGCCGGCGGGCATCCGGCAGCGTGACGATGGTTCCCGCCTCGTGCGCGGGTGTCTGTGACATGCGGTCCATGGTGTTCTCCTGTGAGGGATGACAACGTGGCGCCCCGTTGGCCGGGGTGCCGGGCTTGCGCCTGTCACTTCTACGCACGCGCCGCGCTTTTGGATGCGGCGCTACCTATAATCCGGCAAAGCTCCCTTGCGAGGACCCGTCCCGGTGCCGTCCGCCCCCCAGCCGTCCTATGCCGCGCCTGCCAGTCCCGATCGGCTGGAGGCACTGCTGCAGGCCGTGGCCGTGGGCGACCGCCAGGCACTGCGCGGCCTCTATGACCTCACCGCAACGAAACTGTTTGGCCTCGCGCTGCGTATCACTGGCAGGCGCGATTGGGCGGAGGACGTCGTGCAGGAAAGCTTTGTCAGCATCTGGCACCACGCCGGCGACTACCGGCCGCACCTGGCCGCGCCGATGACCTGGATGACCGCGATCGTGCGCAACCGGGCGCTCGACTGCCTGCGCCGCGCCGCCGCCGCGCGCATTGCGCAGACCGTCGAGCTGGAAGAAGACCTGGGCGAGTGGCTGGCCGACGACGCCGCCGGACCCGCCGAGCTCGCCGATGCCAGCCAGCAGGCGCGCGCGCTGAACCGCTGCCTGCAACGGCTGGAGCAGGCGCAGCGCCAGGCCATCGTGCTGGCGTACCTGCACGACCTGAGCCATGCCGAACTGGCGGCGCGGCTGCGCGTGCCGCTGGGCACGGTCAAGTCCTGGGTGCGCCGCGGCCTGGAACGGCTGCGCCACTGCATGGAGGCGGCGACATGAAGCTGGCCGCCCATCCCGAGCTGCTCGACCGCCTTGCCGCCCAGTACGCGCTGGGCGTGCTGCGCGGTGGCGCGCGCCGGCGCATGGAACACCTCGCGCGCGAAGAACCGGCGGTGCACGCCGCCATCCTGCGCTGGCAGGACCGGCTGGCCGGCGTGTCCGAGCTGCAGGCGACGGCGGAACCGGTCGACAAGGTCTGGTGCGGCATCGAAACACGGCTGGGCTGGAAGGCGCCCGTTGAGAGTCTGGCGCCGGGGCCGCCGATGGCCGAACCGGCGGCCGGGTGGTGGCAGCGGCTGTGGTCGACCCCGCTTTTCTGGCGCGGCGCGGCGGCGGCAATGGCCGTGGTGGCGGTGCTGTCGATCGGGATCGGCATGCAGGTGGGACAGCAGCGCGAGGCCGCGCCGGCCGCGATCATCGCCGTGCTCAACGACGACCACGCCCAGCCCGCCATGCTGGTGTCGTGGGACGCAAGCGCACGCAGCCTGATCGTGCGACGCCTGGATCACCTGGAACTGAGCGAGCGGCAGGTGCTGCAGCTGTGGGCCCTGCCGGCCGATGGCAAGCCGCGCTCGCTCGGCGTGATCGGCCGGGCGCCGCAGGCCCGCCTCGCGCTGGCGGAGCCCCCTGCCGCGGTGCCGGCGCTGGCGGTCAGTATCGAGCCGACCGGCGGCTCGCCCAGTGCCGACGGGCCGAGCGGCCCGGTGGTGTTCAAGGGGCCTGTGCTCCACAACCCGCTGTAACCGAGGCCCGGCCGGCGCCGCCATGCTCCCGGCGGACGATATAATCGCCCTTTTCCCAAATTCTCCAATTCGCTTGCGCCCGCCGACGCTCAACGCGCCGGCCGACCGCGGCGAACCACTGCAGCCGACGTCCATGTCCACCTCCCAACTTGCCAAGAAAGGCGAAGCCTGGTCCGCCCGCTTCTCCGAACCGATGTCCGACCTGGTGAAGCGCTACACCGCCTCGGTGTTCTTCGACAAGCGCCTGGCCCTGTTCGACATCCAGGGTTCGCTGGCCCACGCGGCCATGCTGGCGAAACAGGGCATCATCGCCGAGGCCGACCGCGCCGAGATCGAACGCGGCATGGCCCAGATCAAGGGCGAGATCGAGGCCGGCAGCTTCGAATGGAAGCTGGACCTGGAAGACGTCCACCTGAATATCGAGGCGCGCCTGACCGCGCTGGTGGGCGATGCCGGCAAGCGCCTGCACACCGGCCGCTCGCGCAATGACCAGGTCGCGACCGATATCCGCCTGTGGCTGCGCAGCGAGATCGACAACATCATCTCCCTGCTCGGCGCGCTGCGCACCTCGCTGCTCGACCTGGCCGACCAGAACGCCGACACCATCCTGCCCGGATTCACCCACCTGCAGGTGGCGCAGCCGGTTACCTTCGGCCACCACCTGCTGGCCTACGTGGAAATGTTCACCCGCGATGCCGAGCGCATGGCCGACTGCCGCAAGCGCGTCAACCGCCTGCCCCTGGGCGCCGCCGCGCTGGCCGGCACCAGCTACCCGATCGACCGCGAGTTCGTGGCGCAGCAGCTGGGCTTCGACGGCGTCTGCCGCAATTCGCTGGATGCCGTGTCGGACCGCGACTTCGCCATCGAATTCTGCGCCGCCGCCGCGCTGGTGATGACCCACGTGTCGCGATTCTCGGAAGAGCTGGTGCTGTGGATGAGCCCGCGCGTCGGCTTTATCGACATCGCCGACCGCTTCTGCACCGGCAGCTCGATCATGCCGCAGAAGAAGAACCCCGACGTGCCCGAGCTGGCGCGCGGCAAGACCGGCCGCGTCAACGGCCACCTGATCGGCCTGCTGACCCTGATGAAGGGCCAGCCGCTGGCGTACAACAAGGACAACCAGGAAGACAAGGAGCCGCTGTTCGACACCGTCGACACCATCGTGGACACGCTGCGCATCTTCGCCGACATGGTGCCGGGCATCACCGTCAAGCCGGAAGCGATGCGCGCCGCCGCGCTGCAGGGCTACGCCACCGCCACCGACCTGGCCGACTACCTGGTCAAGAAGGGCCTGCCCTTCCGCGACGCGCACGAGGCCGTCGCCCACGCTGTCCGTGCCTGCGACAGCCGCCAGTGCGACCTGGCCGACCTGACCGTGGCCGAGCTGCGCGACGTGTCCGGCCTGGGCGACAAGGCCGCGCTGATCGGCGACGACGTGCACACCGTGCTGACGCTGGAAGGCTCGGTCGCCGCGCGCAACCATATTGGCGGCACCGCGCCGGACCAGGTGCGCGCTGCCATTGCCGACGCACGTAAGGCACTGAACGCCTGACGGCCAGGAGGGCGGCGCCCTGCGCCCACCCCCACGCCGGTCATGACAAACGGGAGCGCGCGCTCCCGTTTTGTCTTTTCTGTGCGCCTTCGCACCGACACTGTTGTTATTTCCACGAAGCGGTTATCCCACCTCGGGGCAATGCTGCCCAGAAAATACGGAATTCGCCGCAATTCCGCGTGCATTAGTGCCTGTTCGCTGCAAGCGCGGCCGCAAATGTGATGCACTGGGGATTCACCCTAAAGATGTAGGACAAGTGACGCCGTAAACTAACGCGCCACCCCTGTATCCCCAATCCCTAGGACGATCACATGTCTCTCCTTATGAGGATCTCGCGGCTTATCGACGCCGTGAATGAATTCATCGGGCAATGGGCGAAATGGCTGATCCTGCTGGCCGTACTGGTCTGCGCAGGTAACGCCATCATTCGCTACACCTTCAGCATCAGTTCCAACGCATGGCTCGAACTGCAATGGTATATGTTCGCCGGCGTGTTCCTGCTCGGCGCCCCCTACACGCTGATGCGTGACGAACATGTGCGCATCGACGTCATCGCCGGCCGCTTCTCCGAGCGCACCCAGGTCTGGATCGATATCTTCGGCATCCTGTTTTTCCTGCTGCCGATCTCGGCCATCATCCTCTGGCTGGCGATCCCCTACTTCTGGCTGTCTTATGTCGGCCATGAGATGTCCGGCAATGCCGGAGGCCTGATCCGCTGGCCCGCCAAATTCCTGATCGCCGCGGGCTTCCTGCTGCTGATCCTGCAGGGCCTGTCCGAACTGATCAAGCGCTTTGCGTACCTGAAGGGCGAGCTGCCATTCTCGGCATTCCGCAAGCACGCCGTCGACCCGGCGCTGGAGATCGCCGCGATCGCGCAGGCCAACCAGCCCGGTCCGTCCGAAAAACAATAAGGAGCGCGCACGATGACGCAATTCCTGATCGCGAACATGGCCCCGATCATGTTCGCTTCGCTGGTCGTATTCCTGCTGTCGGGCTTTCCGATCGCTTTCGCGCTGGCCGCCAACGGCCTGCTGTTCGCCTTTATCGGTATCGAGTTGGGCATGCTGCCGCCCGAGCTGCTGCAGGCCCTCCCCAGCCGGCTGTTCGGCATCATGGAGAACGACACGCTGCTGGCGATCCCGTTCTTCACCTTCATGGGCCTGATCCTCGAGCGATCCGGGATGGCCGAAGACCTGCTCGACACCATCGGCCAGCTGTTCGGCCCGATCCGGGGCGGCTTGGCCTATGCGGTGATCTTCGTCGGCGCGCTGCTGGCGGCGACCACCGGCGTGGTGGCGGCCTCGGTGATCTCGATGGGCCTGATCTCGCTGCCGCTGATGCTGAAGTACAAGTACGACAAGCGGCTGGCATCGGGCGTGATCGCCGCCTCGGGCACGCTGGCACAGATCATCCCGCCGTCGCTGGTGCTGATCGTGCTGGCCGACCAGCTTGGCCGCTCGGTGGGCGACATGTATAAGGGCGCGTTCGTGCCGGGCCTGGTGCTGACGGGCATGTACATGGGCTACGTGCTGCTGGTCACGCTGATCAAGCCGAGCGCGGCGCCGGCGCTGCCGATCGAGGCACGCACCTTCCGCGAGCCCAGCGGCAAGAGTGGCGCGGCGTCGGTACTGGTGCTGACCGCGCTGTCGGTCGCGGTAGGCGTGGCGGTGGACAAGATGTACAAGCCGGAGGCGCCGCTGGACGAGCGCCTGGTGATCTCGGTGGGCGCGGCGATCCTGTTCGCCTTCGTGCTGGCGGTGATCAACAAGGCGCTGAAGCTGAACCTGCTGTCGCACATGGCCGAAAAGGTCACCTTCGTGCTGATCCCGCCGCTGGCGCTGATCTTCCTGGTGCTCGGCACCATCTTCGTCGGCGTGGCCACGCCGACCGAAGGCGGCGGCATGGGCGCGCTGGGCGCGCTGGTGCTGGCCCTGCTGAAGCGCCGCCTGGATCTGGGGCTGACCCGGCAGGCAATGGAGGCGACGCTCAAGCTGTCGGCCTTCGTGATCTTCATTCTGATCGGCGCACGGGTGTTCTCGCTGACCTTCTACGGCGTGGACGGCCATATCTGGGTGGAGCACCTGCTGACCGCCCTGCCGGGCGGCCAGACCGGCTTCCTGGTCGCAGTCAACGTGCTGTTCTTCCTGCTGGCGTTCTTCCTGGACTTCTTCGAGCTTGCCTTTATCCTGGTGCCGCTGGTGGGGCCGGTGGCGGACAAGCTCGGCATCGACCTGATCTGGTTCGGCGTACTGCTGGCGGTGAACATGCAGACTTCGTTCATGCACCCGCCGTTCGGCTTTTCGCTGTTCTACCTGCGCTCGGTGGCGCCGCGCGAGGTGAAGACGTCGGACATCTACTGGGGTGCGGTGCCGTTCGTGGCCATCCAGCTGATCATGGTGGCGTTGATCATCGTCTTCCCGGGCCTGGTTGCGACCGGCGGCCACAAGGCCCAGGACCGCAGCATCACGCGTGACCTGAGCATCGACCTGGATAGCGCCGGCCCCAAGCCATCGGCGCCGAGCCTGTCGGTGCCGGCGCCGGCCGGGCAAGCGGGCGGCGGCGAAGGTCTGGAGTTGCCGGCCCAGCCAGCCGCGGAGAGCGAGCCGTCGGCGCCCCAGTTCGAGTTCGAGAAAAAGAAGAACTAGAGCCGGCATCGTCCGGACCCGCAAGGTCGAAAAGCCCCGCAAGCGCTGCGGGGCTTTTTTTCTTTCGCGTTGCGAATCGGCTTATCTGCCAGCACGCGGGCACGGCGCAGACTGCTCTCCAAATCTGCCAGGAAGCCATGCCCCTGGACACCATTGCCTCACCGCATAATGGGTTTCCAGCGCAATCTGGATCTTGGCGAGGCGCCGCATCTATTTGATTGACACCAATTTGACATCCTCGCCGGTCTGCAGGCCGGCGATCCTTACGGCGCTCAGGCGCGGCATTAAACCGCCCCTGAGTCGCTTCGGTGGGTTCCTGCTGCTGGCGACCCGACTGCATCGCTCACTTCACAGGCTAGCCGGGCGTGTCCCGCCCTTAGAACATTGATCGCGCCGACCACATCGGCGTTTTGCTCGAAGCCGCATTCCACACACTCGAACCGGGCTTGGGACTGCCTGTTGTGCGCCGATACATGACCACAACACGGGCAGGTGCGGCTTGTGTTCTGCGGCGACACGGCAATGAGATAGCCGCCCCTCCACGCAAGCTTGTAGTCCAGCTGGCGGCGGAACTCGGACCAGCCCTGATCGAGGATGGCCTTGTTCAGGCCAGACTTGGCCCGCACGTTTCTTCCCGGCGCCTCCGCCGTGCCTGCCGCCGACTTGGACATATTCCGCACCTGCAAGTCCTCGATACACACCATCGCGTGGTTTTGGCTGATCGCGGTCGTGGTCTTGTGCAGGTAGTCGCGGCGGGCATTGCCGATCCGGGAATGAATGTGCTGAACGCGAGCTTTCGCCTTGGTCCAGTTCTTGCTGAACTTGTTTTTGCGGCTCATCGCCTGCTGGGCCTTGCGCAGCGCGGTTTCATGCCGCTTGAAGCTGTTGAGCGGCGCGTAGCACGTGCCGTCCGAGAGCGTAGCGAACCGCGCCACGCCCATGTCGATGCCAACCGCGCCGCCGTTGGGGACGGGCTGCTCGACCTCTCGCTCGGTCTGGATCGACACAAACCACCTGCCGCCCGACAGGCTGACTGTGACGTTTTTCACCGTGCCGAGCGTCTCACGGCAATTGCGGTAGCGCAGCCAGCCGAGCTTCGGCAGGAACAGGCGGCTGTTGGCCTGGTCCTGCTTGATCTGCTTCGGATCAGGATAGCGGAAGCTGTCGCTTTGGCCCTTCTTCTTGAAGTGCGGGAAGTCGGCCCGCCTGGCGAAGAAGTTGGCGTAGGCCCGCTCCAAATCCTTGAGCGTCTGTTGCAGTGGATGAACGGGTGCATCGGCCAACCAGGCGGTGTCTGTGCTGTTGCGCCACGCGGTAAGCAGCTTGCATAGGCCGGCGTAGTCGAGCTTCTTCTCACCTTGCTCATGGCGTTCCTTCTGCAACGCCAGCGCCTTATTGAATACAAACCGGCACGATCCGGCGAAGCGGCGCATGCTGCGATGCTGCTCGCTGGTCGGCATCAACTCGTACTTGAAGGCTTGAAGTCGTTGCATGGCTCAACAATACCTCAAAGTCATGTCCAGCCACCTGCTGCACAAGGGAACGGCCCGACATCCAAAACCGCTACTGGAAGGGCATCCTGTGGTCGCCGTCTTATCGCCTCATCCTGCGGCGGCGCTCCGATCCCCATCGTGCGCTAATACATCGAACAGCAACAGACGCCTCACTGAAATCCAAGGACGGGTACGCCGTCCGCGCTATCCTTACCCGCCCTGAACGGCGGGGCTTGCCGCACCGGGTCATGCGAAATGGCGGGGTTCAGCGGGACGGGAGGGGAGTTGTTGCATCCGTTCGGCTACAACGAAAAAGCCCCGCATGCGCGGGGCTGCGGGGCTTCTCAGGTGCCGGGACTCCGGTTGGCCGCTCAGGCTACCTGCTTCACGCAGTCCACGAAGTAAGCCTTCTTGCCGTCCACCTCGTCCTCCACCAGCCCGTGGATATCGGTCTCGAATCCCGGGAACAGCTTGTTGAACTCGCGTGCGAACTTCAGGTACTGCACGATGGTGCGGTTGAAGCGCTCGCCCGGGATCAGCAGCGGGATGCCCGGCGGGTACGGCGTCAGCAAGATCGCGGTGACGCGGCCTTCGAGGTCGTCGACCGGCACGCGCTCGATCTCGCGGTGCGCCATCATTGCCCACGCATCCGACGGCTTCATCGCCGGCTCCATGTCCGACAGGTACATCTCGGTGGTTACGCGCGCCACATCGTTGGCCTTGTACACGCTGTGGATCGCATCGCACAGGTCACGCAGGCCCATGCGCTCGTACTGCGGATACTTGCCGACGAACTCCGGCAGCACGCGCCACAGCGGCTGGTTCTGGTCGTAGTCGTCCTTGAACTGCTGCAGCTCGGTCACCAGCGAGTTCCAGCGGCCCTTGGTGATGCCGATGGTGAACATGATGAAGAACGAGTACAGGCCCGTCTTCTCGATGATGATGCCGTGCTCGGCCAGGTACTTGGTGACAATCGCCGCCGGGATACCGCGCTCGCTGAACTCGCCATCCACGTCCAGACCCGGGGTGATGATCGTGGCCTTGATCGGGTCGAGCAGGTTGAAGCCGTCGGCGAGGTCGCCGAAGCCGTGCCAGCGCTCGTTGGCCTTCAGCATCCACTCTTCGCGATCGCCGATGCCGTCTTCGATCAGCGCGTCCGGACCCCACACCTTGAACCACCAGTCGCCGTTATGGCCGGCGTCGTACTCGCCCTCCACCTTGCGCATGGCGCGGCGGAAGTCCATGGCCTCCTGGATGCTTTCTTCCACCAGCGCGGTGCCGCCAGGCGCTTCCATCATCGCCGCCGCCACATCGCACGAGGCAATGATCGAATACTGCGGGCTGGTCGAGGTGTGCATCAGGTACGCCTCGTTGAAGCGGTAGCGGTCCAGCTTGCGTGTCTCGGAGTCTTGCACGAGGATCTGCGAGGCCTGCGACAGGCCGGCCAGCAGCTTGTGCGTGGACTGCGTGGCGAACACCAGCGCGTCCTTGCTGCGCGGGCGGCCCTTACCGATCGCGTGCATGTTGTGATAGAAGTCGTGGAACGCTGCGTGCGGCAGCCACGCTTCATCGAAATGCAGGGTGTCGATCTCGGCGGCCAGCATTTCCTTGATCTGCTCGGCGTTGTACAGCACGCCGTCGTAGGTGCCCTGCGTGATGGTCAGGATGCGCGGCTTCTGGTTCTTGGCCTTGCTGGCGAACGGGTGGTTGGCGATCTTGCGGCGGATGGTCTCGGGATCGAACTCGCTCTTCGGGATCGGGCCGATGATGCCGTAGTGGTTGCGCGTGGGCATCAGGAACACGGGGATCGCGCCGGTCATCATGATCGCGTGCAGGATCGACTTGTGGCAGTTGCGGTCCACCACCACGATATCGCCCGGCGCCACGTTGGCGTGCCACACCATCTTGTTCGACGTCGAGGTGCCGTTGGTGACGAAGAACATGTGGTCCGAATTGAAGATGCGCGCGGCGTTGCGCTCGGACGCGGCCACCGGGCCGGTGTGGTCGAGCAGTTGGCCGAGTTCGTCCACCGCGTTGCAGACGTCGGCGCGCAGCATGTTCTCGCCGAAGAACTGGTGGAAGACCTGGCCCACCGGGCTTTTCAGGAACGCCACGCCGCCCGAGTGGCCGGGGCAGTGCCACGAATACGAGCTGTCCTGCGCGTAGTCGATCAGCGCCTTGAAGAACGGCGGCGCCAGCGTGTCGAGATAGACCTTGGCCTCGCGGATGATGTGGCGCGCGACGAACTCCGGCGTGTCCTCGAACATGTGGATGAAGCCGTGCAGCTCGCGCAGGATATCGTTGGGGATATGGCGCGAGGTGCGGGTCTCGCCGTACAGGAAGATCGGCAGGTCAGAGTTGCGGCGGCGCACTTCGGCAACAAAGGCGCGCAGCTTCTCGATCGCAGCGGCTTCGGGCTGGTCGTCGTCGCGCACGAACTCATCGTCGTCGATCGACACGATAAAGGTCGAGGCGCGGCTGGCCTGCTGCGCGAACGACGTCAGGTCGCCGTAGCTGGTCAGCCCCATGACCTCCATGCCCTCTTTCTCGATCGCCTCGGCCAGCGCGCGGATGCCCGAGCCTGAGATGTTCTCGGAGCGGAAGTCTTCGTCAATGATGATGACGGGGAAGCGGAATTTCATCGGGCATCCTTGATGGAAAGCAGGACATAAAGGACTTGAGCCACATGGCCGGCAGGGGTTCCCCTGCGACGGCGACATGTGGCTCTCACGTCAGGTCTTGGCGCCCCCGCGCGGTCATCGCGTAGCGGCCATTCCGGCAAACGCCGGCATTGTAATGCGCTCAGGTCTTCGGCAGTGTGACACCGTGCTGGCCCTGGTACTTGCCGCCCCGGTCGGCATACGAGGTCTCGCAGACTTCGTCGCTCTCGAAGAACAGCACCTGGGCACAGCCTTCGCCGGCATAGATCTTGGCGGGCAGCGGCGTGGTGTTGGAGAACTCCAGCGTCACATAACCTTCCCATTCCGGCTCGAACGGGGTCACGTTGACGATGATGCCGCAGCGGGCATAGGTGCTCTTGCCCAGGCAGATGGTCAGCACGCTGCGCGGGATGCGGAAATACTCCATCGTCCGCGCCAGCGCGAAGGAATTCGGCGGAATGATGCAGACATCACCCTTGAAGTCCACGAACGACTTCTCGTCGAAATTCTTCGGGTCGACGATGGTGCTGTTGATATTGGTGAAGATCTTGAATTCGTCGGCACAGCGGATGTCGTAGCCGTAGCTCGAAGTGCCGTACGACACGATCTTGCGCCCGTCGGCCTCCCGGACCTGGCCTGGCTCGAACGGCTCGATCATGCCGTGCTGCTCCGCCATGCGGCGGATCCATTTGTCGGATTTGATGCTCATAGTTGGGAGGTAGACACACTGGCTCGGAGTGCGCCGCATTGTACAACCATTCCGCCCGCGTTCCGTTGAGACAACGCCGCATCCGTCGCCGGGCCATGAAGTGGCGTTTGAGACGCACTCAAGCGACTGCGTCTTCGGGAATCCGATGACGGAACCGTTCGCGCCCCGTGTAGAGGAGGAAATGCTTGCCGGTGCAGCGCGCGAACAATGTCAGGTTGACCCGTTTGGCCATCTGGTAGCCCATCTGCGTCACGCCGGAGCGCGACAGCAGGAACGGGATGCCCATCTGCGCGCCCTTGATGACCATTTCGGAGGTCAGGCGGCCGGTGGTGTAGAAGATCTTGTCGGCGCCGGTCATGCCCTCCAGCCACATGCGCCCGGCAATGGCGTCGACCGCATTATGGCGGCCAACATCCTCGACGAACATCAACAGCTCGGTCCCCTTGAACAGCGCGCAGCCATGGACCGAGCCGGCCTGCTTGTAGACCGACTGCTGCAGCCGGATGGTGTCGATAATGCCGTACAGCGTGTCCTGGTCGAGCGTGGTGTCCACCGGCAGGCGGATATTGTCGACCTCGTCCAGCAGCGAGCCGAACACCGTGCCCTGCCCGCAGCCGGTGGTCACCACGCGGCGCGCGGTGCGTTCCTCGATGCGGTCGACGCCGGTGCGGGTGGTGACGGCGGCGGATTCGGTTTCCCAGTCGACCTGTACCGCGGCAATGTCCTCGATCGATTCGACCAGCCGCTGGTTGCGCAGGTAGCCCAGCACAAGGTGCTCGGGCGCGCCGCCCAGCGTCATCAGCGTGACCAGCTCGCGCTTGTCCAGGTAGACCGTCAGCGGGCGCTCGCCCGGCAGGTAGGCCGCGCGCACGCGGCCTTGCTCGTCGACGACTTCGACCTCTTCGATCAGCGGAACGGCTGCCTGGGTAAGCTCGGGACGCAGGATCATGACAGGAAGGCTCAGGGCTGCTGGAAGGTGCCCCGTGCCGTCCAGGCGAGCATCGGGGCTGCGTTTACGGTGCCTTTACGGGGGATTGTACCGCGCCGGGCGCAACCGGTTTGGCGTCGGGACCGGTGCTCGCGACCGCGGGCACCGGCGCTGTCGGGGGCGCCGCCGGGGGTGTCGCGGAAACGGGCGCGACAAATGGTCCCGGATCGGCACACGCCGCCGTCTGCACCGCCGCGCGCGCGTCCTTGCCCTGCGCCTGGCGTTCGGCATAGTAGCGTGTCGCGATCCTGTCCTGCGCACGGCACAACTGGAAGGCAGCGACCTTGTCCGACCAGGCGGCGCGGGCCTTCGTCTCGGCAGCCTTGGCCTGCTGGGCTTCGCTGGGTGGCGGCAGCTTGGCCAGCGCGCCGGCGCTCAACGTGGCGCCGGCGGCCAGGGCGATCAACGTCAGGGTGCGTGTCATGGTCGATGCTTCCCGAAGTGTTGGGTGTCCTGCCTGATCAAGCTTCGCCCGGGGTTTGCCGTGCGGCCCGGCCGGACGCCGCATCCGGACTGGCCGGACCGGGCGAACGCTGCGCCGGGATCTTGCCGGACTGGATGTCGTCGTACCAGAGCTCGTGATGCTCCTTTGCCCACGCCTCGTCGACCCAGCCGTCGCGCATGGCGCGGTAGGCGCCTTCCATGCCGACCGTGCCCATGTAGATATGGCCGCACGCCATCGCGATCATCAGCACGGCGGAAATGCCATGGATCACGTTGGCGATCTGCATGGTCGCGCGGTAGTAGTCCATGCCCGGCACGATCATGTCGAGCACCCAGCCCGAGGCCGACAGCACAATGCCGAAGATAAACACGCCGACCCAGAACCACATCTTCTCGCCGGCGTTGAAGCGCCCGCTCGGCACGTGCTTGCCGGACGTCAGCCCGCCAAGGCGGGTGACCCAGCGCACGTCGTCGCGGCTGGGCAGGTTATCGCGCACGAACACCACGAAGGCGACGATCACCGACAGCGTGAAGATCGGCCCGACCACGTTGTGCAGGTTCTTCAGAATGTAGCTGAGCCAGCCGAACAGCATGTGCCCCATCAGCGGCAGCAGGAAATGCTTGCCGAGCAGCATGACGATGCCCGATACCGCCAGCACCACGAACGAGATCGCCATGGTCCAGTGGATAATGCGCTCCAACGGCGTGAAGCGTTCGATCATGCGGCCGGTGCGCGGCTCGCGCAGCGGGATGGTGCCGCGCCACAGGTAGAAGCCGAGGATGGCCAGCGGCACCACCAGCAGCAGCCAGCCGCCCCAGACGGTGATCACGCCGTTGCGGAACAGGCGCCATTGCTGTCCGGCGCGCTGGATCAGCACGCCGGCTTCCTTGTCGGGCAGGCTGCTGTAGTGGCGCTGGTCGGAATTGACCTCGCGCCATACCGGCGCGTTGTTGCCGGGCTGCGTGACAGTGCGCTCCTGCTGCGAGCGGGCCTCGGCGGCGATGTCACGGGGCGGCACGTCGAAGATGTTTTGCGATGCGATGTCGGCCAGCGGCTGGGCCGGATGCGTGGCCGGGTTGTTGGCATCGGCGCTGCCCGACGCGGTGGCGGGGCCGGTCGACGGCCCCGGTGCGGGAGCCTGGGCCGCGGCGCTGCCGGCCACGGCCATCAGTGCCAGCGCGCCGGCCGCCAGCCAGCGGCGCCATCCGGCGCCCTGCCCGCTGCGGCATGCATTGTGCGACGGCGTCATACGCCCTCCTTCAGGTTATCGGGAGCAGGCGCGCGGATGGCACCGTCTCCCCACTGCGGCGCATTCATTGCACGCGGTTGTACTCGTTCTGGTACTGGTTGCGCTGGCGGATCTGGTTATGCCAGCTGGTCTTGTCGCCCGCGGTCCAGCCCTTGGCGACGAAGGGGTCGTCGGGCGCGCCCTGGTAGGCCTGGGCGTCGGCCTTGCGGTGCGACTGGTTGATGGTCTGCGGCTTTTCGCCGCACGCGGCCAGCAGCGCGCCGCACAGTGTCAACAGGAGGATGGCGCTGGTGCGGTTCATGATGACTGGCCTCCCGGAGCGCCGGTTGCGGCTGGGGTAGTCGGTGCAGCCGGCGCGGCAGCCGGGGTTGGCGCGGCTGGTGTGGTGCGGGCCCCGGGCGCGTCCGGCCCGGCGGGGCCAGCCGGCGCTGCCGGCGCCCCTGGCGCGGCCTTGGGCACGCCATAGGCCGTGCCCCAGCCGAACACGTCGCCGCCGGTGCCGCGCTTGATCACGCGGTTGCGCAGGATGTCTGCGATCACATCGCCGTCGCCGCCCAGCAGCGCCTTGGTCGAGCACATCTCCGCGCACAGGGGCAGCTTGCCTTCGGCCAGCCGGTTGCGCCCGTACTTCTCGAACTCGGCCTCGCTGCCGTTCTTCTCCGGACCGCCGGCGCAGAACGTGCACTTGTCCATCTTGCCGCGCACGCCGAAGGTGCCGGTTGACGGGAACTGCGGCGCGCCGAACGGGCAGGCGTACGAGCAGTAGCCGCAGCCGATGCAGACGTCCTTGTCGTGCAGCACCACGCCGTCGTCGGTGCGGTAGAAGCAGTCGACCGGGCACACCGCCATGCACGGTGCGTCGGAGCAGTGCATGCAGGCCACCGAGATCGATTTCTCGGCGCCAACCATGCCATCGTTGACGGTGACCACGCGGCGCCGGTTCACACCCCACGGCACCTCGTGCTCGTTCTTGCAGGCCGTGACGCAGCTGTTGCACTCGATGCAGCGCTCGGCGTCACAGATGAATTTCATGCGTGCCATGATGTTCCTCTGCCCTGTCCTGTGACTTATGCAAACCGCTCGATCTGGCAAACGGTGGTCTTGGTCTCCTGCATCATCGTCACCGAGTCATAGCCATACGTGGTGGCGGTGTTGACGGCTTCGCCCCGCACCACCGGCATCGCGCCTTCGGGGTAGTAGTCCTTCAGGTCCTTGCCCTGCCACCAGCCCGAGAAGTGGAACGGGATGAAGGCGGTATCCGGCCCGACCCGCTCGGTCACCAGCGCGCGCACTTTCAGCGCGGCGCCGGTCGGCGTCCTGACCCAGCAGAAGTCGCCATTGCGGATGCCGCGATCGGAGGCCGCGCGCGGGTTGATCTCGACGAAGTTCTCCTGCTGCAGCTCGGCCAGCCACGGGTTGGAACGGGTTTCCTCGCCACCGCCCTCGTACTCGACCAGCCGCCCGGAGGTCAGGATGATCGGGAACTTCTCGTAGACCTTGTTCTCGATATTGCGCTGCTGCACCGACTTGTACAGCGTCGGCAGCCGCCAGAACGCCATCTTGTCGTCGTGGGTCGGGTACTTGGCGACCATGTCGGCCCGCGTGGAGTACAGCGGCTCGCGGTGCTGCGGGATCGGGTCGGGGAAGTTCCACACCACCGCGCGCGCCTTGGCGTTGCCGAACGGATGGCAACCATGGTTCTTCAGCACCACGCGCTGGATGCCTCCGGAAAGGTCGGTCTTCCAGTTCTTGCCTTCGGCCTTGGCCTTCTCGGCGTCGGTCAGGTCGTCCCACCAGCCCAGCTTCTTCAGCAGCACGTGGTCGAATTCCGGATAGCCGGTGGTGATCTCCGCGCCCAATGAATATGAGCCGTCCTCGGCCAGCAGGTTGACGCCGTCGCGCTCCACACCGAAGTTGGCGCGGAAGTTGCCGCCGCCATCCATCACGTGCTTGCTGGTGTCATAAAGGTTGGGCGAGCCCGGGTGCTTCAGCTCCGGCGTGCCGTAGCACGGCCACGGCAGGCCGAAGTAGTCGCCGGTCAGGTCGTAGCCCGTGACGGGGTCCTTGCCTTGCTTGCAGCGCAGCGTCTTGACGTCGAACATCTGCATATTGCGCATATGCGACTTCAGACGCTCCGGCGACTGGCCGGTGTAGCCGATGGTCCAGTTGCTGGCGTTGATCTCGCGCAGGATCGACTCCGGCTCCGGCTCCATCCAGGTGCGGCCGGCGCGCTTGACCTCGATCATCTTGTAGTTCTTCGACAGTTCCTTGCCGAAGCCTAGCTTGTCAGCGAACGCCTGCATCAGCGTATGGTCGGGCATCGACTCGAACAGCGGCTCGATGACCTTCTCGCGCCATTGCAGCGAGCGGTTCGATGCCGTGCACGTACCCGAGGTCTCGAACTGCGTGCACGCCGGCAGCAGGTACACGGCGCGGTTCGGATTGACCTTGTCGCCCTCCGCCGGCGGCATGTTGGCCATGGCCGCGGTCGCTGACGGATACGGATCGATCACCACCAGCAGATCGAGCTTGTCCAGCGCCTTCTTCATCTCCAGCCCGCGCGTCTGCGAGTTGGGCGCATGGCCCCAGAAAAACACGCCGCGCACGTTGTTGTCCTGGTCGATCAACTCGTTCTTCTCGGTGACGATATCGATCCAGCGCGACACCGTGGTGCCGGACTTCTCCATCATCGTCTGCGAGGCGAACTGCTTCTTGATCCATTCGTAGTCCACGCCCCACACCGCCGCGTAGTGCTTCCACGCGCCGGTGGCCAGGCCGTAGTAGCCGGGCAGCGAGTCGGGGTTGGGGCCGACGTCGGTGGCACCCTGCACGTTGTCATGACCACGGAAGATATTGGCACCGCCGCCGCTCACGCCGATATTGCCCAGCGCCAGTTGCACGATGCACGACGCGCGCACGATCGCGTTGCCGATGGTGTGCTGGGTCTGGCCCATGCACCACACCAGCGTGCTGGGGCGGTTCTTGGCCATGGTCTCGGCAACGAGGTAGACCTGTGCCTCGGGCACGCCGGTCACTTCCTCGACCTTGTCGGGCGTCCACTTGGCCAGCACCTCTTCCTTGACCTTGTCCATGCCATAGACGCGGTCGCTCAGATACTTCTGGTCTTCCCAGCCGTTCTTGAAGATGTGGTACAGCATGCCGAACAGGAAGGCGATGTCGGTGCCTGAGCGGATGCGCACATAGTGATGCGCCTTGGCCGCGGTGCGGGTGAAGCGCGGATCGACCACGATCATCTTGCAGCCATTTTCCTTGGCATGCAGCATGTGCAGCATCGATACCGGGTGCGCCTCGGCCGCGTTCGAACCGATGTACAACGCAGCCTTCGAGTTCTGCATATCGTTGTACGAGTTCGTCATCGCACCGTAGCCCCAGGTATTGGCCACGCCCGCGACGGTGGTCGAGTGGCAGATGCGCGCCTGGTGGTCGGTATTGTTGGTGCCGAAGAACGAAACCCACTTGCGCAGCAGGTAGGACTGCTCGTTGCTGTGCTTGGACGAGCCGATGAAGAACAGCGAGTCCGGGCCGGTCTGCTGGCGGATCTCCTTCATCTTCGCGGTGATCTCGTCGAGCGCCTGGTCCCAGCCGATGCGCTGGTACTTGCCGTTGACCAGCTTCATCGGGTACTTCAACCGGTATTCGCCATGGCCGTGTTCGCGCAGCGCGGCGCCCTTGGCGCAGTGCGCGCCCAGGTTAAGGGGCGAATCGAACACCGGTTCCTGGCGGATCCACACGCCGTTCTGCACCACCGCGTCGACCGCGCAGCCGACCGAGCAGTGGCCGCATACGGTGCGTCGCACGACGATGCCGCTCTTGCCCTCGGCGGCGCCTTTCTTGTCGTCGGCGGCATCGGCCTTGCGCAGCAGCGTCAGCTGCGACGCCGCCAGGCCGGCACCGACGCCGATGCCCGAGCGTTTGAGGAAGCCGCGCCGGTCCATGGTCGGCATGGCGCCGGCCAGGCCTGCGGCGAGCCGCTGTGAGAGGCGTCCGGTTCCGGCTTGCGCGCCGGCAGGTTCGTGCCGGTTGGCGAGGCCGTCAGCGAGGCGGGCGGATGCGCCCTGCGCCGCGCGTTTGCGGGTCAAGATCATGTCTCACCTCAGATGCGGACGAGAGCCGTCCGTTTGCTGGCGGCGCGGCGAACCACGCCGCCCTGGCATTTACACCAGTGTGGTCCGGTAGTACTTGCGAATGTGTTCCGAGACCCGGTAGCCCTTGCTGTCCGACGGGGTGTCGGCGGGATCCGGCAGAGCGGCGGCCTGGTCCGGTAGCGATGGTCCACGCGCTGTCAGCGCTGCCGCACCCGTTGCGGCAGCCACAACTCCAGCGCCCGCGAGAAACGAGCGGCGCGCGACCCGGGTTGGCTTCTCTCTCATGTGGGGGGCTCCTCGGCTGTCAAAGCCCGATGGTTTCGCCGTTATGCGTTGTTATGCATATTCTAGGAGCATCTCGCAGGAAAGACCATGATTTGCAAGGGTTTTTCCTGACTTAGCGGCCTCAGCTCATCTCCAGCGCCAGCGCCTCGACATTGGCAAAGGCGGCAAGCAATCCGGCGACACTGCGATAGAAGCGCGCCTGCGGGTGCGCGATCACTGCATCGCACAATTTCCCGACCCACGGCTGCATGTGCTTCGCGTAGAAGCGCTGCTGCTCGCCGAGGTTGGACACCGACAGGTCCTCGCCTGCCACCAGGAAGCGCATCACCTCGCACAATGTGGCGATGTGGTCTTCGGTCTCGCTCACTTCCTCATGGCGCTCCAGGCCATAGCGGGCCAGGTCTTCGCGCAGCGCCACCAGCGGGCGCTCGTTGAGGAAGCCGGTCAGGTAGAACGAGCCATACAGGAACACGTCCTGCTTGCCCACGCCGACGAATAGTTGCCGGTATTCCTCTTCAGACTCCGCCGCAGTGGTCTCCGATGCTGCGTCGCACAACGCATTCCAGGCCTTGCCCAGTACCGTATCGGCGTCTTCGCCGACAGCGCGGTTGGCCGCGATGTGGTGCAGCAGCGCGGCATCGGGGGCGCGATAGAACAGCGTGGCCAGCAGGCCGTACAAGTCGGCGCGGGCGGTGTCCTCGGCATCTTCGGCGGGCGACGCGGCAGTGAGCTGGATCGGCTGGAAATCTGTCATGTCGTGATGAATTGTGTTGATGGCGCCTCAGCGCAGCGTGGCGCCGCCCACAATGCCGCTGCCGGTGCCAGTATCGTGCTCCATCATGTCGATCACGCGGCAATCCGGACACATCTTCAGCCGTTCGGCGGCTGCGCCGGCAAACGCCGGGTGGCCAGCAAGCCGGACCAGCATTGACTCCACCATCTGTGCCGTGCCGAACGGCTTGGCGCAGCGCACGCAATGGAACGGCTGGGTCTCGTTGAGCGTGACCGGACGGCGCGCGGCATCACCGGCCAGCAGGCGCGGCACCAGTGTAATCGCATCTTCCGGGCAGGTTTTCTCGCACAGGCCGCACTGCACGCAGTTTCGTTCGATCAGGCTGAGCACGGGGCGCTCGGGGTTGTCGCGCAGGGCCTGCGACGGGCAGGCGCCGACGCACGCCATGCACAAGGTGCACTTGCCGGTATCGACGGCAATCGCGCCGATCGGCGCGGCCGCCGGCAGCGGCACGATGTCGGCGGGCACCGGCGCGTGGCGCACCAGATGCTCAAGCACGAAGTCCAGCATCTCGCGCTTGGCCGCAACGGCGCCGAACGGCGCCGGCGGCAACGCATTGCGGCCCGGACGCAACGCAGACAGGCCGGCATCCAGTGACGGCGTGCCGGTCGCATCGACCAGCGACAGCACTTCGGCGTCATAACCCAGCCCCGCCAGCAATGCGCGGCCGACTTCCATCTGCTCGCGCAGCGCGGTGCGGTATTGCGGCGCCTCGTCGCCGGTCAGCAGCACCGCCACGCCGCTGGCGCCCCAGCACAGCGCGGCCAGCCACAGCTCCAGCCCGGCCGCGGCCGGGTGGAACAGCGACAGCGGCATCACATTGGCGGGCACGCCTGCGGCACGGCCCGCGCGCGCGGCGCGGCCCAGCGCCAGCAAGGCGGGCGTGCCATATTCCTCGCCGTGCAGCAGCACGATCGGGTCGCGCGCGCCGGCCTGCCGGTAGGCCGCCAGCAGCGTGCGCAGCCGCGCGCCAGTGGTCTCGGGACCGGGATAGCCGTAGCTGATGGCGCCGCTGGGGCACACCGTGGTGCAGGCCCCGCAGCCCATGCACAGGTTGGGCGTGACTTCGATGCGGCCCTTGCCGTCATGCCAGCGCGACTGGATCGCCCGGGTCGAGCAAATGTCGATACAAGCCGTGCAGCCGGTGGTCTGGTTGCGGCCATGCGCGCACAGGCTGTCCTTGTAGCGGAAGAACTTTGGCTTCTCGAACTCGCCTACCAGGCCCACCAGCGTCAATGCCAGTGCTTGCTGTCGCGCCGGATCCGCGCCGGCGTGCAGGTAGCCTTGCGGCGGCTGGTGCATGGTGAAGGCAGGCTGGTCGCACAGGTCGAAGACCAGGTCGAAGCGGCCTTGCATGGTGCCCTGCGGCCGGTCGAAGTCGATGGCCGCGGCCGCGCCGCAGGCGCGCACGCAGTCGCGATGCGAGCGGCAGCGCGACAGGTCGATCTGATAGCTGAAATCGATCGCATTTTCGGGGCAGGCGTCGATGCAGGCGTTGCAGCGGGTGCACAGGTCGAGGTCGATCGGGTTGCTGCGTCCCGCGCCGGTTTCCCAGCTGGCCTCGAAGGCGCCGAGCCAGCCGCTGAGCACTGCCAGCCGGCCGCTGTGGACCGGCCAGGCGCGCGCGGCCGGCTGCGCGGCAGCGCCCTCGCCCGGTGCGCTGCCCGTCAGCAGCACCGTGACCTCGAACTGCATGGCAGCGAGACGCTCGGCCCAGGGCAGCGCGCGCTGCGCGGGGCCCAGCACCAGCACCGTACCGTCGGAGCGGTAGTCGACCACGGGCACCGGCTCCGGCTCGGGCAACGCGGCCACCGCCAGCAGCGCGGCAATCTTGGCATTGGCCGTCCGCGGATCGCGCCGCGCGCCCTGCGACCAGCCGCCGGTTTCTCGGATATTGACGAAGCGGACGGGCGCGGTCACCACCGGCCGCCCATCCTGGCCTTGCGCGGTCTGCGCGGCGACTTCGGTAAACAGCGCGCGCTCCTGCGTGCAGGCCACGATGACATCGTCGGTGCCGTCCAGCGCCGCGGTGAAGGCGCCAATTTCGCGCCGGCACAGCAGATGGTGGACCTTAAGCGGACCGTGTTGCGGACCGTGTTGCGGGCCTTGTTGCGGGCCCTGACAGGCTTCCGACAGCGCCGCCCCGTCAAGCGGCATGGTGTCGTTGCAATTGCAGATCAGCGTCGGCATGGCGAATGCGGCTGAGCGGTCCGGACGTCCTTCTTGCGAGGATCTGCGGCCCGGCGGATTGTGGGATGCCTATTGTAGGCTGCGCTGCCCGGTCGGGCTACGCGCACTTATCCAGATCTTGCGGGTCTTGCGGGCCCTGTTTTGCGCTTTGACTGGCCACCGGCGGCGGCGTTTCGGAGGATGAGGGTATGTCCGTAGCACCGGCCGGGTCGCTTACCAAGGCAGGCGCCGCCGGCGGTACATCGTACGCTTGGGCGTCCGGTTTAGCGTCCACTTGTGCATCCACTTGTGCATCCGCCGGTGCGTCCGGCTGTGCGGCGGCGGCCGCCTGGGCTGCCGCGCGCTCCTCGTCGGTCGGCTCGAACAGCGCCAGCGACTCGGCCTGGCGCAGCTGGCGCAGGATCTCGGGCGGGATCGGGTCGGGCTTGCTGTAGTCGTCGATGTAGGTATCGAGGCCATCCATCACATTGAAGTGCGGATCGGCAAACAACGTCTTGAGCGCGGCGCGCTTGACCGATTCATCGACGCCGCGCGCGACGAAGCGGGCGATGTTGTCGCCAGGGCGCAGCGCGGCCACGTCCGCCAGCGTCGGCGGCGGAACTTCTGGCTCGGCCTCCGGCACCGCGGCCGCACCTTCCGGTGGCACGGGCAACGATGACGCCTCGGCAGGCTGCGCCGGCTCCGCCGGCACGGCCACGCCCTCCCGCACCGCGGCCTTGCGGCGCGACCAGCGTGACAGGAAGGACGAATCGCTCATCGGCCTGTTCGAACAGTAGGGTCAGTAGCGCGCGCGGTCCTGCGGCGCCTTGAAGGATTCGGGCCGGCGCCGCTGCTTGGGCTCGGGCCGGTAATGCTCGCTGACGTAGGCCTGCAGCCAGTCGCGCTGCTCCGGCGCCAGCGGCACGTTCTCGACGATCTCGCCGGCGTCGAGCCAGCGGCCGGCTTCGTTGTATGACAGCGTGACCGTCATCGGCACCGGGTGGGCGTCTTCACCGGTGCCGCCGCCGTCCTCGTCCTCGGGCATGCGCCACAGCACGAACCAGCATGGCGTGGTCGAGGTCAGGTTCAGGTAGTAGCCCTCGCCCTGGTCGCGGAACAGCTCGACCTCGTAGCCGGGATACAGCCAGCGCGCGCCGTGGTCGTCGTGCTTCAGGCAGACCGCCTGCGTGCCGAACTCGCCCAGGTCCGGCAGCACCGCATCCAGTTGCCACTTCCAGGGCTGCCAGCGGCTGGCCAGCGCAACCTTGCGCATCACCACCGCCATGGTGACGGCGGGACGGGCGCCGGGTGGCGGCGGCTGTGGCACGGACGTGGTTTCGGCTTCCATGGCTCTCTGGCGCGGCAAGCCGCGCGCTCAGGTGTTCTGCACGACGATGCTTGGGAACTTGCTGGTCATGTCGCGCGCCTTGTCGGCAACCTTGATCGCCACCTTGCGCGCGATGCCGCGGTACAGCTCGGCCACGGGACTGTCGGGCTCGGCCACCACGGTGGGGCGTCCCGAATCGGCCTGCTCGCGGATCTGCAGGTTCAGCGGCAGGCTGCCCAGCAGCTCCACGCCATAGTCGGCGCACATCTTCTCGCCGCCGCCCTGGCCGAAGATATGCTCGACGTGGCCGCAGTTCGGGCAGCAGTACACCGCCATGTTCTCGACGATGCCGAGGATGGGGATGCCGACCTTCTCGAACATCTTCAGGCCTTTCTTGGCATCGAGCAGCGCGATGTCCTGCGGCGTGGTCACGATCACCGCGCCGGTGACCGGCACCTTCTGCGACAGCGTCAGCTGGATATCGCCGGTACCCGGCGGCATGTCGACGATCAGGTAGTCGAGGTCGTGCCAGTTGGTCTGGCGCAGCAGCTGCTCCAGCGCCGAGGTGACCATCGGCCCGCGCCACACCATCGGGTTGTCCTGCTCGATCAGGAAGCCGATCGAGTTGGCCTGCACGCCATGGCCCTCCAGCGGCTCCATGGTCTGGCCGTCGGCGGATTCCGGGCGGCCGTCGATGCCGAGCATCATCGGCAGGCTGGGGCCGTAGATATCGGCATCGAGCATGCCCACGCGCGCGCCCTCGGCGGCCAGCGCCAGCGCCAGGTTGACGGCGGTGGTCGACTTGCCCACCCCGCCCTTGCCCGAGGCGACGGCAATCACGTTCTTCACGCCCGGCAGCAACTTGACGCCCCGCTGCACCGCGTGCGCGACGATCTTCATGGTCACGGCCACGCTGACGTTGGTGACGCCCGGCACTTCCCGCACCGCGGCAACCACCAGCTTGCGGATCGGATCCAGCTGGCTCCTGGCGGGATAGCCGAGTTCGATTTCCAGCGAAACCTCGCCGCCGTCGACCCGGATGTTCCGGGCCGAGCGCGTGGACACCAGGTCCTTGCCCGTGTTGGGATCGATGACGGTGCGCAGGGCTTCGGTGACCTGCTCAGTGCTGACGCTCAAGACAAACTCCGCTTGGTTTTTCTGGATGTGGGGGATGGCCCGTACGGTCGGCGCCACCGGCTGGACTAGCACCCAATGTATCAAAGTATGAAGCACCGGCCATGGATAGCCGGAGAAGCGCGTGGAAACCCCTGCGCCAGGTGTGGAATTACAGACATTTACAAATCTCACAACCTTGCACTTGTGCGCGCGCCGCCATATCCATATTGTAGTGCGGTTGGGCGGACAGGCACTCGGCATTGGCCACCGCGCCGGCCGCGCCGCCGCCAACGCGTACAAAGGGTTATCTGCGGTATCGCCTTGGAGTTACCATCCGCATGCGGTACCAGGAACATTTACGGGAACATCAGAAGGAGAAAGCATGAAGATCAAGCTCGTCACTGTCTCGCTCGCCGCCGCCACCCTGCTGGCCGCGGGTTGCGCCACCGAACAGCAGACCCATACTGCGGTCGGTACCGGCGTAGGCGCCGCCGTGGGCGCCGGGCTTGGCAACCTGATCGGCGGCAATACCACCGGCACGCTGGTCGGCGCGGCCGTGGGCGGTGCCGTTGGCGGTGCGACCGGCTACAACTGGAATGCCATCCGCGGCAAGCTGAACAAGGACACCGCCGGCACTGGCACCCAGATCACCGAGCAGCCGGACGGCTCGCTGAAGGTGAATATCCCCAGCCAGGTGACCTTCGATACCGACAGCGCCAGCATCAAGCCGTCGTTCCGCTCCGTGCTCGACCAGGTCGCCCAGACGCTGGGCCAGCACCAGGAAGTCAGCGCCAATGTCGTGGGCCATACCGACAGCACCGGCAATCCCAGCTACAACATGCAGCTGTCGCAGCGCCGGGCGCAGAGCGTGGCGAGCTACCTGGGTGACCGCGGCGTCGCACGGAACCGCCTGACGGCCGAGGGCCGGGGCCAGGCCCAGCCCGTTGCAGACAACGCCACCGAGGCCGGCCGGCAACAAAATCGCCGCGTCGAAATTTTTTTGAAACCAATTCAGGGATGACCTAGTCATAGAAACAGGTACCGCTTGCCACCGTTGCTGGCTCGCGATGGGTGGCTGACCTCCCGGGCGGTACCTGATTTCTCCTCCTTTTCCGTTGTGGAAAGCTGCGCCGGCTCTGACCGGCGCTTTTTTTTGGCCGCTTGCGGCAAATTGCCCGCGCCGCTTCGGAAGATTCCGCGATGCGGAACCGGCGCACCTGCGGCACGACGTTGCTAAAATACCCCTCCCCGGCACGCGCCTGCGCAGCGCGCAGCGCCGTCGCCACTGATATTCCCCGCTCCTGACCGGCCCTCCGTCTATGACCGCACGTCGCATCCTCGTCACATCCGCCCTGCCTTATGCCAATGGCCAGATCCATATCGGCCACCTGGTGGAATACATCCAGACCGATATCTGGGTGCGTTTCCAGCGCATGATGGGCAACGAGGTCTACTACGTCGGCGCCGACGACACGCACGGCACCCCGGTGATGCTGCGCGCCGAGAAGGAAGGCATCACCCCGAAACAGCTGATCGACCGCGTCTGGACCGAGCACAAGCGCGACTTCGACAGCTTCCTGGTGTCATTCGACAACTACTACAGCACCGACGCCGAAGAGAACCGCGAGCTTTGCGAGAAGATCTACCTCGCCCTCAAGGCCGAGGACCTGATCGCCGAGCGCGATGTCGAGCAGTTCTTCGACCCGGTCAAGAACATGTTCCTGCCGGACCGCTTCATCAAGGGCGAATGCCCGAAGTGCGGCGCCAAGGACCAGTACGGCGACTCGTGTGAAGTCTGCGGCACGACTTACGTGCCGACCGACCTGAAGAACCCGTACTCGGTGGTGTCCGGCGCCACGCCGGTGCGCAAGTCGTCGACGCATTTCTTCTTCAAGCTGTCCGACCAGCGCTGCGAGACCTTCCTGCGCGAATGGGTGGCCGACCTGGCGCAGCCCGAGGCCGCCAACAAGATGCAGGAGTGGCTGGGCGCCGAGGGCGAGGCCTCGACGCTG
Source organism: Cupriavidus phytohabitans (assembly GCF_000426345.1). Classification (GTDB taxonomy): domain Bacteria; phylum Pseudomonadota; class Gammaproteobacteria; order Burkholderiales; family Burkholderiaceae; genus Cupriavidus. Next base: position 144,842 of record NZ_AUFE01000008.1, on the reverse strand, counting down.
TCCGACTGGGACATCTCGCGCGACGCACCCTACTTCGGCTTCGAGATCCCCGGCGCGCCCGGCAAGTATTTCTACGTGTGGCTGGACGCCCCGATCGGCTACTACGCCAGCTTCAGGAACCTGGCGCAGCAGCGCGGCATCGACTTCGACGCCTGGGTCGGCCCGCACTCGACCGCCGAGCAATACCACTTCATCGGCAAGGACATCCTGTACTTCCATACGCTGTTCTGGCCGGCGATGCTGCGCTTCTCGGGCTACCGCACCCCGACCAACGTGTTCGCGCACGGCTTCCTGACCGTGGACGGCGCCAAGATGAGCAAGTCGCGCGGCACCTTCATCACCGCGCAGAGCTACATCGACACCGGCATGAACCCCGAATGGCTGCGCTACTACTTCGCCGCCAAGCTCAATGCGAGCATGGAAGACCTGGACCTGAACCTGGACGACTTCATCGCCCGCGTCAACAGCGACCTGATCGGCAAGTATGTCAATATCGCCAGCCGCGCGGCGGGCTTCCTGGTCAAGCGCTTCGAAGGCAAGGTCGACGAGGCCGCGCTGGCGCATCCGCTGCTGGAGCAGCTGCGCCAGGCCGCGCCGCAGATCGCGCAGCTGTATGAAGCGCGCGAGTACAGCAAGGCGCTGCGCCAGGTGATGGAGCTGACCGACGCGGTCAACGCCTTCGTCGACACCGAGAAGCCGTGGGAACTGGCCAAGGACGAAAGCAAGCGTGCCGCGCTGCACGCCGCCTGCTCGGTATCGCTGGAAGCCTTCCGCCTGCTGACGGTGTACCTGAAGCCGGTGGTGCCGAACGTGGCCGCCGGCGTCGAGCGCTTCCTGAACGTCGAACCGCTCGACTGGCGCGCGATCGACAAGCAGCTGTCCGCCGCCAGGCCGGTGCAGGCGTACCAGCACCTGATGACGCGCGTCGATGCCAAGCAGGTCGATGCACTGCTGGCCGCCAACCGCGATTCGCTGCAGGCCGCGGCGGCGCCCGCCGCCGCACCGTCGATCGAGCCGGTGGCCGAGACCATCACCATCGACGATTTCGCCAAGGTGGACCTGCGCGTGGCCAGGATCGTCGAGTGCCAGAAGGTCGAAGGCTCCAACAAGCTGCTGCAGCTGACGCTGGACCTGGGCGAGGGCAAGACCCGCAATGTTTTCTCGGGCATCCAGTCGGCCTACACGCCGGAGCAGCTGGTCGGCAAGCTGACCGTGGTGGTGGCCAACCTGGCACCGCGCAAGATGAAGTTCGGCATGTCCGAGGGCATGGTCCTGGCGGCCTCCGCGGCTGACGAGAAGGCCGCGCCGGGCCTGTACATCCTGGAGCCGCACAGCGGCGCCGTGCCGGGGATGCGCATCCGCTGATTGCAGGACCGCGCCGCGCCTCCGCACTCGGGGAGCGGCGCAAGCCGGCGGCGTGTGCCGCGCTCTCCGGCATTTCGCTCCCCCTCCGCTTCGCTCCCCTCCAGTTTGCGCGCAGCCTGCGCGTCAAGAATTCCGCATAGCAGAACAAGATAAGCCGCGCGCGGCCTCCGTGCGCGGCGTGGTCATGCACGCGCGGCATGCCATACATGGTTCCCGCGCATCGCGCTTGGCGTTCGGTTGAGCTGCCGCGTAGATTCCACTGCGCAGAATCACAAACCAACAGACAGAAGCGTGCCGCGCACCCACTGGCTGCGTGAAGCCGCTTCGCACGGAAGGGGACACTTGTGAAGAAGCTCTTGATCGCCAACCGCGGCGAGATCGCGTTGCGCGTGCAGCGCGCCGCGCGAGACCTTGGCATCGCCACCGTGGCCGTCTATGCCACTGACGACCACGCCAGCCGGCACCGGCTCCTGGCTGACGAAGCCGTCGCCCTGCAGGGCCAGGGCGCCGCTGCCTACCTCGACATTCCCGCCATCATCGACGCGGCGCGCGCCACCGGCTGCGACGCTGTCCACCCTGGCTACGGCTTCCTTAGCGAGCGCGCGGACTTTGCCAGCGCCTGCGCCGCTGCCGAGCTCGTCTTCGTCGGGCCCGAGCCTGAGCAGCTGAGCCTGTTCGGCGACAAGGGCCACGCGCTGGCGCTGGCGGCGCGCTGCGGCGTGCCGGTGATGCCGGCCACCGCCGGCGCCGCCACGCTGGAGGCGGTCACGGCCTTCTTCAACGAACAGGACGGTGCCGGCATCGTGCTCAAGGCGGTCGGCGGCGGCGGCGGGCGCGGCATGCGCGTGGTGCGCGAGCGCGAGGCGCTGCCCGAAGCCTACGCGCGCTGCCGCTCGGAGGCGCGCTCGGCCTTCGGTGTCGACGCCGTTTATGCCGAGCGGCTGGTCGCGCGTGCGCGCCATATCGAAGTGCAGATCGCCGGCGACGGTCACAGCGTGATCGCGCTGGGCGAGCGCGACTGCACGCTGCAGCGCCGCTTCCAGAAGGTGGTCGAGATCGCGCCCAGCCCGGCACTGGATCCGGCGCTGCGCCGGCGCATCGTCGATGCCGCCTGCACGCTGGCACGCGAAGCGCGCTACCGCAGCCTGGGCACCTTCGAGTTCCTGGTCGAGGAGCCCGAGCCCGGCGCGCGGCGCGACGGCGCCGCCCTGCCCTTTGTCTTTATCGAAGCCAATCCGCGCCTGCAGGTGGAGCACACGGTCACCGAACAGGTGACCGGGATCGACCTGGTGGCGGTGCAGCTGGGGCTGGCACAGGGCCGGCGCCTCGCCGAGCTCGGCCTGGACCCGCAGCAGCCGCCGCGCGCGCGCGGCTATGCCATCCAGGTGCGAGTCAATGCCGAGTCCACCGACGCGCAAGGGCTGGCGCGGCCGGCGCAGGGCCGGCTGGAACGCTTCGACCCGCCCAGCGGCCCGGACGTGCGCGTCGACACCCACGGCTATACCGGCTACGCACTGTCGGCGCACTACGACACGCTGCTCGCCAAGCTGATCGTCACCTCGGCCAGCGGGCAGTTCGCGGACGCGGTGCGGCGCCTGCAGCGCGCGCTGGCCGAATTCAATATCGGCGGCATCGACACCAATCTCGACCTGCTGCGCGCGCTGGCCGAGCGCGACGACTTTGCCAGCCAGCAGGTGCACACGCGCTATATGGAGGCCGCGCTGCCCCAGCTGCTGGAGCGTGCCGCGCAGATCGGCGCACAGTGCGAGGCACGGCAGGCGCTTGCGACAGGCAGCCCGGCCAGCGTGGCCGCTGCGGCCAGCACGGCGAGCTTCGACGAGCAATTGGGCGAAGGCCTGTGCGCGGTGCGCGCGCCCATGGGCGGCCGCGTGATCGAGCTGGCGGCCGACAACGCGCTGGTCAAGGCTGGCCAGACCGTCGCCGTGCTCGATGCCATGAAGATGGAGCACGCCATCGTGGCCGAACGCGCCGGGCGCGTGATCGACCTGCGCACCGAAGCCGGCGCGCAGGTTGGCGAAGGCCAGGTCATGCTGGTGCTGGAACCGGCCGATGCCGGCGCCGAGGCCGGCACCGAGGCCGAGCGCACCGACCCGTCGGCGATCCGCGCCGACCTGCAGCGGGTGCTCGACCGCCATGCCTTCCTCTACGACGCCGCCCGCCCCGATGCGGTGGCCCGGCGCCGCGCGCGCGGGCAGCGCACCGCGCGCGAGAACATCGACGACCTGTGCGATGCCGGCAGCTTCCGCGAATACGGCGGCCTCGCGGTGGCCGCGCAGGCCAGCCGGCGCAGCGAGGCCGACCTGATTGCCAACACGCCAGCCGACGGCCTGATCACCGGCACTGGCGCGGTCAACGGCAGCGTGTTCGCGCCGGAGCGCGCGCGCTGCGCGGTGCTGGCCTACGACGCCACCGTGCTGGCCGGCACCCAGGGCAAGCGCAACCACATGAAGACCGACCGCATCCTGGCGGTCGCGCTGCGGGACCGGCTGCCGACGGTGATCTTCGCCGAGGGCGGCGGCGGGCGTCCGGGTGATGTCGATTTTCCCACGGTGGCCGGCCTGTACCAGCCGTCGTTCGCCGCATTCGCCGAACTGAGCGGCGAAGTGCCGGTGGTGGGCATCGCCTCCGGGCGCTGCTTCGCCGGCAACGCCGCGCTGCTGGGCTGCTGCGACCTGATCATCACGACACGCAACGCCAATATCGGCATGGCCGGTCCCGCCATGATCGAAGGCGGCGGCCTGGGGGTGTTCCGCCCCGAGGATATCGGCCCGGCCGCGGTGCAGTACCACAACGGCGTGGCCGACCTGCTGGTCGACGACGAAGCTGCCGCCGTGGCCGCGGCGAGGCACTACCTGTCGATGTTCCAGGGCCGCGTCGCCGACTGGCAGGCGCCGGATCCGATGGCGTTGCGCCAAGTGGTGCCGGAGAACCGCCTGCGCGTGTACGACACCCGTGCCGCCATCGCCGGCCTGGCCGACGCCGGCAGTGTGCTGGAACTGCGCGCCGGCTTCGGCACCGGCATCCACACCGCGCTGGCGCGCATCGAGGGGCGGCCGGTGGGCATCCTCGCCAGCAATCCGCGCCACCTCGGCGGCGCCATCGACGCCGACGCCGCGGACAAGGCCGCGCGCTTCATGCAGCTGTGCAACGCGCACGGGCTGCCCATCGTCTCGCTGATCGACACACCGGGCTTCATGGTCGGCCCGGAGGTCGAGGCGCGCGCGCAGGTGCGGCACGTGTCGCGCATGTTCGTGATCGGCGCCAAGCTGCGCGTGCCGTTCCTGGCGGTGGTGCTGCGCAAGGGCTATGGCCTGGGCGCGATGGCGATGGCGGCGGGCGGCTTCCGCGCGCCGTCGTTCACGGTGTCGTGGCCGACCGGCGAGTTCGGCGGCATGGGCCTGGAAGGCGCGGTGCGGCTGGGCTTCCGCAAGGAGCTGGAAGCGCTGCCGGCGGGCCCGCAGCGCGACGCGCTGTACCAGCAGCTGGTAGCTCAGATGTACGAACGCGGCCACGCCATCAACGCGGCGGCGGCGCTGGAGATCGACGCCGTGATCGACCCCGCGGCCACGCGCCAGTGGCTGGTCAGCGGCCTGGACGCCGGCGCGGCGAATCCGGACCGGCCGGTGCGAAGCTACGTCGACGCCTGGTAGCGGCAACGGCCGGCACGGCACGGCACGGACAGTCAGGACAATAGCGACAGGAGACAGCAGGAATGAACGAACAAGCGTTCTTCGAAGACCTGGAAGCCCGGCATCGCAAGATCTGGCCCGCCGGCCTGCCCACCGCCCCGGCCTATCCGCACGGCGAAGCGCCGCTGGGCGACTACCTGCGCGCGTGGGCGCGCAAGCGGCCCCGCCATCCCGCGCTGGAGTGGTACGGCGCCACCGTCACCTATGCCGAACTCGACGACCTGTCCGAGCGCTGCGCCGCGCGGCTCAGGGCCGACGGCATCGGCGCAGGCGACCGGGTCGCGGTGATGATGGGCAATTGCCCGCAGTTCCACGTGGCCTTCTACGGCATCCTGAAACTGGGCGCGGTCTATGTGCCGGTCAACCCGCTCTTCAAGGAACACGAACTGGTCTACGAGCTGAACGATGCCGGCGCCACCACCATCATCGTGCAGGACCAATTGGCGCCGCTGCTGATGTCGGTGCGCGCGCAGACACGGTTGCGCACCATCTACACCACCAGTGCGGGCGCGATGCTGCCGGACCAGCCCACGCTGCCGCTGCCCGCCGGCCTGGATGCGCCGCCGCTGGAGGTGAAGGGTGCCACCGACCTGCTGCACGCGCTGCGCCAGACCGGGCCGGCCGGCGCGCTGCCGCCGGTGGACCTGGACGCGCTGGCCGCGCTCAACTACACCGGCGGCACCACCGGCCTGCCCAAGGGCTGCATGCACACGCAGCGCGACATGGTCTACACCGCGGCGGCCTCGTACGCGATGTCCGGCAGCGCCGACGCCGGCAGCCTGGCAGAAGGCTCCGACGAGGTGATGCTCAACTTCCTGCCGATGTTCTGGATCGCCGGCGAGAACCTCGGGCTGATCAGCCCGGTCTTCAGCGGTGCCACCCTCGTGCTGCTGGCGCGCTGGGATCCGGTGGCGGTGATGGCCGCGATCGCGCGCTATCGCGTCAACCGCACCTTCCTGGTGGTGGACAACGCCGTCGAGCTGATGAACCACCCCGACGCCGGCGGCTACGACCTGAGTTCGCTGCAGCACACGCGCGCCGCCTCGTTCATCCGCAAGATCACGCCCGACATACGCCAGCGCTGGCACGCGCTCACCGGCAGCATCATTGCCGAGGGCGCGTGGGGCATGACCGAGACCCATACCAGCGACACCTTCACCACCGGCATGCAGGCCGACGACATGGACCTGCGCGGCCGCCCGGTCTTCGTCGGCCTGCCCGTGCCGGGCACGCGCATCAAGATCTGCGACTTCGACACCGGCGCGGTGTTGCCCATCGGCGCGGAAGGCGAAATCGTGGTGAGCACCCCGTCGCTGCTCAAGGGCTATTGGGGGCGCCCGGACGTCGACGCCGAAGTGTTCCGCGACGGCTGGTTCCGCACCGGCGATATCGGCGCCTATGACGAGGCCGGCTACCTGCACTTCCTCGGCCGGCGCAAGGAGATGCTGAAGGTGCGCGGCATGAGCGTGTTCCCCTCCGAGCTGGAAGTGCTGCTGTCGCGCCACCCGGCGGTGCTGGGCTCGGCCGTGGTGGGCCGCGCCGACGCGGACAAGGGCCAGGTGCCGGTGGCCTTTATCCGCCTGCGCCCGGAACATGCCGACGGCACCTCCGCGGACACGCTGCACGCCTGGTGCCGCGAGCAGATGGCGGTCTACAAGGTGCCCGAGATCCGCATCCTGCCCGAGTTGCCGCTGACCGCCACCGGCAAGGTGCGCAAGGTCGAGCTGCAGGCATTGCTGGACGCGGAAGCCAGCCGCTGACCGCGCGGCAATCCGCGCCGCGCTGGCGTGCCCCGACGGGGCGCGCCACGCAGGCGGCTGGCGGTCAACGGCAAACCGAGGAGCCAACGGCCATGCATGACCGATCCACACCGGGCGGCGCCGCCAAGGCGGACCGCCACTTCGTCACCGCGCTGGCGCGCGGGCTGGAAGTGCTGGCCTGCTTCCGCACCAGCGACCGCGCGCTGGGCAACCAGGAGATCGCCGAGCGCTGCCGGCTGCCCAAGTCCACGGTGTCGCGCCTGACCTCGACGCTGACGCGGCTGGGCTACCTGGCGCACGAACACGGCAGCAGCAAGTACAGCCTGGGCACGGCCTGCCTGCGGCTGGGCAGCGCCATGCTGTCGCGGCTGGATATCCGCAAGGTGGCCCGTCCGCTGATGCAGGAACTGGCGGATTTCTCCGGCGGCACGGTCTCGCTGGGCACGCGCGACCGCTTCTCGATGATCTATGTGGAGCATTGCCGCAGCGCCGAGGCCATCGCACTCACGCTCGATACCGGCTCGCGCATCCCGGTGGCCACGTCGGCCATCGGCCGGGCCTGGCTGGCGGTGGTGCCGCCGGAGCAGCGGCAGGACTTCCTGGAGCAGGTGCGAGAGATCGACGACGTGGCGTGGCCGCGGCTGCTTCGGGGCATCGAGCAGGCGCTCGCCGACCACCGCGCGCTTGGCGTGGCCTGCTCGATGGGCGACTGGCAGAAAGACGTCCACGGCATTGCGCGCGGCTTCGCGCCGGGCCATGGCATGGCGCCGATGGCGATCAACGTGGGCGGGCCGGCGTTCCGCCTGTCCCCGTCGTTCCTGCTCGACGAGGTGCGCCCGCGCCTGCTGGACGTGGTGCGTCAGCTCGAGAACAGTTTCCCGCGTTGAGCGGGCCCGTTCTTCATACCAACCACGCCGCATCCGACGGCGCCACAGGAGGAGACACCATGCAACCGAAATTGACCGACGCCGCCCGGCGCCGCCTGCTGGCCGGCATGCTGGCCGCAGCCACCGTGCCGGTGACGGGCGCTGCGAATGCAGCGCCTCCCTCGGCGGCCACCCCGGCAGCCTCACCGTCGCTTTCGGCGCGGAATCCACCACGCTCGATCCGGTCAAGATCTCTGCCGGCGTCGACCACTATTTTGTTGGCCAGATCTTCGAGATGCTGGTGCGCCGCAATGCCGCGCTCAAGGACGAGAACTGGCTGGCTGAAAGCTGGAAGCTGGAGACCGGCAAGGATGGCAAGCCGGTGCTGGACGTGCAACTGCGCAAAGGCGTGCGTTTCCACAACGGCGACCCGCTCACGGCCGAAGACTTCGAGTTTTCCTGGCAGCGCCAGCGCGACCCGAAGGGCAGCTTCTTCTCGCACTACGTCTCGTCGATCGAACGCTTCGAGATCGTCGACCCACACCACTTCAAGCTGCATTTCAAGGAGCCCGATGCGCAGTTCATCGTCGGCAACATGCAGCTGTGGGCGATGCCCAAGAAGTACATCCAGAAGGTCGGCGAGGAAGAATTCGCGCGCAAGCCCGTCGGCACCGGCCCGTGGAAGTTCGTCTCGCGCACCGTCAAGGACGAGCTCAAGCTGGAAGCCTTCGACGGCTACTGGAACAAGGAAAAGCGCCCGGGCGTCAAGGAACTGACCATCAAGGTGATCCCCGAGGATCTGACCCGGGTGGCGGCGTTCAAGACCGGCAAGGTCGATTTCATCGACAATGTGCCGCCCTCGATGGTCGATGAGTTCAAGAAGATGCCGGGCGTGAAAACCGTCACGCTGGTGAGCGGCAACAACCTCTTCCTCAACTTCAACACGCAGATGCCGAAGTCGCCGTTCAACGACGTGCGCGTGCGGCAGGCGGCGGCGCATGCGATCGACGTCGACGCCATCATCAAGCGCGTGCTGTTCGGCCAGGGCGAGCGCTACGCGCAGGTGGGCAGGGAATCGAACGGCTACGATCCCGCGCTCAAGCCCTACCCGTTCGACCAGAAGCGTGCGCGCGAGCTGCTGAAGCAGGCGGGCTATCCCAACGGTTTCGACACGCCCTGCTACAACCTCACCACGCCGCGCGAGCCGGGCGTGAAGGAAGTCGGCGAAGCCATGTACGCCTACCTGAGCTCGGTCGGCATCCGCTGCCAGGTGCGCAACCTGGAATACGGAGCGTGGATCAGCCTTGGCAAGCGCGGCCGCTCCGGCCCGCCCGAAATGGATGGCGTGCTGAGCTGGATGTGGTCGCAGGGCCTGCCCGGCGACCCCGGCCTGGCGTGGTCCGGCCACCTGCACAGCTACCAGGGCGGCGGCGGCTGGGGCACTTACTCCTACACCAACGACCCCGAGGTCGATGCCCTGGTCGAGAAACAGCGCCACACCATGGATCCCGCCGCGCGCACCGCGTTGCTGAAGCAGATCGCGCGGCTCAAGCAGGAGCGCGTGCTGGGTGGGCTGCCGACGTACCGGCCGCTGGTGACCTTTGCCTGGCGCGACAACAAGATCGATTACGTGCCCTGGCCCATCCGCGACTACTGGCGCTCGTTCCAGGAAGTGAGCTGGAAGCAGCGCTGACCCGCCGCCGCGTCCGCCACGCGCCGCGTGCGCGCCGGACGCGGCATCCCCGCTGACGCCATCCCCACGGAGCCTGTCATGCCCATCGCGAAACGCCTGCTGCACGGACTGATCAGCATACTGGGCGCGAGCGTGATCATCTTCCTGATCTCGCGCCTGTCCGGCGACCCGCTTGCCCTGCTGTTGCCGGCCGATGCGCCGCCCCAGGTGATCGAGCAGACCCGGCAGCACCTCGGCCTGGACCAGCCGCTGGTGGCGCAGTACCTGGTCTTCCTCAGCCATGCCGTCACCGGCGACTTCGGCAACTCCTACCGCTGGCAGGAGCCGGCACTTGGCCTGATCCTGGAACGTCTGCCGGCCACGGTGGAACTGGCGCTGGCCGCGCTGGGCTTCTCGATCGCGATGGCGGTGCCGTTCGGCGTGCTGTCGGCGGTGTACCGCGGCTCATGGTTCGACCGCTTCGCCAAGGTCTTCGCCATGCTCGGGCAGGCCATGCCCAACTTCTGGGTCGGGCTGCTGCTGATCCTGTTCTTCGCGGTGCAGTTGAACTGGCTGCCGGCATTCGGGCGCGATTCGTGGAACAGCCTGGTGCTGCCAGCGATCGCGCTGGGCTGGTATCCGGTGGCGGCGCAGACGCGGGTGGTGCGCTCGGCCATGCTCGACGTGCTCGACAGCGACTACATCCGCATGGGCCGCGCCATGGGCCTGCCGGAAGGCGTGCTGGTGTGGAAGTACGCGCTGCGCAATGCGGCGATCCCGCTGGTCACCATCCTCGGCGTGTATTTCGCGGCGATGCTGGGCGGCGCTTTCGTGGTGGAAGTCATCTTCGCCTGGCCGGGCGTCGGCCGCACCGTGGTCGAAGCGGTGTTCGCGCGCGATTTCCCCGTGGTGCAGGCGGGCGTGATGCTCACCTCCGTGCTGTTCGTGCTGTCCAACCTGCTGGTCGACCTGAGCTACGGACTGATCGACCCGAGGATCCGCCATGCCTGAGATCGCCATCCCTCCCGCATCCACGGCGGCGCCGCTGGCCCGCAAGCGGCGCCGGCGCGAGCTGGGCACCCTGCCCTGGTTCGCGCTGGCCGTGTTCCCGCTGCTGCTGGCCTGCGCCATCGGCGGCGAAGCGCTGCTGCCGCACGACCCCAACGGCCTCGACCTCGGCCTCGCATTCCAGCCGCCGGCATGGCTGCAAGGCGGCAGCTGGGCTTATCCGCTCGGCACAGACAACATGGGCCGCGACCTGCTCAGCCGCATCATGGCCGGCACGCGCATTTCGCTGGTGGTGGCGCTGTACGCCATCCTGATCTCGGGCGGCATCGGCACCGTGGCAGGCATGCTGGCCGGCTACTTCGGCGGGCGCCTCGACGCGCTGATCATGCGGCTGGTCGATATCCAGATGTCGATCCCGGCGCTGGCGCTGGCACTGGTGCTGGCCGCGGTGCTGGGCCCGGGCTTCGAGACCGTGGTGCTGGTCATCGTGATCACCTACTGGACCTGGTACGCGCGCATCGTGCGCGGCGAGGTGATGTCGCTGAAGCAGCGCGACTACGTGGCGCTGGCGCGCGTGGCCGGCTGCGGCACTGTCACCATCTTCCGCCGCCACCTGCTGCCCAACCTGCTCAATACGCTGCTGGTACTGGCCACGCTGCAGGTCGGCCAGGTGATCATCTTCGAGGCCTCGCTGAGCTTCCTCGGCCTGGGCATCCAGCAACCCGACGTGTCCTGGGGCCTGATGCTGGCCGACGCGCGCAACTACATCACCAATGCATGGTGGGCCATCACCATGCCGGGGCTGGCCATCATGGCGACCTGCCTGGCGTCCAACCTGCTGGGCGACTGGCTGCGCGACCACTTCGACCCGAAAAGGAGACAGCTATGAACGGCACCAGCCAGGACATGACGCAACAACAAGCTGTCCCCGTCGCGCCGGGTGTCCGCGACGTCGCCGCGCCGATGCTGTCGGTGCAGGGCCTGACCACGCATCTCGACCTGCGCCGCGGACTGGTGCGCGCGGTGGACGGCGTGGACCTGCACGTGCACGAGGGCGAGACGCTGGGCGTGGTGGGCGAGTCCGGCTCGGGCAAGTCGATGACGATCCTGTCGATCCTGCGCCTGCTGCCGCGCGGCGCGCAACTGGGCGGCAAGGTCCTGCTCGACGGCACCGACCTGCTGCAGCTCCCCGAGAATGCCATGAGCCGCGAGTACCGCGGCCGCAAGATCGCGATGATCTCGCAGGACCCGCTGACCTCGCTGAACCCGGTCTTCACCGTCGGCGACCAGGTTGGCGCGCCTTTGCACTACCACGGCCGCGCGGACAGCCGCGAGGCGCGCCGCCGCCAGGTGGTGCAGGTGCTGGAAAGCGTGCGCATCCCCTCCCCACAGACGCGGCTCGACGACTACCCGCACCAGTTCAGCGGCGGCATGCGCCAGCGCGTGGTGACCGGCATGGCGATCGCCAGCGCGCCGCGGCTGCTGGTGGCCGACGAGCCCACCTCCGCGCTGGACGTGACCATCCAGGTGCAGATCATGGCGCTGTTCCGCAAGATCCAGGCTCAGACCGGCGTCGGCATCATCCTGATCACGCATGACCTCGGTGTGGCCGCCAGCATCTGCCATCGCGTGGCGGTGATGTACGCGGGGCGCATCGTCGAGACCGGCGACGTGCGCACGCTGTACAAGCGGCCCGCCCATCCCTATACGCAGGCGCTGCTCAAGTCCATCCCGCACTTCGGCGAAAAGCGCGAGCGGCTGTATGCAATCCCCGGCAGCCCGCCCAGCCTGATCGATCCGCCGCACGGCTGCCGCTTCGCCGCGCGCTGCCCGCACCGCAAGCCGCTGTGCGACGACGCCTATCCGCCCGAGATCGAGCTGGAATCCGGCCACAAGGTCAGTTGCTGGCTGGCTTCGGCCGGTTAAGCCCCACGCGCTCAGGAGGCCCCATGCTGCTCGAAGTCCAAGACCTGAAGAAGCACTTTCCCGTACACGGCGGCGGCACGGTGCGCGCCGTCGACGGCGTCAGCTTTGCCGTCGATGCCGGCCAGACCTACGCGCTGGTGGGCGAGTCCGGCTGCGGCAAGACCACCATCGCCAGGCAGTTGCTGCTGCTCGAGCGCCCCAGCGCCGGCACCATCCGCTTCGACGGCCAGGACGTGCTCACGCTCGGCCGCAAGGGCGTGCTGGCCTACCGGCGCCAGGTGCAGGCGGTGTTCCAGGATCCGTCCTCGTCGCTCAATCCGCGCCTGAAGGTCGGCATGCTGCTGGCCGAGCCGCTCCTCGCGCACGGCCTCGGCGGCAACCGTGCGGCGCTGCGCCGGCGCCTGCTCGAGCTGCTGGAGATCGTCGGCCTGCCGCCCGGCGCGCTCGACCTGTATCCGCACGAGTTCAGCGGCGGGCAGCGCCAGCGCATCGCGGTGGCGCGCGCGCTGGCGCTGCAGCCGCGGCTGATCGTGCTGGACGAGCCGACCTCGGCGCTGGATGTGTCGATCCGCGCGCAGATCGTCAACCTGCTGGCGGACATCCAGCGCAGTTTCGGTATCGCCTATGTGATGATCGCGCACGACCTGGCGCTGGTGGAGCACTTCAGTTCGGCGGTGGGCGTGATGTACCTGGGCAGCATGGCCGAGAGCGGGCCGAGCCCGGCGGTGTTCGGCGCGCCGCGCCATCCGTACACGCAGGCGCTGCTCGGGTCTGCGCCGCGGCCGGATCCGGACCACCAGCCGGCCGAGGGGCTGATCCTGGGCGAGATCGGTTCGGCACTGAACCCGCCGCCGGGCTGCAAGTTCCATCCGCGCTGCCCGCGCGCGGCGCCGGCATGCGGCAAGGACCTGCCGCGCCTGCGGCAGCTGGCCCCGCATGGCGATGGCAAGCCGGTGCATGTGGCGGCCTGCCACCTGCTGGTGTGATCGCCACGGTTCGGTAGCCGCAATCGCAACGGGCGACGGCTCAGGGCCGCCGCGCCGGCCTCAGCCGCCCTGCATCCTCGACGGATCGTCGCTGCGCGAAGTCGTCGTCACCGTGCCATCGGTGCTGAAATGCACGTTGAAGAAGGCCTTGTCGGTCGATGTCTCCATCCAGCGGTAGCCCCACACCTCTTCCTTTTTCAGCGCGAAGGCCTCGACCTTGGTTGGCTTGCCCAGCAGGCGGCGGATATCGTCCTTGCTCATGCCGGCGCGCACGCGCGCGAAGTTCTCCGGCGTCAGCACCTGCTCGATGCGCGCGACCTTGCCGTCGGCACCGATGATGACCATCCACGTGGTCGTGCCCTCGGGTCCGCGCGGATATTCCAGCCGGCGGCCGCCGTCGGCCTCTTCCCAGACGATCTCCGGCTTGCCGGCCTGGCGCCGCAGGTCTTCCTCGGTGGACTGGCCGGGCACGATGCCCTTGAACAGCTCGCTGTCAGGCTTGATCGCGTTCCAGGTATTGCGCGCGGTTTCGCCCGCCTTCTTCATCGCTTCATCGACCTTGCGCTGGTCGCAGCCGAACAGCGCAAGCACAGAGGCAATCAGTCCCATGGCGGCAAGGCGTCGCGGCGACGCGTGGTTGGCGGGGCGTAGGTGGGCGGGGCTTGCTTCAGCGGCGCACGGGCTCGGCAATGACTGACGAGGCGGCCTGCGCGGCGCTTTCGGGATCGAGTGTCTGGCCGTCATCCTGGCTCCTCCTGGTGCCGCTGCGGTTCGAGGCGCCCGAGAACAGGATCGCCCAGCTGTCGAAGCGGCGGTTGAACAAGACCGACAATCCGTTGATGGAGCCGCCCTTGGCAATCAGCGACCAGCGCCGCGAGAACTGCCAGGTCAGCTTCACCACGTTGGAGGCCGAGGTCAGGCTCTGCTCATAGCCTACCGCGATCTGGTCGGTGATGGCCTTGCCCATGCTGACCACCTGCTGGTCGTTCAGGCCCGCGGTGCTGGGCCCGATCGAGAACTCGTCGATGCCGAAATGCGAGACGATGCCCTTGCCCGCCTTGCCGCCGATCAGGCCGAGCGCCGCGCCGCCCATCGCGGCACCGCCCAGCTGGCGCTGCTGGCCCGCGGCGGCGCTTTCGGCGCCGTAGCCGAACATCAGCCAGGACAGCTTGTCTTCGTCGGGAACGTTCGGCTCCGACACCAGCCGCACGCGCGGCAGCCGCACCGTGCCCGTGACCTCGACGCCCGCCTCCACTTCCTGGTTGCGGCGCATGGCGCGGATGTTCATGTTCGGGTTGTCGATGGGCCCGTTGAAATTGATGATACCGCGCTCGATGTTCAGCTTGCGGCCGAACGCCTCGTAGGTGCCATCCGTCACGCGCACCGTGCCGACGGCCTTGAGCGGCACCAGCGGTTCGCTCCTGACCCCGAGCTGGCCGGCCAGCAGCAGGTCGGCGCCCGCGCCGCGGAAGCGGAAGTCGTTGCCCAGGTCGACGGTCAGGTCGATCACCGGGCTGAACTTGCTCGCCGGCTTGGTCTCGGGCACGACCGGCGTCGCGGCGGTCTTGACCGCGCGCTGGTCCTTGCGGCGGATTACCACCACGTCGTCGCCCAGCACCGGCGCGCCGGCCTTGGGCAGATCGAACAGGCCGCGGTCGACGCGGAACTTGCCGCGGATCACGATCTGCTTGTTCTCGTTGGCGATGCTGGCGTCGCCCGACACCACCAGCGTGCGTTCCGGGCTGGCAAACAGTTGCAGCTTGTCGGCGACGATCTTGCCGGTCAGGTTGGGATCGGCTTCGCCGAGCTTGACGTTGCCGGTGGCGGTGATCTTGCCATCGCCGCCGTGGAATTCGACGTGCTTCAGCTCCACCGTGTTCTGGTCCAGCGCCACGCGCACGGTGCCATCGGTCAGGCGCAGCCCCAGGTCGTACAGCGTGACGGCGAGGTTGTCGCCATCGACGGTGCCGGCCAGCAGCGGCGCGCCGACCGTGCCGCCCAGCCGCAGCGCGGCGGCCAGGCGCCCGTCGAAGGCATACTGCGGCCCGGTCAGCGCCTCGAGCGATTTCAGTCGTGGCACGTCGATCGTGACGGTGCCCGCCAGCGTCGACGCCGGCCCCACCGTCTGCAGGCCTTGCTCCTGCACCAGCCCCGCCGAGGCATCGACCACCACCTTGCCGATGCGCCCCGACACCATGCCCCCGCGCAGCGCGATGCGGTTGCCGCCCGCCTCGGCGCGCAGGCTGGTCTCGCCCAGGCCCATCGTGGTGAAGCCGCGGCCCGCATTGACCGACAGGTCGCCGCTGCGCCGCCGCACTTCGGCAAATCCGCTCGCGGTCTCGGCCAGCGCCAGGTTCCAGCGGCCGTCGATGACCAGGTCGGAGCGCACCGGCGGCTTTTCGCCGGTAATGGTTTCCATCAGTTCGAGCACGTGGCCGACCTGCAGGCCAATCAGCGTGCCCTGGCTGCGGATGCGGCCATGGTCCCAGTCGAAGCTGTCGATGGCGAGCGTGGCGTTGTCCAGCAGCAGCCGCGTGGCGCCCAGGCGCACGCGCTGGTCCGCGACCAGCAGCTGCGTCGGCGCGGCCAGCCGCAGGCTGACCGTGCTGCGTTCTTCCAGCGTGCGGATGGTGCCGTTCCAGCCATCCGGCCCCTTCCATGCGCCCTGCCCCGCCAGCGCGAGCTGCAATGGCCGGCGGTTCAGGCTGCCGGCCGCCTTGATGTCGAAGACGTGGCTGGCCTGGGTGCCGTTGAGGGTGGCATCGAGCGTGCTGAGGCTGGCCTGCGGCCCTCGGTAGTCGCGCGCGGCCAGTTGCACCGACAGCGGGCCGTCCAGCCCGCCGCGCACTTCGGCGCGGCCGCTGGCAGTGGCCACCTTGTGCGGTCCGACCTCCAGCGCCTGCGCGTTGTAGTCGGCCACCACCTCGGGCTTCTTCAGCGTGCCGGTGATGGTGGCGTCGAGCTTGAGCTTGCCGGCCACGCCGAACTTCAGGCGCTCCAGTTGCGGCGCGTCGACCGCCAGCCTGAGCTGGTCGCCGCGCGCGCCGAAGCTGCCGCGCAGGTTGGCCTGGTTGCCGGCCATGTTGAGCGCGGCCTCGCTCGGCAGCAGCCGCTCGCCGACGAGCCGCACCTTGCCGCCACCGGTCATCGGCAGGCCCGCGTATTCGCTCTCGTGCACGGCAAAATCGAGCGCCACGCCAAGCACCGGGGCAATCTCGCCGCTGGCGCTGAAGTCGGCGTTGATGCGGCCCGCGGCCACCTTGGCGAGCCGCGACGGATCGAACGACGCCAGCTTGCCCTTGAAGCTGAACGGCTGCTTGTCCTTCAGGCCCAGCTTGCCTTCGGCGGTCAGCACGCCGGGGCCCACGGTCGCGCGCAGCGTGGCCAGCGTCACGGTGTCGGCGTCCATGCTGGCATCGGCGAACAGCTTGAGCGCCGCGCCGGACAGGTCCAGCGCCACGCTCTGCCGGCCCGGCTCCATGCGCAGCACCACGGGCCCGGACAGGCTGGCGCTGGTCAGCGAGCCATGCAGCGCGGCCGGGTCGAGCCGGTGCACGTCCAGGTCGAAGCCGCCGCGGCCGTCGCGCAGCGTGCCGCCGCCGGTGATCTCGGCCTTGCCGGTCAGGGCCACGCGCAGGTCGCTGACGGCCTGCGCCATTTCGCTCAGTTCGACATGGGCGCGCACCGACCGCACCGGCAGGCGCTCCTTGTCGAGCGGGCCGGCTTCGAGGTTGCGGATATCGATGTCGCCAGCGACGGCCAGCGGCGCGGGCAGCGCGGGCGGCGGCGCCGCGGCAGGGGCAGATGCTGCAGGTGCCGATGCCGCGGCTGCCGATGCCGCGGGTGCGGAAGCGGCTGGCGGTGCCGCAGCCGCCGCCGCGCCATCCACCGGCCGCAGCTCGGCATGCACCGTCAGGTTGGCCTGCGGCGCGGTGGGGCTGAACAGCCGCGGGTTGATGCCCTCGCCATCGACCAGCAACTGCGTGAACGGCACCTTGCCGAACGGCGTCAGGTCAGCGCCGGCGCGCGCATGGATGCGGTCGCCGTTGGCCTGCAGCTCGGCGCGCAAGGCTTCGAGCGTGCCCCTGGCGGTGGCGTTGACGACAAAGGACTCCTTTTGCCAGCTCGCCTCCAGCAGCGCTTCGGCGCTGAGCGGGAAGGGCGCGCGCGCGCCGATCTGGGCGTTGGTGGCAAGCTTGCCGTACGGCGTCTCCAGCTTGTCGACGCTGACGCGGTGGTGCTGGCCGTCGCTGTGCAGCGCGCCGGACAGATTGGCGAACACCATCGGCTGGGCGGCAGGCGCCGTGCCCTGCAGCAGCGCCAGCCGCTCCAGCGTCAGCGCGTCGACGTCGATCGCCAGCGGCAGTTCCAGCGACTTCGGCATCTGCGCCGGCTCGGTGCTCGGCGCCGACGGGCCCAGCCGGACCTCGGCCTTGCCGATGCGCAGGTAGTCGACGTGCAGGCGGCGCGGTTGCCAGGTCATGGCCCAGCTGCCATCGACGCGGTCCACCGTCACGCGGGTCTGGCCGCTGGCAAAGACCACGTCGCGCAAGCGCAAGCCGTGCGCGACCGTGCCGCCTTCGAGCCGGCCGCTGAGCATGCCGGCCGACAGCCGCGTGGCCAGGGTCCACAGGTGGCGCGTGCCGGCCTCGGTGCTCAGTGCCGCCACGCCGGCGCCGATCAGTGCGATCACCAGGACCAGCAGCACGCCAAGGAACCAGGCGAGCGCGCGCCATACGCGCCGGCGCTTGCGCGGCGCGGGCGGGTTCGGCTCCTCGGGCGTGCCTTCGCCGGGCACGTCGGGCAGGTCGTGGGCGCTCATGCCGGCATCCCGGGCGCGAGGGCGGCCATCAGAACGCGACCCCCAGCGAGATATGCGGCCGGAACTGCTGTTCCTGGATGCCGTAGCCGACGTCCAGCTGCAGCGGCCCCACCGGCGTGCGCCAGCGCACGCCGACGCCCACGCCGTTGTAGATCGTCACGCCGCGCAGGTTGTCGGCGGCCGTGCCCAGGTCCCAGAACACCGCCACGCCCCAGTCCGGCTTGAACCAGTACTGGTACTCCAGGCTGCCGGTGCCAAGGTACTTGGCCGGCAGGATGCTGGAGCCGCTGGGCGTGCCGATCGACTGGTAGGTGTAGCCGCGGATCGAATCGGTGCCGCCGGCGCGGAAACGCAGCGTTGCGGGGATCTGGCCGGAACTGTCGCCGGTCAGGTCAGCGCCCAGTTCCAGCCGCGCCACCACCAGGTCACGCGTGCCCACCGGGATGTACTGGCGGATGCGGCCATAGAGGCGCAGGAAGGTGGCATCGCTGAGGAAGCCGCGGGCGGCCACGCCGATCTGGGTATTGATCACGTTGCCGCGGCGCGGGAAGACCGGGTTGTCGACATCGCGCCGGGTCCAGGCGAAGGCGGGCACCAATGCCTTGCTGATCTGGGCGGCCTGGCCCTCGGGCACCAGCTTGTCGTAGTAGAAATCGAGCGACGTGGTGACATCGATCTTCTCGCGCGAGCGCGAGCGCTTCAGGCCCGCGCGCAGGCTGGTGGTGTCGGTGTTCTCGATATCGATGGTGCGCTCGTAGCTGCTGTACACGCTGTTGCGGTAGGCGCCGCGGGACGGCGGCATCGCGGCCTCGGCGAACATGTAGGTACGCTTCTGTTCGATCCGCGCCTGCGAGTCGAAGGTCCAGGCGCGGTTGAACAGGTTGTAGTAGGAATAGCGTCCTTCCACCTGGGCGCCGGTGTCGGTGGTAAAGCCGACGCCGCCGTTGAGCCGGTGCACCGGGTATTCGCGCACGCGCACCGAGACCGGCGCGGTGACCACGCCGTCCGGCGCCTTGTCGGCATCCGGCGGCGGTTCCAGGTCGACCTGCACGTTGGAGAAATACGGCTGGTTCTGGACGGCGCGCTGCAATTCCAGCAGCCGTTCCACGCGGTAGGGCTCGCCCTCGTTGAGCGGGTTGACGTTGTAGATGATCTGCTCGGGGTAGCGGCGCGTGCCGGTGACCTTGAGCGGCCCCAGCAGGTAGGACGGACCGCTGGCGTAGTGCGCGGACAGGTCGGCACGCAGCTCGTCCGGCTCCACCCGCGCCTGCGACGCGGCCAGCCGCGCGCCGTAGTAGTTGTGGCTTTGCAGCGTCACCAGCGCGTCTTCCTTGGCCTTGTCCCAGTCCGCCTGGCGGAACGGGTCGCCCACCGGCAGGCCCCACTTGGCCTTCATCTCGGCCACCTGCTCGGGCGAGCGCGTCGCCGCCGGCCCGGTCACCTGGACATCGACATTGCGGATCAGCGTGCGCGCGCCCGGGTCCACCGCGACATGGACCACGCGCCCGTCGCCCTCGCCCTCCACGCGCGTGGTGGTGGCCGGGTCGAAATAGCCTTCGGTCGAGGTGAACTGGCGCACCTGCTCGCCCACGGTCTCGACCATGTAGTTGAACTGGTCCTGCGACAGGTCGGCGCGGTCCTTGTAGCGCGACAGGTCGAGGTGCTCTTCGAGCATCTCCTTGATCGGCTTGGGGGCTTCGACCTCTACCTTGTAGGCGCCATGGGCCGCGGCCGGCAGCAGCAGCATCGCAGCGATCGCATACGCGGCCGCGCGCGCCCGCACCGGGAGCGGGGCGATCGGGGCCGGATGCGCCGCATCCGGCATGTCTGGGCGGCCCCGGCGGGCTGTCGTCCTGGCCAGGTCGATCCTCATCCGTTGTTGTCGCCGGGCGCCTCGGGCACACGGTCAGCAGAGATAGCGGTGTCTTTCGGCATCGCTCTTTGTCCACACATGCGAAGTCGGTATTTGACCACACACAGGCCTGCGGCCGGAATCTTCCTACCCCAGGAAGCCGCCGGCGGGCCCAAATACGTCCCCGCGACGGGCCGATACTGTAAAATCCTGCCCCACTGTATCCATTACGCGCCCCAAGCGGCGCATACGGTTTCACCATGGCAATGTACGAATCCGAGATCACCCAGTTCCTGAAGCAGCTCAAGCAAGAGCGCCCGACGCTCGAGGCCGAGCAGCGCGACGGCCGCGCCCTGCTGTGGGACAAGGCGCCGATCGACCTGGAAGAGCGCGCCCGCGCCCAGGCCTCGCGCGTAGCCCAGAAGCCGTACGTCTACTCGCAGGACAACTGATCCCCGCCAGCACGCCCGGTCACCGGCGATGAGCACAGCCGACCAGGACAAGCTGCCGCTGCCCGTCGCGGTTGCCGGCGCTGCCGACAACCTTGGCGGACCCGGGGAGCCCGCCGACATGGTCGACGGGATGGCCTTCGCGCGCCTGTACGGCGAGCCGCTGTTCAAGCTGCCGCAGGACCTGTACATCCCGCCCGATGCGCTCGAAATCTTCCTGGAAGCGTTCGAAGGCCCGCTGGACCTGCTGCTGTACCTGATCCGCAAGCAGAACTTCAACGTCCTCGACATCCCGATGTCGCAGGTCACGCGGCAGTACCTGTCGTACATCGAGCAGATCCGCAAGACCAACCTGGAGCTGGCGGCGGAGTATCTGCTGATGGCGGCCATGCTGATCGAGATCAAGTCGCGCATGCTGCTGCCGGTCAAGAAGGCCGATAGCGATGAAGACGCCGAGGACCCGCGCGCCGAGCTGGTGCGCCGCCTGCTGGAATACGAGCAGATGAAGCTGGCCGCGCAGCGGCTGGACACGGTGCCGCAGCTCGGCCGCGACTTCCTGCGCTCGCAGGTCTATATCGAGCAGAGCCTGGCGCCGCGCTTCCCGGAAGTCGAGACCATCGACCTGCAGGCCGCCTGGGCCGATGTGCTCAAGCGCGCCAAGCTGAACCAGCACCACAAAATCTCGCGCGAAGAACTGTCGGTGCGCGAACACATGAGCCAGATCCTGCGCCGGCTGCAGCACGCGCGCTTCATGGAGTTCTCGGAACTGTTCGAGGACGCGGTCCGCTCGGGCAAGGGCGTGCCGGTGGTGGTGGTCAACTTTATCGCCATGCTGGAGCTGTCGCGCGAGTCGCTGGTCGAGATCACCCAGGCCGAGCCGTTCGCGCCAATTTATGTGCGATTGGCGTACAGCCCTTCCTGACCCACCCGACGGGCAGGGTCCGCCCCCGCCCCACTTGATCTACAATCCGCCGACAGCCGAAACGATACGCCCGGAAGGCAGAACGCCCCGAGGCCCGGCAAGTCACGGCGCCGCCCCCCGGAGACCGGCGCCACGGGTCACACCCTCACGACAGCACACCTAGCCAGATGAAAGTCATTTCCTCCATCCAAGAGCTGCGGGACCAGCTGCGCGGCCAGAACCGCGCTGCCTTCGTCCCCACCATGGGCAACCTGCACGAAGGCCACCTGTCGCTGATGCGCCTGGCGCGCCAGCACGGCGACCCGGTAGTGGCGTCGATCTTCGTGAACCGCCTGCAGTTCGGCCCCAACGAGGATTTCGACAAGTACCCGCGCACGCTGCAGGACGATATCGAGAAGCTGCAGAAGGAAGGCGTCTATGTGCTGTTCGCGCCCTCCGAGCGCGATATGTACCCGGTGCCGCAGGAATACCGCGTCGAGCCGCCGCACGACCTGGGCGACATCCTGGAAGGCGAATTCCGCCCCGGCTTCTTCAAGGGCGTATGCACCGTGGTGATGAAGCTGTTCTCGTGCGCGCAGCCGCGCGTGGCCGTGTTCGGCAAGAAGGACTACCAGCAACTGATGATCGTGCGCCGCATGGTGCAGCAGTTCGCGCTGCCGATCGACATCATCCCGGCCGAGACCATACGCGATGAAGACGGCCTGGCGCTGTCGTCGCGCAACCGCTACCTGAGCCCGGACGAACGCGCCGAGGCGCCGGTGCTGTACCGCACGCTGCATCAGGTGCGCGACACCGTGCTGGGCAGCGACCGCGCCGGCGCCGACCTGCTGGCGGTGGAGGCCAATGCCGTGGCAGCGCTGGCCAAGCGCGGCTGGAAGCCGGACTACGTGTCGATCCGCAAGCAAGCTAACCTGCAGGCGCCGACGCACGACGAGTTTGTCGCCGGCGAGCCGCTGGTGGTGCTGACCGCCGCCAAGCTGGGCGCGACCCGCCTGATCGACAACCTGGAAATCTGAGCCCGGGCGGGGGTTCGCGGGTTCGCAAAAAAAAAAGCAGGCCGCCGGCCTGCTTTTTTCATGCCCGGCGCATGGCCGCGCGCTGCGCCGTCTTCACGACGTGGCGGCGGTGCCCGCGCCGCCGCTTCCACCAGATCAGCACGCCGGTCAGCGCAAAGGCCAGCGGCGCCAGGCCGAACAGCGTGATGAAGATCCGTCCCGGCAGGCCGAACGCCTCGCCGGTATGCAGCGGGAACAGCCAGTTCAGCAGCGCGTCGCCGGCGGGCGCATCGTGCGGGTCCTTCGCGCCCAGCCGCGTGCCGGTCCAGGCGTCGAGCCAGAGCCGGGTCGCGCCGCTGTCCTTGCGCACCTCGTCCGGCTGGCGCAGCCGCACTTCAAAGGCGTCGCCCGGCTTGCGCGGGAAGCTGATGCGGGTGACCCGAGCGTCGGGATACTGGGACTGCGCCGCCGCCATGATCTGGCCGGCGTCGAGCGGGCGCGCGTCGGGCGCGGGCGGCGCCGAAACATGCTTCGCCGGCGGGGTCACTGTCATTACCCCCGCAACGATCGGCGTCACCCACTTCGGCAGGTTCAGATACCAGCCCGAAAAGGCAATGATGGCCAGCACAGGAGCCGCCAGGATGCCGCCGGCCCGGTGCAGCGAAAAGTTGAAGCGCGACCACGAGCCGCCATGGCTGATCCGGAACGCCTGCGCCCACGCGCGCAGTTTCGTCTTGGGCCACCACACCACCACGCCCACCAGCGTGGTCAGCAGCAGCAGCATGCCCGCCACCCCGATGATCGTCTTGCCGGTCTCGCCGCTGAGCAGGTAGCGGTGCAGGTGGAACAGCGTCGGCAGCAGCAGCCGGCGCGAGACGCCGGGCTCGCCCCACACGCGCTCGCCCTTCACTGCCAGCGTCACCGGATCGACCATCACCTGCCGCGAGCGGCCCTGCACCACGCCCTCCGGCCCCTTGACGGGATACCAGGCGGTGAAGACGCCGTCGTCGTGGGTCGGCAGCATCAGCAGGTTGGGCCTGCCGTACGGCGGCGCGGCCAGGCGCTCGGTCACCGCCTTGACGGTCGCCGGCGTAACGGGGCCGGTAGCGGGCGCCGAGGCGACCAGCAGATCCGGGTTGAGCCAGGCATCGAGCTCATCGCGCCACGCAATGGCCATGCCCGTCAGGCCCAGCAGGACAAAAAGCAGGCCGAGAGTCAGCCCGATATAGAGATGCAGCTTGACGAAGACGACGCGCAGGCGGCCGGTGACCATGGCTTGTGTTTGTGAATGTGGAGCGCTGCAGCGTGCGGCGATATGACCCGAAAGTCATATCGCAACAGAATGCAAATGCGAAAGATTCGCAATTCTAACAGGGAGATGTTGCGGGGAGCCGGCACGATCCACGCAATGGCGGATCGCCAACGTGTGGTCAGCGTTGCAGTGGAGCGAACATTGCTCCCAGGTCGAGATGTGCCGCGAGGGTATCGGCAAGCCGCTCGATCGACGCTTCGCGCAGCGCATCGAGGTCCACTGCCTGCGCCCCATCCAGTCCTGCCCAGCGCAGCAGCGCCTGGCAGCCGGCCGGGTCGTCGAACAGGCCATGGACGTAGGTCGCCAGCACCTGGCCATCGGCCGAGCAGGCGCCGTCGGGACGCATGGTGCCGTCGCCGCGGTCGAGCCACACGGCGGGCCGTTCCAGCCCGGCGCCCGTGGTGACGCCGAGATGGATCTCGTAGCCCCGCACCGGCGCGTCTGCATCCGCCAGCCGCCCGCTGACCTGGCGCAGCTGCTTCTCGGCGGCGAGCGTGGTCTCGTAGTCGAGCCATCCCAGGCCCGCGCTGCTGCCGGCAGGGCCTTCGCGGCCGTCGGGATCATGCACCTGCCGGCCCAGCATCTGCATGCCGCCGCAGATGCCGACCAGCTTGCCGCCGTAGCGCAGGTGCCGCTGCAGCGCCGCCTCCCAGCCGTTGGCGCGCAGGAAGGCCAGGTCGGCGCGCACGCTCTTGCTGCCGGGCAGCACCACCAGGTCGGCGGGCGGGACCGGCATGCCGGGGCCAATGAACCGCAGGTCTACCTGCGGATGGGCGCGCAACGCGTCGAAATCGGTATGGTTGGCGATGCGCGGCAGCACCGGCACGATCACGCGCAGCCGCTGCGCTCCGGCCTTCGCAGCCTGCGTGCCGACGATGGCGTCCTCCGCATCGAGGTGCAGGCCGTGCAGGTATGGCAGCACGCCGAACACCGGCTTGCCGGTACGCGCGGTGAGCCAGTCCAGCCCCGGTTCGAGCAGGCCGATGTCGCCGCGAAAGCGGTTGATGATGAAGCCGGTCACGCGCGCGCGTTCGCTGTCCGACAGGCAATCGAGCGTGCCGACCAGGTGCGCGAACACGCCGCCGCGATCGATATCGGCGACCAGCACCACCGGGCAGTCGACCCGCTCGGCAAAGCCCATGTTGGCGATATCGCGCTCGCGCAGGTTGATCTCGGCGGGGCTCCCTGCGCCTTCCACCAGCACCACGTCATAGGCCTGCTCCAGCCGCGCATGCGAGGCCAGCACCGCCTTCATCGCCTCGGGCTTGTAGGCGTGGTAGGCGCGGGCATCGAGGTCAAGCCGCGCGCGGCCGTGGATGATCACCTGCGCGCCGGTGTCGCTGCTGGGCTTGAGCAGCACCGGATTCATGTCGGTATGCGGCGCCAGCCGCGCGGCCTGCGCCTGCAGCGCCTGCGCGCGGCCGATCTCGCCGCCGTCGGCGGTCACCGCGCTGTTCAGCGCCATGTTCTGCGGCTTGAACGGCGCCACGCGCGTGCCGGCGCGCGCCAGCACGCGGCACAGCCCCGCGACCACGGTGCTCTTGCCGGCATCGGAGGTGGTGCCCTGGACCATCAGCGTGCCGCGCAGGGCACCCGGCGGCAAGGAAAGCGGGGAATCGGTATGCATCGGCGGATTATCTCACCGGCCTCCATGCGAGGGCGGGATGCGAGGGTGGGATGCGGCGGCTACAATACGCGGATGGAAACCCCGGCCATCGCCCCTGAATCCGCCACCGCCAGCGCGGCGAAGCCGCTTGCGGCCGGCACGTCCGGCGCGCGGCAGCTGACGCTGGTGCTGGGCGGCGCGCGCTCCGGCAAGAGCCACTACGCCGAACAGCTGGCAAGCGACCACGCCGGCATCACCGGCGGGCCGGTCACGTATATCGCCACCGCGCGCCAGGATCCCGCGCTGGCCGACCAGGAACTCGAAGTCCGCATCGCGCTGCACCGCGCCCGCCGCCCCGCGGACTGGCGCCTGGTGGAAGAGCCGGTGCGGCTGGCCGATGCGCTCTATGCCAACGCGCGCCACGACGGCTGCATCCTGGTGGACTGCATGACGCTGTGGATGAACAACCTGCTCTTCCCCGACGGCCGCAGCTATCCCGATCATGGGGTAATCACACCACCCGATGCCTTCACCGAAGAAATCGAGTCGCTGCTGACCGCGCTGCCCACGCTGCCCGGCCACGTGATCCTGGTCTCCAACGAGATCGGCTTCGGCGTAGTGCCGATGGGCGCGATCACCCGCTTCTACGTCGATGAACTGGGACGCCTGAACCAGAAACTGGCTGCCGCCGCGGACCGCGTGCGGCTGCTGGTGGCGGGCATCCCGGTCCCGGTAAAGGGCGCCGATCCCGCATGCTGACGCAGGCCTGGCCGGCCTGGCCCGCGTGCGTGGCCGCGGCGCTGGCCGGCGTTCTGCTTGACCAGTGGCTGGGCGAGCCGCGCCGCTTCCACCCGCTGGTGGGCTTTGGCCGCGTCGCTTCGGCCCTCGAACGACGTGGCAACGATCCCGGCCGCCGCGGCGCGCCGTGGCGGCAGCGCGTGGCTGGCCTTGCCTGCTGGTGCGTACTGGTGCTGGTACCGGCGGCGCTGGCATGGTGGCTGGTCGATGCGGCGGCGCGCTGGCATCCGCTCGCGGCACTGGTGCTGCATGCCATCGCGCTGTACGCCGCGCTCGGCGCACGCAGCCTGCACCAGCACATCGCCCCGATCGCCGGCGCCCTTGCGGCTGCTGACTTGTCCACCGCGCGCACGCTGACCGCGCGCATCGTCTCGCGCGATACCGCCAATGCCGATGCCGAAGCGCTGGCGCGCGCCGCCTGCGAATCGGCGCTGGAGAACGGCAACGATGCCGTCTTCGGCGCGCTGTTCTGGTTCCTGCTCGGCGGCGCACCGGCGGTAATCGTGTTCCGGCTGGCCAATACGCTCGATGCGATGTGGGGCTACCGCACGCCGCGGCTGCAATATTTCGGCTGGGCGGCGGCGCGCATCGACGATGCGCTCAACCTCGTCCCCGCGCGGCTGACCGCGCTGTCGTACGCGCTGCTGGGCGCCACCGCGCAGGCGCTGCGCTGCTGGCGCACGCAGGGGCCGGCATGGTCCAGCCCCAATGCCGGCCCGGTAATGGCGGCGGGCGCCGGCGCGGTCGGCGTGCTGCTTGGCGGTCCGGCGCGCTATCACGGCGAGCTGGAACAACGCCCGCCGCTGGGCGCGGGCAGCGCACCCCAGGCGGGGCACGTGCTGGCGTGCCTGCGGCTGGTCCATCGCACCTTGTGGCTGTGGCTGGCGCTTGCGGGCGCCAGCGCGCTGGCCGTACTTGCCATGTCCGCATCGACGTGAGCCCTGCCCTCCCCCCGATCCGCCATGGCGGCAACCTGCTGGCCGCGGTGCACCGCTACGGCCGCGCCGAAGCCGACTGGCTCGACTTGTCCACCGGCATCCATCCCGACGGCTATCCCGTGCCGGCGCTGCCCGCTTCCGCGTGGCAGCGGCTGCCGCAGGACGGGGATGGGCTCGCAGAGCTGGCCGCGCAGGCCTTCGGCGCGCCGCAGGCGTTGCCGGTAGCCGGCTCGCAGGCCGCGATCCGCACGCTGCCAGGCCTGCTGCGGCCGGGGCGCGTCGGGATTGCCGCGCTCGGCTACAGCGAGTACGCACCGGCCTTCGCCGCGCCCGGGCACACGGTGGTGCCGCTGGACGAAGCGGACTTCACCCGCGCGGACCTTGCGGATGCGCTCGACCATCTGGTAGTCGTCAATCCCAACAACCCGACCGCGCGGCTGCTGCCGCCGGCGACGTTGCTGCGCTGGCATGCCGCGCTGGCAGGTCGCGGCGGCACGCTGCTGGTCGATGAAGCCTTTATCGATTGCCTGCCCGCGGCATCGGTCGCCGCGCACAGCGGCGCCGAAGGACTGGTAGTGCTGCGCTCGATCGGCAAGTTCTATGGTCTTGCCGGTATCCGCTGCGGCTTCGTGCTGGCGCACCAGCCGTTGCTCGATGCGCTGCATGAGCGGCTGGGCCACTGGACCGTCTCGGGGCCGGCGCGCGCCGTCGCCCGCCATGCGCTGGCGGACCGCCAGTGGCAGGAAGCCACGCGGGCGCAGCTGCGCCTGTCCGGCGCGCGGCTCGGCACGCTGCTGGCGCGCCACGGGCTGAGCGCCGTGGTGCACCCGTTGTTTTGCTGGGTACCGCATGCCGAGGCGCTGGCGCTGCACGAAGCGCTGGCGCGCGATGGCATCTGGACCCGATACTTCGAAGCCGCCGGCGGTTGCCTGCCAGGCCTGCGCCTGGGCCTGCCGCCTGACCGGCCCGAAAGCTGGCAACGGCTCGATGCCGCGCTGGCCGCCCTGGCCGCTGTAATCGCCTGACCCTCACCATGCACGCACTGAAATCCGCCATTGCCATGACGGTGGTCGCTACCGCCCTGCTTGCCGCACCCTCTGCGCAAGCGGCCGTATCGGTGGTCGACGATGCCGGCCAGACCATTACGCTGGCCCAGCCGGCGCGCCGCGTGGTCTCGCTGGCACCGCACGTGACCGAGATGATCTTTGCCGCCGGCGGCGGCGACCGCATCGTCGGCACGGTCCACTACAGCGACTACC
This sequence comes from Cupriavidus phytohabitans, assembly GCF_000426345.1. Taxonomy (GTDB): domain Bacteria; phylum Pseudomonadota; class Gammaproteobacteria; order Burkholderiales; family Burkholderiaceae; genus Cupriavidus. The sequence goes on along the minus strand of NZ_AUFE01000008.1, from coordinate 116,596 downwards.
CGCCGCAGGCGCGCGACATCCCGCGTGTCGGCGACAACAAGGCGCTGGACCTTGAGCGCATCGCCGCGCTCAAGCCGGACCTGATCGTGGTCTGGCGCCATGGCAACGCGCAGAAGCAGACCGACCGCCTGCGCGCGCTCGGCCTGCCGCTGTTCTACAGCGAGCCGCGCAAGCTGGCATCGATCCCGGAAAACCTGGAGAAGCTGGGCACGCTGCTCGGCACGGCAACAACCGCGCGCCGCGCCGCCGACAATTTCCGCCAGCAGGTGGAGACATTGCGCAAGACCTACGCCACGCGGCCCCCGGTGACTGTGTTCTACCAGGTCTGGCAGCAGCCGCTGATGACGCTCAACGGCCAGCACCTGGTCAGCGACATGCTGGCGCTGTGCGGCGGGCGCAACCTGTTCGGGGCCGAGACGCCGCTGGTGCCGACGGTGTCGGTCGAGGCGGTGGTGGCGGGCAATCCGGAAGCCATGCTGACCGCGGGCATGGGCGCCACGCGCTCGGACCAGCCGCTGCCCGACTATGCGATGTGGCAGCGCTGGAAGCAAATCACCGCGGTGGCGCGCAACAACCTGTTCGTGATCGACGGCGACCTGGTCAACCGCGCCGGCCCGCGCGTGGTGCAAGGCATCGAGCAGATCTGCAAGGACCTCGACGTGGCGCGCAGCCGGCGCCCGGCACGCTGATCAGCCGCCGCGGTTCCACCATTCGAGCCGCGCTCCATCCGGGCCCAGCCGGAAGCGGCAGCTCGCGCCGAAGCCCAGCGTCCAGTTGACCGTCACCGACAGCGGCACGCCAAGCCAGTGCGCGGCGAGCATGCGCATCGGCCCGGCATGGCCGACCACCCACAGGCAGCGATCGTCCCGCACGTCGAGCGCATCGGCCCAGCCGGCAACGCGCGCCATCGCCTGCGCCGGCGACTCGCCGCCATGCGGGCGCGCATGCAGCAGGTCGGCGGCCCACTGGTCCAGCGCAGCGCGGTCGATCGCGTCCCACGCAACACCTTCCCAATTGCCGAAGTCCAGCTCGCGCAACAGCGGTTCGATGGCGATGGCCGGCACGCCGGCCGGCAAGGTCTGTGCCAGCGCCTGCGCTGTCCCGAGCGCTCGCGCCAGCGGGCTGCTGACGATGCGCGCCGGCGCCGGCAGGCCCGTCGCGATCTGCGCGGCAACCGGCGTCAGCGGCGACACCAGCGGCAGATCGAGGCAGCCGTAGCAGGTGCCCGCAGCCACCTCCGGCTGCGCATGGCGGATCAGGACCAGGTCCATGCCGATGCCACCAGGTAGATCAGGATCTCCGCGCACTGCTGGGCCATGCCGAGGCAATCGCCGGTATAGCCGCCGATGCGGCGCACGAAGTAGCGGCCGAGCAGCACGCGCAACACGAGCAGTGCCACCAAGGCCGCCGCGAAGAAGGATGGCGATACCAGCCACAGTGGCGCCGCTCCGCACAGCAGCGCGAACCCCAACCCCACGCCGGCGAGCCGCTGCGCCACCGGCTTGGCCTTGCCTTCCGCACGCACGTACTGCAGCGTGGCGAGGTAGCTGACCGCCATCGCGCGGCTGGCGGCGTGCGCGCCCACCAGCACCGCCAGCAATATCGCCGGCCCGCCCTGCGTGCCGATCGCCACCAGCAGTTGCCACTTGAGCAGCAGCGCCACCGCCAGCGCGATGGCACCGAACGCGCCGATGCGCGAGTCGTGCATGATGCGCAGCACGTCTTCGCGCTGCCATGCGCCGCCGAAGGCATCGACGCAGTCGGCCAGGCCGTCCTCATGAAAGGCGCCGGTCAGCAGCAGCGTGGCTGCCATCCCCAGCAGCACCGCCACGCCGATCGGCCACCACTGCAGCGCGCCCCACGTGACCAGCGCCCCGGCGCCGCCGACCAGCAGGCCTACCAGCGGGAAATAACGCGCTGCGGCATGCAGGTAATGTGGCTCGAATCCGACCCATCGTGCCAGCCGGCCCGGCAGCGGCACACGCGTGAAATAGCCCAGCGCAGTAAAAAAGTAGCGCAATTCACCGCCCATGCCACCGGGACCGGCAGGCGTGGGCGCGGGGTCGGACGGCACGCTCATGCCGAGGCCGTGCTGACGCCGGCGCCGCTGAAGGTCGCCATCTCGTTGAGGAACGCGACCGCGGACGCGAGCAGCGGCCACGCCAGCGCCGCGCCGGTGCCCTCGCCCAGGCGCAGGTCCAGCGCCAGCAGCGGTTCCGCGCCGAAGTGGTCCAGCAGCGCGCGGTGGCCGCGCTCGTGCGAGCAATGCGTGAACACGCAGTACTGCAGCACGTTGGGGTCGATGCGCTGCGCCACCAGCAGCGCGGCCGAGGCGATAAAGCCGTCGACCAGGATCACCATGCGGCTGGCCGCGGCGGCGAGGAAGGCGCCTGCCATCATCGCGATCTCGAAGCCGCCGAACGTCGCCAGCACATCGAGCGGTGCCTGCGCCTCGGCGTGCAGCGCGAGCGCGCCCTCCAGCACCTCGCGCTTGCGTGCAAGGCCCGCATCGTCGAGCCCCGTGCCGCGGCCGATGCAGTCGGCCAGCGGCAGCCCGGTCAGCCGCTGCATCAGGCAAGCGGCGGCGGAGGTATTGGCAATGCCCATCTCGCCGAAGCCGATCACATTGCAGCCTTGCTGGGCATGGCGCAGCACGCGCGCCATGCCGGCGGTCATCGCCGCCGCGGCCTGTTCCGGCGTCATTGCCGGTTCCTGCGCGAAGTTGCGGGTGCCGTCGGCGATGCGGCAGTTGACCAGCCCGGGTGCCGCCGGCAGCGGCACGCGCACGCCCGCGTCGACGATCTCCAGCGCAATGCCGTGCTGGCGCGAGAACACATTGATCGCCGCGCCGCCGGCGAGGAAATTCCGGACCATCTGCGCGGTGACCTCGGCCGGATAGGCGCTGACGCCCGTGTCGGCGACGCCGTGATCGGCGGCAAAGACGATCACCGTCGGCCGCTGCAGCACCGGCCGCTGCGTGCCAAGGATCAGGCCAAGCTGCAGGGCCAGCGATTCGAGTCGGCCGAGCGCGCCGAGCGGCTTGGTCTTGTCGTCGATGGCGGCCTGCAGCGCGGGCCGCAGCGTGTTGTCGAGGGGAGTGATTTCGGGAAACTGCATGGTGCTGTGGTTCTGGAAGTCTGTATCGGGGGCTACCGGGGCTACATTTCCACGCCGCGCTGCGCCTTGATGCCCTGCTGGAAGGCGTGCTTGACCGGCGTCATGTCGGTGACGGTATCGGCCGCCTCGACCAGTGCCGGCGGCGCGCCGCGTCCGGTGATGACCACGTGCTGCATCGGCGGTCGCGCGCGCAGGTCGGCGATGACCTGGTCCACATCAAGATAGTGCAGCTTGAGCGCGATGTTGAGTTCGTCGAGCAGCACCAGCCCGATGGCCGGGTCGCGCAGCATGCCACGCGCCACTTCCCACGCGGCTTCGGCCTTGGCCACGTCGCGCGCGCGGTCCTGGGTGTCCCAGGTATAGCCCTCGCCCATCACGTGGAATGCACATTCGTCGGGGAAGCGGCGCAGGAACATCTCTTCGCCGGTCGGCTGTGCGCCCTTGATGAACTGCACCACGCCGGCACGCATGCCGTGGCCGAGCGCGCGCACCACCATGCCGAAGCCGGAGCTGGACTTGCCCTTGCCGTTACCGGTGGTGATGACGATCACGCCACGCTCGTCCTGCGCGGCGGCGATTTTGGCGTCGATCACTTCTTTCTTGCGCGCCATGCGCGCCTTGTGGCGCGCGTCGCGCTCCGGGTCGTCGGTGGCGGGGTTGTGGGAATCGGTCATGGGTTCGGGTCTTGCGTAAAGAGTCGCGGCGCCGGGGCGCCATCGGGAATCAGTGCGGTATGCACGCCGTCGCTGACGCTGACGATGCGGGTGCACAGCGCGCGGGAGCAATGTTCGGGAGTCAGTACCTGTGCCGCCGGGCCGCGCAGCGCGGTGCCGTCCTCAGCCATCAGCAAGGCGTGCGTGGCGTAGCGCAGCGCCAGCGTCAGGTCGTGCAGAATCACCACGATGGCGTGGCGACCGGCGTGGGCCAGCGCGGCAAGCCGCTCCAGCACCAGGATCTGGTGGCGCAGGTCGAGGTGCGAGACCGGCTCGTCGAGCAGCAGCAGCGGCGCCTGCTGCGCCAGCGCCGCGGCCAGCGATGCGCGCTGCCGCTCGCCGCCGGACAGCGTCAGCACGTCGCGGGCCGCCAGTGCCTCGATATCCACGGCGCGGATCGTGTCGCGCACGACGCGGTCGTCCTCGCTGCCGGTCCAGCCCCAGCCGGACAGGTGCGGGTGGCGGCCTACGCGCACCGCATCGAGCACCGACATGGAGAACGTATCGTGCACTGCCTGCGGCAGGTAGGCACGCTGTCGCGCCAGCGCCGACGGCGCTACCTGCACGGCAGGCCTGCCATCGATCTCGACAGCGCCGCCATCCACGTGGCGCAGCCCCGCCATCGCGGTCATCAGCGTGGACTTGCCGGCGCCGTTGGGCCCGGCGATGCACCACAGCTGGCCGGGGCCGATGTCCAGCGTCAGGTGCTCGACCAGCACGCGCTGGCCGGTGCGCAGCCGCACCTCGCGCAGCGCCAGCACGGGGCAGGCCGCGAGCGGCTGCGACCAATCGGCGTTCGCGCTCATCGCGGCCTCCGCAACAGCAGATACAGGAAAGTCGGCACGCCCAGCAGCGCGGTGATCACGCCCACCGGCAGCTGTGCCGGGGCGATCACGGTGCGCGCGATCAGGTCGGCCGCCATCAGCAGCGCACCGCCCAGCAGCACCGCTGCCGGCAGCAGCATGCGCTGGTCGTTGCCCCACGCCAGCCGCACCAGGTGCGGCACGACCAGGCCGACGAAGCCGATCGAACCGGCGGTAGTGATGACCACCGCGATGCACACCGAGGCCAGCAGAAAGGTCAGCAGCCGCACCCGGCCCACGCGCACGCCCAGCGACTGGGCCACGGTCTCGCCCAGCAGCATCACGTTGAGCGCGCGCGCCATCGGCATGGCGAGCAGCAGCGCGACGACCATCGTGGCAAGCGCGCCGCCATAGCTGGCGGTGCCGCCCAGGTCGCCGGTCAGCCAGAACAGCATGCCGCGCAGCCGCGATTCCGGCGCCACGGCAAGGATCAGCGTGATCACCGCGCCCCAGCCGGCGGCAAGGATCACGCCTGTCAGCAGCAAGCGCGCACCGGCTTCGCGATGGCCGCCCTGCACCTGAGGGTGCAGCAGGTCGCGCCGCGCCAGCGTTGCCACCAGCAGCATCGAGCACAGCGCGCCGACCGCGGCGGCCATCTGCACGCCCCACCACGGCGCCAGCACCAGCATCGCCAGCAAGGCGCCGACCGACGCGCCGCCGGAGACGCCCAGCACGTAAGGCTCGGCCAGCGGGTTGCGCAGCAGCACCTGCATCAGCGCGCCGGACAGCGCCAGCAGCCCGCCGCAGGCAAAGGCCGCGGCCGCGCGCGGCAGGCGCAGTTCGCGCACGATGGCACTGGCGGTGCCGCCGTCGGTGCCCGTATCGGCACCGCTGAGCGCCTGCCACAGTTCGCGCGCATCGAGCGAGACGCTGCCCAGCGCGAGCGAGGCCGCGAAGACTACGACTGACGCCAGGGCGAGCGCCAGCCACAACGCCACGGCGCGCCGGAACTCAGACATGGCGCGCCCGTGCGCTCATCGCTGGCGCCAGCCCAGCGTGATGAAGCCCGCGCGCCCCTGCGTGTTGTAGGGGTAGGCGAGCTGGTAGTCCTTGTCGAACAGGTTTTCGACGCGGGCGGCAACGAACCATTGCTTGTCGATGTTGTAGCGAGCGTTGAGGTTGACGATACCGTATCCGCCCAGGCGGCGCGAGCCGGCATCCATGCGCGACGACGATACCAGCCATTCGCCGCCGAAGCGCCAGTTGCCGAAGTTGCGGCCCACGTCGAGCGCGGCATGGCGGCGGGCGCGGCGCAGCAGCTGGGTGTTGTTCTGCTCGTCGACCGGATTCTGGAAGGTCACGCTGGCGCCGAGGTCGGTGCCGTAGACGGTGGCGCGCCACGACGCCTCGATGCCCTGCACCTTGGCCTTGTTGACATTCTCGGCCAGGAACATGCCGTTGGGCTGCAGCGCCGACACGATCAGGTCGTCGTAACGGGTCTCGAACGCCGTCACGCGCAGCAGCCCCGCCGTGGCGGTGGTGTACTGCACGCCCGCCTCGACCGACCTGGCGCGCTCGGGCTGCAGGTTGGGCTGGCCGAAATTGGGGAAGTACAGCTCGTTGAAGGTCGGCGCGCGGAAGGCGTTGCTGACGTTGGCGATCAGCTTGAACGCATCGGTCACGTTATAGCCGTAGCCGGCGAAGAAACTGCTTTGGTTGCCGAAGTCGGAATAGTGGTCATTGCGCGCGTTGAGCTGCAGCTGGTGCTTGCCGATGCGCCCGTCATAGCCACCGAACACCGAGAACACGTTGCGCGTGGGCGCGCCGTAGGCGCTCGAAACCAGCTCCTGCTGCAGGTAGTCGGTGCCGAACAGCAGCGTGTGGTTGGCGGCGACCGCATACTCGTTCTGCCAGTTGAACTGGCGGTTGCGGGTATTGAAGGTGCCGTTGGGACGTCCGTTGAGGAAAGTGTCGCTGTTGTCCGCGCTCTGCGACAGCTTGAAGTGCGTGGTCCAGTCGGCGCCGACCTTGCCGTTGACGAAGGCCGACAGCGCATACAGCTCGCTGTTGGTGCGGTTGTCGTCGGTCGGGCGGCCGAAGGCGCTGTCGAACGACAGCTTGCTCTTCGAGTAGTAGCCGCTGAAGCCCGCATCCCAGTCGGGCGTGAAGCGGTGCTTCACCTGGCCCGACACGCTCTGGTTCTCGTACGGGTTGTCGTTGGGGTTGGCGCCCGGCGCCTGCTGCGTATTGATCGACGAGAAGCCGTCGGTCTTGAACGCCGAACCGGTCAGGTTGAAGGAGGTATCGCCGACCTGCCCGCCGTAGCCAACGGTACCCTGGCGCGTGTTGTTGCTGCCGTACTCCACCGACGCATTGGCCGCCGGAGCCTGGCCCGCGCCGCTCTTGGTAAAGATCTGCACCACGCCGCCGATCGCGTCCGAGCCGTACAGTGCCGACACGTTGCCGCGCACCACCTCGATCCGGTCGATCTGGTCGGGCAGGATGTTGGCCAGCTGCGCGGTGCCGCTGCTGGCCGCCGACACGCGCACGCCATCGATCAGGATCAGCGTCTGGTTGGAATTGGCGCCGCGCATGAACAGCGTGGTGTTGCTGCCCATGCCGCCATTGGCCGAGAATTCCACGCCGGCCTGGTTGCGCAGCAGCGTGCGCAGGTCCGGCGCTTGCGAATTGACGATATCTTCCTGCGTCACCACCGTCGTGTGCGGCAGCGCCTCGGTAATGGATTGCGCGGTGCGGGTGGAAGTCACCACCACCGGGGCCAGCTGTTGGGCGGTGCCGCTGTCGGCGGCTTGCGCGAACGAGGTGGCCGGGACCAGGGTGAACGAGGCAATGGCTGCCGCAATCGCAGACGAGGTTGCGGGCACGAGCGGACGCACCGCCGGGGCTGCCGGGCGGGTCGACCTGTGGAGCGATGAACGCATGATGCAGGACTAGGTAGGAACGGCCGGGCCCGTTCCCCCGCGGACCATATGGCGATGAGGCGTGCCGCGCACGGGCGGCAGCCCGCGTTCAGGCCGGTATCCGGGCTGGCGACTCGGAACCGGCGCCTTCCCGAACCTGAGGTTCAGTGGCGTGTGGCCGGTCCTGCGTGGGCATGTGGCCGGGATGCGATCCCGGTTGTTGCCGGCCGCCCTTCCGGCAGGCTGGCTGCGGAAGTGGCTGGCGCCGGCGAATGCGCACGCGGTCGCTTACCGTTGCGGGGGCAGCACAGGTTGGCCCTTCCGGCGCGCGGCTGGCAAGGCTCCCTGTTTCCCGTTGAACTGCCCTTTCGCCACGGACGAAAAGGGCGAGCACCTGGAACGTGCGCGAGTGTAGGGAGTTTCGCAACCCGCGTCAACGCGGCGCCCGTAGTGATTTGTCACAACTCTGGCAGGGTTTTGGGTGCAGAAGGCTGCAACTTCCATGCAGGTGCCCGGTCAGAAACGCTTTCCTTCGCATTGTGCGCGCCGGCGCATCGGCTAGAATCGCGTTACCTGACTTTTATCCCATCATGACAGGCCCTATGCTCAACGAACTCGAACAACTGGCCGCGAAGATCGGGCGCGTGCTGCACCATGCGGACACCCTGGCGGCGGAAAACCAGCGGCTGCGCGACGAGATCGCCCGGCTGGAGGGTGAAGCCGCGCAATTGCGCAGCGAGCGCGAGGCCATGGCAGCCGACCGCGAGTTGCTCAACATCAAGATCGAGGAAGCGCAGCTGCGCATCCAGTCCATCCTTGACAAGCTGCCGACGGCCAGCGACACGCGCCAGCTCGACCTGCTGGGCGAGGGCGCCGCGACAGGCGCAGAGCCGCACAAGGCCTCCGGAGAACACGCATGAGCAACAAGCAAGTCGAAGTCAACATTGCCGGCCAGCCGTACCGCTTTGCCATCGCGCCCGAGAACGAGGCTGCGCTGCTCGAGGCCGTGGCACTGGTCGACACGCAGATGAACAAGCTGCGCAACGGCATCGCCGCCAAGGGCGTCGAGCGCGTGGCCGTGATGGCCGCCATTTCGATCGCATCCGATTTGCTGGCTCTGCAGCGCAAGCAGCAGGCCGAGGGCACGATCCCGGTCGAGGCCATCCACGCACGCATCCGCGAGCTGAACGAACGCGCCGACGAAGCGTTGCGGCAATACGCGCACGTGGGCACCGGCACGAGGGGCTGAGCGGACCGCTTGAGGCCCGCCCTGTCAGCCCCATATACCGTGAAAATGGAGGGATGTGCAGCGGATGCCGCGCTGTCGCGCAAAATGTAACGATACGCGCGTGTGGACTTGGTAAGGCCTGCAGCGCGGTGTATAGTGTAGCCAGACTGCACGAGGCACCACAGAAGTGCAGCTAACTGGCCAGGTTATCGCGCCCGGCCGCCGTTTTCATCCCATCCTAGTTAGAAACGGCAAACGTCTGACATCCCGCAGGCAGGTCACCTACCCGACCGGTCGAAGCGGTTGTAGCGTCAGACGTTTGACAGTTTCCCTGCCTGGTTCGTGAGGGTCATAAACTCCTTGAACCGATATGCATTGCATGGTGCGGGATCATGTCGCGTGGGCGAGCGCGTCGTCGCATTCATAGTCCGGGCCTGGCTTGGACTCCCTGAGTGGATGATGTACCCGAAATGCGACTTCCGCAGCCACTCTGAACCTCACTTGGGTTCAGGATGCCGACCCAGCGGCCGAGGCGGGGACCCCTTAAAAAGGCGGTGGTTTTCTGAACCATCGCCTTTTTTCTTTGCGCGCGCGCGTGGCCATGCCCGCGCGCCCCGACCCCTTCATCCACGAACCGCGCCGTGAGCCCGAACCAGAACAAACGCGCCCGCCAGTACTGGCTGATGAAATCGGAACCGGATGAGGCCAGCATCGACGACCTCGCCCGCGAGGGAACGCTGCCGTGGACCGGCGTGCGCAACTACCAGGCGCGCAACTTCATGCGCGACGCCATGCAGATCGGCGATGGCGTGCTGTTCTATCACTCGTCGTGCCCCGAGCCCGGCATTGCCGGCCTGGCCGAGGTCTGCTCCACGCCCTACCCCGACCCGACCCAGTTCGATTCCAGCAGCCCCTACTACGACGCCGCGTCGAAGCCCGATGCGCCGCGCTGGCTGCTGGTCGATGTCCGCTACGAACGCAAGAGCACGCTGATTCCGCTGCCAGCGCTGCGCGAGCATGAGGAACTGGCCGACATGGTGGTGCTGCGCCGTGGCAACCGGCTCTCGATCACGCCGGTCACGCCGGCGGAATGGCGCTTCATCACCGGCAAGCTGATGCGCTGAGGCCGGGTCCTATGCAGCTTGCTACCCTGCCGGTGCTGATCCCTGCGCTGCTGGCCCTCGGCGCCTTTACCGGCTTCTGCGCCGGGCTGCTCGGCGTCGGCGGCGGCATGATGATGGTGCCGTTCCTGACGCTGCTGTTCACCGCGCTGGGCTTTCCCACGGAAGCCATCGTCCATATGGCGATCGCCACCTCGATGGGCACCATCCTGTTCACATCGCTGTCGTCGGTGCGCGCGCACCACCAGCGTGGCGCGGTGCGCTGGCCGGTGGTGCTGGCGCTGGCACCGGGCATCGTGCTCGGCGGCATGGTCGGGGGCGGCAAGGTCTTTGCCGCGCTCAAGACCAGCTGGCTGTCGCTTGCCTTTGCCGTGTTTGTCGGGTTTTCCGCGCTGCAGATGCTGCGCAGCCGCCGCCCCGTTCCGAGCCGGCAACTGCCGGGCGCGGCGGGCATGCTGGGCACAGGCGGCGTGATCGGATTCCTGTCGAGCCTGGTCGGCGCGGGCGGCGCCTTTGTCTCGGTACCGTTCATGACCTGGTGCAACGTGCCGATCCACAGCGCGGTGGCGACGTCGGCGGCTCTGGGCTTCCCGATCGCCGCCGCCAGCGTGGCGGGCTATGTCTGGAGCGGCTGGCAGATGCCGGGACTGCCGTCGGGATCGATCGGCTACATCTACCTGCCGGCGCTGCTCGTCATTGTCGCGGCCAGCATGCTGACCGCGCCGCTGGGGGCGCGCACCGCGCACCGGATGGATGTCGGGCAGCTGCGCAAGGCCTTCGCAGTGCTGCTGCTGTGCCTGGCGTCCTACATGCTGTGGAAGGCCTGGCAGGCATTCTGACGGCACGGAGCCTGCAACATTCGTTTGCAATCTCGCGGAACGTTTCATGCGCTGGTTCCGTCTGACAGCCACTACGTTTTTTCGGGAGAACCAGATGAAACACTGGCTTGCCGCCACCCTGCTGGGCACCACCGCCATCGTCGCTTCGGCGCATGCCGGGCCGACGGAGACGCCGTCCGGCGTAATGTCGCTGTCGGCACAGGCTGTAAGCGAAGTGCCGACCGACATCGTGCACCTGACGCTCGCTGCCGAACAGGAAGGCGCGGAGCCCGCGGCGATCTCGACGGCGCTGTCCACGCGCACCCAGGCGGTGCTGGCACAGGCCAAGCGCACGCAGGGCGTGACCGCGGAATCGGGCGGCTTCACCATCCACCCCAGCACCGACCGCAACGGCCGCATCAGCACGTGGCGCGGACGTTCCGAGATCATCCTGAAGTCGCGCGATTTCTCCGCGGTGTCGAAGCTGGCGGGCGAGCTGGCCGGCCAGATGCAGGTGCAGAACATCGCCTTCTCGCTGTCGCGTGAAGCGCGCGAAGCGGCCGAGGCCAAGCTGGCCGAACAGGCGGTGGCGTCGTTCCGCAACAAGGCGCAGTCGACCACCAAGCTGTTTGGCTACAACAGCTACACCATCCGGGAAGTCAACGTGAGCGAAAGCGGCGTGGTGCCGCCGATGCCGCGCATGTATGGCGCAGCCAAGGCGATGATGGCCGATGCGGCGGTGCCGGTGCCGGTGGAAGGCGGCAAGACGCAGGTGACGGTGTCGGTGAACGGGTCGGTGCAGATGCTGAAGTAAACACCCGCAAAAAGGCAAACGGTTTTGGGTGCTCCCAAGCCGTCCGAGCTAGCCCAAGCAAGGTGTTCTCCCTCTTCCCTCACGGGGAGAGGGAGAACACCTTCAGCACCACAAGCGTGTCACAGCACCGCAAACTGCTGCCGCAACACGTTCTTCTGCACCTTCCCCATCGTATTGCGCGGCAGCTCGTCCACCACGTGCACGCGCTTGGGCACCTTGAAGTTGGCGATGCGTCCCTTCAGCGTACCGATCAGCTCCGACTCATCGATCTGCGCGCCCGGTTTCTTCACCACTACCGCCACCACCGCCTCACCGAAGTCCGCGTGCGGCACGCCGATCACCGCGCTCTCGGCCACGCCCGGCATCTCGTCGATAAAGCTTTCGATTTCCTTCGGGTAGACGTTGTAGCCACCCGAAATGATCAGGTCCTTGCTGCGGCCGACGATGGTCAGGTAACTGTCCGGCACCTGGCGCTCACCCGCCTGGCTGACGATGGCGCCGCCAAAGCGGCCGACGTCGCCGGTCTTGAACCAGCCATCGTCGGTGAACTCTTCCTTGGTCTTCTCCGGCATGCGCCAGTAGCCCTTGAACACATTCGGGCCCTTGACCTCGACATTGCCGATCTCGCCCGGCGCGCACGCCTTGCCCTCGCCATCGACCACGCGCACCGACACACCCGGCAGCGGCATGCCGACGGTGCCGCCGATGCGCTCGCCCAGCGCGGAGTCATACGGGTTGGACACCAGCATCACCGTCTCGCTCATGCCGTAGCGCTCCAGGATGGTGTGGCCGGTGCGTTCGCGGAAAGCATCGAAGGTTTCCAGCAGCAGCGGCGCCGAGCCTGACACGAACAGCCGCATGCGACGGCAGGTGTCGTCGTCGAAGCGAGGCTCCTGCAGCATGCGCACATAGTAGGTCGGCACGCCCATCATCACGGTCGAGCGCGGCAGGAATTTCAGCACCTGCGCCATGTCGAGCCGGGGCGCCCAGATCATCTTGGCGCCGGCCAGCAGCGCGCCGTGCGAGGCCACGAACAGGCCGTGCACGTGGAAGATCGGCAGCATGTGCAGCAGCACGTCGTCGCTGCGCCAGCCCCAGTATTCGTGCAGTGTCTGCGCGTTGGACGCCAGGTTGCGGTGTGTCAGCATCGCGCCCTTGCTGCGACCGGTGGTGCCCGAGGTGTAGAGGATGGCGGCGAGGTCATCGTCCTGGCGTTCAACCGTGGCGAAGGTGTCGTCCTTGCCGGCGGCGCGCGCCAGCAGCGAGCCGCTGCGATCTTCATCCAGCGTGAACACGTGGTTGACGCCGTGGCGGAACGCCACCTTGGAGACCCAGCCGAAATTCTTGCTGCTGCACACCACCACCGACGGCTCGGCGTTGCCGACGAAGTAGTCGATCTCCGCCTCCTGGTAGGCAGTGTTCAGCGGCAGGTAGACATAGCCCGCGCGCAGCGTAGCCAGGTACAGGAACAACGCCTCGGGCGATTTTTCGACCTGCACGGCCACGCGCGCGCCTTCGGGCAGGTTCAGCGAGGCCAGCAGGTTGGCCAGCTTGGCGGTGGCGCGGTCGAGGTCATCCCAGCTGTAGTACAGGCCGTCATGGGTCTCGATGCAGCAGGCGGTGCGGTCGGCGGGAAAGCGGGATTCGAACAGGGCGAACAGGTTGGCGTTCATGGTGTGGATCGAACGAAAGACTTGGAACGGTACGGGTCAGGCAGGGGCAATGCCCCCGATGCCAGGCTGTGCGGGCATGGCAATCCCGCATTCTGGCAGATTTGCCGGACTACTCTCCCCGGAACTGCGGCGGCCGGCGCGCCAGGAAGGCGGCCACGCCTTCGGCATGGTCGGCGCCCTCCGCGTAGGCGAAATGCGCGTCGAGTTCGGCCGGAGACAGCGCCGCCGGCATCGGCGCCAGGCGGTGGATGGTGGACTTGTTGATACGCGCCGCCGCGGGTGCGCCGGCGGTAATGCGGCGCACCGTGGCATCGACTTCGGCAGCCAGCGCGCCCGGCTCGACCACGCGCGTCAGCAGCCCCTTGGCACGCGCCTCGGCGGCGTCGAAGACGCGGCCTTCCAGCAGGATCTCCAGCGTGGCGGCGCGCCCGGCCAGCGTTAGCAGGCCTTGCAGTTCCCCGGGCGCCATCGGAAAGCCGAGCCGGTTGATCGGCACCCCGAAGCGGCTGTCCGAGGCGGCGATGCGGAGGTCGCAATGGCACGCGATCTCCAGGCCGCCGCCTACGCATACGCCCTCGATCATCGCCACGGTCGGGTGCGGGCATTGCGCCACCGCGGCCAGCGCCGGCGCGATGGTAGCCATGTGGTAGTGCCGCACCGCGGCCTCGTCACCGCGTTCGGCGGGAAACTCGGCGATGTCGGCGCCGGCGGCAAAGTTGCCGTCGGCGCCGCGCACGACCACGCAGCGCAGCGCAGAATCGGCGGCCAGCCGGGTGAAGCCCGCGGCCAGCTCGCGCCACATCTGCGCGGAAATGGCATTGAGCTTGCCGGCATGCGACAGCGTCACGGTCGCCGTGGCGCCCTGCGTGGCAAAGACGACGGTGCCGCTCATCGCGGCGCCCCGGTGCATCGGATCAGCATGGCCTGGTCGCTCCGTTCAGTCCATCTTGGCGCCGGACTGCTGCACCACCTGCGCCCAGCGCCGGATCTCGGCACGCTGGAACTGCGCGAACTGCTCCTGCGTGAAGGCCGGCGTCTCGGAGCCGTTGTTGAGCCAGATCTGCTTCATTTCCGGCGTGTTCAGCGCCTTTTCGGTTTCGACGTACAAGCGGTCGACGATCTCCTTGGGCGTACCCTTGGGCACCCACATCGCATACCAGGTCGAGACCTCGTAGTTCGGCACCCCGGCCTCGGCCGCGGTCGGCACATTGGGGAAGGCCGGCGAGCGCTTGCTGGAAGCCACCGCCAGCGCCTTGATGCGGCCCGCGCGGATATGCTGCGCCGACGAGCCCAGGCCGTCGAACATCAGGTCGACCTGGCCCGCGATCAGGTCGGACAGCGCCGGGCCGGCGCCCTTGTACGGGATATGCGTGATAAAGGTCTTGGTCTGGAGCTTGAACAGCTCGCCCGCCAGGTGGTGCGACGAGCCGTTGCCGGCCGATCCATAGTTCAGCTTGCCCGGGTTCTTGCTGGCGTAGGCGATCAGTTCCTGCAGCGTGTTGGCCTGCACGCGGGTGGGGTTGACCACCACCACCTGCGGCGGCTGGGCGATCACGGTGACCGGGATGAAATCCTTCTCGATGTCGTAGTCGAGCTTCTTGTAGAACGACGGGGCGATGGCATGGTGCGCGCCGCCGATGAACACGGTATAGCCATCCGGCACGGCCTTGGACGCCAGGCTGGCGCCAACGGTGCCGCCGGCGCCGCCGCGGTTGTCGATCACGAACTGCTTGCCCAGCTGCTTGGACAGCTGCGCGGTCAGCGGCCGCGCGAAAGCGTCGGTGCCGCCGCCGGCGGGGAACGGCACGATCACCGTGACGGGCTTGGACGGCCAGGTATCGGCATGGGCCGCGGGTGCCGCGAACAGGGTGGCGGCACCGATGCCGGCCACGCCCAGAGCCATGCCCGCTGCCCGCGCGCACGCGGCCAGGCTGAACTGACGACGATTCATCTTGCTGTCTCCTCTCTCTCTTTTCTTCGGAAAGTCGATTAGATTGCCGCGAGCACGCGCCGCGGCATGGGTCTACTGCATGGTCCCGGCAAGAAAACGCGGCGCGCGTGGCGCCGCGGCTGCGGGGGCGATCCCCGTGACCTGACCAGGGTCACAGCAGCTTCCCGACGCTACGGCCGATGCGCGGGTTGCCTGCACCCAGACGTGCCAGATTGTCATCCAGCGCCTCGGGTACGTAAAGGTAATTCACCATCATGCCGCAGCTCTGGCTTCGGCCTTTTCGCGACAGGTCGGCGGCCCAGTTGAGCCGCTCGACGCAGGCGCCGTTGCCCAGGTGGAAGCGAGCCACCGGATCCGCCGGCAGCGCCTGGTGGCGCTCGCGTACCAGGTAATGCGCGGCCAGCGCCATCGCGGTATCGCGCGTCAGCGGCTCGGCATCGGCGGGCGCGTCGGCCGACAGCGCCGCCAGCCACCCGGCCCCGTCCGCCGGCGCCTCGCCGTGGCGCTCGCGCCAGCGCGCCAGGCGCTTGTCGCCGAGCGCGCGCGACACTGTATCCGCGTCCTGCTTGCGCAGCCAGTCGGCAAACCCGGGAATCGGCGACAGCGTGGCGAACTGCTTGACCTTGGGGAATTCGCGCTGCAGTTCCTCGATCACGCGCTTGAGCAGGAAATTGCCAAAGCTGACGCCACGCAGGCCGGGCTGCGTGTTGCTGATCGAATAGAAGATGGCCCACTTCACCCGGCGCAGGTCTTCCAGCGGCGCGGCCTCGTCGAGCAATGTCTGGACATTGGCGGCCATCTCGGGAACGAACGCGACCTCGACGAAAATCAGCGGCTCGCGCGGGATGCGCGGATGGAAGAAGGCGTAGCAGCGGCGGTCAGAGTCGAGCCGGTTGCGCAGGTCGGTCCACGAGGCGATCTCGTGCACGGCCTCGTAGCGGATCAGCTTCTCCAGCAGCGAGGCGGGCGAGTCCCAGGTGATCGGCTGCAATTCCAGCAGGCCCACGTCGAACCAGTTGGAGAACAGCGCCTCGAGGTCGTCGTCGAGCACGCGCAGCCCCGGCACCCGGCGCTGCCAGCGCAGCATGTCGGCGCGCAGCTGGATCAGGAAGTGCAGCCCGCACGCGCTGCTGCCGCGCTGGCCGTGGAGCGCGGCCAGGCGCTTGAAGAAGCGGATGCGGGCGCTGGACAGGGCATGGGTCAGCCCGGAATGGCCGCCCTTGCCGTCGGGCTTCGCCTCACCCTTGGCTTCACCTTTGCCTTCACCCTTGGCTTCACCTTTGCCTTCACCCTTTGCGTCGCCCTTGCCCTCGCCTTTGGCGTCGGCGGCTTTTTCGCCGCTGCTGCTGGCCACCTCGGCAAGCAACTCCAGCATGGCACGCCGGGTGGCCTCGCCCGCTGCCTCGTACTCGGCCTGCCATGCCTGCGCGGCGGCATTGGCGGCACCGTCGGTCAGTCGGGCATCGAAGCACAGCCGCAACTGCTCGCGCTGGCGCCGCGCCACGCGCGGTGCCAGCGGCACCTCGCCGTCGGCATGCGCGACGTCGTTGGCTGCCTTGGCCGCGGCCTCGGCTTCGCCTTTGCGGCCCCACCAGCGGCCCAGCCGCGACAGGAAATTACTGCCGGCCGGCTCGCTCTCGCCCAGCGGCGCGCTGATTTTCTGGTCACCCGTGTCGAAGGAGTTCATGCGGTACCTGCCTTGTGCATCGATCGGAACGTAGAAGACTTGCCATGCTGCGGTGAGAGGCGTGAGCTGTGAAACGTGTGGCGTGGGCAGCTAGTCGTCGCCACTGGCCACGCGCAGCGCCGGTGGTGCCCGGGTCGGCTGCGCCGTGCCGGCGGCGTTGTCGAGCGCCTGCAGTGCCGCGCGCTGGCGCAGCAGATGGGTCTTCATCATCGCCTCGGCACCTTCAGGGTCGCGCGCCTTGAGTGCGGCGAACACCGACAGGTGCTCGGCGCAGGACTCGTGGATGCGGCCCGGCAGCTTCAGGCTCTTGTGGCGCGACAACCGCAGCACCTTGCGCAGATCGCTGATCAGCCCCGACAGCCAGCGGTTGCCGGCCAGGCGCTGGATCGCCTCATGGATCTGCGCGTTGGTTTCGTAATAGGCGTCGATGTCGCCGGCCTGCGCGTAGCGGGCCAGGTCGGCGTGCAGGCCGTCCAGCGCATCCAGGTCGGCGCGCGTGGCGTTGCGCGCGGCCTCGTAGGCGCAGCGGCCTTCGAGCAGCGCCATCAGCGGGAAGATCTCGTCCAGGTCCTGCTCGGACAGTTTGTTGACAAAGCAGCCGCGTCGCGGCTCGAGCCGGACCAGCCCTTCGGCAGCCAGCACCTTTAACGCTTCGCGCAGCGGCGTGCGCGAGATGCCGAGCAACTCGGCCATCGCGCTTTCGTCGATCCAGGCGCCGGGCGTCAACGTATGGGCATCGATCATTGCGCGCAGCCGGTCTGCGACTTCGAGGTACAGGGCCTGCTGGACAATGCGCATTGCCACCCCCGGTTGAGTACTCCGTTGGCCGGAACCAATGCGTCCCGGTCGCCATAATTCATAATTATGGATTAGGACGGCGACGATACAAGCGATTTCGATGCTGCATCGCGGAACACAGGATCAATACGGAACAAGCGCCGGAGATAACGAGTGAGACCGGGCGTGACAGGCGCCGGCATGGCGAGAAGGAGGTGCGGCGGGCGTTTCCATGCCTCCCTGCAAAGAAACGCCCGCGCCTGAAAGGACTACTGAACTGCTTGCATCGCCTGCGGGTACGTCCGTATCCGCCGCGTGGGTCATCATTCAAACCTGGCGCTGGCCCGGCGCCCCCCTTGAAACGCGCTTGCGCGCGGATTTTCCCGTTGCCCTGTTCGGTGGCGTGAAGCATCCGACCCCAGTGGTCCTGCCGGACCCTCCCTGAATGCTTCCGTGGCGGCTGTGGCTTGCCGCTCATCTTGTAACAGTATCGTTAGCGATTACCGTGCCAGTGGCTCTAAGTCCTTGAATTTATTGATGGCACGCATCCGAAACTTGTTACAGATTACGACCAGTGTAACAGGATGTTTCTCGATTGTTACGAGGGTTTTCCCATGGGGCCAACGAGGCAAACCCGACTGTCGGCAATTGCATATGGAAAATGTGCCGCGATCTTAATTTATCGATGCGAGAATGTGCACGACGCACCGCAATAGCCTGATTTCAATCGGTTGCATATCTGATACAAGCGCGGAGCGATATTTGCCGCGTTTCGTTCGCCAAACCGCATTTCTATTTACCCGGGAGCCTGCCCATGCACGCCGGCAGCAGCGATTTCACATTCTCTTCGTCCGCGGCCCTGGACACGGCGCCGGCGTTGCCGCAGCCTTTGCGGCTGTCCTTCACCGGTTCGGGATCGGAGTATTTCCGTATCTGGATCGTTAACGTACTGCTGACCGTTGTCACCTTCGGTATCTATTCCGCCTGGGCCAAGGTGCGCACGCTGCAGTATTTCTATCGCAATACCCGGCTCGATGGGGCCAGCTTCGATTACCACGGCAAGGCCTCCGCCATCCTGAAGGGGCGTGCCATCGTGTTCGGCCTCGCGCTTGCGTTCCAGCTGGCCTCGAATGTATCGCCCTTCCTCGCGCTGGCGATGCTGGTAGCCCTGCTGGCGGTATTCCCGCTGCTGCTGGTGCGCTCGCTGCGCTTCCGCATGGCCAATTCCAGCTACCGCGGCCTGCGCTTTGCCTTCACGGGCGGCGATGCCGGGGCCTACAAGGTATTCGTGCTGTGGCCGCTGGCAGCGGTGTTCACGCTGGGGCTGCTCGGGCCGCTGGCGCACCAGCGATTCAAGCAATACCAGCACCGCAACACACGCTTCGGCACGGCGCCGTTCGGCTTTGCCGCCGGCGCCGGCGAGTTCTACGGCGTCTACCTGCGGGCTTTCGGCGTGGTGCTGGCCACGGCTGTCGCCGGCATCGTGCTCAGCTTTGTCCTGGGCGCGGTGGTGGCACCCGGGGCCAAGGGCCTTGCCGCCGCGGTAATCCTTGGCTTCGCGATTGCCGGCTTCTACCTCGGCCTGCTGGCGGTCAGCCCCTACCTGATGGCGCGCCTGCAGAACGTCGTGTGGAGCCACACCACGCTCGCCCCGCACGCCTTCCGCAGCCAGGTCGGCGCAGGCCGCATGATCTTTATCTTCGTCACCAACCTGATCGCCATCGCGCTCACGCTGGGCCTGTACCTGCCGTTCGCGCGGGTCCGCGCCGCGCGTTACCGGGCCGAAAGCGTGACCATGCTGGCCGCCAGCCCGCTCGACAGCTTTGTCGCCGGCGAGGTGCAGCAGGTCGGTGCGCTGGGCGATGCCGCAGTAGACTGGTACGACATCGACATCGCGCTGTGATTGCCGCGCCCGCCAGCCCTGGCACCATGATCCCAGTCACCTACTTCGATGGCCGCACCTCGCGTGCGCATCCCGCGACCCTGGCCGTGGAAGCGCGGCAGGCCGTGCTGCGCGATCCCGGCGGCGCCGAACTGCGCCGCGCCGCGCTGTCCGATGTGCGCGTATCCGAACGCGTACGGCGCGCGCCGCGGCTGGTCACGTTCGCCGACGGCGCCTTCTGCGAAATCAACGAACACGCCGCCTTCGACCACATGCTGGCCGCCACCGGCCACCGCGAAGGGCTGGTGTCGCGCGCGCAGAACAGCTGGCGCCTGGCGGGGATGGCGGTGGCGGCGCTGGTGGCGGTGCTGGTGCTGGGCTATTACGTGCTGCTGCCGTGGGGCGCGGGCGTGATGGCGCGCACGGTGCCGGCGGAAGTGGAGGCCCATCTGGGCAGGCTGACGCTGGCGAGCCTGGACAACGGCGTGGTCAAGCCGACGCAGCTGCCGCAGGCCGAACAGGAACGCATCCGCCAGGGCTTTGCCGCGCTCAGGCGGCCGCCCGACGCGGGACACGACTACCAGATCCTGTTCCGCCAGGGCGGTGAAATCGGCGCCAATGCCCTGGCGCTGCCCGGCGGCACCATCGTGGTCACCGACGAGCTGGTCAGCCTGGCAGGCACCGGCGCGGGAATGATGGGGGTGCTGGCGCACGAAGCCGGCCATGTGGCGCGCCGCCACGGCCTGCAGCAGGTGATCCAGGCTTCGGCGCTGGGCGCGCTGTCGGCCTACCTGTTCGGCGACATCTCGACGGTACTGGCCGGCGTGCCGGCCGCCATGCTGACGCTGCGCTACTCACGCGACCACGAGCGCGAGGCCGACGACTTCGCCATCGAGGTCATGCAGCGCAATGGGCTGCCGCCGGCGGCGCTGGCCGATGTGCTGGTCAGGCTGGAACAGCGTGCGAGCGCCGGCGCGACGTCGTCGGCATCGGAAGCCGCACCGGACCGCGGCCAGGACTTCCTGTCGACGCACCCGCATACACAGGCGCGCATCGACGCGCTGCGCCGCGCCGGCAGGTAATCCGCCGCGGCGCCTGCGCTCAGGCCGCCGGCTGCGGCGCGCCCGCGCCCGGCTGGCGCCGGTAGGCCCAGATCACCATGGCGATGCCGGCCAGGATCATCGGCAGGCTCAGCCACTGTCCCATCGACATCTTCAGCGCCAGCAGGCCGAGGAAGCTGTCCGGCTCGCGCGCAAATTCGGCGGCGAAGCGGAACGCGCCATAACCGATCAGGAACACGCCCGACACCGCGCCCATCGGCCGCGGCTTGCGCGCGAACAGCCACAGGATGATGAACAGCGCCACGCCCTCGCCGGCGAACTGGTACAGCTGCGACGGATGGCGCGGGATGTTGTCGCCCGCCTGCGGGAAGATCATGCCCCAGGGCAGGTCGGTCGCGCGGCCCCACAGCTCGCCGTTGATGAAATTGCCGATGCGGCCGGCGGCAAGCCCGCACGGGATCATCGGCGCGATGAAGTCGGTCACCTCCATCCAGTGGCGACGCCGCAGTTTGCCGAACAGCCACATGGCCACGATCACGCCGAGAAAGCCGCCGTGGAAGGCCATGCCGCCCTCCCACACCTTGAAGATCTCCATCGGGTGCGCCAGGTAGTACGTCGGCTTGTAGAACAGCACGTAGCCCAGGCGCCCGCCCAGGATCACGCCCAGCACGCCGAAGAACAGCATGTCGTCGAGGTCGCGCGTGGTCCAGCCCTTGGCCGCCATATGCGGCTGGCGGATGCGCAGGCGCCCGAACCACAGGAACATGATGAACCCGGCCAGGTACATCAGCCCGTACCAGCGGATGGCAAGCGGGCCCAGGTGGATGGCAACCGGGTCGAACTGGGGATGGATCAGCATGTTGGCGTGAATGAAGTTATCTGTATGGGCCAGCCGCGCGCTCAGCGCGGCGCCGCGGCGGCCTCGCTGGCCAGTGCGCCTGCGATCTCGATGAACGACCGCAGCACCGGCGCCACGCCGGCGCTGCCGCCGTCGCGCCAGGCCAGCCCGGTCTCGATCTGCGGGCCGGACTCGCGCAGCGCCAGGTACGACACGCCGGTGCGCCGGAGGTTGCACAGCGATGCCGGCACCAGCGCCACGCCCATGCCGGCCGACACCAGGCTGACGATGGTCTGCATCTGGATGGCTTCCTGCGCGATCGCCGGCACCAGGCCCTCGCGCGCATAGTAGCCCGTAATGATGTCATAAAACGCCGGCGCGCTTCGGCGCGGGAAGATGATCAGCGGTTCGGATGCCGCATCGCGCAGCGACACCTTGCCGTCCTGTGCGAGCCCGCCCGGCGGCAGCCAGCCGTCGGGAACGGCCAGCACCAGCGGTTCGCTGACCAGCGGCAGGTAGGCCAGTCCGTGCGGCATCGCCGGCAGCTGGGGCCGGATCACCAGGCCCGCGTCGATCGTGCCTTCCAGCAGCGCTTCGAGCTGGACGTCGCTGGTGGCCTCGCGCAGTTGCAGTTGCACCGCCGGATGACGCGCCCGGAAGCGCCGCAGCAGGTCGGGCAGGATACCGTAGTCGGCCGTGCTGACGAAGGCCAGCGACAGCGAACCCAGCTCGCCCCGCGCCAGCCGCTGCGCCAGCCCGGGCAGCGCCGCGGCATCGGCCAGCACCCGGCGCACCTCGGGCAGCCATTGCGCGCCGGCCGGCGTCAGTGCCACCGAGCGGCGCGTGCGCACGAACAGGGGCACGCCGAGTTCCTCCTCCAGCGCCTGGATCTGCTGCGACAGCGGCGGCTGCGTCATCGACAGCCGTTGCGCGGCGCGGCCGAAATGCAACTCTTCCGCCACGGTGACGAAGTAACGCAGCTGACGCAGGTCCAACCCGCCTCCTGATATGTTTTTCGACTCAATAAAGGGCAAATAATATATTTGACACTCCAAAATGCAAGGGGCATGCTCTCCGGCACAACATCGGCTGCCCGCGTGACAGCGCCCGACTCCGCGGCGCCGGACATTCCCCCGGAGACCACCATGGCATTCAACAAACGCTCCCGGAACATCACGCAAGGCGTGGCGCGTTCCCCCAACCGCTCGATGTATTACGCCCTCGGCTACAAGCAGGAAGACTTCGACAAGCCGATGGTGGGCATCGCCAACGGCCACTCCACGATCACCCCCTGCAATGCCGGCCTGCAGCGCCTGGCCGACGCGGCGATCGACGCGATCAAGGCATCCGGCGCCAACCCGCAGGTGTTCGGCACGCCCACCATCTCGGACGGCATGTCGATGGGCACCGAGGGGATGAAGTACTCGCTGATCTCGCGCGAGGTCATCGCCGACTGCATCGAGACCGCGGCGCAGGGCCAGTGGATGGACGGCGTGGTCGTGATCGGCGGCTGCGACAAGAACATGCCCGGTGGCATGATCGCGCTGGCGCGCACCAACGTGCCGGGCATCTACGTCTACGGCGGCACCATCAAGCCGGGCAACTGGAAGGGCAAGGACCTGACCATCGTGTCGTCGTTCGAGGCGGTGGGCGAATTCACCGCCGGGCGCATGAGCCAGGAAGACTTCGAGGGCGTGGAAAAGAACGCCTGCCCGTCGACCGGATCGTGCGGCGGCATGTACACCGCCAACACCATGAGCTCGTCGTTCGAGGCGCTGGGCATGTCGCTGCTGTACTCGTCGACCATGGCCAACCCGGACCAGGAGAAGGTCGACAGCGCGGCCGAATCGGCGCGCGTGCTGGTCGAGGCGATCAAGAAGGACATCAAGCCGCGCGACATCATCACGCGCCAGTCGATCGAGAACGCCGTGGCGCTGATCATGGCCACCGGAGGCTCGACCAACGCGGTGCTGCACTACCTCGCCATCGCGCACTCGGCGGAAGTCGAATGGACCATCGAGGACTTCGAGCGCATCCGCCGCAAGGTGCCGGTGATCTGCAACCTGAAGCCGTCCGGGCAGTACGTGGCCACCGACCTGCACAAGGCGGGCGGCATCCCGCAGGTCATGAAGATCCTGCTCAAGGCCGGCCTGCTGCATGGCGACTGCCTGACGATTACCGGCCGCACGCTGGCCGAAGAACTCGAACACGTGCCGGACACCCCGCGCGCCGACCAGGACGTGATCCTGCCAATCGAAAAGGCGCTCTACAAGGAAGGCCACCTCGCCATCCTGAAGGGCAACCTGGCCGAGGAAGGCGCGGTCGCCAAGATCACCGGGCTGAAAAACCCGGTCATCACCGGCCCGGCGCGCGTGTTCGAGGACGAGCAGAGCGCGATGGAAGCCATCCTGGCCGACAAGATCAACGCCGGCGACGTGCTGGTGCTGCGCTACCTCGGCCCCAAGGGCGGCCCGGGCATGCCGGAAATGCTGGCGCCGACGTCGGCCATCATCGGCAAGGGGCTGGGCGAGTCGGTCGGGTTCATTACCGATGGCCGCTTTTCGGGCGGAACCTGGGGGATGGTGGTCGGCCACGTGGCGCCCGAAGCGTTCGCCGGCGGCACGATCGCGCTGGTGCAGGAAGGGGATTCGATCACCATCGATGCGCACAAGCTGCTGCTGCAGCTGAATGTGGCGGACGAGGAGCTGGCCCGGCGCCGGGCCAACTGGAAGCAGCCGGCACCGCGTTATACGCGCGGGGTGCTGGCGAAGTTTGCGCGCCTGGCGTCGACGGCCAGCAAGGGCGCGGTGACGGACTGAGGCGCCTTTGCCGTATGCAAGAAAGCCCGCAAGATCGCGGGCTTTTTTGTTGGCGAGGCGTCTTGCATGCCGGCGGTTTGCTCCACTCTCCCAAATGGAGAGGGGAGAAACCCTTCGCCGCGCCAGGGCGACGATGGCTCTCCTCAGTCCCCGCCCGGCGTCCGCTCGATCTCCTCCAGCGTCGCGTCCAGCCACTCCACCAGCCTGGCCTCCAGTGACTGCGTCAGTTCGCTGGCCAGCTGCGCGGTCAGCGGCGCCAGCCGCGCCTGCAGCGTGGCTTCGGTATGGGCCTCGACCACCTGCGGCCATTCGGTGCGGAAGCGCAGCATCACCCGCGACAGCAGCTCGCTGCGCATGGCGCGCAGGTCGTCCTCGCCGGGATCGGCCACCGCCGCCGGGGCTTGCGGCGGTGCTTCGGCCTGCGGCTCCCCGGTATCGCCCACGTGCATGACCATGCCGGATTCGGCCATGCCGAAGGTATCGATGACCCCTTCCTGCGAAGCGGCCAGCGGCTGCGCCGCCGGTTCCGTGTCCGGCAGTTCGACCACTTCGGTCAGCAGCGGAATGCTGTCGTTGGGCCCGGGCCGCGGGATCACCCGCGATGTGGTGCGTTC
Source organism: Cupriavidus phytohabitans (assembly GCF_000426345.1). Classification (GTDB taxonomy): domain Bacteria; phylum Pseudomonadota; class Gammaproteobacteria; order Burkholderiales; family Burkholderiaceae; genus Cupriavidus. The sequence continues at coordinate 91,759 of NZ_AUFE01000008.1, read as the reverse complement.
GCTCATGTTGCGTCTCCCTTGGGCTGGCCGATATCGTGATGCGTCAGCGGATAGCCGCGTTCGCGGTAGAAGCGGTAGCGCTGGCGGCCGGCTTCGCGGGCGGCGTCGCCCGACCCCACCACTTCGATCAAACGTTCGAAACTGGCGAATTGCGCCGGCGGCTGGTCGGACAGGTTGATCAGCAGCTGGTGATGCGGCACGCCTTCGGTGGTGGCGGCCAGCAGGATCGGCGTGACCGCCGCATTGGGGTGTTCCAGCCCGCAATGCGGCAGGAAATCCAGCGCCGAGAAGGTCCACAGGCGTGCATCCAGGTCCGCCAGCTGCGCCGGCGTGCCGTGGATCACGACCTTCTGGCCGGCGCCGTAGGCCTTGCGGACCAGCCGGCAGACATAGCCGAGCAGGTCCGGCACGTTGCTGTGGAAGTCGATGCGCGTCATGGACGTTTGCTGCTTGCGTTGCCGGGTTGGCTGACCGCGGCCGTCAGGCCGCGCGGTCCATCAGGAACTGCGTCAGCAGCGGCACCGGGCGGCCGGTGGCACCCTTGGCCGCGCCGCTCTTCCAGGCGGTGCCGGCGATGTCCAGGTGCGCCCAGTCGTACTTCTCGGTGAAGCGCGACAGGAAGCAGGCCGCGGTCACGCTGCCCGCCGGGCGCCCGCCGATATTGGCCATGTCGGCGAAGTTGGACTTGAGCTGGTCCTGGTACTCGTCATCGAGCGGCATGCGCCAGGCGGTGTCCATGGCGTGGCGGCCGGCCTGCAGCAGCTGGTCGGCGAGCATGTCGGAGCGCGAATACAGGCCGCTGTTCTGATGCCCCAGCGCGATGATGCAGGCGCCGGTCAGCGTGGCCACGTCGATCACCGCGGCCGGCTTGAAGCGCTCGACATAGGTCAGCGCGTCGCACAGGATCAGGCGGCCCTCGGCGTCGGTGTTCAGGATCTCGATGGTCTGGCCAGACATGCTGGTGACGACATCGCCCGGCTTGGTGGCGATGCCGCTGGGCATGTTCTCGCAGGTCGGCACCACGGCCACCACATTGAGCTTCAGGCCCATCTCTGCCACGGCCTGGATGGTGCCGAGCACCGAGGCGGCGCCGCACATGTCGTACTTCATCTCGTCCATGCCCTCGCCCGGCTTGAGCGAGATGCCGCCGGTGTCGAAGGTGATGCCCTTGCCGACCAGCACCACCGGCGCCTGCTTGGCACCGGCGCCGTCATAGCGCAGCACGATGAACTGCGGCGGCTCCTGGCTGCCCTTGGTCACGGCCAGGAAGGCACCCATGTTGAGCGCCTCGATCTGCTTGCGGCCCAGCACCTCGGCCTTGAGCTTGTGGCGCTTGGCGATGCTGCGCGCGGCATTGGCGAGGTAGGTCGGGGTGCAGATATTGGACGGCAGGTTGCCCAGGTCACGCGTCACTTCCATGCCGTTGGCGATGGCGGTGCCGCGCACCGCGGCCTGGGTGGCGGCGCGGGCGTCGCTGCTGTCGACCGCGATCACGACCTTGCGCAGCAACGACTTGTCGGCGCCGTTGGACTTGCCGTTGGCATTGGCGCGCTTCAGGCCAGGATGTCGCTCCAGCAACCGGTAACCGGCGTCGCGCACCAGCGTGATGGTGCTGATGATGGCCCACGAAACATCGCGCTGCTGCGGCGCCTGCTGCGCCAGGCACCACAGCGCGGTGGTGGCGCGCGTGGACGACAAGGCACGCACCGCGGTGCGCACGGCGTCGGCAAAGGCCTTGTCCGAGAACTCGGCTTCCTTGCCCAGGCCCACCAGCAGCACGCGCGCGGCGCCAACGCCGGCCACTTCGTGCAGCATCAGGTGGGTGCCGCGCTTGCCTTCGAAATCGCCCTGCTTGACCAGGCGCGCCACCAAGCCCTTGGTGGCCGTGTCCAGCGCCTTGGCCACGCCGGCAAGGTTCTGGCCCTCGAACAGGCCGACCACGAGGCAGTCAGTCTTGGTCGCCAGGAAACCATTTTGGCCGGCTTTGCTCAAATCCAGGGCTTTTGTGCTAAATTCCATCGCGCTTCCTTCCAGGGGCTCGTTAGACACGAAAGCCTCCATTATCCGCGATTTTTACCCCGCGACCTGCCGCCGCTGATACGCCCCGGTCACGCTGACAGCCACTTGTGCTACCAGTCCGCTGTTCTGCCAGGCACCTCGCACGGCACATCGCCCGCTCCGGCCGGCAGCCCGGAACCGAATCCGCATGATCCTTCAACAAGCCCTGCGACGCGAGCTCGCCTACACCGCCGGGGCGGTGTTCCTGGTGATGCTGACCTTCATGCTCACGTCGCTCGTGATCCGCATTCTGGGGATGGCCGCGAGCGGCAAGGCCAGTCCCAACGACGTGCTGATGCTGATCGGCCTGGCCACGATCGGCTATCTCTCGATCCTGCTGTCCGCCACGCTCTTCATCTCCACCCTGATCGTGCTCACGCGCTGGTACAAGGATTCGGAGATGGTGGTGTGGTTCTCGGCCGGCATCTCGCTGCGCGACCTGGTCAAGCCGGTGCTGCAGTTCGCCGCGCCGTTCATCGTGCTGGCGCTGCTGCTGGGCATGTTCGCCTGGCCGTGGGCCAACCAGCAGAGCGCGCTGTTCCGCGACCGCTTCGAGCAGCGCGGGGTGATGTCGATGATCGCCGCCGGCCGCTTCATCGAACCCGCCAAGGCCAACTACGTGCTGTTCATTGAGGGCATGGACCCCGACATGAAGTATGCGCGCAATGTCTTCGTCGCCAATGCCGAGGCCGACAAGATCGGCGTGGCGCTGGCGCACCAGGGCAAGTTCGAGACCATGCCCAACGGCGACCGCCTGGTGGTGATGGAGAACGGCCGCCGCTATTCCGGCACGCCCGGCCAGGTCGACTACCGCATCGTCGAGTTCGAACGCTATGCGGTCAAGGTGGACAACAAGCCGCCCGAGTCCGAAGCCAAGCTGCCGCCCAAGAGCCGCGACACCATCGAGCTGATCCGCAACCCCACGCGCGAGAACCTGGGCGAGCTGATCTGGCGCATCTCGCTGCCGATCCTGGCCTTTAACTTCGTGATGATCGCGATCCCGCTGGCCTACGTGAACCCGCGCCTGGGCCGCTATACCCCGCTGGTGTTCGCGGTGCTGATCTACCTCACGTACAGCAACCTGATCAACCTGACCCAATCCTGGGTGCGCAACGGCTCGGTGCCGTTCTGGCTGGCCTGGTGGCCGATCCACCTGACGGTGTTCCTGGGGGCGCTGGTGCTGTTCCGCTACCGGCAGAACCGCAGCCTGGGCGGCTGGCGCGCCGTGTTCGGCCTGAAACGCGGCAGTGCCGCCACCAGCGGGAGCCGGGCATGAGGATCCTGCGCGTCTATGAACGCTACTTCGGGCGGCTGGTCTATGGCGTGTTCGCCTTCATCCTGTTCGCGGTGCTGTCGCTGTTCGTGTTCTTCGACATGCTCAACGAGCTGGAGAACGTCAACGCCCAGTACACCTCGCTGGTGGCGCTGTTCCACGTGCTGCTGCAGGCCCCTACCCGGGTCTACGAGGTGCTGCCGATCGCGGTGCTGATCAGTGCGATCTACGTGTTCTCGCAGCTGGCCAGCCAGTCCGAGTTCACCATTTTCCGCGTCGCCGGCCTGAACACGCGGCAGGCGCTGTTCTCGCTGTTCAAGCTGGCTGTGCCGCTGGCGATCGTGACCTTTATCTTCGGCGAGTTCATCGGGCCGCGCGCGGAGCAGTACGCGCAGAAGATCAAGCTCGAGGCGATCGGCGCGACGGTGTCGGCGGGCTTCCGCTCGGGCGTCTGGGTCAAGGACCGCGACCAGGACCCGGCCGGCGGCGGCGAGATCACCCGCTTCGTCAACGTAGCCGGGCTGCAGCCGGACCAGACCATCACCGGCATCACCATCTACGAGTTCGACCCCCAATACCGGCTGCGCGTGATCCGCGTGGCCGAGGAAGGCCGCTACCAGGGCGGCCAGTCGTGGGAACTGCAAGGGGTCAGCGAGACGCGCTTCACCGAGCTGATGCCGCAGGCCGATCCGGCAAAGCCCGCGCCGCCGCGCGATGCACTGGCACCGGATTTCCGCGCCGAGCAGCTGAAATTCCCGCGCGTGGCAATGCACTCGGAGCTGACGCCGCAGATCCTGTCGGTGCTGCTGGTGACGCCGGAGCGGATGTCGACGCTGGACCTGTTCCGCTATATCCGCCACCTGCGCGACAACAAGCAGGACACGCAGCGCTATGAGATCGCGTTCTGGAAGAAGGTGATCTACCCGCTGACGCTGTTCGTGATGGTGGCGCTGGCGCTGCCCTTCGCCTACCTGCACGCGCGTGCCGGGGCGGTAGGCGTGAAGGTGTTCGGCGGCATCATGCTGGGGCTGTCGTTCCACCTGTCCAATACGCTGTTCTCGCACGTCGGCCTGCTGCACACATGGCCGCCCATCATCTCCGCGCTGGTGCCAGGCACGCTCTACCTGACGGTGGCGCTGCTGGCGCTGCGCTGGGTCGACCGGCACTGAGGACGGCCATGGCAGCTTGCGACCGTGCCCTGGTCCTGTTCGCGCACGGCGCGCGCGATGCGCGCTGGCGCGAGCCGTTCGACCGGCTGCGGCAGAAGCTGGTTGCCGCCCTGCCCGGCTGCGAGGTGCGGCTGGCGTTCCTGGAACTGATGTCGCCGCTGCTGCCCGATGCGCTGGCGGAACTCGCCGCGCGCGGCGTGGGCGAGGTCACGGTGGTGCCGGTGTTCTTCGGCCAGGGCGGGCATATCCGGCGCGACCTGCCGGCGCTGCTCGACCAGTGCAGGCAGGCTTATCCCGGCCTGCGCATTCATTGCGCTGCCGCGGTGGGCGAATCTGATGCGGTGCTGGATGCGATTGCGGCTTACTGCGTTGCGTCGCTGCCGGGGGCTGCTGCGCAGTCCTGAAGACTTCAAAACCCTAACGAAAAAACCCCGTGCCGGAATCCCGGCACGGGGTCACTATTGTTGACGGCAGGCTGATGGGACTGGTTGTCTCCCATGAATGGGAGAGGGGAGCAAACCCTCGCAGTGCCAGCGCAGGAGCCTAAAATCAGGCAGCGCGCGGCGTACAGACTTCAATCCCGCCCACATCCTCCTGCGGCGCTTCGGTCGCGCGAGCGGCCAGCGCCGCGCCGATCATCAGCAAGCTCGGCTGCACTGGATCGATCCACGCCGCCGCTTCCCCGGCCGCCATCTGGCCAAGCGTGAATTCGCGGCTGCGCTGGCGCGGCGTGGTGGCAGCTTCCACCACCCATGCCGGCGTCGACGCGGGCTTGCCGTGCCCGATCAGCTGCGCGGCGATCGAAGCGGCCTGGTCGCGGCCCATGTAGTAGACCAGCGTGTCGGCCTTGACCGCGGCTTCGATATCGGGCGAGCCCTCGCCGTCCGCCGCCTTGGCCTGCGTGGCAAACGCCACACTGCGCGACACGCCGCGCTTGGTCAGCGGCTTGCCGATCGCGGAAGCAGCAGCCAGCGCGGCGGTGATGCCCGGCACCACCTCATACTCGATGCCGGCCGCTTCCAGCGCCTGCAGTTCTTCGTCGGCGCGGCCGAACAACATCGGGTCGCCGCCCTTCAGGCGCACCACGCGCTCGTACTTGCTGGCCAGGTCGACAATCTGCCGGTTGATGAACAGCTGCGCGGTGGAGCGCTGGCCGCAGCGCTTGCCGACTTCGACCAGCTCCGCCTGCGGACACCAGGCCAGCATCTCCGGCGACACCAGTGCATCGTGCAGCACCACCTGGGCTTCGCCCAAAAGCCGTGCACCACGCACCGTAATGAGGTCTGCCGCACCGGGGCCTGCCCCGATCAGGTACACCTTGCCGTAAGTCTTGCGCGCCTGCTTGTCCATCTGTTGCCCCTTGTCCGCTCGTTCCTGTTCGTTACCGGTCAGGAGAACGCACGGATCATGCCTGCGGCCACCGTGTGGTTGGTCGCCTCGTCGATCAGCACGAAGGCGCCGGTCGCCGGGTTGTCACCATAGGCATCGCACACGATCGGCTTCTGCAGCGAGATCTGCACCGAGCCGATATCGTTCAGGCTGATCTCGTGGCGCCCGGTCTCGTGCGACAGCGTGTGCACGTCCAGCACGCGGTCCACCGCCGACACGCGCGCGAACACGCTGGCCGTGGTGTGCTTGAGCACGTACTTGCGCGACGGGTTCAGCGACTCGTCGTCGAACCAGCACAGGTCGGCCTGCAGCTTCTTGGCGGAAGCCGCCGTCGCATCGGCGGCAACGAACATGTCACCGCGTGATACATCGACGTCCTCGGCCAGGCGCACGGTGACGGTGTCGCCGACGTTGGCCGATTCAGCGGCGCCATTCGGGGTCAGCACTTCGGCCACCACGGCCTCGCGGTTGGCGGGCAGCACGCGCAGCTTCTGGCCGACGCGCACGGTGCCGGCCTCGACACGGCCGGCATAGCCGCGGAAGTCGTCCGACTGCGAACCGTCCTGGCGGATCACCAGCTGTACCGGGAAGCGCAGCGCGGCGTCGTCTTCGGGCGCGGCTTCTTCCACCGGCAGCTCTTCCAGCAGCGGCAGCAGCGGCTCGCCCTGGTACCACGGCATGGCGTCGCTCTCGTGCACGATGTTGTCGCCGCGCAGCGCGGACACCGGCACGTAGCGCACATCCTTCAGGCCCAGCTGCTCGGCGAGCTCGGCGTAGGCGGTGCGGATCTCGTTGAAGGTCTGCTCGCTGTAGTCGACCAGGTCCATCTTGTTGACAGCGACGATCACGTGCTGGATTTCCAGCAGCTTCAGGATCGCCGAGTGGCGCTTGGTCTGCGCCAGCAGTTCGGCGCGGCCGTCGGTGACGGTCACGCGGGTGGCATCGACCAGCACGATGGCCGCGTGCGCGGTCGACGCGCCGGTGACCATGTTGCGGGTGTACTGCTCGTGGCCCGGCGTATCCGCGATGATGAACTTGCGGCGCGCCGTCGAGAAATAGCGGTAGGCCACGTCGATGGTGATGCCCTGCTCGCGCTCGGCCTCCAGGCCGTCGGTCAGCAGCGAAAAGTCGATCTGCTCGCCGGCGGTGCGCTTGTTCTTGGCATTGGCCAGCGCGGTCAGCTGGTCGGACAGCACGGCCTTGCTGTCGTACAGCAGGCGGCCGATCAGCGTGCTCTTGCCGTCGTCGACGGAGCCGGCGGTAATGAAGCGCAGCAGGCCTTGGTGGGTTGCTTGGTGAGTCATGTCTGGATCCTTTGCTGCGTGCGGCTTAGAAGTAGCCTTCCTTCTTGCGGCGCTCCATCGAAGCTTCGCTGGTCTGGTCGTCCATGCGGGTGGCGCCGCGCTCGGTGATCTCGGTCACCGCGGTCTCGGCGATGATCGCTTCCGGCGAGTCGGCAACGCTGGCCACCGGGCAGGTGCAGCTGATGTCGCCAACGGTGCGGAAGCGGACCGACAGCACTTCGCTGACGTCGCCATCCTGCTTGGGCGTGATCGGCGTGACCGGCACCAGCAGGCCGTTCTTGCGCACCACTTCGCGCTGGTGCGAATAATAGATCGGCGGCAGCGCCAGCTTCTCGCGGGCGATGTACTGCCACACGTCCAGCTCGGTCCAGTTGGAGATCGGGAACACGCGCATCTGCTCGCCCTGCGCCATGCGGGCGTTGTACAGGCTCCACAGCTCGGGGCGCTGGGCCTTCGGGTCCCACTGGCCGAACTCGTCGCGGAACGAGAAGATGCGCTCCTTGGCGCGGGCCTTCTCTTCGTCGCGGCGGGCGCCGCCCATCAGCGCGTCGAACTTGTGCGCCTCGATGGTTTCCAGCAGCGTCACGGCCTGCGCGGCGTTGCGCGAATCGGTTTCCTTGCGCAGGCGCACGGTGCCGCGCTTGATCGAGTCTTCCACATGGCCCACCACCAGGCGCGCGCCCAGTTCCGCCACGCGCTGGTCGCGGAACGCGATCACTTCCGGGTAGTTGTGGCCGGTGTCGATATGCACCAGCGGGAACGGCAGCTCGATCTTGCGGTCACCCAGGCGGAAGGCCTTCAGCGCCAGGTGCAGCATCACGATCGAGTCCTTGCCGCCGGAGAACAGCAGCGCCGGGTTGCGGCACTCTGCCACCACCTCGCGGATGATGTAGATCGATTCCGCTTCGAGGCGGTCGAGATGGTCGTTCTGTACCTGCAACAGGTGCGCCACGCTGGAGGTGGCTTCTGCGATGTCGTTCATGATGCCCATTTTCTTACGCCCTCAATGCTTGATGTTCTGTTCGTGGAGCCCGCACTCTTTCGAGTCCTTGCTCTCCCACCACCACCGTCCGGCGCGGATATCCTCGCCCGCGCGCACCGCGCGCGTACACGGCTCGCAGCCGATGCTGGGATAGCCCTTGGCGTGCAGGTCGTTGACCGGCACGTCGTGGCGCTTCAGGTAGGCCCACACTTCGGCCTCGCTCCAGTCCGCCAGCGGATTGAACTTCGGGATGCCGCGGGCGTCGTCCTGCTCCTCGAACGGCAGCTCGGCGCGCGTCACGGCCTGCTCGCGGCGCTGGCCGGTCAGCCACGCGTCGGCGTGCGACAGCGCGCGATTGAGCGGCTCGACCTTGCGGATGCCGCAGCATTCCTTGCGCAGGTCGATGCTGTCGTAGAAGGCGTTCAGGCCATGCTTCTTCAGGTAGTTCTCGACCGCCTCGGCGTCCGGCGTGTACTGCTCGATGCTGTAGCCGTAGTGCGATTGCACCTTGTCGAGCACCGCCAGCGTTTCGGCGTGCAGGCGCCCGGTCTGCAGCGTGAAGACGCGGATGCCGGCGCGCACGGCGGGGGTGCCGCGCAGGATGGCATCGGTCAGCACCATGTCTTCGGCCGCCAGGCTCGAGGCAAAGCGCGCGCGGAAGAAACGCGCGGCGATGCCGGCCAGGCGCTCGCCCAGCTCGCGCTCCTTCTGCTCCAGCGCTTCGATGCTGCCGGTGTACTCGGGCGCGACCCACAGCGCGGGCGGACGCAGCGCCGACACCGCGCCGGCATCCACCACGGGGATATCGGTCAGCACCGTGCTCATGCCGTCGCCTTCGGTTGCACGGCACCGCCTTCGGTGCGGGCGCGGCGGAACAGCGGCAGCGGCTCGTCGACCGAAGCCTGGTAGGTCACGGTGAACTCGGTGAAGCCCTTGATGGCGTCGTCGATATTCTTGTCGGCACGGACCGCGAAGGCATCGAAGCCGCAGCGCTTCATGAAGTTGAGCTGGTCGCGCAGCACGTCGCCGACGGCGCGCAGCTGGCCTTCCCACTTGTAGCGGGTGCGCAGCAGGTAGGCCGTGGAGAAGCCGCGGCCGTCGCGGAACACCGGGAAGTCCACCGCCACCAGCGACACCCGGTCGAAGTACGCGGCGGCGTCGCCCGGCTCGTCTTCCGGGGCCAGCCACACGCCGGTGCGGGCGGCATCGCGGCCGGCCAGCAGCGCTTCATTGGCCTTCCACACCGACAGCGGGAACAGCACGGCGTCCTGGCCTTGCGCGGCGGCGGCGATGCGCTCTTCGGTCAGCGGTTGCTCTTCAGTGGCGCGCAGCACGGTCCAGTTGTCTTCGACGATCACCGGGGTGACGTTCGCACCGTCGCGTTGCAGTTGAATGATCTTAGCCATGTTCAGTCTCTCCGGTCCTCAGGCTTCGGCGCGCTCGCGCGGCTGCTTGTCTGCGTAGACGCGCTCCTTGAACGGGGCGATGCCGATGCGGGACAGGGTTTCGATAAAGCGTTCGTCTTCGATGCGGTTGGCCACGAAGGTGTCGATGATGCGCGTCACCACCTCGGGCATTTCCTCGGCGCTGAACGACGGGCCGATCACCTTGCCCAGCGCGGTCTTGTTGCCCTGGGCGCCGCCCAGCGTGACCTGGTACCACTCCGAACCGTCCTTGTCGACGCCCAGCACGCCGATGTTGCCGACGTGGTGGTGGCCGCACGCGTTGATGCAGCCCGAGATGTTCAGCGAGATCTCGCCCAGGTCATAGACGTAGTCCAGGTCGTCGAAGCGGTCCTGGATCGCCTGCGCGATGGGGATCGACTTGGCGTTGGCCAGCGAGCAGAAATCGCCGCCCGGGCAGGCGATGATGTCGGTCAGCAGGCCGATGTTCGGGGTCGCCAGGCCGGCCTTCTTCGCCAGTTGCCACAGCGCGTACAGGTCGTGCTTCTTCACGTCCGGCAGCACCAGGTTCTGCTCGTGCGCCACGCGCAGTTCGCCGAAGCCGAACTGGTCGGCCAGGTCCGCCACCGCTTCCATCTGCGCATCGGTGGCATCTCCCGGGGGCGAGGCCACGCCCGGCTTGGTCGACAGCGTCACCGCGGCGTAGCCCGGCACCTTGTGGCCGTGCACGCTGCGGCTGACCCAGCGCGCGAACGCCTTGTCTTCCAGCAGGTGGTTCTCGTACGAGGCATCGGTATCGGCCAGCTTTTCATAGGCCGGCGGCGTGAAGTACTGCGCCACGCGGTCGAACTCGACCTGCGTCAGCGTGGCCGGGCCGTCCTTGCTGTGCTGCCATTCTTCCTCGACTTCCTGCGCGAACTTCTCCACGCCGATGGCCTTCACCAGGATCTTGATGCGGGCCTTGTACTTGTTGTCGCGGCGGCCGTAGCGGTTGTACACGCGGATGGCCGATTCAACGTAGGTCAGCATGTGCTGCCACGGCAGGTCTTCCTTGATGATCGAACCCAGGATCGGCGTGCGGCCCAGGCCGCCACCGGCCAGGATGCGCAGGCGCGTTTCGCCGTCGGCGTTCTTGTAGGCGTAGATGCCGATGTCGTGCATCTGCACCACGGCGCGGTCATCCTTCGAAGCCGAGATCGCGATCTTGAACTTGCGCGGCAGGAAGGCGAATTCCGGCTGGAACGTGCTCCACTGGCGCAGCAGCTCGGCCAGCACGCGCGGGTCCACCGACTCGTCCGGCGCCACGCCGGCGAAGTGGTCGGTGGTGATGTTGCGCACGCAGTTGCCCGAGGTCTGGATGCCGTGCATCTCGACGCTGGCCAGCTCGGCCAGCACGTCGGGCACGCGCTCCAGCTCCATCCAGTTGTACTGGATGTTCTGGCGGGTGGAGAAGTGGCCGTAGCCGCGGTCATACTCGCGGGCGATGTGGGCCAGCTTGCGCAGCTGCGTCGAAGAAAGCAGGCCGTACGGGATCGCCACGCGCAGCATGTAGGCATGGCGCTGCAGGTACAGGCCGTTCTGCAGGCGCAGCGGCAGGAATTCTTCCTCGGTCAGCTCGTCCGACAGGCGGCGGCGCACCTGGTCACGGAACTGGGCGACGCGCTCGTTGACGATGCGCTGGTCATATTGGTCGTACTGATACATGGCGGGGTCCGTTCAGTATTCGTTGGATTCAGGAAACGAGCTTGATTGCGACCAGCGTCAGCGTGGTCGCCAGTGCGGCACGCACCAGCCGCTCGGGCAGCGCCCGCGACAGTTGCGCGCCCAGCCAGATGCCGGGGATCGAACCCACCAGCAGCGCCAGCAGCAAATTCCAGTTGACGGTACCGAGCCACACGTGGCCCAGCCCGGCCAGCGCCGTCAGCGGGACGGCGTAGGCGATATCGGTGCCGGCAACTTCGGCCGGCTTCATATGGGGGTACAGCAGCAGGATCAGCGTGGCGCCAACCGCGCCCGCGCCGATCGACGACACCGTCACCAGCACGCCGATCACCGCGCCGACCAGGATGGTGGCGATGACCTGGGCGCGGCCGTGCAGCTGGAAGCGCGGGTTGCGTTCGAGCCAGGCCAGCATCTGCTTGCGGAACAGCAGCGACAATACGGTCAGCAGCACCGACACGCCGATGGTCACGCGGATCGCGTGCAGCCACTGCGCGTTGAGCTCACCTGCGCTCTTGAGCACCAGGATGGACACGACCGCCGCCGGCAGGCTGCCGATGCACAGGCGCCGCACCACCTGCCACTGCACATGGCCGTGGGCCCGGTGCGCGATGGTGCCAAAACCCTTGGTGATGGCCGCGAAGGCCAGGTCGGTGCCGACCGCCGTCGCCGGCGAAAAGCCGAACAGCAGCGTCAGCAAAGGCGTCATCAACGAGCCCCCACCCACGCCGGTCAGACCGACGAGGACGCCTACAAACAGACCGGAAACGGTATAGGCCAGCGACATGAGGGGCTCGGTGGATCCTGGCCCGTGAGGCTCGCATCACAATCCGGGGGCTGCGAGCGGACGCACTGAGGGCAGGACGTTCATTAACAAAGTTCGAGAATCGTAATAAACTGGCCTCATACCTCAAACTAATAAGAAGTTGTTTGTTTATACGACCCGAGTTATATGAACCTGCACCAGTTTCGCTTCGTGCGCGAGGCCGTCCGGCAGAACTACAACCTGACCGAAGCCGCCAAAGCGCTCTACACATCACAACCCGGGGTGTCCAAGGCCATCATCGAGCTGGAAGAAGAGCTGGGTGTCGATATCTTCACGCGACACGGCAAGCGCATCCGCAGCCTGACCGAGCCGGGGCGGCGCATTCTCACCTCCGTTGAGAAAATCCTGCAGGAAGTCGAGAGCCTGAAGCGGGTCGGCATGGACTATGCGGCACAAGACCAGGGCAACTTCACCATCGCCACCACCCATACCCAGGCGCGCTACGCGCTGCCCCGGGTGATCGGCGAATTCACCAAGCGCTACCCGAAGGTCCGGCTGTCGATCCAGCAAGGCAACCCCACGCAGATCGCCGACATGCTGCTGCACGACCAGGCCGATATCGGCATCGCCACGGAAGGCATCACCGACGACAAGAACCTGGTGTCGCTGCCGGGCTATCAGTGGACGCATATGGTGATTACGCCACCCGATCATCCGCTGCTGGATAAGAAGCATCTGGCCCTGGAAGACCTGATGGGCTACCCGCTGATCACCTACGACCCCAACTTCGCCGGCCGGCCCAAGATCGACAAGGCCTTCCAGCTGCGCCACCTGAAGCCGGACATCGTGCTCGAGGCGATCGACGCCGACGTGATCAAGACCTACGTGGAGATCGGCCTGGGCGTGGGCATCGTCGCCGGCGTGGCCTATGATGCCGAGCGCGACAGCAAACTGCGCGGGATCCCGGCCGGTCACCTGTTCGGCAGCAATGTGACGCACCTGGCGGTCAAGCAAGGCGCCTACCTGCGCAGCTTTGTCTACACCTTCATCGAGCTGTTCTCGCCGACGCTGAACCGCAAGCTGGTCGAACAGGCCATGTCGGGCGAGCACGAAGCCTACGAACTCTGAGCGCGGCAGCCCGCCGCCTCTCCTCTCTATATAAGAAGCAGAACCCGACATGCATTCCCAATCCATCATGCCCCGCCGGCCGGAGGCGCTGTGAGCGAACCCATGAGCGAAGCCACCAGCGAACTGCCCCGCATCCACTGGACCGAGGACGGCACCGAGCGCAGCGCCGCCTGGCGCTCCGAGGCCGGCAACCCGCCGCCGCGCCGCGTGGTGGTCGCCGACGACACCACCAGCGCCGACACCGCCTACCGGCTCGCCTGCGAAGGCACTGCGCTGCTGTGGCGTGGCGACTTCCAGAACGCGCGCCAGCTGCTCAACGCCATGGCGCGGCGCACCGAGCGCAAACCCAAAAAGGCGAGCCGGCCGGGCCAGAAGGCCAAGGGCGCGCCCGGCTCGGCCGCCGAGGCCTTCCACCTGCATCGGCTGGCGCAGTCGCAGCGCGCCCGCACGCTGGGCATGCTGCTGCTGCCGTTCGAGGCCGATCACAGCGTGCCGCTGCGCCGCGCCCCCGATGTGCGCGAAGCCTGCGAGCAGGTCTACGGCCCGGCGGGCGAGCCGTATGTGGCATCGCTGCGCGAGCTGCTGGGCATGATCGGCGCCTATGAATGGCGCAAGAAAGGCGTGGAGATCCCGGCACTGGAAGACCGCATCCATCCCTGGTACGGCGTGTTCTCGCCGGTGCGGGGCGAGTATGTCGACCTGGTTGCCGCCGAGCCGCTGCCGTCCAGGACGCTGGCCTTCGACATCGGCACCGGCACCGGCGTGCTGGCCGCCGTGCTGGCCCGGCGTGGCGTGCAGCGCATCGTCGGCACCGACCAGGATCCGCGTGCGCTGGCCTGCGCACGCGCGAATATCGGCCAGCTCGGCTACGCCGGCCCCGTCGAGATCGTGCAGGCCGACCTGTTCCCGGAAGGCCGCGCACCGCTGGTGGTGTGCAACCCGCCATGGGTGCCGGCCCGGCCCAGCTCGCCGGTCGAGCGTGCCGTCTATGACCCCGACAGCGCCATGCTGCGCGGCTTCCTCGATGGGCTGGCCGCGCATCTCGAGCCCGGCGGCGAAGGCTGGCTGCTGCTGTCCGACCTGGCCGAGCACCTGGGCCTGCGCCCGCGCGAGCAGCTGGAAGGCTGGATCGAGGCCGCAGGGCTGAAGGTGCTGGGCCGCTCCGATATCCGCCCGCGTCACCCGCGCGCCGCCGACCCCAGCGATCCGCTACATGCGGCGCGGTCGGCCGAAGTGACCTCGCTGTGGCGGCTGGGCGTGCGCTGACGCGTGTGCCCTTGCCGGCGGAGTTCGGCTATCCTTCCCGTCACAAACAAGACCGGAGGAGACAAGATGCCGAAGTTGCCCAGCCTGCTGCCCACCCTCGCAATGGCTACCCTGCTCTGCGCCAGCGCCGCCGCGCTGGCCGATATCCGCGTCGGCATCGATGTGTCCACCACCGGGCCGGCGGCCTCGATCGGCATCCCCTCCAAGAACACCGTGCTGATGTGGCCGCAGACGCTGGGCGGCCAGAAGGCGCACTACGTGATCCTGGACGACGGCTCCGACCCGGCCGCCGCGGTGCGCAATGTGCGCAAGCTGATTTCCGAGGAAGAGGTCGACGTGATCGTCGGCCCCAACATCACGCCGACCGCGCTGGCCGCGCTTGACGCCGTGTCCGAAGGCGAGACGCCGATGGTGGCGCTGGCCGCGTCGGCGTCGATCGTCGAGCCGCAGACGGATGCCAAGCGCCGGTGGGCGTTCAAGATGCCGCAGAACGACTCGCACATGGCGACCGTGCTGACGGAGTACATGAGCAACCACGGCATCAAGACCGTGGGCTTCATCGGCTTTGCCGACGCCTATGGCGAAAGCTGGTGGCGCGAATTCTCGAAGCTGGCCGAAGTGCGCAAGATCAAGGTCGTCGCCAACGAGCGCTTCTCGCGCAACGACACCTCGGTGACCGGCCAGGTGCTCAAGCTGATGGCGGCAAACCCCGACGCCGTGCTGATCGCCGGCGCCGGCACGCCCTCGGTGCTGCCGCAGAAGACACTGGGCGAGCGCGGCTACAAGGGCAAGGTCTACCAGACCCATGGCATCGCCACCTGGGAATTCCTGCGCATGGGCGGCAAGGATGTCGAGGGCACGCTGTTCCCGACCGGGCCGGTCGTGGTCGCGCGCCAGCTGCCTGAAAGCCATCCGGTGCGCAAGGTCGCGCTGGACTTCGTCAATCGCTACGAGGGCAAGTACGGCGCCGACAGCGTGACGCAGTTCGCCGGCGACGCCTGGGGCGCGTGGCTGCTGCTGGACGATGCCGCGCGCCGCGCGCTCAAGACCGGCGCCCAGCCCGGCACGCGCGAATTCCGCGCCGCCATGCGCGATGCGCTCGAATCCACCACCAATCTCACCATCCCCAACGGCGTGCTGAACCTGAACGCGAAGGACCACCAGGGTTTCGACCAGCGTTCGCGCGTGATGGGGGTGATCCGCAACGGCAAGTTCGCCTACGCGGGCGACAAGTAGCCAGCGCCCGCCGCATCCGGCATTCTGAAAGGAAGCATCGCATGATCACCACTTCCACTCCGTCCGTCACGGTTGCCTTCATCGGCCTGGGCGCCATGGGCTCGCACATGGTCCGCCACCTGCTGGCCGCCGGCCACACCGTGCGCGCGTTCGTGCGCCGTCCCGAGGCCGCCGATGCGGCGCGCGCCATGGGTGCGGAGCCGTTCTTCACGCCCGCCGAGGCCGCGCGCGGCGCCAGCGTCGTCTTCACCAACGTGACCTCGTCCGAAGACGTGCGCGAAGTGCTGCTGGGCGAGCAAGGCGTGGTCCACGGCGCGGCGCCCGGCACGGTATGCGTCGACCACAGCACCATCTCGCCGGTGGTCACGCGCGAGATCGCCGCGGCACTGTCCGCGCGCGGCCTCGAGGCGCTCGACTGCCCGGTCTCGGGCGGAACCACCGCCGCCGCATCCGGCAAGCTGACCATCATGGTCGGCGGCAAGCTCGACGTGCTGGAACGCGTGCTGCCGCTGCTGGAACTGCTGGGCACGACCATCACGCATATCGGCGGCAACGGCGCCGGCCAGGTCGCCAAGCTGTGCAACCAGATCGCGCAGGTAGTCAATATCGAAGGCATCGCCGAAGCCATGCGCTTTGCCTCGGCGCAGAACGTCGATACCGGCCGCGTGCTGCAGGCCATGTCGACGGGCATGGCGGGCAGCCGCATGCTTGACCTGATGGGGCCCAAGATGGTGTCGCGCAATTTCGCCGCCGGCATCGAGGCGCGGCTGCACGACAAGGACTTCGGGCTGGCGCGCGATATCGCCGAGGAAATCGGCCTGGACCTGCCGGCGATGCAGGCCACCTCGGCGCAGCTGCGCACGCTGATGGCCAACGGCTGGGGCAAGGACGATACCTCGTCGCTTCTGCGCGTGCTGGAGGGTTGAGAGCCGGCGCTCAGGTAGCTGTCAGGCGCAGGACGGCGCGTATCAGCGCGCTGTCGGCATCAATGAAGCCATCGAGCACGTTGAAGTGATGACAGTCCGGCAGCACCAGATCGCTCGCTGCCGGACTGCGGACATTGGCGGGCCACGCCGCCCGCATCAGAGCATGCTGGCGGTGGTATTCGGCCGCTTCCAGTTCGCCCACCGCTAGCGACAGCGGCGCGGCGGTGGCCGGCGTCATGTACGCCGGCGACAGTCGCGCCACGTCGTCCTCGGACAGCCGCAGGTCGCATTGCAGGAACGCGGCGCGGCGCAGCGGCTCCATGTCGTACAGCCCGCTGACCGACAGACCGCCCTTGACCAGGTCCGCTGGCAGGTCTTGCGCCAGCTGCGGCCAGCGTGCCGCCATCAGCATCGCCACCAGGTGGCCGCCGACGGAATGCCCGGCGGCGAACAGCCGTTGCGGGTCATGCCCCAGTTCGTCGGATTGCCGGTACAGCCACGCCACGCTGCGCAGCACCTGCCGCACGATGTCCGGCACCGTCACCGACGGCACCAGCGAATAGTTGACCACCGCCACCGACACGCCCAGCGCCGGCAGCACGCTGGCGACGAAACTGTGGTCGCGCTTGTCGAGCGCGCGGAAGTAGCCGCCGTGGACGAACACCAGCAGCGGCGGTGCCACTCCGCCACCTGCCGGCGTCGGCGCCGGGAAATAGTCCAGCGTCTCATCCTGCGGATGCCGCGAAGCTGCATCGGCATAGCCCAGGTCGGCGATAAAGCTGCCGCGCTCGCGCACCCGCGCCGACCATTCGCCCCAGCGCGCCATATGCGCCGGGTTGTCCGGCACGTTGGCGCGGTTGTTGTATTCGCGGTCGTAGAAGCCGGGATCCTGCGAGGGCAGGCTGGCGAGGCTCGACAATGGGTCGGTCATGGCGGTCGGTGCGTGCGGAGGGTGGGCGAGGCGGCGCGGTGACGGCGATGCTAATCCGATTCGCCATGCACAAGTTATCCGGGCCACTACCATGGCCATAGCGGCCGGTTGTCGGTCGGAGGGAATTGCGGCATAATCGCCGGCTCAGCCCGGCATCGGTTCCGATGCCGTCACACCTGCCCGGGTGGTGAAACAGGTAGACGCAGGGGACTCAAAATCCCCCGCCGCAAGGCGTGTCGGTTCGAGTCCGACCCCGGGCACCAGATTTCCTTCCAAAGCAATCAGCCGTCCACATGGGCGGCTGCGCCGCATAGCCCGGCATCTCCGGCCTATCGCGTCACATCGCCCCCCTTCCGGCCGAAATTTGAAGGTGTGTCGGACAGCGCCCACTGGTGCCCGTGCGCCTGGCTTCCTATCCTATGGCATTGCCATCCCGCGAAAATCCCGCGAAACGGAGCCACCATGAGCCGACTGACCCTTCCCGCCCTCGCCTGCGCGACCCTGCTGGCCGGCTGCGCCGGCACCAATATGGAAAACCTGTCCCAGGCCGGCGGCAGCCTGTTCACCGCGGCCACGCTGTCGGACACCAGCGTCAAGACGCTGTCCGACCAGTCGTGCGCGGAAATGGACCAGAAGAACACCATTGCGCCGGCCGACAGCACCTATGCCAAGCGGCTCGCGACTGTGATGAGCGGGCTGGGCAATACCGGGCTGCCCCTCAATGCCAAGGTCTACGTGACCAAGGACATCAACGCGTGGGCCATGGCCAATGGGTGCGTGCGCGTTTACAGCGGGCTGATGGACTTCCTCAGCGACGACGAAGTGCGCGGCGTAGTCGGGCACGAGATCGGCCATGTGGCGCTGGGCCACACCAAGGCGGCGATGCAGGTGGCCTACACCACTGCCGCGGCGCGCGGCCTGCTCGGATCTACCGGCATTGCTTCGCTGACCGCGCTGTCGTCGTCGCAGATCGGGGACCTGGCGGAAACGTTCGTCAATGCGCAGTTCTCGCAGCGCCAGGAATCCGCTGCGGACGACTACTCCTTCAACCTGCTGACCAAGAACGGCGCCAACCGGCAGGCGCTGGCGTCGGCGTTCCGCAAGATGTCGCAGCTTGACGGCGGCCAGTCGAGCATGCTCAGCACGCACCCCGGCTCTTTGGAGCGCGCCAAGCATATCGAGGATCGCCTGGCCGGCGGGCGCTGAGCGCGCCGCATTCTTTTGCGCCGCCGCCCCCGCCCGGGGAACGCGGCCGCACCCTGTATTTCCCCCTCCAGACAGCACACTCGTCATGCGCAATGCCGCGCGCAATCGCCGCGCGCGGAATGTTGACAGCATTTAACTCAGTCAAGAAAGCTTTCAATATGACGGCCCGAAACCGGGGGGATAATGCCACTTCCTGGCTACCGTGCCGCGCCACGGCTTCTGGCAGCTGGGCCTGCTTGCCATGCACGAATCGGAGGGTAGTTCTCTTGCATGCCTGAAGGCGTCGACTAGCTGTATTGCTGCCGGGCCGCGGGTTCGGTACGCGGCATCCGTCTGGCCGGGTGTCGCTGGCCAACCTCAATGAAGCGGATTACGCCAAGATCGGCAGCGCGATCTGCAAGCTGTTCGAGGAGTATGTGGAGAAGTACAACGCGTCGACGGGGAGCAAGGCGAACAAGAACGTCGTGAAGAAATAAGCCTTCGTTGGCGTGCCTAAGGCCCGGCATGACGCCGGGCCTTTTTTATGCACTGCGCCTTACCGCGACTCGACGAACGCAAGCACCGTGGCCAGCATGCCTTGCAGCGCCGGCTGCAACCCCGCCGACCGCGCCTCGTCATAGGCGAACGGATACGTCTCGCTCATATATGCACATTGCGACAGCTCAAGCTGCACCGCATGCACCCCATCCTGCGGCTTGCCGTACTGGCGCGTGATATAGCCGCCCTTGAAGCGCCCGTTCAGCACCGCGGTATGGCCGGGCACCGCGCTGGCCTGCTCGAGCAGCTGGCTCGCCAGCCCCGCGTCGCAGCTCTCGCCATTGGCCGTGCCGAGGTTGAAATCCGGCAGCTTGCCTTCGAAGAAGCGCGGCAGCACCGAGCGGATCGAATGCGCGTCCCACAGCGCGACGGTGCCGTGCTCGGTCTTCAGGCGCGCCAGTTCCGCAGCCAGCGCCTCATGGTACGGACGCCAGATCGCGTCGCGGCGCGCGGCGATTTCCGCGTCGTCGGGGCCGTTGCTGCCATCGGCGTACAGCGCCGTCTTGTCGAAGGTGTCGACCGGGCACAGGCCGGTGGTGTCCTGGCCGGGATACAGGTTGGCGTTGTCGGGCGGGCGGTTCAGGTCGACCACGTAGCGAGAATGCGTGGCAACCAGCACGGACGCGCCGAGTTCGCGGGCAAAACCGTAGAGGCGTTCCAGGTGCCAGTCGGTGTCGGGCACGGTGCGCGCCTCGGCCGTGAGGCGCTGCGAAACCGAAGCCGGCAGGTGCGTGCCGACGTGCGGCATCGATATCAGCAGCGGGCGCGTGCCGCGATGCAGGGTGAAGGCGGGAGTATCGGTGGAGAAGGACATGTTCTTTGCAATGCGTCGGGCGGTGCCCGGATTTGTCGCCTATTTTGTCGCGTATCAGTCGGCCAGCAGGCTGGCGCGCGCGGCGATGAACTGCCGGGCCGCATCGGCCTGTAGCGCATGCGCGCCATGCTGCACGCGGCTGCAGCCGGCGGTGCGGACCTCCGCTAGTGTCTCATGACCGTGGTTCGCGAACACGTGGGTGGCCAGCGCCTGCGCGCCGTCGAGGCCGGCCAGCGTCGGGTGCGCACCGTCCAGCACCACGAAGTCCGCCTGCTGGCCGGGCGCCAGCCCGGCCACGTCGCGGCCGCTGGCGCGCGCGCCGCCTGCCACGGCTTCGAGATAAAGGCGGTCGGCCACCTGCAGGTGGGTATCCGAGGCCAGCACGTTGCGCTGCTGCAGGCCCAGCCGCTGGCCGTACTCGAACAGGCGCAGTTCCTCGGCCACGCTGACGCTGGCATGGCTGTCCGAGCCGATGCCCCACGCGCCGTGCTGCGCGAGGTAAGGCTCCGCCTCGAACACGCCGTCGCCGAGGTTCGCTTCGGTGGTCGCGCAGATGCCGGCCACGGCGCCGCTGTGCCCGAGGCGCCGGCGCTCATCCCAGTCCATGTGCGTGGCGTGCACCAGGCACCAGCGCGCATCGACGTCGACATGATCGAACAGCCATGTCACCGGGCGCGTGCCGGACCAGGCGATGCAGTCGTCGACTTCGCGCTGCTGCTCGGCGATGTGGATATGGACCGGCGCCTGCGCGTCGATCGCCTTCAGCCCTGCCAGCGCATGCAGCAGGCTGTCTTCGGGCACCGCGCGCAGCGAATGGGGCGCCAGCCCGAGACGTGCGCCGGCCTGCGCGCACATGGGCGCCAGCCGCTCCAGCAGCCGCAGCATGGCGTCTGTGTCATGCAGGAAGCGGCGCTGCTCGGCCAGCGGCGGCTTGCCGCCGAAGCCGGCGGTCTGGTACAGCACCGGCAGCAGCGTCATGCCGATGCCGGTGCGCTGCGCCGCGCGCAGCAGCCGCAGCGACATCTCGGCGGCATCGGCGTAGGGCTTGCCGTTGGCATCGTGGTGGACGTAGTGGAACTCGCACACGCTGGTATAGCCCGCACGCAGCATTTCGATGTAGAGCTGGGTGGCGATGGCTTCCAGCGTGTCTGGCGAGATCCGCTGCGCGAAGCGGTACATCAGCGTGCGCCAGCTCCAGAACGAATCGGCGCCGCCGGGATTGTCACCCTGCGGGCGGCTGCGGTATTCGGTCAGGCCGGCAAAGCCACGCTGGAATGCGTGCGAATGCAGGTTGGGCATGCCCGGCAGCACCGGGCCCGCGGCGCGCGGCACACCGGCACTTGCGGTGGACCCGGCTTGCACGGTGGCCAGGCGGCCCTGCTCGTCCCAGGCGAGCAGCACATTGCGCGCCCAGCCATCGGGCAGCAGGGCCCAGTCTGCGAACAGCAGCGATGTGCTCATGCCTGTGCCTCCGCTTGTGCCCCTTCTTGCGCCGGATATACGCGCCCTTGCCGCACAACCATTGCCGCAGGGTTGCGGCCGAACCAGTATGCCAGCTCTGCCGGCGAATCGACGCGCCACAGCACGAAGTCGGCTACGCGCCCCGCTTCCAGCTTGCCGTGGCGATCCGATGCGCCCAGCGCGCGTGCCGCATGCAGGGTCACGCCGGCCAGCGCCTCGGGCACCGTCAGGCGGAACAGCGTGCAGGCCATATTCATCATCAGCAGCAGCGACGTCACCGGCGACGTGCCGGGGTTGTGGTCGGTCGAGATCGCCATCGGCACGCCGTGCTGGCGCAACAGCGCGATCGGCGGCAGGTTGGTGTCGCGCAGGAAATAGTAGGCGCCGGGCAGCAGCACCGCGACCGTGCCGGCTTCTGCCATCGCGGCGACGCCGGCCTCGTCGAGATGTTCGAGATGGTCCGCCGACAGCGCGCGATGGCGTGCCGCCAGCGCCGCGCCGCCGAGGTTGCTGAGCTGCTCGGCGTGCAGCTTGACGCGCAGGCCGTGGCGCGCAGCGGCATCGAAGACGCGTTCGGTCTGCGCGATCGAGAAGCCGATCGATTCGCAGAAGGCATCGACGGCATCGACCAGCCCTTCTTCGGCCAGCGCCGGCAGCATGGTGCCGCACACCAGGTCGATGTAGTCATCGGCGCGGCCGGCGTACTCGGGCGGCAGCGCGTGCGCACCGAGGAAGGTGGTGTGCACCGCGACGCCGAACTGCTCGCCCAGGCGACGCGCCACGCGCAATTGCTTGCGCTCGGCTTCCAGGCTGAGGCCGTAGCCGGATTTGATCTCGATGGCAGTCACGCCTTCGGCGAGCAGCGGTTGCAGGCGCGCGGCGGCCTGCGCGAACAGCGTGTCTTCGTCGGCGGCGCGGGTGGCGCGCACGGTCGAGACGATGCCGCCGCCGGCGCGCGCGATTTCCTCATAGCCGGCACCGGCCAGGCGCATCGCGAACTCGTCGGCGCGCTGGCCGCCGTAGACCAGGTGGGTGTGGCAATCGACCAGTCCCGGCGTGATCCACGCGCCGTTGGCGTTGTGGCGCGCGAGGTCGCGATACTGCTGCGGCAATTCGGCGGCAGCGCCGAGCCAGGCTATTCGGCCTTGTTCTACCACGAGCGCGGCATCGCGGATGGCGCGCGCGGGGTCGGCATCGGACAACAGGTGGCAGTTGTGCCAGAGGCCATCGGCGCTGGCGGCGCTGGTGGCGTTGGCGGCGTTGGCGGTGCCAGGTACGGAAGGCAGCGTCATTGGTCGGGCTCCATTTCCAGCGTGACACACAGGCACAGCGCGTCGTCGGCGCCTGGTGCAAAGGCTTGCCGGCCAGCGGGTTCGCCGGCCGGATACAGCACGCCCTGCCCCGCGTCCAGCGTGACAGCCGGCTGCGCATCCTGCGCCAGCCAGGTGCCGGACACGGCAAGCAGGCAAACGGTATCGGCACCGGTGCTGACGGTAAAGCCGTCGCGGAAGGCGTCGACGCGCGCGCGGCAGCGGCCACGCCGCGTCATCACGTTGAAGTCGCGCGTGGCGCCATCGAGCAGCGCAGCCTGCAGGCCGGTGTCGCCCGAGAAGGCAAACGGTGCGCCCGGCTGGACCAGGCGGTGGCTGAAGCTGCCGTCGTCGGCGCGCAGCATCACCCCGGCGCCGTCGAGCAGCACGATCTGGCGGTCGATGCCGGGGAAGGCGGAGAACGGGCCGTCGGCTTCGATATCGGCCACGCTCAGGCGCCACACGAAGTCATCCATGCCTGCACCCGGCGGCCACACCGCGATCTCGCGCGTGTTGCCGCCGCCGTTCTTCCAGCGCGTCGGGTCGATGGCGGCGAGCTTGAAGTACTGTGACATCACAGTGCTCATACGCCCTTCACCATCGGCAGGTTCAGGCCCTTCTCACGCGCGCAGTCGATGGCGATGTCGTAGCCCGCATCGGCATGGCGCATCACGCCGGTGGCCGGGTCGTTCCACAGCACGCGCTCGATGCGCTTGGCGGCGGCATCGGTGCCATCGCAGACGATCACCACGCCGGAGTGTTGCGAGAAGCCCATGCCCACGCCGCCGCCGTGGTGCAGGCTGACCCAGGTGGCGCCGCCGGCGGTATTGAGCAGCGCGTTCAGCAGCGGCCAGTCGGACACCGCATCCGAGCCGTCGCGCATCGCTTCGGTCTCGCGGTTGGGCGACGCCACCGAGCCGCAGTCCAGGTGGTCGCGGCCGATCACCACCGGCGCCTTCAGCTCGCCCGACTTCACCATCTCGTTGAAGGCCAGGCCAGCGCGGTGGCGCTCGTCCAGGCCCACCCAGCAGATGCGCGCCGGCAGGCCCTGGAAGGCGATGCGGTCGTGCGCCATGTCGAGCCAGCGGTGCAGGTGCTTGTCCTCGGGGAACAGCTCCTTCATCTTGGCGTCGGTCTTGTAGATATCCTCGGGATCGCCCGACAGCGCCACCCAGCGGAACGGGCCCTTGCCGCGGCAGAACAGGGGGCGGATATAGGCCGGCACGAAGCCGGGGAAATCGAAGGCATTCTGCACGCCTTCGTCGAACGCGACCTGGCGGATGTTGTTGCCGTAGTCGACCGTCGGCACGCCCATCTTCTGGAAGTCGAGCATGGCCTGCACGTGCTTGACGATAGAGGGGCGCGCAGCGGCTTCCACCGACTTGGGATCGTGCTGGCGCGCATGCTCCCACTGTTCGACAGTCCACCCTTGCGGCAGGTAGCCGTTGACCAGGTCATGCGCGGAAGTCTGGTCGGTGACGATATGCGGGCGCATGCCACCGGCCTGCGCCCGCTTGGCCAGTTCCGGCACGATGTCGGCGGCGTTGCCGAGCAGGCCGACGGAGATTGCCTCCTTCCTTGCCGTGGCCTCGGCGATCATCGCCAGCGCCTCGTCCAGCGTGGTGGCCTTCTTGTCGAGGTAGCGCGTGCGGATGCGGAAGTCGATGCGCGATTCCTGGCACTCGATCGCCAGCACGCAGGCACCCGCCAGCACGCCGGCCAGCGGCTGCGCGCCGCCCATGCCGCCGAGGCCGGCGGTCAGGATCCATTTGCCCGACAAATCGCCGTCATAGTGCTGGCGGCCGGCTTCGACAAAGGTCTCGTAGGTGCCCTGCACGATGCCCTGCGTTCCGATGTAGATCCACGAGCCCGCGGTCATCTGGCCGTACATCATCAGGCCGGCGCGATCGAGCTCGTTGAACTTGTCCCACGTTGCCCAGTGCGGCACCAGGTTGGAGTTGGCGATCAGCACGCGCGGCGCGTCCGGGTGCGTGCGGAACACGCCGACCGGCTTGCCCGACTGCACCAGCAGCGATTCGTCCTCGCCCAGGCGGCGCAGGCTGTCAAGGATGGCGTCGAAGCATTCCCAGTTGCGCGCGGCCTTGCCGATCCCGCCGTACACCACCAGGTCCTGCGGGCGCTCGGCCACGTCGGGGTCCAGGTTGTTCTGGATCATGCGGTAGGCGGCTTCGATCAGCCAGTTCTTGCAGTGCAGCTGGGTGCCGCGCGGGGCGCGGATTTCGCGCTGGCCGCGCTGGAGGGATTGGGATTCGGGAGCGTTCATGTGTTGTTCTCCTTTGGATGGCGCTGGTGGTGCGATCAGATCGGTGGCACGGCATTTGGTACGTCGGCGGCTTCCGGATACGCTGGCCCTCACCCCCGGCCCCTCCAACACAGTTTGGGGTCTCCCCTCTCCCGCTTGCGGGAGAGGGGCGGGGGTGAGGGCCGGCGCATCAACTTGCGTTGGTCGGCAAAATCGCCCTGACCGCCTGCGGCCACCCCGCTCCCGCATCGCCCTGCACCACCCACTGCTTCATCGCTTCGATATCCGGCGCCAGGTAACGGTCGCCTTCCACAAAATCCACCCGCGCACGAATGCGGGCCAGCTCCTGCTCCACCAGCGGCGACGACTTCAGCGGACGGTGGAACTCGATGCCCTGTGCCGCGGCCATCGCCTCGATGCCGACCACCACGGCGGTGTTGGCCGCCATGTCGCCCAACCGGCGCGCGCCGTAGGTGGCCATCGACACATGGTCTTCCTGGTTGGCCGAGGTCGGCAGGCTGTCCACGCTCGACGGATGCGCCAGCGACTTGTTCTCGGAAGCCAGCGCCGCCGCGGTCACCTGCGCGATCATGAAGCCCGAATTCAGGCCGCCATCGCGCACCAGGAACGGCGGCAGGCCGGACAGGCCGGTATCGAGCAGCAGCGCCAGGCGCCGCTCGGAAATCGCACCGATCTCGGCGATCGCCAGCGCGATGATGTCGGCGGCGAAGGCCACCGGCTCGGCGTGGAAGTTGCCGCCGGAGACCACGTCGCCCTGCTCGGAGAACACCAGCGGGTTGTCCGACGCGGCATTGGCTTCGATCTGCAGGATGCGCGCGGCGTGCTGCAGGTTGTCCAGGCAAGCACCCATCACCTGCGGCTGGCAGCGGATCGAATACGGGTCCTGCACGCGGCCGCAGGCCTTGTGCGAATCGACGATCTCGCTGCCATCCAGCATCGCGCGCACGGCGCCGGCCACGGCGATCTGGCCGGCCTGGCCGCGGGCCTCATGGATGCGGGCGTCGAACGGCTTGACCGAGCCCTTGATCGCTTCCAGCGACAGTGCGCCAGCCACCAGCCCGGCGGCGAAGGTGTCCTCGGCGGCGAACAGGCCGGCCAGCGCCAGCGCGGTCGACACCTGCGTGCCGTTGAGCAACGCCAGGCCTTCCTTCGGGCCCAGTTCGAACGCCTTCAGGCCCGCATGGGCCAGGCCTTCGGCGGCCGGCACGCGCTTGCCGTCGACCAGCACGTCGCCCACGCCGATCAGCGTGCACGACATATGCGCCAGCGGCGCCAGGTCGCCCGAGGCACCGACCGAACCCTTGGCGGGAATGCACGGCGTCACGCCATGGTTGACCAGCGCCAGCAATGCCTCAATCAGTTCCGGACGCACACCGGAATGGCCGCGCGCCAGGCTGACCGCCTTGGTGGCCAGGATCAGGCGCACCGTATCCCCGGCCAGGTCCGGACCGGTCCCGACGCTGTGCGACAGCACGAGGTTGCGCTGCAGCTGCGCCAGCTTGTCGTTGGGGATGCGGGTCTGCGCCAGCTTGCCGAAGCCCGTATTGATGCCGTAGACCACGGCGTCGGCATCGATGATGTCCTGCACGGTGGCCTGCGCCGCGCGTACGCCGGCCCAGGCGGAATCGGCCATTGCCACGCGCACTTCGCCGCGGTAGATGCGACGCAGGTCGGCCAGGGTGACTTGGCCCGGCTGCAAGGTCAGCAGCGGGCGGGAGGCTTGGTCGTGTTGGCTCGCAGTCATTTGTATGTTCCTGTCTATACAGCTTAGGCTAAAAATTGAACCAAAGGCCGATCCCACGAGGGAATCAGCCGAAAGCGGGATTGCCGTCGGCGCGGAAGCGGCTGCCGAGGCGGTAGCGGTTGCCCGGATGCAGGCAACGAACGAATGTCACTGGCACGCCATTGGTCCAGGTGCGGCGGGTCAGCATCAGGCAAGGTTGCGTTGGCGGCATTTCCAGTTGCGCGGCCTGCTCCGGCGTGGCGGCAATGGCATCGACCACATGCTCCACCTGATCGTAGGGAACGTGGCGCAACAGGTATTCGCCGGGCTGGGTCGCGCTGAAGTCCTGGCCGATGAAATCCGGCGCCACGCGCGGGTTCACGTAGCGGTCCTCCAGCTGCACCGGCACGCCGTCTTCGCGATGCACGCAGACCGAATGGAACACCGACTCGCCGGTATGCAGCTCCAGCGCGGCGGCCACCTCGATCGACGCCGAAACCCGCTCGACCAGGATCACGTCGCAGGCATAGTCATGCCCGCGCATGCGGATCTCGTCCTGCAGGTTGACCACCGACAGCAGCGTCGACTGCGGCTTGTGCTCGGCGACGAAGGTGCCGACCCCTGCCACGCGCACCACCCGGCCCTGCTCCGACAGTTCGCGCAGGGCCCGGTTGACGGTCATGCGCGAGACCCCGAAGCGGTTCACCAGCTCCTGTTCCGACGGCACCCGGTCGCCCGGCTGCCACGCGCCGCTCTGGATCTGGCGGGCGATGTACTCCTTCACCTGCTGGTAGAGCGCGGTGGGAGAGGAAGCGGGGGTGGCGGAGCCGACGGCGTGGTTCATGGCGTTTCAGTGCTCGGCCGCGGCAATGGCCTCGGCGCGGATTTCCTCGGTCAGCCGCGCCTTGAGCGCGGAAAACTCCGGAGAGGTCTTGATGGTGTAATGGCGCGGATGCGGGAAATCGACCGCGATATCGCTCTTGATCCGACCCGGCCTGGCGGAAAACACCGCCACCCGGTTGGCCATGAAA
Source organism: Cupriavidus phytohabitans (assembly GCF_000426345.1). Taxonomy (GTDB): domain Bacteria; phylum Pseudomonadota; class Gammaproteobacteria; order Burkholderiales; family Burkholderiaceae; genus Cupriavidus. The sequence goes on along the minus strand of NZ_AUFE01000008.1, from coordinate 63,843 downwards.
ATGGCCTCGTCGATATCGTGGGTCACGAATAATACCGTCTTGCGCGACGCTTCCCATATGCCTAGCAACAACTCCTGCATCAGCACGCGGGTCTGGTTGTCGAGCGCGCCAAAGGGTTCGTCGAGCAGCAGGATCTTGGGATCGTTGGCCAGCGCCCGCGCGATCGCGGTGCGCTGCTGCATGCCGCCCGACAGCTGCTTCGGGTAATGGTGCTCGAAGCCGCGCAGCCCGACGCGCTGGATAAAGAAGTCGCTGCGCTCCTTCTGCTCCGCCGCGCTCATGCCGCGCTCGCGCAGGCCGAAGCGCACATTCTGCTCGATCGTCAGCCATGGGAACAGCGTGTACGACTGGAACACCATGCCGCGGTCGGCGCCCGGATCGGTGACCGGCTGGCCGTCGAGCAGCACGCGGCCGGTGGAAGGCGTGTCGAGCCCGGCCACGATGCGCAGCAGCGTGGACTTGCCGCAGCCCGACGGGCCCAGGATGGTGACGAAGTCGTTGTCGCGCACTTCGAAATCGACCGGCTGCAGCGCCAGCGTCTGCCCGCCGCGCGGGTTGGAGAAGGTACGCGAGACCTGCTGGATGGACAGTGCGCTCATTGGATCGAACTCCACGGGAACAGGCGCTGGTTGGCGCGCTTGAAGACAAGGTCTGAGACCAGGCCAATGCAGCCGATCACGATGATGCCGAAGATGATCTGCCCGGTATTGAGCAGCGCCTGGCTGTCGGTGATCATGTGCCCGATGCCCGACGACGAGCCGATCAGCTCGGCCACGATCACATAGGTCCAGGCCCAGCCCAGCACCAGCCGCAGGATCTCGGCGATTTCCGGCGCGGCGCCCGGGATCAGCACGCGGCGCACGATGCCGGCGCTGTTCGCGCCCAGCGTGTAGGCTGCCTCGACCAGGTCCTTGCGCGCGCCGCCGACCGCCACCGCCACCATCAGCACGATCTGGAAGAACGAGCCGATGAAGATCACCAGCAGCTTCTGGGTCTCGCCGATGCCGGCCCACAGGATCAGCAGCGGGATAAAGGCCGACGCGGGCAGGTAGCGGCAGAACGACACGAAGGGCTCGAAGAACGCCTCGGCCGCCTTGTACGCGCCCATGAAAATGCCGAGCGGCACCGCCAGCACCGCCGCCAGCACGAAGCCGCCGACCACGCGCCACACCGTCATGCCGATGTCGCCGATGAAGTTGTGCTCGGTGAAGAGGACCAGGCCCTCCTTGGCCATTGTCAGCGGATCGGCCAGGAACGTGCGCGGCACGAAGCCGCCCAGCGTCACCGCGGCCCACACGCCGAAGAACAGCACGAAGAAAGACAGGCCCAGCATCCAGCGCGTGTGGGCTGCACCGGCACCAGCGGGGCCAGCCAGGGATGGCGCCGGCGCGCCGGTGCCGCCGTTTGGACGGGCACCGCCGCCGCGGGCGCGTGGGAACCGATTCGGGCTTGCGTCATGACGTCACGCCTCCTTGCGACTGCGTTGCTTACTTGAGGAAACGCGCGTCATACAACGCCGTCACGTCGGGCACCTGGCGGATCACGCCGATGTCCATCAGCACGCCCGCCGCTTCCTTGCTGAAGCTGGCGAGTTCGCCGGCAAAGAACTTCTTGTTGGCCTCGCGGTCCTGCCAGCGCAGGTAGGCGGCCGACTTGGCGAACTGCTCGCCGGACTGCTTGACCGCGGCGCCCATGATCTCGTTGGCCTTCGCCGGCTCCTTCTTGATCATTTCCAGCGCCTCGAAGTAGCTGTCGACCAGCGCTTGCGCCGCCTTGGGGTTCTCCTTGAGCCACTTGGGCGCGCAGCCCAGCGTGTCGGTCACCATGGGGTAGTCGAGCGTGGTCGCCAGGATCTTGCCCTTGTCCGGGTTCTGTCGGACAGTGGACAGGTACGGCTCATAGGTCATGGCGCCGTCGTTCTGGCCGGCCACGAAGGCCTGCGCCGCTGCCTGCGGCGACAGCGTCGTCGTCTTGACGTCCTTCAGCGACATGCCGTTCTTCTTCAGCATCCAGGCCAGCCCGAAGTACGGCGCGGTGCCCGGCGCATCGACGCCGATGGTCTTGCCCTTCAGGTCGGCAAAGCTCTTGACGTCGCCGCGCACGGCCAGGCCGTCGGCGCCGTAGGACTTGTCGAGCTGCACGATCTGGGTGATCGGCACGCCGTTGGCGTTCCAGGCCACATGGGTCTCGACGGTCGTGGCCGCGCACTGGATCGCACCGGCGGCCAGCGCCAGGTGGCGATCCTTCTGCGGGATCATCTTGATGTCGACCTCGACGCCGTTCTTCTTGAAGATGCCGGCCTTGTCGGCCAGCGTCAGCGGCGCGAAGCCGGTCCAGCCGCTCATGCCGAGCGTGACCTTGGTGGTCTGCGCGTGGCCGGTGCCGGCCATGGTGACTGCCGCGGCAAATAGCGCGGCCTGCATTGCCTTGCGGCCACGAACCCTGCCTTGAATCCTGCCTTGCATGCGGCTTTCCATCCTCATCGATACGCTCCTTTGGTGTGTCCGTCGACGGCAGGCCATGCTTGTGGCGCGCTCGCTTTCGGGCATTAAACAATGCCTGTATATACAAGTCAATGTAGGGCTTCCACCGAGGGACTGTACGTCACATCACCGCAGGAATCGGCGCTACAGAGCGGATGTATCAACGACTACAACCGTGCCTCGGCTTGCCTCGGGTGCAGGAAGCACCGCGTTGGCGCACTGGAAGTGTTGCTGTATAGACAGGATTGAAGCGACGGCAGGATGAGCAAACCCCGTGCCATGGGCACGGGATGCGAGCGCAGGCGCGGTCAGGCGTCGAAGAAGGAGGCGACCGTGGGAAAGCGCAGCCGCAGCCGCAGCTCGCGCTTCAGGCGGCGGTTGTCGAGCCGGCGCGATTCGCTCATGAAGCTCAGCAGCGTCGGCTCGATCACTTCGCGCGCCTGTCCCCGCGTGATGCGCGGCGGGCGTGGCAGGCCGCGGCGGTCGGCCACCAGGTCGAAGTAGTCGGCCATGCGCAGCTCGGTATCATCGCTGGCATGGACCACCCGCTGCGGGCGGCCGCGGAACAGCGCGGCAACCATGATGCGGGCGAGGTCGTCGGCATGGATATGGCTGGTGTAGACATCGTCCTGCGGCACCAGCGCGGGCGTGCCGCGCTTGAGCCGGGCCACCGGCAGCCGCTCGGCGGCATAGATGCCCGGGATGCGCACGATGCTGGTGCGCCAGCCGGCAGCGCGGCCAAAGGCGCGCACGGCGCCCTCGGCGGCCACGCGGCGGCGCGCGCGCGCCGTCTGCGGGCGCACGGCATGGAATTCCGACACCCGCGCGCCCTGACGGTCGCCGTAGACGCCCGAGGTGCTGGCGTAGACAAACGCAGGGCGGCGAAGGCCCCGGTCGGGTAGAATGGCGGGCTCGCCGCTAAACGTGCCGCCCTGCCGCCAGGCCTTGCGGCGCAAGGCGGCGAGCAAGGCACGCGTACGCGGATCGCCCTCGCCCTGACCGGGCGGCGGCGCCAGGTCCAGCACCTGCGTGGCCAGCCCCCGCAGCCGCGCCAGCGTTGCTGGCCGGTCAAGGTCGGCCACCAGCGGCACCGCACCGGCGGCGTGCAGTTCGGCGCGGCGCGCCGGCTGCGACGTGACGGCGAACACGCGCATGCGCGACGACAGGATTCGCAGGCAGCGCGTCCCCACATCCCCGCACCCGACGATCAACAGGCGCGGACGACCAAGCCTGCGGCTGGGCTTCGGCAGGACCGGGAGGCGCGAGGGCTGCAGCATCGACTGAATTTGGCTCATAGACCGATTATGGCTTATCAAGTAACCGTCATGCCCAGTGGCCACAAGTTCGAAGTGGCCTCGGACGAAACCATCCTCGGCGCGGCCCTGCGCCACAGCATCGGCCTGCCCTACGGCTGCAAGAACGGCGCCTGCGGCTCGTGCAAGGGCCGCGTGCTTGAAGGCACCATCGTGCAGGGCGACCACGCCCCGGCCGCGCTGACCGCGCAGGAAAAAACCGAGGGCCGCGCGCTCTTCTGCTGCGCCAACGCGTCGTCCGACATTACCATTGAATGCCGCGAAGTCCACGGCGCCGGCGATATCCCGATCAAGAAGGTGCCGTGCCGCGTGACCTCGCTGGAGCGCCTGGCCGACGACGTGATCGCCATCAAGCTGCAGCTGCCCGCGACCGAACGGATGCAGTACCTGGCCGGCCAGTACGTGGAATTCCTGCTGCGCGACGGCAAGCGCCGCAGCTATTCGATCGCCACGCCGCCGCACGAGGACGGCCCGATCGAACTGCATATCCGCCATATGCCGGGCGGCGCCTTCACCGACTACGTGTTCGGCGCCAAGGAAGGCGCCCCGGCGATGAAGGAACGCGACATCCTGCGCTTCGAAGGCCCGCTGGGCAGCTTCTTCCTGCGCGAGGAATCGAATGCCCCGATCATCCTGCTGGCTTCCGGCACCGGCTTCGCGCCGATCAAGGCCATCGTCGAGCATGCCGCCTACACCGGCATCACGCGCCCGATGACGCTGTACTGGGGCGGCCGCCGGCCCAAGGATTTGTACATGCACGCGCTCGCCGAGCAATGGGCGCGCGACCTGCCCAACTTCAGGTACGTGCCGGTGGTGTCCGACGCGCTGCCGGAAGACAACTGGCAGGGCCGTACCGGTTTCGTCCACCAGGCCGTGATCGCCGACCATCCCGACATGTCAGGCCACGAGGTCTACGCCTGCGGCGCGCCGGTGATGATCAACGCCGCGCGCGGCGACTTCACGCGCCAGTGCAAGCTGCACGAGGACGCCTTCTTCGCTGACTCGTTCACCTCCGAGGCCGACATGCACCCGGCCACGCCGGCAGCCTGACCGCGGCCGGCACGCCGTTCCGTCAGCGCAACAATGCCCGGGTCCGCCAAAATTCGTTTTGACACCCGGGCACATGCGCCTTATATTTGCCCGCATGCATACGACCTTCAACCGACGCCGCAGCTTCCGTACGTCGCTCCCCACCGGGGTGCCACGCGGCTGACCGTCGACTGCGTCTGTTCAGGTCAACGAGCCACGGGCAACCCCCGTGGCTTTTTGCTTTTTGCTGCTTTTTGCTTGCCCCCTCGCCCGTCCGTCCATCGTTTAAAGCCGACCCCTGGAGTCCGCCATGGCATTTGCTGAGTTTCCCGTCCAATCCCTGATGTACATCACCAACCGGCCCGAGCTCGTCTTCACTGAGGGCAAGGGTTCCTGGCTGACGGATCACAACGGCAAGCGATACCTGGACTTCGTGCAGGGCTGGGCGGTCAACTGCCTGGGCCACTCCAACCAGGGCATGATCGACGCGCTGGTCGAGCAATCGAAGAAGATCATCAACCCGAGCCCGGCCTTCTACAACGAGCCGATGCTGCGCCTGGCCAAACAGCTGACCGACCACAGCTGCTTCGACAAGGTCTTCTTCGCCAACAGCGGCGCCGAAGCCAACGAAGGCGCGATCAAGCTGGCGCGCAAATGGGGCCGCAAGCACAAGAACGGCGCCTACGAGATCATCACCATGGACCACAGCTTCCATGGCCGCACGCTCGCCACCATGAGCGCGTCGGGCAAGGCCGGCTGGGACACCATCTTCGCGCCGCAGGTGCCGGGCTTCCCCAAGGCCGAGCTGAACGACCTGGCCTCGGTCGAGAAGCTGATCACCGACAAGACCGTCGGCATCATGCTGGAACCGGTGCAGGGCGAAGGCGGCGTGATCCCCGCCACGCGCGAGTTCATGCAGGGCCTGCGCGCGCTGGCCGACAAGCACAAGCTGCTGTTCATCGTCGATGAAGTGCAGGCCGGCTGCGGCCGCTGCGGCACGCTGTTCGCGTACGAGCTGTCCGGCGTCGAGCCGGACATCATGACGCTGGGCAAGGGCATCGGCGGCGGCGTGCCGCTGTCGGCGCTGCTGTGCAAGGCCGAAGTCGCCAGCTTCGAGGCCGGCGACCAGGGCGGCACCTACAACGGCAATCCGCTGATGACCGCGGTGGGCAGCGCAGTGATCGGGCAGCTGACCGCGCCGGGTTTCCTGGACGACGTCAAGGCCAAGGGCGAATACCTGAAGGAACAGCTGCTGGCGCTGTCGGGCGAGTTCGGCCTGGAGGGCGAACGTGGCGAGGGCCTGCTGCGCGCGCTGCTGCTGGGCAAGGACATCGGCCCGCAGCTGGTGGAAGAAGCGCGCGACATGGCGCCGCAGGGCCTGCTGCTGAACGCGCCGCGCGCCAACCTGCTGCGCTTCATGCCGGCGCTGAACGTCACGCGCGAAGAGATCGACCAGATGATCGGCATGCTGCGCACGCTGCTGAAGAAGCTGGCCTGATCCTTCAGGATCTGCAGACGGCAAAAAGCCTCGCATTGCGCGAGGCTTTTTGCTTTGCAGCCTGATCAGCGATCAGCGCCGCAGAGGAGTGAGGGAGAGGGCCAGCACCGCAGAACCCGCGCACACCGGCCTGGCCGGCCCGCGCGGGGCCCCGCGGCAAGGGGAAAGGCCTTGCGCCTGCGAGCGCCCGCCCTCTCCCTCACCCCTCTTGCGGCAGCGGGGTTGTCGGAATGGGAGCGGCGGCGCGCCGCTTACTCGCCCAGGTAGGCCGCCCGCACCTTGGGATCGTCCAGCATCTGCTTGGCTTCCCCGCTCATGGTGATCAGCCCGGACTCCATCACGTAGCCGCGGTGCGCGGCCTGCAACGCCAGGCGGGCGTTCTGCTCGACCAGCAGCACGGTCACGCCCTGCGCCGAGATGTCGCGCACGACCTCGAAGATCTTGTCGACCATGATTGGCGACAGGCCCATCGACGGCTCGTCCAGCAGCAGCACCTTGGGCTGGCTCATCAGCGCGCGCGCCATCGCCAGCATCTGCTGCTCGCCGCCGGACATGGTGCCCGCCAGCTGGTTGGCGCGTTCCTTCAGGCGCGGGAAGATGCCGAACATGCGGTCGACGTCGGCCTTGATGCCGGCCTCGTCGCTGCGCGTGTAGGCGCCCATCTGCAGGTTCTCGGTGATGGTCATGCGCGCGAACACGCCGCGGCCTTCCGGCACCATCGCCAGCCCTTGCTTGAGCAGCGCGTAGCTGGGCACGCCCTTGATCGACTTGCCCATGTACTCCACGTCGCCGCCGGCCCAACCCTGCAGGCCGGTGATGGCCTTCATGGTCGTGGTCTTGCCGGCGCCGTTGGCGCCGATCAGCGTGACCAGTTCACCGTCCTCGATTTCCAGGTCGATGCCCTTGACGGCCTGGATGCCGCCGTACGCGACCTTCAGGCCGGAGATCTTCAGTACTGTCTGTTTCATTGCTGGCTGTTTCATTGCTTTCCTCCCGCCATCAGTGCGCCGAGGTGCCGAGGTAGGCCTCGATCACCGCGGGGTTGTTCTGCACCTCGTGCGGCAGGCCCTGGGCAATCACCTTGCCGTAGTCCAGCACGGTCAGGCGGTTACACAGCCCCATCACCAGCTTTACGTCGTGCTCGATCAGCAGGATGGTCTTGCCGTCGTTCTTGATCTTGTCGAGCAGGCCACGCAGCTCGACCTTCTCGGTCGCGTTCATGCCCGCAGCCGGCTCGTCCAGCGCCAGCAACTTGGGCTCGGTCGCCAGCGCGCGGGCGATTTCCAGCCGGCGCTGGTGGCCGTACGACAGGTTACGCGCGGTGAAGTTGGCGTACTTGCCGATGCCGACGTAGTCGAGCAGGTCATGCGCCATGTCCTCGATGCCCTCTTCTTCGCGGCGCACCGCAGGCGGCCGGAAGATCGCGCCGAACAGGCCGGCCTTGGAGCGCACATGGCGCCCGACCATCACGTTCTCGAGCGCGGTCATCTCGCCGAACAGGCGGATGTTCTGGAACGTGCGCGCGATGCCGGCCTTGGCCACTTCATGCACGGCGGTCGGCTGGTAGGGCTTGCCGCCCAGCATGAACTCGCCCGCATCCGGCGTGTACAGCCCGGTGATCACATTGAAGAATGTGGTCTTGCCGGCGCCGTTGGGGCCGATCAGGCCATAGATCTCGCCCGGCTTGATCTGCAGGCCCACATCCGACAGCGCCTGCAGGCCGCCGAAACGCTTGTTGACCCCCTGTACCGACAGGAGGAAATCGTTGTTGCTCATGTTGTCCTCCTGGTCAGAAACGGCCCACACTGCCCGCACGGCGCACCACCGGGCGGTCTTCCTTGCGTGGCGACGGCCAGATGCCCGCCGGGCGGTACAGCATGACACCAACCAGGGCCAGGCCGAACAACAGCTGGCGCAGCACTTCGGCATCAACGATCACATGGCCGAACAAACCGGTCTGCATCGGCTCGGCCACCACGCGCAGCAGTTCCTGGAAGCCCACCAGCAGGATGCCGCCCAGGATCACGCCCGGGATATGGCCCATGCCGCCGAGCACCACGATGGCCAGCACGTAGATCGATTCCCACAGCGTGAACGATTCCGGCGACACGAAGCCCTGGAATGCGCCGAACACCGCGCCCGAGGCGCCGCCGAACGATGCGCCCATGGCAAATGCCAGCAGCTTGATGTTGCGGGTGTTGATGCCCATGGCCTTGGCGGCGATCTCGTCCTCACGGATGGCCACGAAGGCCCGGCCGATACGCGAAGTCTGCAGCCGCAGGCACACGAACACGATCACGATGACCAGGAACACCAGCAGGTAGTAGTACATGAACACCGGCGTGAACTTCATCCCGAAAATCTCGTGCGATTTCGAGAAGTCGAAGCCGAAGATATGGACCGGATCCACCGCCGTGATGCCCTTGGGGCCATTGGTGATGTTGACCGGACGGTCCAGGTTGTTCATGAAGATGCGGATGATCTCGCCGAAGCCCAGCGTCACGATGGCAAGGTAGTCGCCGCGCAGCTTGAGCGTTGGCGCTCCCAGCAGCACGCCAAAGGTCGCGGCCACCAGGATCGCGAGCGGCAGCACGAACCACATCGACAGGTGGACGCCGGTGGGGAACAGTTGCTGGATCCACTCGAACTGGTTCGCCAGGTGCGGCGAGCCGAGCAGCGCCATCAGGTAGGCGCCTACTGCGTAGAACGCGATATAGCCCAGGTCAAGCAGGCCGGCAAAGCCCACCACGATGTTCAGGCCCAGCGCCAGCATGATGTACAGCAGCGCAAAGTCCAGCACGCGGACCCAGTAGTTGCCGCCCAGGGTCTGGACGATAAACGGCGCGCACAGCGCGACCACCAAAAAGCCAATGAGTGCGGCCAGGGTCTTGGTCGGCACCTTGGTCGGCGCCGCGACGGCGGCCGTGGATGGAATCGGGGTATTCATGGATTCGCTCTCCTCAGGCGCGGTCCGCCACGCGTTCGCCCATGATGCCGGACGGACGGAAGACGAGCACAGTGATCAGTACGATAAAGGCGAAGACGTCCTGGTAGTTCGAGCCGAACACGCCATTGGTCAGGTCACCGATATAGCCGGCACCCAGCGCCTCGATCAGGCCCAGCAGCATGCCGCCGACCATCGCGCCGGCAAGGTTGCCGATGCCACCCAGCACCGCGGCGGTGAATGCCTTCAGGCCCGGGATAAAGCCCATGTAGAAGTGGGCGTTGCCGTAGTTGGTGGCCATCATCACGCCGGCCAGCGCCGCCAGCGTGGCGCCGATCATGAAGGTGGCGGAGATGACGAAGTTGGGGTTCACGCCCATCAGGCCGGCCACCTTCTGGTTCTCGGCGGTGGCGCGCATGGCGCGGCCGAGCTTGGTGCGGTTGACCAGCGCGAGCAGGCCCGACATGACCATCACGGCCAGGCCGATGATGACCATTTCCTTGCCGGTGATGGTAGCGCCGGTCGTGCCGATGTCGATCGGTTCCGACGGCAGCAGTTGCGGGAAGGTCAGCGGGTTGCGCGACCAGATCAGCATGCCCATCGTCTGCAGGATGATGGACACGCCGATCGCGGTAATCAGCGGGGCCAGCCGTGGCGCATTGCGCAAGGGCCGGTAAGCGATACGCTCGATCGAGTAAGACAGCACTGCGCAGACCGGCATCGCAATCAGCGTCGCGATCACCAGCGTCAGCCATTCGGGCAAGCCGGGGGCAAACTTCTGCAGACCAAGAATCGCTGACAGGGCGGTCAGCGCGCCGATCATCAGGACATCGCCGTGGGCGAAGTTGATGATCCCCAGAATGCCGTAGACCATGGTGTAGCCCAGTGCAATCAGCGCATAGATGCTGCCGAGCACCAGACCGTTCACGATCTGCTGGATAAAGATATCCATGAAAACTCCTGCTTCAGTCCCTTACCTGACGGCATGGTGTGGATGCCGGGGGGGGACGATGATGTGGTGATGGGTAACGTTGCTGCAGTTTGATTGCTGGTAAGCCGCCCGCCATGCTCCATCCAGGGTAAGGATGCTTCTACATTAGGCGAGGCTAAAAAGAACGGCACCGCAAAATACTCACGGTGCCGTTCGGATGGGCCGGTAAGCCCAGATTACATCTTCACGACGTCGAGAACGGACTTCTTCTTGTCCTTGTACTCGTACAGCGTGATGGTGCCTTCCTTCATGTCGCCCTTCTCGTCGAAGGCGATGTTGCCGATCACGCCCTTGTAGTTGGTCTTGGGCATTTCGGCCAGGATGGCAGCCGGTTCGGTCGAGTTGGCGCGCTTCATGGCGTCGACGATGACCATCACCGCGTCATAGGTGAACGGCGCGTAGATCTGCACCGGCGCGTTGAAGCGTGCCTGGTAGCGCTTGGAGAAGTCCGCGCCCTGCTCCATCTTCGACAGGGCCAGGCCGGCCTCGGAGCAGATGATGTTGGTCACGGCATCGCCGGCCAGCTCGGCCACCTTGTCGGTACAGACACCGTCGCCGCCAACGATCTTGGCGCCGATGCCCAGCTCCTTGGCCTGCTTGGCGAACGGGCCGCCGGTGGCATCCATGCCGCCGTACATGATCACGTCCGGCTTCTTGCCCTTGATCTTGGTCAGAATGGCCTTGAAGTCGGTGGCCTTGTCGTTGGTGGCTTCGCGCGCCACCACGTTCACGCCAGCCGCCTTGGCGGTCTTCTCGAACTCGTCGGCCAGGCCCTTGCCATAGGCGGTGGCGTCGTCGACGATCGCCACGCTCTTGGCGTGCAGGGTCTTGGCGGCGTAATTGGCCAGTGCCGGGCCCTGCTGGGCGTCGGTGGCCACCACGCGGTAGGTGGTCTTGAAGCCTTGCTTGGTGTAGTCCGGGTTGGTGGACGAGGGCGAGATCTGGACGATGCCGGCATCGCTGTAGATCTTCGAGGCCGGGATCGACGTGCCCGAGTTCAGGTGGCCGACCACGGCGACGACCTTGGCGTCGACCAGCTTCTGTGCCACGGAGGTGCCGGTCTTCGGATCGGCGGCATCGTCTTCGCCGACCAGTTCCAGCTTGATCTTCTTGCCACCGACTTCAAGGCCGGCCTTGTTGACTTCTTCCACGGCCAGGCGGGCGCCGTTTTCGTTGTCCTTGCCAAGGTGCGCGATACCGCCGGTCAGCGGGGCCGCGTGGCCGATCTTGACGACGGTCTCGCCACCGCCCGCTGCAGGGGCTGCTGCGGCCGGCGCCGAAGAGGCCGCATCCGCCGGCTTCTCTTCCTTCTTGCCGCAAGCTGCTACCAGCGCCACTGCGGCCGCGATCGGCAGAATCTTGGCAAACGTGATTTGCATGAGTGATCTCCTAGGATTCACAAAAACAGGGATTTGCAACGCCTCCCGGACGTTTCCCTGGACCGCCTTTGTTTAGTTTCAATTTGAAACGCGCGCATTGTATCCCCTTTCTTTGCAGATGCAATACGCGACGCAACAACTCGACCGATTTACCCTTCAAATGAGCTAGGGAATTTCCCCAATGCACAGATTGGGGCAATTCCCGCTCACATGGCGGGACTGCGGCACATACTTACAAGAATCGTGCCTGCGCCGCCCCGGCGGCAGGACCAGGCGCGCGGTGCGCCACCTATAATAGGTCTTAATTAATTAGGCATTTCATTTCAAATGCGAGGCACCGATCTCTAATGTGCAGAATGTAGCGCCGCACCATAATAGGGAAAACCCCAGTTACGGGGATTACCCCTATTTTGTCGGATTCGCCAGGCACGCAGTCATTCATGCATCCATGGCATTGCACTGATAATGTGCATTGCGCGTCATAAGCCGGCAAATCGTCACCGCGCGGGCATGCGCGAAAAAAAAAGCGCCGCATTGCGCGGCGCTCTTGTCATGAACCAGTGCGGTGCGGGCCCGGCCCGCGGTCGCTCAGGCGGCGACGCTGGTTGGCATCAACCCCCGCGGCAGGGGAAACGCCATGTTTTCCTCGATGCCCTCCAGCCCCCGCACCTGGCGTGCACCGAGCGCGCGCAGGCGGTCTACGATCGACTGCGCCAGCGCCTCTGGCGCCGAGGCCCCGGCGGTCAGCCCGATACGGCGCTTGCCGGCGATCCATTCCGGGCGCACCTGCTCCGGCGCATCGACCATGTAGGCCGGCACGCCCAGGCGCTGCGCCAGTTCGCGCAGGCGGTTGGAATTGGAACTGTTGGGGCTGCCGACCACGATCACCACCTCGACCTGCGGCGCCATGAACTTGACAGCGTCCTGGCGGTTCTGCGTGGCATAGCAGATATCCTGCTTCTTCGGTTCGCGGATCTGCGGATAGCGCGCCTTCAGCGCGGCGACGATTTCGCGGGTCTCATCCACCGACAGCGTGGTCTGGGTCACGTAGGCAAGCCGCTCCGGGTCCGCGATCTGCAGCGTGGCGACGTCGTCGACCGTCTCGACCAGCACCATGCCGCCGTTGGCCTGGCCCATGGTGCCTTCGACCTCGGGGTGGCCGCGATGGCCGATCATCACGATCTCGCAACCCTCCGCGCGCATCTTGCCGACTTCGACATGCACCTTGGTCACCAGCGGGCAGGTTGCGTCGAATACGTGCAGGCCGCGCGCGGCGGCGTCCTCGCGCACTTCGCGCGACACGCCATGCGCACTGAAGATGACGGTGGCGCCGGCAGGCACCTCGTCCAGCTCACGCACGAACACCGCGCCCTTGCTGCGCAGGTCGGCCACCACGTAGGCGTTGTGTACGATTTCATGGCGCACGTAGATCGGCGCGCCGAAGCGCGCGAGCGCGCGCTCGACGATCTCGATGGCGCGATCCACGCCGGCGCAGAAGCCGCGCGGCTGGGCCATCAGGATTTCGGCGTCGGGTGCGGTGGTCATGTCAGGCATGCTGCGTATCTGGACAGGAGTCGGCACGTTGGCGCAATCAGAGGATGCCGATCAGCTGCACGTCGAACAGGATCGTCTGTCCGGCCAGCGGATGATTGAAGTCGAACAGCGCCGCGGTCTCGCCGATTTCCTTCAGCACGCCCGCGTACTTGCCGCCGCCGGGGGCGTTGAACTCGACCAGGTCGCCCGGGTTGTAGTCTTCCTCGAACGAGCTGTTCTCACGCAGCGTTGCCAGCGACACCCATTGCAGTAATTCGGGATTGCGTGGCCCGAACGCGTGCTCCGGCGCGAGCCGGTAAGTCATGCGCTCGCCTTCCGGCATGCCCAGCAGCGCCTGCTCCAGAGTGGGCGCGAGCTGGCCCTGGCCGAGCAGCAGCGTGGCGGGCTTGTCGTCGAAGGTGCTGACGACCTCGGTGCCATTCTCCAGCGAGATGCTGTAGTGCAGGGTCAGGAAAGAGTCGGCCAGGACAGTCTTGCGGCCAGCCGTGCCGCCGTCGGCTTCCGACGCGAAAGTTTGCAAATTCATGGGTGATCAACCGAGGGAGGGTAGGAGCAGGCCATTGCTGGCCCACTCCCCCCTAAGAACCGTACGTGCGGGTTTCCCCGCATACGGCTCAAGCCTTCACAAAATACCATCAAATCGATGGCACCGGCTTTACAACAGAAAGCCCGTGGTTATGCACTTGGACATGACAGTTCGGATGCAGCAGCACGCGGTTCCTCAGACCATCAGAGCCACCGCGTACGCGGTACTCGATGTGGTGGTCATGCCACCCAGTGTCCTTGGTCATCTTGCACTGACACAGAGCACACAAGCCCCGCTGGGACATGTACAGCTTGATCCACTGCTTTCGGTGCGCCATGCTGTCAAGCAGCCGCTCCTGTCGCAATGTTTCACCATACACCTCCTGCGCCGGATCAAAAGGGTTGTAATCCCCTCTGACCTTCTTGTGCCTTTGGATGGGCGTGCTCGCGAGCGAGTACAACTCAACCCATACCTCACTATCGACATCTTTCACTACTGTGGTGCCAAACACCCAACTGCGCTGACCGACTGAGCCGAAGTACTTCTTCCGCACCCAATCCGCCTTCTTGCCTGGATGTCGCCGCTTGGCCCACCGCCATAGGACACGAAATATGTCGTGCCCCAAACGGTTGAAAGCCGCCTTCGCCACTACGGCGCGGTGGTACTGCGCCCAACCCCGTAGCATCGGGTTCAGCAGTCGAATCAGCTCTGACTGCTTCACCGTCTTGTTGGCACTGATGACCCCCTTCACCTTGCGGTAGAACGTCTGCACGTTCTTCCTGCTCGGCTTGATGAGCAGCGTTCCGGAGTACTTCCGGAAGTTCCACCCTAGAAAGTCAAAGCCGTCGGCTACGTTGACGATCCGCGTTTTCTCCGTTGATAGCGTCAGCCCTCGTACCGCCAGGAACTGCTCCACCCACGGCTTGACCTCGTTTTGCAGGATCTCAGGCGTAGTGCCCGTGATCACGAAGTCGTCCGCATAGCGCACAACATTCACCTTCAGCTTCCGCGTTTTGGCGACCCCCAGTTTCTTCTCGAAGGAAGCAACCAGTTGTCGTTCCAACCCGTTCAGCGCCACGTTTGCCAGAGTCGGGGAGATGATGCCTCCCTGCGGTGTTCCGGCTTCGGTCGCCTGAAACTGGCCCTGAAATATCACGCCAGCCTTCAGCCACTTGCGGAGGATGGCTCGGTCCATCGGGACATTGCGCTCCAGCCAGTCGTGACTGATATGGTCAAAGCAACCTTTGATATCCGCCTCCAGAATCCATTGGGCTGAGTGCCCTCTGGACAGGTTGACGAACAGCTGTGACATGGCATCCGCCGTGGAACGATTGATCCGGAACCCATAAGAATTCGGATCGCTCGTCCCTTCGGACACCGGCTCCAGCGCCAGCAGGTGCAAGGCCTGCATGGCTCGATCCAACATGGTCGGAATGCCTAGTGGGCGCTCCTTCCCGTTGGCCTTAGGAATAAAGACCCGCCGCAATGGCAATGGCCTGTACCCTCGGCGCTTCAACCGTCCGATGGCTTCCCACCGGACTTCAGGCGAGTCCCACAGTTCGCGATCGACGCCTGCCGTTCGCTTACCTTGGTTCTCCGTCACTCGCTTTACCGCCGATGCCTTGGCGGAAAACGAGCGGGTCAGCGACCGTTGCAAGGCTTTCACCCTGCGCCAGTCCCCTTCCTGTGTTGCCTTCGCAATTCGAATCTGCATTGCCCGGACGTTCCGTTCCACTTGGCGCCAATTGATGGCATCCCAGCGTTGCGGTGCGCCGGAGAGCGCAGATTCATCCTCACGGATAAATGCTTCCATGCTGCTCTCCTATCTTGAGGTCTTCCCCCAAAACGCGGAGACAACATGCCCCTGAGGGGCATATTGCCCCTCAGGGGAAGAAATTTCGGTTTCAAGCGGGTTAGCCAGTCGTCCTGCGACGAAAGACCAGTTGGAAGTCTGCCCGCTTTCGCGTGAGGTGATGTTTCAACCCCTATCCGGATCATTACAACCCGGCGTTCGCTTTCTCCAACCTCCCATACCCGCACAGCCAACAGCGTTCCTTACGGTCCGCCTGCCTGGGCCACACTGCACCCTGGCAGCCATACGGGCTTACCACGTTCCCTGCACGCTACAAGACCGGGTTAGGGTCTGCCTCTTCGCCGATGGTCTAGTGACGACGTGCTCCGAATGTCCAGCGGAGCAACCGACCAAATACCGTTTTGGTTAGTGCCTGTCAGCAGCTTTGGCACCGCAATACTCACGACGTTTATCAGCAGTTCACTTCCGTTACCCATACCAGTCAGCCTAGCTCCTCGACCCCATGGCTGCTTGGAGTCTCTACCGGAAGACCTCACGGTCCTCTGGCACCCTTACGGGGGCTACATTGTCAGGAGAGCTTCACACCCCACCGTTACCAGTGACGCATGTCTCCCTAGGCTACTGCTAGTCGCATAGCAGGTTCTCTATCAAAGCGCCCTCGCGGACGTGTCTGACCGAACCATAGCGTGCAGAGCTTTCGCTCCGCCTGAACCCTACCTGCCGGTCCAACTGGACCGGAAATGCAAATGCTCCGCCTTGTGGGCAAAAGACATTCGCCCACTTGGCGTTTGGTGGCCAACGTGGCCACGTTCAAACTTGATGCCTGACTTCGGCATGTAAAGCCATTGCCCCCTCTTAGAGAGTGGACAACGCCACGCCCGAGGGCGTGGTTCGCGCCTTTGGGCGGGCACTGGCTGGTAAGCCAGTACTGCAAGCAACGCTTCTCAGAAAACTCTGAAAAGTGAGCAGGCGCTAGCGTCGTAAGCTATGGTGGGCTTCGTTTCACTAGCATGTGGGAGTACTCTCCCAGGGTCGATGCGTCTAACGTGACGCGGACGGACACGAGTGTGCGTGTCGCACGAACAACCCGTATTGTATTCGACTGGCCCATCGCCCGCCGCGCCGGAGCCGTATACCCCTTCTAGCTCTCGGGGCGGCGGTCCAACCCCGACCGCCCATGACCATTGCCAACTGGCCCGCCTGCGAGCGGCCGCGCGAGAAACTGCTGGAATGCGGCGCCGCCGCCCTGTCCGACGCCGAACTGCTGGCTGTCTTCCTGCGCGTCGGCGCGGCCGGCAAAAGTGCCGTCGACCTCGCCCGCGAGCTGATGCACCGCTTTGGCTCGCTGACCGCCTTGTTCGCGTCCGAACCCGGTGCGCTGACGGGCATCAAGGGCATGGGCGCGGCCAAGTACGCACAATTGCAGGCGATTCCCGAACTGGCGCGGCGCGCGCTGGCTGAATCGCTGCGGCTGCCGACCGGTTTCGACTCGCGCGCGGCGGTGCACAGCTACCTGCGCCTGACGCTGGCATCGCTGCCGCATGAAGTATTCCTGTGCCTGTTCCTCGATCCGCGCAACCGCATGATTGCCAGCGAGGAACTGTTCCGGGGCACCCTGACGCGCACTGCCGTCTATCCGCGCGAGGTCGCGCGCCAGGCACTGGTGCATAATGCGGCCGGCGTGATCGTGGCGCACAACCATCCCTCCGGCACGACCGCGCCGAGCCAAAGCGACGTCCACCTGACCCGCGAGCTGGCACGAACGCTCGAACTCATCGACGTGCATCTGCTCGACCATTTCATCGTGGCGGGCCAGGAAATCCGTTCGCTGGCCGACGGTTGCGAATGCCTGCCTGGGCTGTGACGTCTGCAGCACAGTGCCGGACGAGACACAACACCCGATTCCGTCAACGCAGGGAAGGCATTGATTCACCGGCGGATTCCGGTCTATAATTTACGTTTCATTGAAGTCCCATCCGCTGCAGTCCGGGCCCGCGCGCCTTTTGTTGATCTGTTGCGAACATTGTCCACGAATAAGATTTAGGAGTGCTTCATGGCACGCGTCTGTCAAGTGACCGGGAAAGCGCCGATGGTCGGCAACAACGTTTCCCACGCAAACAACAAGACCAAGCGCCGTTTTCTGCCCAACCTGCAGAATCGTCGTTTCTTCGTTGAATCCGAAAACCGCTGGGTGAGCCTGCGCGTCTCGAACGCCGGCCTGCGCCTGATCGACAAGAAAGGCATCGACTCCGTGCTCGCCGATCTGCGCGCACGTGGCGAAGTCTAATTAGGAGCACATCATGGCAAGCAAGGGCGGCCGCGACAAGATCAAGCTGGAATCGACCGCAGGTACCGGTCACTTCTACACCACCACCAAGAACAAGCGCACGATGCCGGAAAAGATGGAGATCATGAAGTTCGATCCCGTCGCTCGCAAGCACGTCGCTTACAAGGAAACCAAGATCAAGTAATTGATCCGGTATCCCGCCAGAAAGCCCCGCCATGTTGCGGGGCTTTTTGTTGCCCGCTCGTTTCCCGCGCGACGGCGCAGGCGCGACGTTGGTCCCCGCAGGCCGCAAGAAGCGCGCCGTTCGGCACACCAGCAAGCACACGGCAACTTTCCGGCGCGATCACCGCCCAGTCGGGCCGGTTCACCGCTGCACGGCATGCCGCGCACGGTGTAGACTTTCCCGTTTCCCCCATCCGCCCGGCGCCTTCCGGCGCTCTCTCCGCACCATGAATTTCGACGTCGCCATCGTCGGCAGCGGGCTGGCCGGCCTTACGGTCGCGCTGCAACTGGCCGACACCCACCGGGTTGTCATCCTCAGCAAGCGCGCCATGACGCAGGGCGCCAGCGACTGGGCGCAGGGCGGCATCGCCGCCGTGCTTGATTCCGGCGACAGCCATGACGAGCACACGCAGGACACACTCGTTGCCGGCGCAGGACTCTGCGACGAAGAGGCAACCCGCTTTATCGTGGAGCACGGGCGCGAAGCGATCCAGTGGCTGATCGACCGCGGCGTGCCGTTCACGCGCGACGAGCAGGCCGAACTGGGCTTCCACCTGACCCGCGAAGGCGGCCACAGCCGCCGGCGCATCATCCACGCGGCCGATGCCACCGGACACGCGGTGGTCAGCACGCTGCTGCAGCAGGCCACGCAGCATCCGAACATCACCATCCTGGAAGACCATTTCGCGATCGACCTGATCACCTCGCGCAAGATGGGACTGCCTGGCAACCGGTGCTATGGCCTTTACGTTCTCGACGACAGCACCGGCGCGGTGCACACCCTCACCGCCACGCACACGGTGCTGGCCGCGGGCGGCGCTGGCAAGGTCTACCTGTACACCACCAACCCTGACACCGCCACCGGGGACGGCATCGCGATGGCGTGGCGCGCGGGCTGCCGGGTGTCGAACATGGAGTTCATCCAGTTCCACCCCACCTGCCTGTACCACCCCTATGCCAAATCGTTCCTGATTTCCGAGGCGGTGCGCGGCGAAGGCGGGCTGCTCAAGCTGCCCGACGGCACCCGCTTCATGCCCGAACACGATGAGCGCGCCGAACTGGCACCGCGCGACGTGGTCGCGCGCGCGATCGACTTCGAGATGAAGAAGCGCGGCCTGGACTGCGTCTACCTGGACATCAGCCACCAGCCCGAAGCCTTCCTGAAAGAACACTTCCCGACGATCTACGCGCGCTGCCTGGAACTGGGCATCGACATCACGCGCGAGCCGATCCCGGTCGTCCCGGCTGCGCACTACACCTGCGGCGGCGTGGTCACCGATACCGCGGGCCGCACCGATATCGGCAACCTGTACGCAGTGGGCGAGTCTGCCTGCACCGGCCTGCATGGCGCCAACCGGCTGGCCTCCAATTCGCTGCTCGAATGCATGGTGATCGGCCGCGCCGCGGCGGAAGACATCGCCTCGAAGGACAAGGCCGGCGCGCCCAACATCACGCTGCCGGCGTGGGACGAGAGCCGCGTGTCCGATGCCGACGAGGAAGTCGTGGTGTCCCACAACTGGGATGAACTGCGCCGCATGATGTGGAACTACGTCGGCATCGTGCGCACCAGCAAGCGGCTGGAACGCGCGCAGCACCGCATCGGCCTGCTGCGCGAGGAAATCGCCGAGTACTACGCCAACTTCCGGGTCACGCGCGACCTGCTGGAACTGCGCAACCTGGTGGAGGTGGCCTCGCTGATCGTGGACAGCGCGTACTCGCGGCATGAAAGCCGCGGGCTGCATTTCAGCCGCGACTATCCGGACTCGCTGCCGAAGGCACTGCCTACGGTGATGCAGCCCTCGGCCGGCCGCAAGCGCTGAGCGCCGTCCAGCAATAAAAAAACGGGGTGCGAGCCAGAGGGCTCCACCCCGTTTTTTTTGACTTCGCGCTGGCGATGCGTCAGCCGATGATACGCAGCGAGTAATCCGTCGCGCGCACGTCCTTGGTCAATGCGCCCACCGAGATGCGGTCCACGCCGGTCTCGGCAAACGTGCGGATGGTCTCGGCATTGACGCCGCCCGACACTTCCAGCAGCGCCCTGCCCTGGTTGATCTTCACCGCGTCCTGCATCATCGGCACGGTGAAGTTGTCGATCAGCACCGACTTCGCGCCCGCGGCCAGCGCCTCTTCCAGTTCCGCCAGCGACTCCACTTCGACCTGCACCGGCGCATCGGTATCGAGCGCCTGCGCCGCCTGCATCGCGGCGGTGATGCTGCCGGCCGCGGCGATATGGTTTTCCTTGATCAGGATGCCATCGTACAGCGCCAGCCGCTGGTTCTCGCCGCCACCGACGCGCACCGCGTACTTCTGCGCCAGGCGCAAGCCTGGCAGCGTCTTGCGCGTATCCAGCACGCGCGCGCGGGTGCCGGCGATCAGGTCGGCATAGCGGCGCGTCACCGTGGCCACGCCGGACAGCAGTTGCAGGAAGTTCAGCGACGGACGTTCCGCGGTCAGCAGCGAGCGCGCCGGGCCGGTGATCTCGCACACCACGGAATCCGGCGCCATGCGGGCGCCCTCTTCCTGCAGCCAGCGCACTTCCAGCGCCGGATCGACCGCGCGCATGCAGGCGTCGAACCACGGCCGTCCGCACAGCACCGCCGCTTCGCGCACGATCACGCGCGCATGCGCGGGCTTGCCTGCCGGCACCAGCAGGCCGGTCAGGTCTCCGCTGCCGACATCCTCGGCGATGGCGGCCTGTACATTGGCTTGCAGCGCCGCCTGCAGCGCTGCGCCGTAGCTGTCGAAAATCGGATTCACGCTCATGCCGGACCGATCCCCTGGAACAGCGCCTGTTCCTGCGCCAGGTCGGACGACGGACGCACATTGCGCTTCTGCGCCGCGGCAAAATCGAGCATGCGGTTGATGCAGGTCACCGCCTTGACGCCGATGGCCGGGTCGACATGGATCTCATTGCGCCCGGTCTCCAGCACGTCGGCCAGGTTAGTCAGCGCATTCATCGCCATCCACGGGCAGTGCGCGCAACTCTTGCAGGTCGCGCTGTTGCCGGCAGTCGGCGCTTCGATGAAATGCTTGCCGGGCGCGGCCATGCGCATCTTGTGCAGGATGCCGTTGTCGGTGGCGACGATAAACTCGGTCGCGTCCAGCTTCTGCGCCGCCTCGATCAGCTGCGAGGTGGAGCCGACCACATCGGCCTGCGCTACCACATTCTCAGGCGATTCCGGGTGCACCAGGATCTTGGCGTTGGGGAATTCACGGCGCAGCAGGTCCAGCTCGATGCCCTTGAACTCATCGTGCACCAGGCACGAGCCCTGCCACAGCAGCATGTCGGCGCCGGTCTGCTTCTGGATATAGCTGCCCAGGTGCTTGTCGGGTGCCCACAGGATCTTCTTGCCCTGCGCATGCAGGTGCTCGACGATCTTCAGCCCGATGCTCGAGGTCACCATCCAGTCCGCGCGCGCCTTCACGGCGGCACTGGTGTTGGCGTAGACCACCACGGTGCGATCCGGATGCGCGTCGCAGAAGGCGGCGAATTCGTCGGCCGGGCAACCCAGGTCGAGCGAACAGGTCGCATCCAGGTCCGGCATCAGCACGGTCTTCTCGGGGCTGAGGATCTTGGCGGTCTCGCCCATGAAGCGCACACCGGCCACCACCAGGGTCTTGGCTTCGTGGTCGCGGCCGAAGCGGGCCATTTCGAGGGAGTCGGAGACGCAGCCCCCGGTTTCTTCGGCAAGGTCCTGCAGGTCGGCGTCGACGTAGTAGTGCGCCACCAGCACCGCGTTGCGTTCCTTCAGCAAGCGGCGGATACGCGCCTTCAGCGACTGCCGCTCATCGGGCGACAGCACCGGCGGCACCTTGGCCCAGGCATGGGCCACGCAGCTGCCGCCAGTGGCGTTTTCGGCATCCGCGAGGTTCGGCTTCTCGAACTCGACGGTCTTGATCGATTGTGGGGTCATCTCCGGGTACTCCTCTAGACCTCCGCCAACAGGGTGCGGCCGGCCAGAACATGGGGGAGTTTATCTAAAACAAAAGCCCCGCCATGGGCGGGGCTTTGTCAAACCATACGGCGCGGCCGAATTGTATCAGGCGTAGCGGCGCAGGCGCAGCGAGAAATCATGCAGCGCCTGGATACCGCTGACCTCGGCACGGTGGCACCAGGCCTGCAGCTGCTGCAGCAGCTGCTCGCGCGTCAGGTTGGAACGGCCCCAGATGGCGGCCAGTTCACGTCGCATTTCGACGAAGGTCTGCAGCGCCTTGTTCTGCTCGACGATGCTCGCCAATTGTTCGCGTTGCTGCGCGGCCAGCTTGGTCTCCTCGCGGTGGAACCACTTGCTGGCGGGCTTGAAGCTGCGGTACTCGGCAACACGGCCTTCCTTGAGCTTTTCCAGTTCCTGGCGGAACGCACCCTTGACGGCCTTGGCGTAGCGCGCCATCACGTCATAGCGGTTGGCGATGATGGCTTCCAGCGTATTGTGGTCGACCGGGCGGGCTTCCACCAGGCGCGCCTTGGGCGGGGTCTTCTTGACCTTGGCCAGGCCGACCGCCTGCATCGCGCGGATATAGCCCCAGCCCACGTCGAACTCATACCACTTGATCGAGAACTTGGCCGAGGTCGGGTAGGTGTGGTGGTTGTTGTGCAGCTCTTCGCCGCCGATGATCAGGCCCCACGGCGATACGTTGGTCGACGCGTCTTCGCAATCGTAGTTGCGATAGCCCCACCAGTGGCCCAGGCCATTGATGATGCCGGCGGCATGGATCGGAATCCACAGCATTTGCACAGCCCACACCGACATGCCGATCACGCCGAACAGCGCCAGGTCGATGATCAGCATCAGGCCGACGCCCTGCCAGGTGAAGCGCGAGTAGAGATTGCGCTCGATCCAGTCATTCGGGCAGCCATGGCTGAACTTGGCAATGGTTTCCTTGTTCTTGGCCTCGGCACGGTACAGCTCGGCGCCTTCCAGCAGCACCTTGCGGATGCCGCGGGTCTGCGGGCTGTGCGGATCGTCTTCCGTCTCGCACTTGGCGTGGTGCTTGCGGTGGATGGCAGTCCACTCGCGCGTGACCATGCCGGTGGTCAGCCACAGCCAGAAGCGGAAGAAATGCTGGGCGATCGGGTGCAGGTCCAGCGACCGGTGCGCCATGCAGCGGTGCAGGAAGATGGTGACGCCTGCGATGGTGATGTGCGTCATCACCAGGGTGTAGATGACGATCTCCCACCAGGCCCAATTGGCAAGGCCGTTCGCGGCCCAGTCAAGAATAGTGTCGAACAAACTGTTCTCCGTCGGTTAAACAGGGACTTTCCCGTGCAAGCCGGCTGGGCCGGTACACACAACGCGCAGAAAAAATAGCTGCGAATCCATTGATTGCGATAGCTGTCTGGCGCTCGCCATGGAACCCGAAGTCGCTCCGGGCTCCCTGGAACGCTAGTCTGGCGCCGGCCTCGGGCTGGCGGGACAAGGTACGAGCCGCTGCAATCTGGCGGCTGTCTGATGTGGGAGCGGGATGTCTCAACCCGCGACAACCCGGCATTCTACCGGATTGCCGAGGGCGCCGGCATACGCTATTTCCCGGATTTCGACGGCGAGCAACGGTTTTCGTTCCATGGGTGCCGAATTCGCCGCCCGGCGCAGCCGCCGCCCTTCCGTGAGGCCGTCAGGTGGCGTTGGCAGCCTCGGGCAAGGTGTTCGGCTTGGGCGCGCCAGGCCCCGGCATGGGCGTCTCGTGCATCACACGAAGCTCGCGCTGCGGGTACGGGATCGAAATGCCATGCTCGCGCAGCGCGCGCCAGATGGCGCGGTTCATCGCGGATTGCACCCCAAGCTTGCCGTTTTGCGGATCGGCGATGTAGACCGCGACTTCATACTCGATGCCGCTGTCGGCGAACAGCGCCAGGAAGGCAGCCGGCTCCGGGTCCTTCAGCACGCGCGGCAGTTCGCGCACGCATTCTGTCAGCAGTGCGATCACGGTCTCGGGATCGGCGCTGTAGTCGGCCTGCACGCGCGTCGCCACGCGCACATTTGTATTCGAAAACGAATGGTTCTGCACCGACTGCGCCACCAGCTGCTCGTTCGGCACCAGCGTCTCGCCGTCGCCGTTGCGCACCACGGTGTAGCGGGTGCGGATCTGCGACACGATGCCGGTGTACTTGTCCACCGTGATCTGGTCGCCCAGCTTGACCGAGCGGTCCAGCAGGATGATGAAGCCCGAGATGTAGTTGCTGGCGATCTTCTGCAAACCCAGGCCCAGGCCCACACCCAGCGCACCGCCGAACACCGACAGCACGGTCAGGTCGATGCCGACCAGCGACAGGCTCAGCAGCAGCGACACCAGCAGCAGCACGGCCTTGGAGATGCGGGTCAGAACCACCTTGAGGCTGACGTCGAGGTTGGCCGAGCGCATCAGCCGCTCCTCCAGCCAGGACCCGAACCACAACGCCACCAGCACCGTCAGCAGGATCCAGACCACTGCCAACAGCGTGTCGGCGAGACTGATCTGCTGCTTGCCGCCGATCGAGAAGCGCATGTCCTGCATCCACCCGACCACGTCCGACAGCACCCCCAGTACATAGAGGGCCATGCCGACCCACACCAGTGTGGTCAGCACTTTCTCCACCAGCAGCAGCATGCCGTGCAGTTGTCCGCTGCCTGACATCACCCGCCGCAGGATATAGAAGACGACGTTCAGCGCGGTGATGCCGAACAGCGGCACCAGCGCCAGCCGCAGCACGCTGATCGGGATCAGCGGCTCCAGCGCGAAGCGCGCGATCATCACCAGCACCCACCCTGCCAGCGGGAACATGGCCCGCTCCAGGCTGGCCGCCGCAAAGCGCAGCGAGAAGCTGGAACTAGCGTAGCGCGCCTCGAGCCGGTGCACAATGTAGCGCCCCAGCGGCCACGCCACCGCGAGGCAGCCGGCGAGCACCAGCAGCTGCCAGAAAAATCCCGGGCCACCGGCATCGCGGATCAGGTCGCCCAGCATCCTGCCGAACATCGAATGGGAGGCCTTCAGCTCGCCGCCGAGGCCGGACAGGGTTTCACCGTTCATCGGGGAGACTCAGGTTGAGGGCCGCCGCCCGCTGCAAAGGGGCGGCGGCCACAGGCGTCAGCTGGTGCGTTCCAGCACCGCGGCGAAGAAGCCGTCGGTCTGGTGCAGATGCGGATACAGCGCGAACATGCCGCTATCCGCCGGCAGCGCGGGCACTTCGATCTTCTGGTCTGCCAGCACCTCGCTGGCCGGGACCAGGCGGAAGTTGGGATGCGCGGCGAGGAAATCGCGCACGATAGCTTCGTTCTCGGCCTCGAGCACGGAACAGGTGGCGTAGACTACGCGGCCGCCGCCCTTGACCAGGCGCGCCGCCGATTCAAGGATCGCGCTCTGCTTGGCGGTCAGCTCCAGCACAGCTTCCGGCGTCTGGCGCCACTTCAGGTCGGGATTGCGCCGCAGCGTTCCCAGCCCGCTGCACGGCGCATCCACCAGCACCCGGTCGACCTTGCCGGCCAGGCGCTTGATCTTGGCGTCGCGCTCGGAGTCGATCAGGACCGGATGGACGTTGGACAGGCCGCTGCGCGCCAGGCGAGGCTTCAGGTTGGCCAGGCGCTTTTCCGACACGTCGAAGGCGTACAACCGGCCGGTGGAACGCATTGCGGCACCCAGCGCCAGCGTCTTGCCGCCCGCGCCGGCACAAAAGTCGACCACCATCTCGCCACGCTTCGGTGCAACCAGGTTACACAGCAGCTGACTGCCTTCATCCTGCACCTCGACCAGTCCGTTGACGAAGATCGGCAGCTGGTTCAGTGCGGGCTTGCCGGCCATGCGGATGCCGGCGGGCGCCATCGGCGTCGGCTCGGCGCCCAGGCCTGCGGTCTGCAGCTCGGCCAGCGCCGCATCGCGGCTGGTCTTGCCAAGATTGACGCGCAGGTCAAGCGGCGCCGGGCGCAGCCAGGCATCGCCCAGCGCCGCGGTAAATGCTTCGCCATGGCGACGCACCAGTTCGTCGTACAGCCATTCGGGCAGATTGGTGCGTACCCGCGGGGCCAGGCTGGAACGTTCGATCGTAGTCAGGCGGTCGAGCCATTCGGCCTCTTCGGGGTGCAGGAACGGCGTCAGCACGTCGCGTCCCAGCGTGGCCGCCAGGCCCAGCAGCGCCAGGCGGCGCGAGCTGGCGCCGGTGCCGCTTTCGGCAAACTGCGCGAACTCCACGCGCCGGCGCAGCACCGCGTAGATGGCCTCGGCAATGATGCCGCGCTCGCGATGGCCCAGCTTGCTGTTCTCGCGGAAGTAATAGCTCACCACGGCGTCGGCCGGGCGCGCAAACAGCATGACCTTGCCGAGCAGGCGGTCGATATGCTGGATATGCGAGGCATGCAGCCCACCGTGCACGCGCGGCGCGCCTTCGCGGCCGGCATTGCCATTGGCGGGCTTGCGGATGGGGCTGCCCTTTCCCTTGCTCTTGCCGCGCGGCGGCGCATGGCCTTCACTGCGGTTGGGACGGGTTCCTGCCTGGTTGCGGCTCATGCCTTGACTCCTGCCGCCGGGGTATGGGCGGAGATGGCCATCAGCAATTGCGGCTCGGCCGGGTTGATAACGTTGACCACGCCGTCCTGCAGTTGCAGGCGGTCTTCGACGAACCAGCGAACGGCGCGGGGATAGATCTGGTGCTCGCACCCGAGCAGGCGCTCGGCCAGGCTTTCGGGCGTGTCGGTCGGCAGCACGTCTAGGGCCGCCTGGATCACGATCGGACCATGGTCGAGTTCGGGGGTCACAAAGTGCACGGTGGCGCCGTGCAGCTTGACGCCGGCGTCCAGCGCCTGCTTGTGGGTATTCAGCCCGGGAAAGCACGGCAGCAGCGACGGGTGGATATTCAGCAGCCGGCCCGCATAGCGGTCGACAAAAGCCGGCGTCAGGATGCGCATGAAGCCGGCCAGCACCACCAGGTCGGGGGCGTGGGCATCGATGGCCTCGGCCATCGCGGCGTCAAACGAGGCGCGATCCGGGAACTGGCGATGGTCGACCACACCGGTGGCAATGCCTTGCTGCTGCGCGAACTGCAGCCCGGCGGCATCGGGCCGGTTCGACAGTACTGCTGCCACGCGGGCCGGCCAGCCGTCGCCCGCGCAGGCCCGGACAATGGCTTCCATGTTCGAGCCTCGCCCGGAAATCAAGATGACAATTTTTTTCATCGCGCAATTCTACCAAGCCGAGGCGCTAAACTCAGGTAAAGCGAACTCATTAGGTGCTTAATTCACCAGATCCAGACAGGCCACAAGGTCTCTAACATGTGACGGTGGGGTCGGATACCCCCGATTGATGGATTGTGACGCTTCGCCCCCTCTGCTAGAGTGGGCGCTACGTCCACGCGCCAATCCTGTGCATGTTTTAACGACACAGTGCTCTGAACGAGCGGGGTGACAACAAGGACGAAACGGGAAATTAGACGGGAATTCGCATGTCGAACGCTGCACCGACGTTGTTGGTGGTCGATGATCATCCTATGGCCTTGTCAGGCACTACGGCTTTCCTTGCTGAAGTCATGCCGGATGTCGCGGTACACGCCGCCGGCAGTGCCCGCGAAGCGCTGACAAGCCTGCAGCAGGGGCTGCGCCCGGATATCGTGCTGCTCGATATCTGGCTGAACGACGGCACCGGCTTCGATGCCATGCAGTCGTTCAAGACCGTCATTCCGGGGGCACGCTTTATCTTCATGTCGGCGGAAGCCACGCCCGAAATCGTGGGCCGCGCCCGCGCGCTGTCGGCATGCGGCTTCGTCGGCAAGCATCTCGATGCCAATGCCTTCACCGCCGCGGTGCGCAAGGTGTTGGCGGGCGATACCGCGTTCCCTACCGATGAGGCCCTGAACGGGCGGGCCCAGTCGTTCGGCCCCGCGCACGGCATACCGGTCACGCCGGCCGAGCTGGGCCTGACGCCGCGCCAGGGGTCCGTGCTGGCCCTGGTGCTCGAAGGCCTGCCGAACAAGGTGATCGCGCGCCGGTTGGGGCTGACCGAGAACACGGTCAAGGAGCATGTCTCGGCGATCCTGCAACGCCTGGGCGTGCGAACCCGCATGCAGGTGATGTCGCGGATGGAACGGTTCCGGCTGCGCCAGTAAGGCGCGCCGCGCGACTCCAGGCCTGAGCCGGGCCTAAGCCGGACGCAGCCAGCGCCGCAGCAGCATCCGCAGCGACGCCGGGTCGACCGGCTTGGGCAACACGAAATACCCCGCCTCTTCCGCCGCCGCCAGCGCGGCCGATTTCAGGTCGCCGGTCAGCAGCGCGCTGCGCGCCTGCGGCTGCGTGTTCTGCCAGCGCTCCAGCAGGTCCAGCCCGTTCTCGCTGCCCGGCAGCCGCAGGTCGCAGAAGATGATGTCCGGGCGCAGGCCCTTGGCAAACAGCTTGTCGGCCTCGGCGCCGTGCGCGGCGCAGGCCACGTGGATGCCCCACGCTTCCATCAGCGCGATCCATGCCTTGCGGATCTGGCTGTCATCGTCGACCACCAGCACCGTGCCCTGCAGCCGGTCGGGCTTGGCTTCCTGGGCCTGCGCCATGGCGCGCATCTCACGCACGCTGGCGACCGTCTCGGCCGGCACCGGAGCCAGGGCAAACCAGAACACCGAACCCTTGCCCGGCACCGAGCGCACGCCATAGGTGCCGCGCATCAGCCGCACGCATTCCTTGAAGATCGCCAGGCCAAGGCCGAGGCCCTGAGACGGGTCGCGCTGCGGGTTGTTGACCTGGTAGTACGGCGAGAAGATTTCGGGCAAGTGCTCGGGCGTGACACCGGCGCCGGTGTCCCACACCTCCAGCCGCACGTGCTTGCGGCGCTGGCGCGCGGTCACCAGCACGCCGCCGCGCTGGGTATAGCGCAGCGCGTTCTGCACCAGGTTGAACAGCGCGCGGCGCAGCAGCACCGGTTCGGCCATCGCATACAGCTCGTCGGGCACGCGCGGCGTCAGCATCAGGCCGCTTTCGCGTGCGTCGGCGGCGAACTGGCTCATCACGTCGCGGATCAGCGCGCCCAGTTCGCACGGCTCCAGCGTCGGCAGGACCTTGCGGCCTTCCAGCTTGGACAGGTCCAGCAGAGAGCGGAACAGCAGGTCGATGGTCTGCGTGCCGGCCGCCACCTGCTCTACCAGCGGATGCAGCGACGACGACTGGTTGCGCGCGCGCAGTGCCTCCACCAGCATCACCAGCGCATGCACCGGCTGGCGTAGGTCATGGCTGGCGGCGGCCAGAAAACGCGATTTCTCTTCGCTGGCATGCAGCGCGCGCTCCTTTTCTTCCTGGAACTGCTTGGCCAGGCGGCGGCTGTCACCCTCGAGCTGGATCGCGCGCACCAGCGTGACCTGCAGGTTGAAGGCATGGCGCGACAGCATCAGCGCATAGATCACCAGCAGGCCCTGTACATAAGCGCCATGGCCGGGGAAGGCGAACTCCGCCATCAGGATGCTGGGCACCAGGATCGGCACGCCCGCGTACACCAGGTTGGACGGCACCGGCGCCTGCGAGACCGCCCCCCCTGCCAGCACGCCCAGCGTCAGCAGGTACAGCACGCTGGAGAAGACCACCGAATCCGTATACAAATGCAGCAGCGCCGAACTGCCCCAGGTCACCCCGGTCAGCAGCGCCAGCACGCGCATGTTGTTCCACCATTTGCGCGTATGCGCGGAACGGCTCATCGAGGCGCCGTCGCGCTGGTAGCCGACATGGAACCACAGCCCGCCCATGGTCAGCAGCAGCATGATCGCGCACCAGCCCAGCAGCGCTGCGTGGCTGACATCGTCCCGGAATCCCAGCGCGGTCAGTGCCGGCAGCAGCACGGAGGCGACGATGGCGGTCGGCGCATTCTTGTGCACGATGGCCATCAGCTTGGCGCGGGTCTCGACGTCAAGCTCACCGCTGGATTGCGGCAGGAAGCGGGGCAGAAGCCGGGACAGGAACCGGTTGGGCAGCGCGTTCAAATGTGGCTGGCTTGAGATGGCGGAGACAAAAAGCGGCAAGAAATGTCGCATCCCGGGCGTTTCAGCTTCATGTGACGCCGACGTGACAGCGAAGTGGTGCATATCATGCCGCCTTTTACCGCAACGCGCCATGCCGGGCTGGCCCGTTGCGGCACAAAAACAGCAGCTTAAGGCACATGGCGGCGCCAGCAGCGGCAAGCCGACCCATTCGCCTTATAATGCTCGCTTTACCCGAAACATTTCCCGCCGTCCCCGTGAAAGTCTTCCGCGGCCTGCCCAACGCCGAGAGCCGGGCGCCCTGCGCGCTCACCATCGGCAATTTCGACGGTGTGCATCGCGGCCACCAGTCGCTGCTCGCGCGTGCGCGTGCGGCGGCCGACGCGCGCGGCCTGCCGCTGTGCGTGATGACCTTCGAGCCGCACCCGCGCGAGTTCTTCACCCCGGACAAGGCGCCCACCCGCATCGCGCTGCTGCGAGACAAGCTGGAAAGCCTGCGCCGCAACGGCGTGGACCGCGTCGTGGTCGAGCACTTCAACGCCCACTTTGCCGGCCAGTCTCCGCAGGAATTCGTTGAGAACGTGCTGTGGCACGGCCTGCACACGCGCTGGCTGCTGGTCGGCGACGACTTCCGTTTCGGCGCCAGGCGCGCGGGCGACTTTGCCTACCTGCAGGATGCCGGGCACCGCTATGGCTTCGACGTCGAGCAGATGGGCTCGGTCTCCGAAGGCGGCATCCGCATCTCCAGCTCGGCGGTGCGCCAGGCCCTGGCTGATGGCGACCTCGAGCACGCGCGGCGCCTGCTGGGCCACGGCTATGCCATCAGCGGCCACGTGATCCACGGCCGCAAGCTGGGCCGCGACCTGGGCTTCCCGACGCTGAACCTGCGCATCTCGCACAAGCGCCCGGCGGTCAACGGCATCTTTGTCGTGCAGGTGCACGGCATTGCCGACCACCCGCTGCCCGGCGTGGCCAGCATCGGCGTGCGCCCGACCATCGAGGACGCGGGCCGCGTGCTGCTGGAAGTCCACCTCTTTGACTTCAACGAAAACCTGTACGGCAAGCTGATACGGGTTGAGTTCATGAAGAAGCTGCGCGACGAGGCGCGCTTCGACAACCTGGAAGACCTGACCGCCGCGATCGCCAAGGACAGCGCCGACGCGCGCGGGTTCTTCGGCCTGACCGCGCCTGGCGCTGCCGAGGGCACCGGTGGCCGCGACTTCGCCACCTCCGCCACCGACCGAATTAGCTAGCGGCCGGTGCCCGCCAGCGTGCGCGGGCCCGGTTCGCATGCCCCGCCCAGTCTTCCCGCGCGCCCCGGCCTGCTGCCGGCCGCGCGCCAAACGAATTGCTCCGAGAATCGAAATGTCCGACGACAAACGCGCCAAGCCCGAGAAAAACAAGTATCCCGTCAACCTGCTCGACACGCCCTTCCCGATGCGTGGCGACCTGCCCAAGCGCGAGCCGCAGTGGGTCAAGCAGTGGCAGGAGAAGCAGCTCTACAAGAAGATCCGCGCGGCGCGCAAGGGCGCGAAGAAGTTCGTGCTGCATGACGGCCCGCCGTATGCCAACGGCGACATCCACATCGGCCACGCCGTCAACAAGGTGCTCAAGGACATGATCATCAAGGCACGTGGCCTGAGCGGGCTCGACGCCGTCTACGTGCCGGGCTGGGACTGCCACGGCATGCCGATCGAGATCCAGATCGAGAAGAAGTTCGGCAAGGGCCTGCCGGTGCAGGAAGTCCAGGCCAAGGCACGCGCGTACGCCACCGAGCAGATCAAGCGCCAGATGGTGGACTTCGAGCGCCTCGGCGTGCTGGGCGACTGGGACCATCCCTATCTGACCATGAACTACAGCAACGAGGCGGACGAACTGCGCGCGCTCGGCAAGATCATGGAAAAGGGCTATGTGTTCCGCGGCCTGAAGCCGGTGAACTGGTGCTTCGACTGCGGCTCGGCGCTGGCCGAGGCGGAAGTCGAGTACAAGGACAAGGTTGACCTGTCGATCGACGTCGGCTTCCCGTTCGCCGAGACCGACAAGCTGGCGCACGCCTTCAAGGTGCCGTTCGAGCAGATCAGCGCGAAGCCGGGCTGGATCGTGATCTGGACCACCACGCCGTGGACCATCCCGAGCAACCAGGCGCTGAACGTCCACCCCGAGGTGGAATACGCGCTGGTCGACACGCCGCGCGGCTACCTGATCCTGGCCACCGAGCGCGTCGAGGAGCAGCTGAAGGTCTACGCCCTGGAAGGCAAGGTGGTCGCCACTGCCACCGGTGCCGCGCTGTCGGAAGTCCGCTTCCACCACCCCCTGGCCAAGATGGATGCCGGCTATGACCGCCTGTCGCCGGTCTATCTGGGCGACTACGTCACCACCGACACCGGCTCAGGCATCGTGCACTCCGCGCCGGCGTACGGCGTGGAAGACTTCCAGTCGTGCAAGGCGCACGGCATGCCCGACAGCGACATCATCAGCCCGGTGATGGGCAACGGCGTCTATGCCGGCACGCTGCCGCTGTTCGGCGGGCTGTCGATCTGGGATGCCAACCCCAAGATCGTCGACGCGCTGCAGGAATCGGGCAACCTGTTCAATTCGCACAAGTACACCCACAGCTACATGCACTGCTGGCGTCACAAGACGCCGATCATCTACCGCGCTACCTCGCAGTGGTTCGCGGGCATGGACGTGGATCCGGCCGAGGAGAACGGCAAGCCTGTGCCGACGTTGCGCGAGACCGCGCTTGCCGGTATCGAGGCGACCGAGTTCTACCCGTCGTGGGGCAAGCAGCGGCTGCACAACATGATCGCCCACCGGCCGGACTGGACGCTGTCGCGCCAGCGCCAGTGGGGCGTGCCGATGGCGTTCTTCGTGCACAAGGAAACCGGCGCGCTGCATCCGCGCACGCCCGAACTGCTGGAGGAGATCGCCAGGCGCGTCGAGCAGCAAGGCATCGAGGCGTGGCAGACGCTGGACCCGGCCGAACTGCTGGGCGACGAAGCCAGCCAGTACGAGAAGAACCGCGACACGCTCGATGTGTGGTTCGACTCCGGCACCACGCACTGGACCGTGATCCGCGGCTCGCACCGCGACGACCTGTACGACCAGGCCGCCGATGAGACCGAGGGCCGCCTGGCCGACCTGTACCTGGAAGGCTCCGACCAGCACCGCGGCTGGTTCCACTCGTCGCTGCTGACCGCGTCGATGCTGTATGGCAAGCCGCCCTACAAGGCGCTGCTGACGCACGGCTTCACCGTCGACGGCGAGGGCCGCAAGATGTCGAAGTCGGTCGGCAACACCGTGTCGCCGCAGGACATCTCCAACAAGATGGGCGCCGAGATCATCCGCCTGTGGGTGGCCTCGACCGACTACTCGGGCGAGCTGTCGATCTCGGACGAGATCCTCAAGCGCGTGGTGGAAAGCTACCGCCGCATCCGCAACACGCTGCGCTTCCTGCTGTCGAACCTGTCCGACTACGACCATGGCAAGCACGCGCTGCCGGCATCGGAATGGCTGGAGATCGACCGCTACGCCGTGGCGCTGACCGACCGGCTGCAGAAGGAAGTGCTGTCGCACTACGAAGCCTACGAATTCCACCCGGTGGTGGCCAAGCTGCAGACCTTCTGCTCGGAAGACCTGGGCGGCTTCTACCTGGACGTGCTGAAGGACCGCCTCTACACCACGGCGGCGGACTCCAAGGCTCGACGCGGGGCGCAGAACGCGCTGTACCACATCACCCAGGCGATGCTGCACTGGATGGCGCCGTTCCTGTCGTTCACCGCCGAGGAAGCGTGGCAGATCTTCGCCCACGGCACCGAACATGCCGA
Source organism: Cupriavidus phytohabitans (assembly GCF_000426345.1). Classification (GTDB taxonomy): domain Bacteria; phylum Pseudomonadota; class Gammaproteobacteria; order Burkholderiales; family Burkholderiaceae; genus Cupriavidus. The sequence goes on along the minus strand of NZ_AUFE01000008.1, from coordinate 30,066 downwards.
CACCATCTTCACCAGCACCTACTACGCGGTGCCGGAGGTGGACGACGCCGACGACCTGCTGCAGAAATGGCATACGCTGCGCGAAGTGCGCGCCGAAGTCACCAAGCAGCTGGAAGCCGTGCGCGTGGAAGGCGAGATCGGCTCGTCGCTGCAGGCAGAGCTGACCATCCAGGCCGGCGGACCGGTACTGCAGGCACTGCAGAGCCTGGGCGACGACCTGCGCTTTGTGCTGCTGACTTCGTCGGCCAAGGTCGCCGCCGCGCCCGAAGCCGGCGACCTGCTGGTAACGGTAACGCCGTCGGCGCATGCCAAGTGCGAGCGCTGCTGGCACTACCGCGCCGATGTCGGCCACAACCCGGACCATCCCACCCTCTGCGGCCGCTGCGACAGCAACCTGTTCGGCGCCGGTGAACACAGGAGCCACGCCTGATGGCATCGTCCACGTCCCGGTCCGCGCGGCCGGCGCGCCGCGGCAGCAAGGCCGCCGGCAACACCACGCCGCTGCTGTGGCTGGCGTTCGCGCTGCTGGTGGTGCTGCTTGACCAGTTCTTCAAGATCGTCATCGTACGCAGCTTCACCTACGGTGAATCGCGCCCGGTCACGGGCTTCTTCAACCTGGTGCTGGTCTACAACAAGGGCGCGGCGTTCAGCTTCCTGGCCGACGCCGGCGGCTGGCAGCGCTGGTTCTTCACCGGACTGGGCATAGTGGTCGGGGCGTTCATCGTGTGGCTGCTGTATCGCCATACCGGGCAGCGGCTGTTCTGCTTTGCAGTGTCGCTGATCCTGGGAGGCGCGGTCGGCAACGTGATCGACCGCGTGGTCTACGGGCACGTGGTCGACTTCCTGGATTTCTACGTGGGCCGGTATCACTGGCCGGCTTTCAATGTCGCGGACTGCGCGATCACGGTCGGCGCGGTGCTGCTGATCGTGGATGAGTTGCGGCGGGTACGGAAGCACTGAGCATAGCGACTAGGCTAAGCAAACCGATGGTGTTCCCCTCTCCCGCCGGGCGGGAGAGGGAGCAACCCTCAGGGGAGCAAACCCCCAGCCGGCATCCCCGGTATCATTTCCCTTTCTCCCCAGCCAGATTCCCCACCATGGATTTGCGCGGCAAGCACATCGTTCTCGGCCTCACCGGCGGCATCGCCTGCTACAAGTCGGCCGAGCTGGTTCGCCTGCTGACCAAGGCCGGCGCCACCGTGCAGGTGGCCATGACCGAGGCGGCGACCCACTTCATTACCCCGGTGACGATGCAGGCGCTGTCCGGCCGCCCGGTGTTCCTGTCGCAGTGGGACGCCCGCATCGACAACAACATGGCGCATATCGACCTCTCGCGCGAGGCCGACGCCATCGTCATCGCCCCGGCTTCCACCGATTTCACGGCGCGCCTGGCCAACGGCCTGTGCGACGACCTGCTTAGCACGCTGTGCATCGCGCGCGACTGCCCGCTGCTGGTGGCGCCGGCGATGAACCGCCAGATGTGGGCCGCGCCGGCAACGCAGCGCAACGCCGCGCAGCTGCGCGCCGACGGCGTGACGATCCTTGGGCCCGGCAGCGGCGACCAGGCCTGCGGCGAGGTCGGCGACGGCCGCATGCTCGAACCGGAAGAACTGCTCGACGACATCATCGCCTTCTTCCAGCCCAAGCCGCTGCAAGGCAAGCGCGTGCTGATCACCGCCGGGCCGACCTTCGAGGCAATCGATCCCGTGCGCGGCATCACCAACCTGTCGTCCGGCAAGATGGGCTTCTCGATCGCGCGTGCGGCGCGCGAGGCCGGCGCCGAAGTCCTGCTGGTGGCCGGGCCAACCAGCCTGCCGACGCCGCGCGGCGTGGTGCGCACCGACGTGCGCAGTGCGCAGCAGATGCATGACGCAGTGCTGGCGCAGTTGCCCGGCGCCGATGTGTTCGTCGCGGTGGCCGCGGTGGCCGACTGGCGCCCCGCCGAGGTGGCCCAGCAGAAGCTGAAGAAGGCTAACGACACCGACACGCCCACGCTGCAGTTCGTGCAGAACCCTGACATCCTCGCCACCGTGGCGGCGCGCGCGGATGCGCCCTACTGCGTCGGCTTCGCCGCGGAGAGCGAGAACCTGGAGCAGTACGGCGAACAGAAGCGCCAGCGCAAGGGCGTGCCGCTGCTGGTCGGCAATATCGGCCACCATACCTTTGGCCTGGACGACAACGAGATCGTGCTGTTCGATGCCGCCGGCATGACGCGGCTGCCGCGCGCCGACAAGCTGTCGCTGGCGCGCCAGGTCGTTGCCGCCATCGGCCAGCGCCTGCCCGGGCGGGCACGTCCCTGATTGTTGAAACGAATTTCCCCGAGATTGTTTATGACCCAGCCTCTGAACCCCGCCGTCGAAATCAAGGTGCTCGATGCCCGCCTGAACGAGTGGGGCCTGCCTGCCTATCAAAGCGAAATGGCCGCCGCCATCGACCTGCATGCCTGCGTCGACACGCCGGTGTCGATCGCCCCGGGCACGCCCGCGCAATTGGTCCCGGCCGGCATCGCCGTTCACATGGGCAACCCCTACATGGCCGCGACCATCGTGCCGCGCTCGGGCCTGGGCCACAAGAAGGGCCTGGTGCTGGGCAACTCGATCGGCGTGATCGATGCCGACTACCAGGGCCAGATCATGGTCAGCGTGTGGAACCGCAATGCGCCGGGCACCGAGCCGATCGTGATCCAGCCGGGCGAGCGCATCGCGCAGATGATGTTCGTGCCGGTGCTGCGGCCGGTGTTCACGACGGTAGACGAGTTCAGCGAAGACAGCGAGCGCGGCGCCGGTGGCTTCGGCTCGACCGGCGTGCATCACGCCAAGGCCAGCGCCTGAGGCCCAGGCACGCTGTCAAAGCAAGACTGGCGCCCCCTGCGGCGCCAGTTTGCATTTCAGCCGCGCTGCTCGAACAGCAACGCCACGCCGCCGGCCGCCTCGGCCGGCACCAGTGTCTCGCGCAGGCCCAGGTCCTGGACCGGCACGCCGGCGTTGCGCCAGAGCGTGCGCGCCGCGGCGAGGTCGCCGGTGCGCAGGCGCATCGCGGCGTAGCCCGGCACATCCCTGCGCACATGCGCGGTCCCGGTCGCCGAGGCCAGCGCCTGCGGCGTGCTGACCACCAGCGTGGCGTCATCCAGCGCCAGGCTGCTGACATGCTCGCTCAGCTGCGTCAGCTCACCGCCGGTCAGTTCCGCGTAGGCCCGCGCGGCGGCATCGACCAGCGCGGGCGCCACCACCAGGAACATCGTCGCGATGCTGTCGGCGCCGTTGGCGTGCGACATCCATTCCGGTCGCCACAGCAGCTCGGGCGTGCGATGCTCGCAGAAGAAATAGCGTGCACCCGGCGCATCATCGAGCGCGGTCACGCGGAACGTGGCGGGATGTTCGCTGCCGTCGTCAAGCCGTACCGGGCGCGAGAACTCGATCGGATCCGAGGTGTACCAACCCGACGCACGCAGCCGCGCGGCCGTGCCGAATGCGTCGTCGCTCTTGCATGACATCGCCGCGCAGCCGCCGCCGCGCGCCTGCGCGTCCCAGTAGTACTGGCGGCTTGGCGTGGGCGCGGTGACGTGCAGCAGCTCGACGTAGTCGTGCCGCAGCATGATGCAATGGTTCTGTGAACCCAGCGTGTGATAGCCGCGCGGCGTCAGCGTAAAGCCGAGCCGTTGCCAGGCCTGCGCCCCCGCATCGAGGTCGGGACACACCACCACCGCGTGGTCGAACATTTCCGCTTGGCTTGCCATCGACATCACCTCAGTCTGTGCGGCGGGCGCGCCTGCGCCGGCCGCCGTCATTCGAACTGGATATTGGCTTTGCGCGCCACGGCCTGCCACTTGTCGTGCTCCTGGCGCACCAGCTTGCCGAGGTCGGCCGGGCTACCGCCGACGACCTCGAAGCCCTGGGCTGCCAGCGCATCGACCACGCGCGGCTGGCGCAGCGATTCGACCAGCGCCTGGTGGATCCGCGTGATCGTTGCCGCGGGCAGGCCGGCGGGCCCGAACACGCCGATCCAGGAATAGGCTTCAAAGCCCTTGAGCCCCTGCTCGGCCACGGTCGGCACCTGCGGCAACTGACGCAGGCGGCCGGTACCGGTCACGCCCAGCACCTTGATGGTCCGGGCGGCCACATGCGCCTGTACCGCGGCATAGCTGCTGAAGAACAGATCGACCTCGTTGGCCAGCACCGCCTGCACGGCCGGGCCACCTCCCTTGTAGGGCACGTGGAGCATGTGCATGCCGGCTTCGGTCGCCAGCGCCTCGGCTGCAAGCTGGTTCAGGCTGCCGATGCCGGACGAGGCATAGCGCACGCTATCGGGCCTAGCCTTGGCCAGCGCCACCAGCTCGCGCACGTTGGCCGCCGGCAACGAGGGATTGGCCGCGATCACCAGCGGAAAGCGCACCAGCTGCGAGATCGGCGTGAAATCTTGGAAGGTGTCGTAGGGCAGCTGCTTGTAGGCGAACGGGTTGATGGCGTGCGTATCGAAGGCCATCAGCAGCGTGCTGCCGTCCGGCTTGGCGCGCGCCACGGCGCTGGACGCGATCAGGCCTCCGGCACCCGGCTTGTTGTCGACCACCACGGTCTGCCCCAGTGCCGCCTTCAGCCCCGGCTGCAGCTGCCGCGCGACGATATCGACACTGCCGCCCGGCGGGAACGGCAGCACCAGCGCCAGTGGACGGTTGCCTGCCGGCGCGTCGGCTGCAGCGGCATGCATCATCGGGACGGGCATGGCGCCCAGCGGCAGGATCTTGAGCAGCAGGCGGCGGCGCCGCGTGCGTTCGGCAGAGGACATCGGGTATTCGGGCGTTGGCGGCCGGGACAAAAAAGAGGGGGCGGCATCACTGCCGCCCCCTGTATTTTGCCCGATGATCGGCCACGTTGCAGGCAACCCCGGCCAAGCCGCGCCCGGATCGCCACGATCCGGTGCGATTTTCGGCCGGATCGGTTGCCGCTCAGGCCTCGGCGCGCTGCTCTTCCGGCGCCTCTGGCGGTTCCGGCTCGATCTCGGAGAAATCGAGCTTGATCTGGTCCTGCTCGTCCAGGTCGACCACCACCTTGCCGCCGGACACCAGCCTGCCAAACAGCAACTCGTCAGCCAGCGCCTTGCGGATCATGTCCTGGATCAGGCGTTGCATCGGACGCGCGCCCATCAGCGGGTCGAAGCCCTTGTGCGCCAGGAACTTGCGCAGCTTCTCGCTGAAGCTGGCTTCCACCTTCTTCTCGTGCAGCTGCTCTTCCAGCTGCATCAGGAACTTGTCGACCACGCGCAGGATGATTTCCTCATCCAGCGAGCGGAAGCTGATGGTGGCATCCAGCCGGTTGCGGAACTCCGGCGTGAACATGCGCTTGATGTCGGCCATCTCGTCGCCCTGCTCGCGCGAGCTGGTGAAGCCGATGGTGGCGCGGTTCATGGTTTCCGCTCCCGCGTTGGTGGTCATGATGATGATCACGTTGCGGAAGTCGGCGCGCCGGCCGTTGTTGTCGGTCAGCGATCCATGATCCATCACCTGCAGCAGGATATTGAAGATATCCGGATGCGCTTTCTCGATTTCATCCAGCAGCAGCACGCAGTGCGGCTTCTTGGTGACGGCCTCGGTCAGCAGGCCGCCCTGGTCGAAGCCGACGTATCCCGGCGGCGCGCCGATCAGGCGGCTGACCGCATGGCGTTCCATATATTCGGACATGTCGAAGCGCAGCAGCTCGATGCCCATGATGAAGGCCAGCTGCTTGGCGACCTCGGTCTTGCCCACGCCGGTAGGACCCGAGAACAGGAACGAGCCGATTGGCTTGTCGGTCTTGCCCAGGCCGGCGCGCGACATCTTGATCGCAGAGGCCAGCGCCTCGATCGCCGGATCCTGGCCGAACACCACCGACTTCAGGTCGCGTTCCAGCGTCTGCAGCTTGCTGCGGTCGTCCTGGTTCACGCTCTGCGGCGGGATGCGCGCGATGCGCGAGACGATGTCCTCGATCTCGCCCTTGCCGATGGTCTTCTTCTGCTTGGACTTCGGCAGGATGCGCTGCGCCGCGCCGGCCTCGTCGATCACGTCGATCGCCTTGTCCGGCAGGTGGCGGTCGGTGATGAAGCGGGCCGACAGCTCGGCCGCGGCGGTCAGCGCCGAAGCCGCGTACTTGACGCCATGGTGCTCCTCGAAGCGCGACTTCAGGCCGCGCAGGATCTGCACGGTCTGGTCGACCGAGGGCTCGACCACATCGATCTTCTGGAAGCGCCGCGACAGTGCCGCATCTTTCTCGAAGATACCGCGGTACTCGGTGAAGGTGGTCGCGCCGATGCACTTGAGCTGGCCCGACGACAGCGCCGGCTTGAGCAGGTTGCTGGCGTCCAGCGTCCCGCCCGACGCGGCGCCCGCGCCGATCAGCGTGTGGATCTCGTCGATGAACAGGATCGCGTTGGGATTGTCCTTGAGCGACTTGAGCACGCCCTTCAGGCGCTGCTCGAAGTCACCGCGGTACTTGGTGCCGGCCAGCAGCGCGCCCATGTCGAGCGAGTAGACGGTGGCCTTTTCCAGGATGTCCGGCACTTCGTTCTTGGTAATGCGCCAGGCCAGGCCCTCCGCAATGGCGGTCTTGCCGACGCCGGCCTCGCCCACCAGCAGCGGGTTGTTCTTGCGCCGGCGGCACAGCACCTGCACCACGCGCTCGACTTCGCTTTCGCGGCCGATCAATGGATCGATCTTGCCGGCCTTGGCCAGCGCGTTCAGATTCTGGGTGTACTGCTCGAGCGGGCTTTCCTTGCCGTCGCCGCCTTCGCCTTCGCCGGCATTGTCGCCGTGCTTGGCGGGCTCGGACTGGTCCTTGCGGATGCCGTGGCTGATGAAATTGACCACGTCCAGGCGCGTCACGCCCTGCTGCTGCAGGTAGTAGACCGCGTGCGAATCCTTCTCGCCGAAGATGGCGACCAGCACGTTGGCACCGGTCACTTCCTTCTTGCCGTTGGAAGTGGACTGGACGTGCATGATCGCGCGCTGGATCACGCGCTGGAAGCCGAGCGTGGGCTGGGTATCGACTTCGTCGGTCCCCGGCACCACCGGCGTGTTATCCGCAATGAAGTTCTTAAGGCTGGTGCGCAGGTCCTCGATATTGGCCGCGCAGGCGCGCAAGACTTCAGCTGCCGTGGGATTGTCGAGCAATGCCAGCAGCAGATGCTCCACGGTAATGAACTCGTGGCGTGCCTGCCGGGCTTCGACGAAAGCCATGTGCAGGCTCACTTCCAATTCTTGCGCAATCATGCTTCCTCCATCACGCACTGCAAGGGGTGCCCCGCCTGCCGCGCGTGCGTTGACACCAGCTCGACTTTTGTCGCCGCGATATCTCTGGTGTAGATACCGCAGACGCCCTTTCCTTCCCGGTGCACGGTCAGCATGATCTGCGTCGCCGTTTCCCGGTCCCTGCTGAAATACTGCTGCAGGATCATCACGACAAACTCCATCGGAGTGTAGTCGTCGTTAAGCAGCACCACCTTGAACATGGCAGGCGGTTTAAGCGCCTGCTCTTTCCGCTCCAGGATGGTGCCCGCTTCGCGTTGTGGGACATTCGCAAGCCGTGTAGCCATGGCTTTATTCTAACCCTTACTCGCAACTCTGCAATTTGGGGAAAAGGCGCCGGATTCAAGGGCCGGGCTACCTGTTTCCGGTTATGGAAAAGCGCGGAACCGCGCGCCAGAGGCATTGCAATGCACGTGACGGAAACCGCCGGGACTGATCCGGACAATACCCGATGCTTGCCGCCAAGGTACCATCCCGCGCCGTCCGTTTCCCACCACACCCTGCCCGCAGTGGGGATTCCGCCAGCTTGACAGTATGTTTGTTTGACAGAAAAATCGGTCGCACACCCACCTGAAGCCAGCGAGCCAAAGCAAAAGGCCAATGAGCGGGTGATCCGTGAGCAGGGAGGCCCACGGCCGGGCGGCGGCGAGTCAGCAGCGAGACTGGCCGCCACGCGATTGCACCTCGCCGCGCGTCATCGCCGGCCGCACCTCAGGACGCGGCCGGTCATGGCGTCGTAGTGCGTGCACCGCGGTCCGTATCATCTGGCCGGTACCGGCTTCCCCGCTTTGAAATCTGCTATTTCGTTGGGGGAGTATATGGCAAGCGGTATCGTCAAATGGTTCAATGACGCCAAGGGTTTCGGTTTTATCAAGCCGGACGAGGGCGAAGAAGAACTGTTTGCGCACTTTTCGGCTATCCAGATGTCGGGCTTCAAGACGCTGAAGGAAGGCCAGCGCGTCTCGTTCGAGGTGGTCCAGGGCCCCAAGGGCAAGCAGGCCACCAATATCCAGGACGCCAGCTAAGCTGCGCCGCGACCGTATCCCGGCCGACAGAGCCGTGGAGCGGTCTGGAGGGTGCGGGGGGAGCTCCCCCGGGACGGGATCGGCGCCGGTGCCTGCCAGGCTGCCTCAGGCGGCCGGGAAGGCGCTGGCGCATATCAGCTGCACGCACCGCATCCGACGGAAAGCCCGGCCTCGTGCCGGGCTTTCTGCTTTCTCAGGCCGCCGTGGGGCTGGTCAGCTCAGGCCCAGCCGTCGATCTTCAACCCGCTGGCCTGCTCGGCCTCTTCCTTTGTGACCTGCCGCACAGTCTGCCCGAAGGTCCAGACATGGCCTTCCGGGTCCCGGGCCGTGTAGGAGCGGTCGCCATAGAACTCGTCCTGCGGCTCGCGCAAGATCACGGCCCCGGCGGCGCGGGCCCGCTCGCAGTGCTGGTCAAGCCCGTCCCGCAGGTGCACATGCACCGTCTGCGTATTCTTGCCGCCGATCGACGCCGGGCTGGCGGTAAAGTCCGCCCACTCGCTGCCGACCATCAGGTAGCTGTCGCCGAAGCGCATTTCCGAGTGCACCAGCTGGTCCTGCTGGTCTCGTATCACCATGACCCGCTGGAAGCCGAAAGCGCGTTCCAGCCAGTCCAGCGCGGCCAGCGGGTCCTTGTAGAAGATGGCCGCGCCGAAGGCGGTGCGGCGGAAGGGATCGTCCATGGCAGTCTCCCCGGGCCACCGGCCCGTCCATTGCAATCCCTGACGTTCTAGGCAACGGTGCTGGCCGGCGCAAGGAAAAAACCCCGCGGCCGGGGCACGGCTGCGGGGTTTTTCCAAGGCAGGGTGCCCGCCGCAGCGGGAGTCCTTGCTTACATATTTTCGATCATCACCTGGCCGAACCCCGAGCACGAGACCTGGGTCGCGCCTTCCAGCAGGCGGGCGAAATCGTACGTGACCTTTTTGGACAGGATCGACTTTTCCATCGACGCGATGATCAGGTCCGCGGCCTCGGTCCAGCCCATGTGGCGCAGCATCATTTCCGCCGACAGGATTTCCGAGCCCGGGTTGACGTAGTCCTTGCCGGCGTACTTGGGCGCGGTGCCGTGGGTGGCTTCGAACATGGCGACCGAGTCCGACATGTTGGCGCCCGGGGCAATGCCGATGCCGCCGACCTGCGCGGCCAGGGCGTCCGAAACGTAGTCTCCGTTCAGGTTCAGCGTGGCGATCACCGAGTATTCGGCCGGACGCAGCAGGATCTGCTGCAGGAAGGCGTCGGCAATGGCGTCCTTGATGACGATGTCCTTGCCGGTCTTCGGGTTCTTGAACTTGCACCACGGGCCACCGTCGACCAGCTCGGCGCCGAATTCCTTTTGCGCCAGCTCGTAGCCCCAGTCACGGAAGCCACCCTCGGTGAACTTCATGATGTTGCCCTTGTGCACCAGCGTCACCGACGGCCTGTCGTTGTCGATGGCGTACTGGATCGCCTTGCGCACCAGGCGCTCGGTGCCCTCGCGCGAAACCGGCTTGATGCCGATGCCCGAGGTGGCCGGGAAGCGGATCTTCTTCACGCCCATCTCGTCCTGCAGGAACTTGATGAGTTTCTTCGCCTGTTCGCTTTCCGCCGCCCATTCAATGCCGGCATAGATGTCTTCCGAGTTCTCGCGGAAGATCACCATGTCGGTCTTTTCCGGCTCGCGCACCGGCGAAGGCACGCCCTTGAAGTAACGCACCGGGCGCAGGCAGACGTACAGGTCCAGCTGCTGGCGCAGCGCCACGTTGAGCGAGCGGATGCCGCCGCCCACCGGCGTGGTCAGCGGGCCCTTGATCGAGACCACGTATTCCTTGAGCACATCCAGGGTTTCGTCCGGCAGCCACACGTCCGGGCCGTAGACCTTGGTCGACTTCTCGCCGGCGTAGATCTCCATCCAGGCGATCTTGCGCTTGCCGGCGTAGGCCTTGGCCACGGCCGCATCAACCACCTTGATCATCACGGGCGTGATATCGACGCCCGTACCGTCGCCTTCGATATAGGGAATGATGGGGTTGTCCGGGACATTCAGCGAAAAATCCTGGTTGACCGTGATCTTTTCGCCGGCCGGAACCTTGATGTGTTGATACATGACGTCTCCAGTACGAAACGGTTTAGACGGCCGCCGGTGCTTGGCCGACGGCGAGATTCGGGAGATGGCGCTGGCATTGTAGCGGGCATCGCCGCCCGCCCCGTACTGCATTGCACCACCCAAGCCTACATTCAAGAAAGTCTTGGTCTTATATAAGACACAAGACTGATTTCGTATTATGCAGTAATTTTTCATCATCCGCCAACCACGGTGCGCGGCTGCGGCATACTTGCGCCCCATGACCCTGATTGCCCTGAACAAGCCGTTCGGCACCATGAGCCAGTTCTCGGAACACCCAACGCGGCCCACTCTCGCCGCGTACGTGGACATGCCGGGCGTGTACCCCGCCGGCCGGCTTGATGCGGACAGCGAAGGCCTGCTGCTGCTGACAGATGACGGCGCGCTGCAGGCGCGCATTGCCGATCCGCGCCACAAGCTGGAAAAGACTTACCTCGCCCAGGTCGAAGGCATTCCCGATGCGGCTGCGCGCCGGTGTCGACCTTGGCGACTTCGTCACGCAGCCGGCGCGGGCGCGCGCGATCGGTGAGCCCGAGTGGCTCTGGCCTCGCGATCCGCCGGTGCGTTATCGAGCCGCGATCCCGACCTCGTGGCTCGAGCTGAAGATTCGCGAGGGCAAGAACCGGCAGGTGCGGCGCATGACCGCGGCCGTCGGCTTCCCCACGCTGCGGCTGGTCCGCGTGGGCTTCGGGCCGCTCGACCTGCGCGCGCTCGGTCTCGCACCTGGCGAATCCCGCGAGGTCGAGCCCGGTGCACTGGGCTTGCCGGCGGCACGTGCGCCGGCCACCCATGTCTCAAAGCCCAGACAGGCGAACGACGCCAAGCGGCGTTCTCGTTACAAAAGCTAACAAATGGCGCGTCAACGCGCCATCCAGACGCCTCGTTCTTGTCGGTGACACGTCCAATCACGCGTCACAACTTCCGACTGTTCTTATCCTTCGAGGTAATCGCCATGAAAAAACTGATCGCTGCTCTGGTTGTCGGCCTGTTCGCCACCGGCGCCTTCGCCCAGGCTTCGGCACCTGCCGACGCCGCAGCGCCCGCGGCCGCCAAGGAAGCCCCGAAGGCCGCAAAGAAGAAGACCACCCACAAGAAGACCACCCACAAGAAGGCCGCCACGGCTTCGGCCCCGGCCGCGCAGTAAGCCGCCGGCGCTCGCTGCCGGCCATGCGCCGGCGGAAAATAGGCAGGCAGCCGCCAGGCGCCTGCCTTTGTTGTTTTGGCCGTCGCCAATCCATCGGCGCGGCGCGTGCGCTATGCTTGCGGCTGCCGTCCGCGCCCTTCCAGACCGAACACCATGTCCCTCCTGTCCAAGACGCCGTTGACACGCCGCATCCGTACCGCCACTGTGCTGGCCATGCTGGTTGCCGGCCAGGCCCAGGCGCAAGCCGCGCTGCCGGTGGTGCCTCTGACCGCAGGCATGTACGCGATCCGGGCCGAGGTCGCCGCCACGCCGGCGGCGCGCGAACAGGGGCTGATGTACCGCAAGAGCATGCCGGCCAACGGTGGCATGCTGTTCGTGTTCGAGCAGAAGGCGGGGCACTGCTTCTGGATGCGCAATACCGAGCTGCCGCTTTCGATCGCTTTCCTGGCCGACGACGGGACCATCGTCAATATCGAGGACATGGCGCCGCGCACCGAGAACAATCACTGCCCGAAGACCGCGATCCGCTATGCGCTGGAAATGAACCAGGGCTGGTTCGCGCAGAAGGGCATCCGCGCCGGCGCGAAGATCAGCGGGCTGCCGCAGGCGCGCTGAGCGCCGCGGCGGCAGGCGGGGCCGGCATGGGGCCGGCCCGGGGTGGATTCCGCTCAGTCGCGGAAGTTGTTGAAGTCCAGCGGCGCTTCCGAGACGTCCTTGCGCAGCATGGCGATCACGTTCTGCAGGTCGTCGCGCTTGGTACCCGAGACGCGCACCGCGTCGCCCTGGATGCTGGCCTGCACCTTGATCTTGCTGTCCTTGATCATGCGCACGATCTTCTTGGCCAGGTCGCCGGTCACGCCCTTCTTGATGGTGATGACCTGCTTGACCTTGTCGCCGCTGATCTTTTCGGTCTTGCCGTAGTCCAGGAAGCGCACGTCGACATTGCGCTTGGCCATCTTGTTGATCAGCACATCCTTCACCTGGTCCAGCTTGAAATCGTCGTCGGCAAAGGCGGTCAGTTCGTTTTCCTTCTGCTCGACCCGGGCGTCCGAGCCCTTGAAATCGAAGCGGGTCGAGATTTCCTTGTTGGATTGCTCGACGGCGTTCTTCACCTCGACCATGTTCGCTTCGCACACTACGTCAAACGACGGCATTGCATTCTCCTTGTGATCCATATGCCCGGAAGGCGGCCATCGGCATCGCCTTCCGTATAATTCAAGCCTACCTCGCAGCCAGGGGCCGCAACGCTCACCACCAGCGGCGGCCGCGTCACCTATCCCCTTGCATGGCAGATTTCCACGAATTTTATCCCCTGCGCCGCCACAATACATTCGGATTCGATGCGCGCGCACGCTTCGCCGTGCATGTGCGCAGCGAAGCCGACCTCGTCGAGGCCCTCGCGGACCCGCGCGCCAATGGACTGCCGCTGGTGGTGCTGGGCGGCGGCAGCAACGTGGTGCTGACGCGCGACCTCGATGCGCTGGTGCTGCTGATGGAGATCCAGGGCTACCAGGTCGAGGATGCCGATGACGCCTGGCTGGTCACTGCCGGCGCCGGCGAGAACTGGAATGCGCTGGTCAACCGCACCATCGCCGACAGCATGCCGGGGCTGGAGAACCTGGCGCTGATCCCCGGCACCGCGGGCGCCGCGCCGATCCAGAATATCGGCGCCTACGGAGTTGAACTGCGCGACCGCTTCGAAGGCGTGCGCGCCTATGACCGCCATGCCGGCGTGTTCGTCTGGCTGGACCAGCGCGCATGCGGCTTCGGCTACCGTGACAGCCTGTTCAAGCAGGCCGGCGCCGGCCGCTACATCATTACCGCGGTGACGCTGCGCTTGCCCAAGGCATGGCAGCCGGTACTGTCCTACGGCGAACTGGCGCGCGAGCTGACCGGCAAATTTGCCCTGGATGCCGCCACGGTCCGCGACGCGGTGGTGGCGATCCGCACGCGCAAGCTGCCCGATCCCGCGCAGATCGGTAACGCCGGCAGCTTCTTCAAGAACCCGCTGGTCAGCGCCGCGCAACGCGATACGCTGCTGCAAGCCAATTCCGACCTGGTCAGCTATCCCCAGCCGGATGGCAGCTACAAGCTGGCCGCGGGCTGGCTGATCGACCGCTGCGGCTTCAAGGGCGTCAACGACGGCCCGGTGGGTGTCTATGGCAAGCAGGCGCTGGTGCTGGTGCACCATGGCGGCGGCACCGGGGCGATGCTGCTGGCGCTGGCCAACCGCATCGCGGATTCCGTCGAAGCCCGCTTCGGCGTGCGGATCGAGCCCGAGCCGGTGGTGCTGTAGCGCGGGTAGCGCCTGCTGGCCCGCCGATCAGCCGAAGTGGCAGACGTAGTCCAGCGTCTCCAGCACCTCGATGTCGAAGCTGCTGTTGCCCGGCACGCTGAACTGCTGGCCAGCGCCGTAGGTCTGCCAGTCTTCCGCGCCAGCCAGGCGCACGCGGCAGCTGCCGCCGTTGATTTCCATGATTTCCGGCGCGCCGGTGTTGAACGTCAGCGAAGCCGGGAAAATCACGCCCAGCGTCTTGCGGGTGCCATCCGGGAACAGCACGGTATGGCTCACGCACTTGCCGTCGAAATACAGGTTGGCTTTCTTGACGACCGATACGTTGTCGAACTGGCTCACTTCCATCTCCTTCACTGTCTTGAATCAGACGTAAAAAGAGGGGCCATCGCGGCCCCTCCCTTGTTCACTCCGCGCGCGCTCAGTAGCGGCCGCAGAGCAGGTATTCCATCAGGGCCTTCTGCACGTGCAGGCGGTTTTCCGCCTCGTCCCAGACCACGCTCTTGGGGCCGTCGATCACGGCGGCCTCGACTTCCTCGCCGCGGTGCGCCGGCAGGCAGTGCATGAACAGCGCGTCGGGCTCGGCGCGATCCATCATCGCGGTGGTGACCATCCAGTCCTTGAAGGCGCGCTTGCGGGCTTCGTTCTCGGCCTCGAAACCCATGCTGGTCCAGACGTCGGTGGTAACCAGGCTCGCGCCCTGGCAGGCTGCGAGGGGATCTTCGAAAACCTTGACCAGGCTGGCGGCGGACGGCGGCACCATGGCCGGATCGAGCTGGTATCCCGGCGGCGCCGAGAAATGGAAGGTGAAGCCCAGCCGTTCGGCCGCCTGGATCCAGGTATAGGCCATGTTGTTGGCATCGCCGATCCACGCCACGGTCTTGCCGCGGATGCTGCCGCGCTGCTCGATGTAGGTGAAGATGTCGGCCAGCACCTGGCACGGGTGGTATTCGTTGGTCAGCCCGTTGATCACCGGCACGCGCGAGTGCGCGGCGAAGCGGTCGAGGATGTCCTGGCCGAAGGTTCGGATCATGATGATGTCGACCATGCGCGAGATCACCTGCGCCGCATCCTCGATCGGCTCGCCGCGGCCCAGCTGCGAGTCGCGCGTATTCAGGAACACGGCATGGCCGCCGAGCTGGTGGATGCCAGCTTCGAACGACAGGCGCGTACGCGTGGAATTCTTCTCGAAGATCATGGCCAGCGTGCGGTCATGCAGCGGGTGCCAGGTCTCGTAGTTCTTGAACTTGGCCTTCAGGATCCGCGCGCGGTCCAGCAGGTACTCGTACTCGTCGGGAGTGAAGTCGCTGAACTGGAGGTAATGCTTGATCGGGGTTGGGCTCATAAAACAAAGAAGGCGGCTCGGTGGGGACGCGCCGTCATGAGGTGCTCATGACCTGAGCGCGCCGCGGAGCCGCCTTTCGCGTCGCATACGCAATTTAACTGCAGGAATCATAAGGGATTATTTCTGCTTTGCCCAGCCCGGGACAACCCGTGACAGGCGCCGCGCAACCCGCGTTGACAGGTTCCTGACAGGATTCCGCCCTTATGCGCAAGTCTTATATAAGATATAATACTCGCTGATTCACGCGGGGCCCCGGCATACCTTGCCGCTGCGCGCCGCCGGCATCAAAAGTGCCCCCGCAGACACCGACGCCCCGCCTTCCCGGCCGGAAAAAGCGCGAACCAAACGCGCACCAGCCGCGTCAAACGGGCGCCCGTTTCCGCGGGTTTAACCGTCGAGTCGTCGCCTCACCCGCAGTGTCCAGCCTCATGAACCCCAACGTTCGCGAATACTTTATCCAAGGCATTACCAAGGAAGGCAAGACCTTCCGACCGAGCGACTGGGCCGAACGACTGTGCGGCGTAATGGCGCAGTTCCGCCCCGAAGGCGACACCGGCGATCCCCGCCTGACCTATTCCCCCTACGTGCGCCCCATCTTCGCCGGCAACGTCAAATGCGTGGTGGTGGATGCGCGGCTGCGCGACATCGAACCCAAGGCGCTGGATTTCGTGCTGAATTTCGCGCGCGACAACAACCTGCAGCTGGTCGAGGCCTGCTCGCTCGAATGACATCGCGACAAGGCGCCAGAAGTACGGCGCCGGAAAAGCAAAAAGCTCGTCGGATGACGAGCTTTTTTTTGGCGGAACCGAAGCTCCGCCGCTGCCGGGCCGCCGCAGCGGCCTGGCAACTATCAGGCAGCCATGGCCTTGATAGCGGCCGACAGGCGCGACTTGTGACGTGCAGCCTTGTTCTTGTGCACGATCTTCTTGTCGGCGATGCTGTCGATCACAGCTTGCGAGTTCTTGAACACTTCAGCGGCGGCAGCCTTGTCGCCGGCGTCGATGGCCTTGCGGACGGCCTTGACGGCGGTGCGCAGACGCGAGCGCAGGCTGGAGTTGTGGGCGTTCTGGGCAACGGCCTGGCGGGCGCGCTTGCGAGCTTGTGCGGAATTTGCCATTTCGAAAATATCCTGAATTCAGATGCGTGCCGCGGGGGACACAACAATTAAGTCATATCGAGCGACCCGGGATGCACTGACACACGAATCCGGAACGCAACTGTCCTTGTGAATCGGCGATTATACACAGATGCCGACCCGCGGCGCAAGGCTGCTGGGACTTTGCCGGCGCGTGGAAGGGCTTGCGGCGGGCGATCCGTATAATATGCGCCACATCGCGCCGGTACGCGTGGCGAGCCGGCAACTTTACCGCGTTGCCCGCGCCTGAAAGGCGTTCCGGGCGCCACGCCCGGTGCACGCCGCCCGGCGTGCACGCATCCGCACCAATCCACCGTCCCGCCGATCCACACCTTGAACCTGCTCAAAGCGCTCGCCACCATCAGCAGCCTGACGATGCTGTCGCGCATCACCGGACTCGTGCGCGAGATCCTGATCGCCCGCGCCTTCGGCGCGTCGGAGATGACCGATGCGTTCAACGTCGCCTTCCGCATCCCCAACCTGCTGCGCCGCATCTTCGGCGAGGGCGCGTTCTCGCAGGCGTTCGTGCCGATCCTCGGCGAATACCACAGCAAGCGTGGCGAGGAGCAGACCAAGGCGCTGATCGACGCCGTCGCCACGGTGATGACCTGGGTACTGATGGGCGTGTCGCTGCTGGGCGTGATCGGCGCGCCGCTGGTGATGACGGCGGTGGCGACGGGCTTCCGCGGGCAGAGCGAGACTTATACCGCCGCGGTCTTCATGACGCGGGTGATGTTCCCGTACATCGGACTGATCTCGCTGGTGGCGCTGGCCTCGGGCATCCTGAACACCTGGCGCAAGTTTGCCGTGCCGGCGTTCACGCCGGTGCTGCTGAATCTGTGCCTGATCGTGGCCGCCCTGTTCGTCGGCCCGCACATGGACCAGCCGATCTACGCGCAGGCGTGGGGCGTGCTGGTCGGCGGCGTGCTGCAGCTGGCGATCCAGGTGCCGGCGCTGCGCCGCCTGGGCGTGATGCCGCGCCTTGGCTTCAATGTGCGCGCGGCCTGGTCCGATCCCGGCGTGCGCCGCATCCTGCGCCAGATGGGGCCGGCGCTGCTGGCGGTGTCGGTCGCGCAAATCAGCCTGATCATCAATACGAACATCGCCTCGCATCTTGCCGCGGGCAGCGTCTCGTACCTGACCTATGCCGACCGGCTGATGGAATTCCCGACCGCGCTGCTGGGCGTGGCGCTCGGCACGATCCTGCTGCCGAGCCTGTCGAAAGCGAGCGCCAAGGAAGACCATGCCGAGTATTCCGGCCTGCTCGACTGGGGCCTCCGACTGACCTTCCTGCTGGCGGTACCCTGCGCGGTGGGGCTGTTCGTGTTCGGCGCGCCGCTGACCGCGGTGCTGTTCCACTATGGCAAGTTCGACGCCCACGCCGTCGAGATGACGCGCCAGGCGCTGGTGTCCTACGGCACCGGCCTGCTGGGGCTGATCGCCATCAAGATCCTGGCGCCGGGTTTCTACGCGCGCCAGGACATCCGCACCCCGGTCAAGATCGCGCTGCTGGTGCTGGTGATCACGCAGGCATGCAACGTCGTGTTCGTGCCCTGGCTCGGCCATGCGGGCCTGGCGCTGTCGATCAGTGCCGGCGCCACCATCAACGCGCTGCTGCTGTGCTTCGGCCTGCGCCGACGCGGGCTGTACAAGCCGGCGCCGGGCTGGTGGCTGTTCCTGGCGCAGCTGGGCACCGCGGTGTTGCTGTTGTCGGGCATGCTGCTCTGGTTCGCGCGCAATTTCGACTGGATCGGCCTGGGAGCCACGCCGCTGCTGCGCATCGCGCTGCTCGCGTCGTGCCTGGTACTTGCAGCGGTGGTCTACTTCGGTACACTGTGGCTCATGGGACTGCGCTATTCCGCCTTCAAGCGGCGCGCCGCCTAGGCGTGGTGACCCACGCTGCGCGCGGCGCCGCTGGCCGCACCGGGAATCCGATATGACATCCACCAAAGTCCTGGATTACTTCGCCAGCCTCGTGGCCGACGAAAACGGCATCCCGCTGACCGAGACCGCACTGTCCATCGCGCAGGATGCTTATCCGGACCTGGACCTGCAGTCAGAACTTGCCGCACTCGACGTGCTGGCGCTGCGCCTGAAGCGGCGGATCGCCGAAGGCACGCCGGCAATCCAGCGACTGCGCCTGCTGAATCATTTCTTCTACCGCGACCTGGGCTTTGGCCCGAACGCCAACGACTACTACGATCCGGACAATTCATACCTGAACGTGGTGGTACGGCAGCGGCGCGGCATACCGATCTCGCTGGCGGTGCTGTTCATGGAGCTGGGCCAGCAGATCGGCCTGCCCCTCAAGGGGGTGTCGTTTCCCAATCATTTCCTGCTGCGCATGACCATCCCGGCGGGCGAGGTGATCCTGGACCCGCTGACGGGCGAAACCCTGTCGAAGGAGCAGCTGCAGGAAATGCTGGACCCGTACCTGGAGCGCGAAGGCATTACCGACTCCGGCCAGGTGCCGCTGGGCCTGTTCCTGCGCGCGGCCAGCCATCGCGAGATCATCGCGCGCATGCTGCGCAACCTGAAGGCGATCTACCTGCAGGAGTCACGCTGGCAGCGGCTGCTGGCGGTGCAGAACCGGCTGGTGATCCTGCTGCCGGGTTCGATCGAGGAAGTGCGTGACCGCGGGCTGGCGTATGCCAACCTGGAGTGCTTCCGGCCGGCGCTGGCCGACCTGGAAGCCTATGTGCAGGCACGCCCCGATGCCGCCGATATCGGCCAGATCCGCGAGCGCATGCCGGCACTGCGCATGATGAGCCGCAGCCTCAACTGACGAGGCTGCGTCAGGTCAGGCAGGCGCTTCAGCGCTCCACGCGCGAGGGCCGGCGGCGATTGCCGCGCACCAGCTTCCACAGCCCGCCGAGCACCAGCGGCACCACCGCCGCGCCGATCCCCGCCAGCACGATCAGGTTCAGGTACTGCTTGATGAACGGCAGGTTGCCGAAGAAGTAGCCGGCAAAGACCAGTCCGACCACCCAGGCCAGCGCGCCAAACACATTGAACATCTGGAAGCGCGCGAAGGTCATCTGCGACACGCCGGCAACGAACGGCGCGAAGGTGCGCACGATCGGCACGAAACGCGCCATCACCAGGGTCTTGCCGCCGTGCCGCTCATAGAAATCATGGGTGCGGCGCAGCGCATCCTGATCCAGGAAGCGCCACTTGTGGTCGAATACCTTGGGCCCGATCCAGCTGCCCACCCAGTAGTTGACGGTATTGCCGGTGATGGCCGCCACCAGCAGCAGACCCACCAGCGCCCATTCGTTCATGGCACCGGTGGCGCAGAAGGCGCCGGCGATAAACAGCAGCGAGTCGCCCGGCAGGAACGGCAGGACCACTAGCCCGGTTTCGGCGAACACGATCAGGAACAGGATGGCATAGACCCAGTGTCCATACTGGTCGATGACGGTGCCGAGGTATTTGTCGACATGGACCAGCATGTCGATGAGCTGCAAAGCGAATTCCAAGTCGTTCCCCGATATGGTTTGGTTGACTGTACAGAGTCCACGCGGCGCATGCCGCCTTGGCCTGAATCATACAAGAGCCGGCGCGCTCTTCCGCCACTTGTCGCGGGCCGGTGGCGCCGACTCTGCGTGGACGGCCACGTATAATCGCCGGATGCCCGATTCCGCCAGCCAAAGCCCCCTTCGCACCACCCAGCTGCCGCGTCCGATCCGTCCGCTGCCCGACCAGCTCATCAGCCAGATCGCCGCCGGCGAAGTGGTGGAGCGCCCGGCCTCGGTGGTCAAGGAGCTGCTGGAAAACGCGCTGGACGCCGGGGCCACGCAGCTGGGCATCCGGCTGGAAGAAGGCGGCGTGCGGCGCATCGTCATCACGGACAACGGCTGCGGCATCCCCGCCGCCGAGCTGCCGGTGGCGCTGATGCGCCACGCCACCAGCAAGATTGCGTCGCTCGACGAACTGGAATCGGTACTGACGCTGGGCTTCCGCGGCGAGGCGCTGGCCTCGATCGCTTCGGTTTCCCAGCTTGCGCTGACCAGCCGCACCGCGGCCGATGCCCATGCCACGCAGGTCAGTGCCGATACCGGCACCGTGCAGCCGGCGTCTGGTGGGGTCGGCACCACGGTCGACGTGCAGCATCTCTACTTCAACACGCCGGCGCGCCGAAAGTTCCTGAAATCGGAGCAAACCGAACTCGGACATTGCCTGGAGATGGTGCGCCGGGCGGCACTGGCACGGCCCGACGTGGCCATCTCGGTCCACCACAACGGCAAGCCGCTGGAACACTGGAACGCCGGCGACGTCGCCAGCCGCACCGCGCAGGTGCTGGGCGCGGACTTCGCGCGGGCGCGGCTGCCTCTGGACGAACAGGCCGACACGCTGCACGTGTACGGTTTTGCCGGCCTGCCCACCGCGTCGCGCGGGCGGCCCGACCAGCAGTACTTCTTCGTCAACGGCCGCTTCGTGCGCGACAAGCTGCTCAACCACGCGGTGCGCAGCGCCTACCAGGACGTGCTGCACGGCGACCGTTTCCCGTCGTACGTGCTGTGCCTGGACCTGCCGCCGGAAATGGTCGACGTCAACGTGCATCCGTCCAAGATTGAGGTGCGCTTCCGCGAATCGCGCGCGGTGCACCAGTTCATCTATCACGCCGTGCAGCGCAGCCTGGCACGCCAGGCCGGCGAGAACGGCGACAGCCTGCATACCGATGACGACGGCGAGATCCGGCTGCCGCCCGCGGCGCCCTCGGGCGCACGCCCGTCGTTCGGCGGCGGCAGCGGTGGTGGTGGCAGCCAGTGGGTCAACTACTCCGCGGCGCGGCAGACCGAGCTCGGGATAGCACAGCCGCGCCAGGCCTACCTCGGCATGGTGCGCGACGCGACCGCGCCGACGCCGCGTCCGTACGGCGCTTTTCCGGGCACTTCGGCGCAGCCGCCCGCCTGGCTTTCCGACGCTCAAGCGGCGCGCGCCGACGAGCCGCCAGGCCTGCTCGATCGCCTGCCGCCGGCCTCCGCCGACGCGGCAGACGCCACCGACGACCATCCGCTCGGCTACGCCATCGCCCAGCTGCACGGCATCTATGTGCTGGCGCAGAATGCGCGCGGACTGGTGCTGGTGGACATGCACGCCGCCCACGAGCGCATCCTCTACGAACAGATCAAGGCCGGCCTGGATGCGCGGGACCTGGCCGTGCAGCCGCTGCTGATCCCGGTCACGCTCCCAGCCAGCCCGGTGGAGATCGGCGCGGCAGAGGAGCACCAGGAAACGCTGACGCTGCTCGGCTTCGACATCACGCCGGTATCGCCGACCACGCTGGCAGTGCGCGCGGTGCCAGTGCTGCTGCAGCAGGCCGACGCCGAAGCGCTGGCGCGCGACGTGCTGCGCGACCTGCACGCCTACGGCGGCTCGCGCGTGCTGGCCGAGCGCCGCAACGAACTGCTGGCCACGCTGGCCTGCCACAGCGCGGTGCGCGCCAACCGCAAGCTCACCGTCGAGGAAATGAACGCACTGCTGCGCCAGATGGAACAGACCGAGCGCGCCGACCAGTGCAACCACGGCCGCCCGACCTGGGTGCAACTGACCGTGACCGAGCTGGACCGGCTGTTCCTACGCGGCCAGTAAGCACCCCCGCCCCTTCACGCCTTTGCTGACGATGTCCGACGTACCTGACGATTCCGCCGTGCACCCGCCCGTGGTCTGCCTGCTCGGGCCCACCGCCTCGGGCAAGACCGCCGCAGCGCTGGCGCTGGCGGCCGATGCGCCGGTGGAGATCATCAGCCTGGACTCCGCGCTGGTGTACCGCGAGATGGACATCGGTACGGCCAAACCCACGCCCGAAGAACTGGCCGCGGCCCCGCACCACCTGATCGACATCATCGACCCGGTCGAGAGCTATTCCGCCGCGCAGTTCGTCACCGATGCCGAGCGGCTGATCGGCGAGATCCGCGCGCGCGGCAACGTGCCGCTGATCGTGGGCGGCACCATGCTTTACTACAAGGCGCTGACGCAGGGGCTGAACGACCTGCCACAGGCCAACCCCGCCGTGCGTGCCGAGCTGGACCAGCTTGCCGCCGAGCGCGGCTGGCCGGCGCTGCATGCGATGCTGGCGCAAGTCGACCCCGTCACCGCGGCGCGCCTGGCCGCCAACGATGCCCAGCGCATCCAGCGCGCGCTCGAGATCCACCGGCTTTCGGGCCAGCCGATGTCAGCACTGCTGGCCCGCCAGGCCGAGGGCCGCACCTTTGCCGGCGCCGCCGACCAGCGCTACCGCGTGATCGCGCTCGAGCCTTCGGACCGGCTGGCACTGCATGCGCGCATCGCGCAGCGCTACGACGCCATGCTGGCCAACGGCTTTATCGACGAAGTCCGCCGCCTGCGCACGCGCGAGGACCTGCATCCTGGGCTGCCGTCGATCCGCTGCGTCGGCTACCGGCAGGTGTGGGAATACCTCGACGGCGAGTGCGATTTCGACACCATGCGCGAGCGCGGCATCGCCGCCACGCGCCAGCTGTGCAAGCGCCAGCTGACCTGGCTGCGCAGCACGCCGGAGCGGCTGGTGGTGGACTGCCTGGCGCCTGGCTATGTCGACGAGGTACGCAGGCTGGCGGACTTCGGCCGCTGACGGCAATGTGATGCACGGGCGATAATCGCGGGATCCTGTTCTTTGCTATCGACGGACATGTCCAAACCCGCGTTCACCCTGCGCCCCGCCACCGCTGCCGACAGCGAAACCCTGTTCAACCTGATCCTGGCGCTGGCCGAGTACGAGAAGCTGACGCATATCGTCGAAGCCACGCCGCAAAAGATCCAGGAAGCCCTGTTCGGCGCCAAGCCGCACGCCGAAGCGGTGCTGGTTGAAGTCGAACCTGAAGTCGAACCCAACGGCGCGCCCAAGGCGGTCGGCTTCGCGCTGTTCTTCCACAACTTTTCCACCTTCCTCGCCAAACCCGGCCTGTACCTGGAAGACCTTTACGTCGACCCGGCCTGGCGTGGCCATGGCCTGGGCAAGGCCTTGCTGCAGCACCTGGCCGCGCTGGCGGTCGCGCGCGGTTGCGGCCGTTTCGAGTGGTCGGTGCTGGACTGGAACCAGCCGTCGATCGATTTCTACAAGGCCATGGGCGCCGATGTGCTGCCCGACTGGCGCATTTGCCGCGTTACCGGCGACGCGCTGGCCAGGCTGGGCCAATCGAAGTCAATCTGCGGTGCGGCAACCGGCCCACTGCCGGTGTTATACACTTAAGAGCAAACCGCCATACAATGGTGGTGCCGAATGTCTTTTTTTGGCCCATCCGCGCCGACCCGCCATGCCACGAACCAAAGCCGACCAGCCTGCCGCGCCCGCCCCGGGCAATGCCAACGAATATGATGCGGACAGCGCACGCGGTGCGTCGGTGGAGGAAATCGCCGACCGCATCCTGACCGCGATCTGGGAACACCGGCTGCCACCCGGCACCAAGCTGGTCGAGGAAAAACTGGGCGGCGTGTTCGGCGTCAGCCGCACCAAGGTGCGGCTCGCCTTCGGCAAGCTGGCCCACGAAGGCGTGCTGACGGTGCACCCGAACCGCGGCACCTTCGTGTCGAGCCCGAGCGTGGCCGAAGCGCGGCAGGTATTGCATTCGCGCCGCCTGCTCGAACCGGCGCTGGTGCGCGACCTTGCCGGCGCGATCGGCCCGGCCGGGCTGGAGGCGCTGCGAGCGACCACGCGCGAGGAAGCCCAAGCGCGCGACA
Source organism: Cupriavidus phytohabitans (assembly GCF_000426345.1). Classification (GTDB taxonomy): domain Bacteria; phylum Pseudomonadota; class Gammaproteobacteria; order Burkholderiales; family Burkholderiaceae; genus Cupriavidus. The sequence goes on along the minus strand of NZ_AUFE01000008.1, from coordinate 6,052 downwards.
GCAACGACCGGCGCGCCATCATCCGGCTGTCAGGCGAATTCCACTGCAGGCTGGCCGAGCTGACCGGCAACCAGTACCTGGGCAAGTACATGCGCGAGCTGTGCTCGCTGACCTGCCTGATCATCGCGCTGTATGACGCGCCGGGCGTGCCGTCGTGCCCGCATCACGAGCATGACGATATCGTCGACGCGCTGGAAGCCGGCGATGGCGAGCGCGTGGCGCGGCTGATGGACGAGCACCTCGAGCATGTCGAGAGCACGCTGCGGCTGGAATTGCCGGCAGAAGAGAAAGTGGACCTGGAAGCGGTGTTCGCCGCGGTGTAGGGGCGGCGTCATTCCCGCTGGCGCGGGAATGACGCGGTGGTGATGGGGCGGTGATGAGGTGGTGCTAGTGCTCAGCGGTGCTCGATGCGTGCCGCCAGCGCCTGCGCCAGGCCGATGGTCGGCTTGGCATCCGGACGCCGGAACGTGCCCGCGGTGGCCTTGCGCGGCTGCAGCGCGACCAGCGCCTCGGCCTGCTTGACCGCGGCGGCCATCTGGTCGACCACCGGCACCGGGATGCGGTCGCGCACGCGCGCGGCAAGGCCTGCCAGCGGCGCGCCGGCCAGGATCACCACGTCGGCCTCGTCTTCCACCACGGCACGGTTGGCCAGCTCCACCAGCACCGCTTCCTTTTCTTCCTGCACGTCCGAGACCGAGGCAAAGCTGCCGTCGAGCATGCGGATGCCGGCCAGCCGGCCGCGCAGGCCATGCATGTCCACGCATTCCTCGTACCACGGCCCGAGCGCGCGCGCGAAGGTAACGATCGAGAAGCGCCGGCCCAGCATGCAGGCCGACAGCATGGCCGCCTCGGCCATGCCCACCACCGGCAGGTCGAACAGCTCGCGCGCGCCCATCAGGCCCGGATCGCCAAAGGCGGCGATGATCGCGGCATCGAATTCCGTGTGGCGTTCCGCCAGCATCTCCAGCGCAATGGCGCCGCCGATCTGCGCCTCGGCGCGCGTGGCGATATAGGGCACGCCACGGCTGGCGGTCAGCGGCACCAGCTCGGTGCCGGGCGATGCCACCGGCGTGGCCGCGGCCATCAGCCGCGCGGTGATGCCTTCGCTGGTATTGGGATTGAGGACAAGGATTCGCATATCGTTGTTATCCGTAGTTGGCCGTAGTCAGCCGTTGGCGGTGGCGGGCCGCGCCGCGAGCACGCGTTCGGCGAGCCGGGCCGCGGCCAGCACGGTGCGGTCGGCGCCGCGCGGGCCGGCAATCTGCAGGCCCACCGGCAGGCCGTCGCGGCCGCTGCCGCAGGGCACCGAGATCGCCGGTGCCAGCGCATGGTTGAAGAAAGGGGTGAAGACCGCATGGGCGCGCGGCTCGACGGCAACGCCGCCGATCCGTTCGGGCCCGAGCCGGTCATTGCGCCACGCCACGCATGGCGTGGTCGGGCACAGCAGCAAGTCGTAGCGGGTGAAGAACTCCGCCATGGCCAGCGCGATCTGGTGGCTGGCTTCGCGCGCGCGCGCCACGTCGGCGCCGGTCCACGCCAGCCCGCGCTCGATCTGGCGCGCGATATCCGGATCGAATACGTCGGGGTCGCGGCGCCACGCTTCGCCGTAGAGATTGGCCAGCCCCACATGCTGCAGCGGCATCAGCGCTGCCTCGTCGGCGCCCCGAGGCCAGGCCGGGTCGGCCAGCTCGATGCTCAGGCCTGCAGCCTGCAGCCGCGCCACGGCCTGCGCGCAGGCTTCGGCGACGTCGTCGTCGACCGGCGTGTCGAGTCCCAGCCGCGGGCTCAGCGCAATCCTGAGCGTATGCAGCGGGCGCTCGGCCGCCAGGCTGAAGCCCAGCGTATCGGGATCGCGCGCATCGGCGCCAGCCAGCGCCTCGAACATCAGCGCCGCATCGCTCACGGTGCGCGTGATCGGCGCGATCACCTGGATGCCGTTGAAGGCATGGGCAAAGCCGATCGAATCGGGAATCGCGCCGTACGACGGCTTGAAACCGACCACGCCGGCATGCGCAGGCGGGCGCCGGCTGGAGCCGCCGCCGTCGGTGCCCAGCGCCAGCGGCGCCATGCCAGCAGCCACCGCCACTGCGCAGCCACCGGACGACCCGCCGGCGGTCAGCGTGGCGTCGAGCGGATGGCGCGTCAGGCCGTAGACCTTGTTGGTGGTCAGGCCCTTGCAGGCGAACTCCGAGGTATTGCCCATGCCGAGGACGATCGCGCCGGCGCGGCGCAGGCGCTCGACGGCAATTGCATCGGCCGGGGCGATGAAGTCGCGGTACAGCTGCGAGCCCTGCGTGACGCGGCGGCCCTGGCTCCAGATCACGTCCTTGACGATCACCGGCACGCCCGCCAGCAGCGGGCGCTCGCCCTGCGCCAGTCGTGCGCGCAGCTGCGCCAGGTCGGCGTCGACCAGCTCCTGGCGTTGTTCGAAGACGGCGTTGAGCTGGTCGTTGCGCGCCGCGATGCGGGCCTGGAACGCGGCCACCACCTCGGCGGGATCGAGGCGGCCGGCGGCCACGCGGCCGGCGATGGTGGCGGCGTCCAGGCTCTTGGTCAGTTCCGTCAGTTCCATATCGGCAGTGTCGGTCAATTCATCGAAAAAACCTGCGCCCTCACAGGCTGCCACCCGAGGTGCGGTAGCGCGGCCGCGCCATCTCCGGCAGCGCGCACGGCAGGAACTCGCCATGGCCTGCCTCGGCGCGCACTTCGCCCTCATGCGCGACGACCTTGCCGCGCACCAGCGTGGTCACCGGCCAGCCGGTCACGCGCTGTCCTTCATACGGCGTGTAGTCGACCGCATGGTGCAGGTCGGTATTGCGGATCTGCACTTCGCGCTTCGGATCCCACAGCACCAGGTCGGCGTCGGCGCCGATGGCAATGGTGCCCTTGCGCGGGTGCAGGCCGTACAGCTTGGCTGGGTTGGTCGAGGTCAGCGCCACGAACTGGTTCACCGAGATGCGCCCGCCGTTGACGCCGGCCGAGAACAGCAGCGGCAGGCGCGTCTCCAGGCCCGGGATGCCGTTGGGGATGTACTGGAACGGCACTTCCTTGCCACCGGGCTTCTTGCCCTCGGGATCGTCGTAGCGGAACGGCGCGTGGTCGGACGAGAAGATCGTGAACAGGCCGTCGGCCAGCCCGTCCCAGATCACCTCCTGGTTGCTGCGGTCGCGCGGCGGCGGGCTGCAGACGCACTTGGCGCCGTGGTAGCCAGGCTGGTCCAGGTCTTCAGCGGTCAGGAACAGGTACTGCGGGCAGGTCTCGGCAAAGATCTTCATGCCGCGGTTGCGTGCCCAGCGGATCTGCTCCACCGCTTCCTTGCCGGAGACGTGCACGATCAGGATCGGCACGTCGACCAGCTCGGAGAAAGTGATGGCGCGGTGCGTGGCCTCGCGCTCGATAGCCATCGGCCGGGCCAGCGCATGGAAGCGCGGCGCGGTGTTGCCGGCAGCCTCGAGCTTGTCGGTCAGCCACGCGATGCAGTCGGAATTCTCGGCATGCACCATCACCAGCGCGCCTTCCTGGCGCGCCACCGACAGCACCTCGAGGATCTCGCGGTCGTCGAGCTTGAGGTCGTCGTAGGTCATGTAGATCTTGAACGACGAATAGCCCTCGCGGATCAGCCCCGGCAGCTCGTCCTGCAGCACGGCATGGGTCGGGTCGGCAACGATCAGGTGGAAGGCGTAGTCGACCACCGACTTGCCGCCGGCGCGTCGATGGTAGTCGTCCACCGCCGCACGCAGCGAATGGCCCTTCTCCTGCGCGGCAAACGGGATCACGGTGGTGGTGCCGCCGCACGCGGCCGAGACCGAGCCGGTGCGGAAGTCGTCGGCCATCCTCAGGCCGTCCGGCATGGGCTGGTCCAGGTGGCAATGCGCATCGACGCCGCCCGGCAGCACCAGCTTGCCGCTGGCATCGATGACCTGCGCGGCATCGCCCAGGTCAAGGCCGAGCTGCACGATGCGGCCGTCCTTGACGGCGATGTCGCATTGCACGGTGTCGCTGGCGGTCACCACGGTGCCGTTGCGGATGATCAGGTCAAACTGTTTCACGATGTTCGTCACGAAAGGAAATGAAGGGCGCGCCGGGCGCGCCCGAGGAGGTCTTCAGCGGTCTGCGTCGGACAGGTGCATACGCGCGGTTTCACGAGCGGCTGCCGCCGCAACAGCGATCAGCGCGCACACCACCGCCAGGTAGATCGCCACCGGCGCGGTGCTGCCGAAGCGGTCGAGCAGGCCCACCGCGATCAGCGGGGCCAGTGCGCCGCCGAACACGCCGGCGAACTGGAAGCCGAGCGAGGCACCGGTGACACGCACCCGGGTGGCAAACAGCTCGGGCAGGAACGAAGCCAGCGGCGAGAACATGAACGACACCAGCACCATGCCGACGAACGAGGCCAGCATGATCAGCGCCGGGCTGCCGGTCTTGACCATGGCGAAGAAGACAAAGGCCCACACCGCGCCGCCGATGCCGCCGATCATCAGCACCGGGCGGCGCCCGATGCGATCCGCCAGCAGGCCGGCGATCGGGATGAACAGGATCTGCGCCACCGCGCCCAGCAGCACCGCATTGAGCGCGATGCTCTTGGGCAGGCCCAGCTTGGTCGGCACGAAGTACAGCAGGAACAGCGTGAACACGTAGAAGGCGATGTCGCCGCCCAGCCGCGCGCCGAAGGCGATCAGCAGCTGCTTCTTGTAGTTGCGCAGCACTTCCATGATGGGCGCGCGCGCTTCGGCATGCGATTCCTCCAGCTTCTCGAACATGCCGGATTCGCGCACGTTGGAGCGGATATAGAGCCCGACGCCGACCAGCAGCGCCGACAGCAGGAACGGCACGCGCCAGCCCCAGCTCAGGAACGCCTCTTCCGATACCTGCCATGTCACCAGCGCGAACACGCCGTTGGCCAGCAGCAGGCCGATCGGCGCCGCCAACTGGACCAGGCTGCCGAGCATGCCGCGCCGCTTACCTTCGGGATCGAGCTCGTTGACCATGATCGCGGCCCCGCCCCACTCGCCGCCCAGCGCCAGGCCCTGCACCACGCGCAGCAGCACCAGCAGCAGCGGCGCCAGCGCGCCGGCCGCGGCATAGGTCGGCAGCAGGCCGATGCCGAAGGTGGCCAGGCCCATCATCAGCAGCGTGATGATCAGGATCGACTTGCGGCCCATCTTGTCGCCAAAGTGGCCGAAGATCGCCGCGCCCAGCGGCCGCGCCACGAACGCCACACCGTAGCTGGCGAACGACAGCAGCGTCGCGGTCAGCGGGTCACTCTGCGGGAAGAACAGCTTGGGAAAGACCAGCGCGGCGGCTGATCCGTAGATGAAGTGGTCGTAGAACTCCAGCGTGGTGCCGGCCAGGCTGGCCCCGGCGACGCGCGCGACTGACTGTTTCTGTGCCGACGCGCCTTTTCCCGCGGCGTCGATGCTGACTGCTTGCATGGTGGTCCTCCAATGGTCCCTGGCCTGCCCGCTGCGCACTGGTCTCTGGCTGCGCGTTGGGTCGTCTCCGGACGGGGCATGCATGTGCCTCGCCTTTGCTCAGTACATTAGGACATAAACCGCCATACAATCAAGCAAAATATTGTTTGTCAGAGATGGTGCATATGCATGCTGGATTTTGGTGCAATGCACTAAAGTGGCATCGGCCGCAAAATGGCTGGGACGCTGGCGGCAGACTCGGGTAAACACCTAGCAGTCATGGCACTGACGAATCGGCATAGGGGGCAGCCGCACTGGCTGCGCCCCTGCCACACCACCCGGCATGCGGGTCCGCACCGGGCGGTTCGAGAGGTTGAGGTTAAGTGAGGCGGGGCATGCCCAACTGATCGAAGTAGGCGATGGTCAGGACTCGGTTCAGCGAGTCCCCGCTGTTGCGCCACCAGCACCGGCCACTCGCCGCTACTTGCCTGGCGGCGTCAGCTGTAGCACCCAGGGCACGCAACTCTCGGTAAATGACCCGACCACGGCGCCAGTGCTTGAGCTGGATGGCTCGCAGCCGGTGACGCATCCACTTGTCCAGCTCTCGCCAGATCTTGGGCGTTTGCGCCAACCGGAAGTAG